>JAIRWC010000031.1 GCA_031253495.1 Oscillospiraceae bacterium | reverse complement strand
CTCTTCCCCCGCCGCGATTTTAATTTGCGCTTTGATTAAATCAATTCCCGTAACGGTTTCGGTAACGGGGTGTTCGACTTGTATCCGCGCGTTCATCTCCATAAAGTAAAACTCGCCGTTTTCGTCGAGCAGAAACTCTATCGTTCCCGCGTTGGAATAACCGCAGGCTTTAGCCGCTTTAACCGCCGCTTGCCCCATTCTTTCCCGCAAGCCGGGGTCCATGACGGGGCAGGGGCTTTCTTCGAGGAGCTTTTGGTTGCGGCGCTGGCAAGAACAGTCGCGTTCGCCCAGATGAACGGTGTTCCCGCGTTCGTCGGCGAGCAGTTGTATTTCAACGTGCTTGGGGTTTGCTATGAACTTTTCGACATAAACGTCGCCGTTCCCGAAAAACGCCGTCGCGTCTTGTTTCGCCGACGACACGGCGGCTTCAAGCTCGCTTTCGTCTTTTACAAAGCGGATTCCCCGCCCGCCGCCCCCCGCCGAGGCCTTTACCATGACGGGGTAACCGATTTCAGCCGCCGTTTTCTTGGCGGCGTCTATGTCCTTAACCGCGCCGTCCGAACCCGGAACCACAGGCACCCCCGCCTTAATAACCGTCCGCTTGGCGTTGGCTTTGTCGCCCATAGCCTCCATGGTTTCGGGCGAGGGCCCTATCCATTTAATCCCGCACCTTTGGCATAACCGCACGAACGCCGCGTTCTCCGACAAAAAACCGTAACCGGGGTGAACGGCTTCCGCCCCCGTAGCCTCGCAAGCCGAAATAAGCGCCTTCGTGTTGAGGTAGCTGTCTTTTGAAGCGGGCGGACCTATGCAGATTGCCTCGTCGGCAAGATGGGCGTGCAACGCGCTCCTGTCGGCTTCCGAATACACCGCGACGGTTTTTATGCCCGTTTCGCGGCAGGCCCGGATTACGCGGACGGCGATTTCGCCCCGATTGGCGACAAGTATTTTATTGAACATTGATTTTTCCTTATTATTTTATCGCAAAGCTTATCTCCGCCTGAACCGCCTTCTCGCCGTTTACCGTCGCCAAGCCGACGCCTATTCCCACCGGTCCCTTGACTTTGACAATCTCCACTTCCAATTTAAGCGTGTCGCCCGGAACCACCCGCCGCCTGAACTTCGCCTCTTTAACCCCGCCGAAAAAGCCGATTTTCCCCTTGTTTTCCGGCAGCGACAGCATGGCGCAAGCCCCCGTCTGCGCGAGCATTTCAAGCATGAGGACGCCGGGCACGACGGGATAATCCGGGAAATGCCCCTTGAACCAAAAATCTTCTTCCTTAACGTGCTTGAGCGCGACGGCGCGCTTCCCCGCTTCCATTTCCACAATTTCGTCAATCAGCAAAAACGGGTCGCGGTGCGGAATAATCTCCATAATCCGCTCTTTGTTTAAAACCATCACTCTATCCTCATCAATTCTTTGTTGAAGTCGACCGTTTCTCCGTCTTTGACGAGGATTTCCGCCACCAAACCGTCAAAATCCGACGTAATCTCGTTCATCAGCTTCATGCTCTCGATTATGCACACGACCCGCCCCTTTTCCACCCTGTCGCCGACCTTGACGAACGGCGGCTTTTCGGGCGAGGGAGCGGCGTAAAACGTGCCTATTATCGGCGATTTTATATAATCGCCCCGTTTTTCCGCGCTCGCCTGAATATCGGCAACTTTTTTCGGCGCCGGCGACGCGTTTTTGGAGGCTATTCGGATTTCCAAGTCGTCGCACTTCACGCTGATAACGGAAAGGTTCTTCTCGTTAAGAACGTCCGCCAGCCCGTTTACGGTTTCCATTAGGTTCATGCCGTTCCTCCTTTTGTTTTCTTCGTTTTCAGCCGAGTTTCCTGAAACACAGCGACACGTTGTGTCCGCCGAAGCCGAGCGAATTGGACACGGCCGCGCCTATTTCCGCCTCTCTCAACCCCTCCGTCACATAGTCCAAGTCGCAATCGGGGTCGGGTTTCTCGTAACCCGCCGTCCGATGTATGAACCCGTTCTTCATTTGCAGAACCGTCGCGATTGCCTCAATTCCCGCCGCCGCCCCAAGCAGATGCCCCGTCAGCGATTTCGTGGAATTTATTGCAAGCTTCCTCGCGTGTTCCCCGAACGCCGCCTTAATCGCCGCGGTTTCCGTGCGGTCGTTGACCGGGGTGGAGGTTCCGTGGGCGTTGACGTAATCAACGTCTTGGGGCTTTAACCCCGCTTCGGCGACCGCAAGCTCCATTGCCTTCGCCCCGCCCGAACCGTCGGGGTTGGGGCTGGTTTCGTGAAACGCGTCGCAGGTGGAACCGTAACCGCTTATTTCCGCGTAAATATTCGCCCCGCGAGCAATAGCGTGTTCATATTCCTCAAGAACGAGAACACCCGCCCCGTCGCCAAGCACAAACCCGTCGCGCTCCTTATCAAAAGGAATCGAGGCGCGGTCGATGTCGGCGGTTATGTTAAGCGCGGTCATGTTCCCGAACGCGGCGTAGGCAAAGCCGAGGTGGCAGCACTCGGTTCCGCCGGCAATCGCCGCGTCGAGGTAACCGTGCTTTATCGCGCGGAACGCTTCCCCAAGCGCGTGCGCCGAACTCGAACAGGCGGACACGGGGCAGTAGTTGCCCCCCATGAACCCCGTCTTAATCGCGACTGTTCCGCCCGCCATGTTCCCAATCATCATAGGGATTGTGAACACCGAAACCCGCCTGCTCCCCTTGTTTTCGTAGGTTCGGATTTCCTCCTCGGCGGTTTCAATCCCGCCTATTCCCGAACCGATAATAACCCCCCGCCTGTACGGGTCTATATCGTTGAAGCCGCCGCCCGCGTCCGCCAACGCTTTCATTGCCGCGTAAACGGCGTATTGCGCGATTTTGTCTGTGCGGCGCAGCTCCTTCTTCTCAAAATAATCCTCCAATTTCTCCGCCGTGAAATCCTTTACCCTCGCGCTGACAAGCTTCTCGTCCGAATGTTCCGGATACCACTTCTCAAGCGTGAAACCGTGCTTCCCCGCCCGTAAGTTCGCCGTAAAGGTTTCAATGTCGTCGCCTATGGGGCTTACGACGCCTAACCCCGTTATTACCACCCGTTTCAATTTTAACCTCCGATAACCGTAATAAATTACATCGACAAGCCGCCGCTGATTTCGATTGTCTGCCCCGTCACGTATGAAGAATCGCTTCCCGCCAAGAACGACACCACACCCGCTATTTCCTCAACCTGCCCGTATCGTTTCATCGCGATTTGGCTCAAAATAGCCGCCTTTTGCTCTTCCGTAAGCGCGTCGGTCATCGGCGTTTGTATGAATCCCGGCGCGACCGCGTTCACCGTAACCCCGCGCGAACCCAATTCCTTCGCCATGGTCATGGTCATTCCTATGATTGCCGCCTTTGACGCGCTGTAGTTAAGCTGCCCCGCGTTCCCGTGAACCCCCGCAACCGACGAAACGCTGATTATTCTTCCGCCCTTTTGCCGCATCATAACCGCGCCCGCCAACTTCATCATATTGAAAACGCTCTTCTGGTTCACCCTAATCACAAGGTCGTAGTCCGCCTCGCTCATTCTCACGGCCAACCCGTCCCGCGTAATCCCCGCGTTGTTCACGAGAACGTCGATGCTCCCGAACCGCTCCTTGACTTCCTTGACCATCCCCTCGCACGCCCCGTAATCCGAAACGTCGGCGGGGAAACACTCCGCTTTTACGCCCAAAGCGCGGCATTTCCCGGCGACGGCCGCGGCTTCCCTCAAGTCGTTGACCGCTATGTTAAATCCGTCTTTCGCGAGCCTTAGGGCAATCGCTTCGCCAATCCCCTGCCCCGCCCCCGTTATTAAAGCCGTTTCAGCCATTGTTTTCGTCCCTTTCAGCTTTTTTATACAAACGCAAAACAAAAATATTGATTAAAACAAGAACCGCGCCGCACGCCGCGAATCCGAACGAAAGCGCGTAACCGTTCGCGAATTTCCGCGCCAAAACGGTTATTAAAAGCTGCGCGTAAGCACCCAAAAGCAAAAATTTAGTGAAGCAAAACCGCTTTGACGCGGACAAAACGGCGAAAACCGCTATTTCCGCGAACGCCGCCAACAGCCCTTTTTGCAGCGCGCCGTCGATTAAAACCGCGCTTTCGCCCTTAAGCCTCGCGTAAATCAGGGCGGCGGCCATTACCTGAGGCAAAAACGAAAACTGAAGAATAATCGAATATACCGCTTTCCTCAAAAGCCCCGCCCCTTTAAAAGTTTTTCGGCGAGGGAGAACATCTCTTCAATAATATCTTTCGCGGACTGTTCCTTATCGACCATTCCCGCGATTGCCCCGCAGAGAAAGCTGCCCTCTTCGATATTGCCGTCCGCGGCGGCTTTGCGAAGCGCGCCTACGGTTTTATTCTCGAACTCCTCGGGGCTGCCGCCGTTTTTCTCAAAATCCAGCAACGCCCGCGCGAATTTGGTCTTAACCCCCCTGCACGGATGCCCCGTAAACCGCCCCGTTACAATGGTGTCGGTATCCTTCGCGCCGAGAACCAACTTTTTATAATTTTCGTGAACCCGGCACTCATAAGCCGCCAAGAACCGCGTTCCCGCCTGAACCCCCTTCGCGCCCAGCATGAAACTCGCCGCGACGCCGCGCCCGTCGGCGATTCCGCCCGCCGCAATCACGGGAATTTTAACCGCGTCCGCCACCTGCGGGACAAGGCACATCGTCGTGTTCTCGCCTATATGCCCGCCGCTCTCGGTTCCCTCCGCGATTACCGCGTCCGCTCCCGAACGCTCCATTCGCTTCGCCAACGCCACGCTCGGCACAACCGGGATTACCTTTACCCCCGCCGCCTTCCACGCTTCTATGAACTTTCCCGGGTTGCCCGCCCCCGTGGTAACGAACGCCAACTTCTCGTCAATCGCAAGCCGCGCCAAGTCCTCGGCGTTCGGCGACATGAGCATGACGTTCAAGCCGAACGGCTTGTCGGTAAGCGATTTCGCCTTGCGGATTTCATCGCGGATAACATCGGCGGGGGCGTTCCCCCCCGCGATAATCCCCGCCCCGCCCGCGTTCGACACAGCCGAAGCGAGTTTATGCTCGGCTATCCACGCCATCCCGCCTTGCAAAACGGGATAGGTTATGTTAAGGAGTTCGGTTATTTCGGTTCGCATAAGATTCTCGCTTTCTCACAACTCAAACGCCGCCGCGCCGTAGGTAAACCCCGCGCCGAACGCCACCGCGCATATCCTCGCGCCGTCTCGCAGTTTCCCCGCGCGGTTAAGCTCGTCAAGGCAGACGGGTATGCAGGCGCTGGAAATATTCCCGCGTTTTTCAATGTTCAAGAACACCTTTTCCGCGGGTATGCCAAGGTCTTTCATCGCGGAATTGATTATTCGGATATTCGCCTGGTGCGGGATAAGCAAATCGACGTCGGAAAGGGCGAACCCCGCTTGGGGGCAGACTTCCTTAACGGCTTTCGGCATTATATCCACCGCGAATTTATACACGTCTTTGCCGTTCATTCGGATATACGGGTCCTGTTCTTCCTTGTCGGCGGTTTTCGCAAAGGGGACGTTCATGCCGTAATTCGCTTTGCAAAACAGCTTCATATCGGAACAACCCTCGCCCGCCGCCCCCAAAACCGAAGCGTAAGGACGGCGGGAACCGCCGATTATGACGCAGCCCGCGCCGTCCCCGAAAAGCACGGAAACCGTTCTGTCGTAGAAATCGAACTGCCGCGAGAGAAATTCGCTCGCTATAACCATGATTTTTTTGTATTTCCCCGCGAAAAGATAGTTCCTCGCCACGTCGAGGGCGTATATAAACCCGGCGCAGGCCGCGCTTACGTCGAGGGCCGCCGCGTTTTTCGCGCCGATGATATTCTGAACCAAACAGGCGGCGGACGGGTAGAAAAAATCGGGGGACGCCGTCGAAACGATAATCATGTCAATTTCTTCCGGCTTGGCGCCGGCGGAATCCAAAGCGCGCTTCGCCGCTTCGCCCGCCATGAAAAAATTGGTCTTCCCTGTGTTGAAGCGCCTTTCCTTTATTCCGGTACGGGAATAAATCCACTCGTCGTCGGTGTCCATATATTCGGAGAAATCGCTGTTTTTAACGACGGTTTCAGGCGTGTAGGAACCCGTGCCGATAATTTTTATGCCATGTTTTATATCCATATCGAAAAATCTCCTTGATTTTATAAAAAAAATGGTATATAATGAAATAGCATATCGCGTTTTAACTGAAATTTATCGGCTTTACCATATATTCTAACCTATGTCTTATAAGTTTGTCAAGACAAAAATTAACGAGGTCGCGTTTATGCCTGTGAAAAAAATGCTGCTGTTCCCCGGGCAAGGCTCGCAATACGCCGGAATGTCGGAAGAAATAGCGAGGTCGCCGTCCGTTCGCGGGTGCGCCCGCGATATTCTCGGTTACGATTTGGCGGAAACCGTCGGGAAAAGCGGCGAGGCGGAGTTGTCGAACACGCTTTTGGCTCAGCCGGCGGTATTCGCGGCTTCGTTGGCGGCGTTAGAGGCGTTTGCCGGCGCGATTTCGGATTACGCGGTCGCGGGGCACTCGCTGGGGGAATACGCGGCTTTGGTCGCGTGCGGCGTTCTCGACGTCGAAAACGGTTTTAAGGCGATTAAGGCGAGAAGCGAGATAATGGCGAAGTCAAGCAACGGCGGAATGTCGGCGGTCATGGGGTTAAAAGCCGGCGTTATCGAAAGCGTTTGCGCCGGGATAAACGGCGTTTGGCCGGTAAACTATAATTCGCCGTTGCAAACCGTCATAGCCGGAACGGCGGAGGCTTTGCCGAAAGCGGAAGGGATTTTAAGGGAAAAGGGCGCGAAACGTATTGCGCGCCTGAACGTCTCGGCGGCGTTCCATTCGGAATTGATGGAAGACGCCTCGGAAGAGTTTCGCGCTTTCGCGGAAACGCTGGTTTTCAACGAGCCGAAAACGGATTTTTATTCCAACGTTACGGGGGCGAAAATGACCGATTTTTCCGATATGCCTTCTTATTTGGCCGCGCATATGCGTTCGCCCGTGAGGTTCGCCGACGAGTTATACGCGGCGAAAGAAAACGGCATAGACGCGTTCGTCGAAGCGGGGCCCGGCAAGACGTTGACGGGATTGGTAAGGAAAACGTTAGGAGAAGCGAAGGGATGAGAAAATTCGGCTTGTTGGGGTATCCGTTGGAACATTCCGTTTCGCCGTTCATCCATAAACGGCTGTTCGCGCTCGCGGGGCTGACCGATTGCGAATACGGCCTTTACGAGGTTAAGCCGGACGAGCTTGCGGTTAAAGCCGGGGAAATAAAAGAACTGCAGGGCTTTAACGTTACAATCCCGTATAAGGTTGAAATCATCCCTTACCTTGACGGGCTGGACGAAAGCGCCTCCCGCTACGGGGCGGTGAACTGCGTCAAGACCGAAGGCGGTTCCGTGGGGTATAACACCGACGTTTACGGGTTCCTCAAATCCGTCGAGATGCTGGGGGCTTCGCTCGAGTCGAAAATTCTTCTGCTCGGGTGCGGGGGCGTCGGGAGGATGATGGCGATTGAAGCGGCTTTGGCGGGCGCCGAACTGACAATCGCGATACGGCACGAGTCTTCCGAGGAAAAAGCGGCGGGGAGGATTTCAAGCGAGATAAACGAACATATATCCGCCGCCGGGGGGAAAGCCGTTAAAATAACCTACGCCGACCGCCTTAACTTAAGCAATCAGTACGATTTGCTGCTTAACGCCACTCCGGCGGGGATGTACCCGAACGTTGACGAAATGCCGGTCGTTTCCGACATATTGGGCAGGGTGAAATACGTTTTTGACGCGGTGTACAACCCCTCCCCGACGAAACTTGCGGCGGAAGCGCAAAAACGCGGCGCCAAGGCTTTGGACGGGGTAGCCATGCTGGTTTATCAGGCGGCCATGGCCGAAAACATATGGAATTACGCAAGCGTAGGGGAGGAGGACTTAGCCGTAATAATAGAAGAGGCTAAAGGGCAGCTATGAAAAAATCTAAGTCTATTTATCTTTGCGGGTTTATGGGGAGCGGGAAGTCCAGCGCGGGGAAAATCGCCGCCGAAAAGATAGGCACGCCTTTTTTGGATTTGGACAGTTATATCGTCGAAAAAGAAAAACGCACAATCCCCGAAATTTTCGCGGAAAGCGGCGAGGGATACTTTCGCGAGCTGGAAATAGCGGCAATCAGCAGAATGACGGACGGTTACATAATCGCTTTGGGCGGCGGGGCGATGATTAACCGCAAAAACGCCGCGATGATTAACGAATACGGCGTTTCGGTGTTCATCGACGCGGAGTTTGAAACCTGTTACGGAAGGATAAAAAACGACCCGAACCGCCCGCTCGCCTTTAAGTCCTCGAAAAAAACGCTTGAAAAGCTGTATGCCGACCGAAAAAAATCGTATGTCAACAACGCCGTTCGCACCGTAAACGGCAATACCGACGTCGTTTCGCTGGCGGAGCGTATTATCGCGATTTATCGCGAGGTGAACGGAGCGGAATAAATGATTGTATACGACGCGAAAATCTTTACGGCTGACGGCGAGGACAGGGTTTTCGGCAAAGGCTTCATTGAAATTGAAAACGGCGTTATAAAAAAAATCGGGGATATGTCCGTTTGCCCCGCCGTCGCCGGGAGCGATTATAACGCGAAAGGGGGCGCCGTTTATCCGGGGTTCGTGGACGCCCACTGCCATTTGGGGGTTTGGGAGAACGCTTCGGGCTTCGAGGGGGACGACGGCAACGAAACCACCGACCCCTGCACCCCGCACTTACGCGCGATTGACATGGTTAACCCGTCGGATTTGTGCTTCGGGGAAGCGGCGAAAGCGGGGGTTACGACCGTCGCCGTCGGGCCGGGGAGCGCGAACGCCGTCTCGGGCAGTTTTTTGATTATGAAAACCCTCGGGCGTTCAGAATACGAACGTATCGACGACAGAATAATAAAGTCGCCGTCCGCGATAAAATTCGCGCTCGGGGAAAACCCCAAGCGCGTGTATTGCGACCGCGACGAAGCCCCCGTAACGCGAATGGCGACCGCCGCGATAATCCGCGAACAACTGTATAAAGCCAAGCGATACCTTGAAACCGTTACGGAGCATGAAAAAACGAAGGGCGCGGACAACGAAACGGGGTTGCCGGATTTTGACATAAAGTGCGAGGCGCTTATACCGCTTTTGAAAGGCGAAGTCAAAATGCACGCGCACTGCCACCGCTGCGACGATATCTTCACGGCGATAAGGCTCGCCAAAGAGTTCGGTTTGGAGTTGGTCGTAATCCACGGCACGGATTCTTTCAAAATAGCCGGCGAGTTGAAAAAAGACGGCGTTTTCGTCATATTGGGACCCGTTATCAGCGACAGGGGCAAGCCGGAATTGGCGGGGCACTCGATAACCGCCGCCGCCGCCCTTGAAAAGCACGGCGTCAAGTTCGCGATTTGCACCGACCATCCCGTCTTGCCGGCGCAGTATCTGCCGCTTTCGGCGGGGTTGGCGATAAGGGGCGGGTTAAGCGAGGAAAAGGCGCTCAGGGCGATTACCGCCGACGCGGCGCGGATTTGCGGCGTCGCCGCTTCCGTGGGGAGCATAGAAGAGGGCAAAGACGCGGATTTGGCGATTTTTAACGGCGGCGCGAAATTTTATGAGGTTTTGGCGAAGCCGGAAGCGGTGTTTATCGGCGGGGCAAGGGTGTTGTGACGGAGGTTCGATGTCGGTAGTCAAGCTGTCGGTGGATATACTCCTCGACGGAAATATCCCCCCGGGGGAGGTCCGTCGCAAATGGGAGGAAACCGCCGATTTCCAAACCAAGGAAACGCCCGTTAAGGGCAAGCCTTTTTTCCGGCACGGGAAAAAAGGCGGCAAGTTCACGCTGTCGTATTACCGCAGTTACGGCTCGGATATTTGCGACGCCGCGTTTAAGGGCGAAATTTACGAATACGGCGACGGCGGGTGTTGCGCAAAGGGGAAAATCACGTCCTCGCCGCAAGTCAGGATAATCGCGGCCGTAATTTTCGCCGTCGGGATAATCCTCGCGCTGTTATGCCCCGTCGCGCTTGAAAACCTGCCTTTCGGCGGTATCGACCCGAATACCGGGAGGAAAAACGCCGCGGAAATTCTGCCCGTCTATCCCGCTTTGGGGATAACGGCGGCTTCGCTGGCCGTTTCGGCGATGTCGCTGGCGGTGGACAGGCGCAAGGCGCGCGCCATAACCGACTATTTACAGGAATTTATCAGCGGCGGAGGTGAAAGCGAACCCGATGACAAGGGAGATTGACGTTTCGGTAATCCGCGACGCCACGGCGCGGTTATTCGTCGAAGCGAACGTGTTTTTGCCCGAAGGGACGCGGGAAATACTGCTTAAATCCGCAAAAGAGGAGAGGTCGCCGCTTTGCGCGGGCGTTTTGAGGGATTTGGTCCGCAATATGGACGAGGCGGAAAGGAAAAACATTCCGGTGTGCCAGGACACGGGGATGGCGGTGGTGTTCCTTGAAATAGGGCAGGACGTCCGTTTTACGGGCGGAAATTTATACGAAGCGGTAAACGAGGGCGTCGCCATGGGCTACCGCGACGGCTGTCTCCGCAAGTCGGTGGCGTCCGACCCTATCTTCCGCGAGAACACCGGCGACAATACCCCGGCGATTATCCACGCGGAGATAACCGCGGGCGATAAGGCGGTCATCACCGCCGCGCCCAAAGGCTTCGGCTCGGAGAACATGAGCGCGGTCAAGATGTTCCCGCCGACGGCTTCAATCGAGGATATAATCGCTTTCGTAACCGAAACGGTTTCAAAAGCGGGGAGCAACCCCTGCCCCCCGATTATAGCGGGCGTGGGGATAGGCGGCGATTTCGAATACGCGGCGATTCTCGCCAAGAAAGCGCTTTGCAGGGGCGTGAACGCCCGCCATCCCGATAAAAGGTATTCCGATATCGAGGAGCGTATGCTTTCCGAAATTAACCGCCTTGGGATAGGGGCGCAAGGCTTCGGCGGCACGGTAACGGCGTTAAGCGTGAATATCGAGCGGTTCCCCACGCATATAGCGGGGCTGCCCGTCGCGGTGAATATCGGCTGCCACGTTACAAGACACCGCAAGGCGGTTATATAGCAATTTTGCATGGAACGCGAAATTGCCGTATAATTTCCGGAAAGGATGGCACACAATGTTCAGAGGTCCTGTTTTCACGCTGTTCGACGGGTTGGCGGGTCGGGTCGAGCCGATTGTGGTCGCGATACACTTTTTTTCGGTGCTGGCGATAATTTTCGTGCTTTTCCCGTTCCACGAATGCGCGCACGCCCTTTCCGCCAAACTGCTCGGCGACGAGACGGCGCAAAGGCAAGGGCGGCTGACGCTTAACCCTTTCGCGCATATCGACATGATGGGCGCGATTTTCATGTTCCTTATGTCGTTCGGATGGGCGAAGCCCGTTCCCGTCGAACCGAGGAACGCCACCCGCAAGGTTACGGTGAGGGGCTTCATATCCCTGACGGCGGCGGCGGGTCCGGTTTCCAACGTGATTTTATCCTTTGTTTTTGTAATAATTTCAAAGATATGCTATTTAAACCATCAGCAAGCCATGTTCTACATGGGTTACGCGTTTCGGTTAATCGCGCAAATCAGCGTGTACCTCGCCGTGTTTAACCTGTTCCCGATACCGCCGCTTGACGGCTCGAAGATACTTTATTATTTTTTGAAGACAAAGCATATAATTTTCATGGAAAGGAACATGATGATTATCAGGTTTGTTTTCCTGGCGCTGATATTTTTCCCGCCGTATATACTTTCGGGCGTCATAGGCTTCGTCGGCGGTTATATTATGAAAGGCCTGGATTTGGCCACGTTTTTTGTCAAATGAAAGAGTTCAGCTTTAAAACGGAAATATTCGAAGGACCGCTCGACCTCATGCTTTCGCTGGTCGCCAAGCACAAGCTCGATATCATGGACATTGAAATCTCCGTTTTATTGGAGCAGTTCTTGAAATATATCGACGCCGCGCAGGAAGCGGACATAGAGCTCGCGGGCGAGTTCATGGAGGCGGCGGCGCGCCTTATACTGATTAAAACCGCGTCGCTTTTGCCCAAGCACGAGGCCGAACAACTGAAAAAAGAGTTGGAGGGCGCGTTAATCGAATACGCTTTGTGCAAGGCGGCGGCGGAACGCCTGCGCGGGCTTTATGTCGGCGACGACGTTTTCACGCGGGAACCGCAGCCGGACGAAAGCGGCCGCGGTTACGGCTTAACCCACGAGCCGTACGAGCTTGTCGAAGCCGTCGGCGCCGTTCTCGGCAGGGACAGGCTCAGGAACGAGCCGCCGCCTTCCGTGTCGGAAACGCTGAATATAACCTATGTCAGCGTTTTCACCAAAATAGTGTATGTGCTGAAAAAAATACGGAATATCGGAAAAATAAAAGTAAAAGAGCTGTTTTCCGGACAGACGCGTTCGGAGCAGGTCGCGACGTTTTTAGCGTTGCTGGAGCTTACGGGCCGCGGCAGAATCAGGTTTTCGCAAAACCTTGAGTATCTGGAATTCGTTTCGGCAAAGCAAGGGGAGTAACTCGTATTATGAAAGTCGCCGCCATTCACGACCTTTCCGGTTTCGGGAGATGCTCTCTCGCGGTTATAATTCCCACGCTGTCGTCGATGGGGATACAGGTCTGCCCGGTTCCGACCGCCGTTTTTTCAACGCATACCGGCGGATTCGGCGAGGTTGTTTTCAAGGATTTAACCGATTATATCATCCCGTGCTATAAACGCTACAAGGAGTTAAAAATCGAGTTCGACGCGGTGTACAGCGGATTCTTGGCTTCATCGGCGCAAATTGACGGCTGCCTCGAGTTTTTCGGCGGCTACAAAAACGCGCTCAAGGTCGCGGACCCCGTTATGGGCGACCACGGAAAACTTTACAGGACTTACACGAAAGAGCTTTGCGCGAGGATGAGCGAGTTGGTTCGCGTCGCCGACGTTATCACCCCGAACCTTACCGAAGCGGCCATACTGCTCGGCGAGGACTTCCCCGTCTCCTTAAACCACAACGCCGCGAAAAGCTGGCTCGCCCGCCTTTGCGAACACGCCGGAACCGCCGTTATAACGGGCGTCCCCATGGCCGACGGCCGTATGTGCAACATAGGGTTAGACCGTGATAACGGCGGTTATTGGCGCGTGAACTATGAATATATACCGGTGAAATACCCGGGCACGGGGGATATTTTCGCGAGCGCGCTGACGGGCGGGTTGCTTTCCGGCGACAGCCTGCCGCTCGCGATTAACCGCGCCACGGCGTTCACGCAAATCGCGGTGAAAACCGCTTACGGCTACGGGAGCGAACCGAGGGACGGCGTTATGCTGGAAAGCGCGTTGCCGTGGCTTAATTCGGGCGCGACGCTGAGCGAATACGAAAAACTGTAAAAGGTTTTCTATTTCCCCACGCAAAAATTCTTGAACACCTCGTCTATTATCCGCGCGCTCGCTCTTTTTCCCGAAAGCCTGTACAACGCGTCCAACGCGTTTTCCAGCCAAAACCCCGTCGCGTCCAAAGGCGCGCCGTTCTCAATCCCCGCAATCGCCTCCGTCAAGGCGAGTTTCGCGTCCAAAGCGCAAACGCGCTGCCTTTCGTTGGCGATGAACCCCGCCGACAAATCCGCCGCGTTTATCCCCAAAGCCCCGTTGACCGCGGCGACGAGCGCGTTCAACGAAGCGCCGTCTTTCGCGCATATTTTCACCGTATTCCCGAACCGCGCCGAAAGTTCCGACAAATCTGTCTTGCTTTCAAGGTCGATTTTATTTATCACGCAAACGACGGTCTTGCCGGCGATTTTTTCAATGAGCGCGTAATCCTCTTTTTCAAGCGGGCGCGAATTGTCGAAAACCGCGAGAATCAGCGCCGCCTCCTCGATTCGTTTGAGCATAAGCTCGATTCCGATTTTTTCGACGGCGTCGCCCGTTTCGCGGATACCGGCGCAGTCGCACAACCGCAAAACCGCGCCGTCCATGTTGACGGTTTCTTCTATAACGTCGCGCGTCGTCCCGGGAATGTCCGTTACTATGCTGCGGTCGTCGCGGGTCATCAGGTTCATCAGCGTGGATTTGCCGGCGTTGGTTTTGCCAACAATCGCGGTTATAACCCCCTCCCGCATGATTCTGCCGATTTCATGGCTTTCGAGCAGCGACGACAATTGCAGCCGGCAATCGTCGAGCAGCCCGATACGGGAAGAGATTTCAAACCCGCCCGCTTTTGCGCCGCCTTCCTCCGGGTAATCCAGCAACGCGGCGATATGGGCGGAAACGCCCAAAATTTTATCGGCGATTTCCTCCGTTTTCCTGAACAGCGCCCCGTCTTTTTGCGCGTTGCTGCAGGCAAGGTACCGCCCGTTCGCGGAATTGATTACGTCAATCACCGATTCCGCTTGGGTAAGCGACATTTTGCCGTTGAGCAGCGCCCTTTTCGTGAACTCGCCCGCCTCCGCCAAACGCGCCCCCGCGTTTATACAGGCCTGCAAAACTTTCCTCGCGACGTAAACGCCGCCGTGGCAGGTAATTTCCGCGACGTCCTCCCCGGTATAGCTTTTCGGGGCGCGGTAAACGAGGAGCACCCCGTCGTCAAGTTTCGTTTTGTCGCGTATGCTCCCGTAAGCGGCGGTATACCCCGCCATACCGGAAACCGGCTTGCCGTTCGCGGGGATGAATATTTTTTCGGCGATTTCAATCGCGTTTTCGCCGGAAACGCGTATCATGGCTATGCTCCCGGTCGTGTCGGGGGTGGAAATCGCCGCGACCGTCCGTGCCGTCATCATCGCCCCCGTCCGTGCCGTCATCATCGCCCCCGTTTTTCTCCGAACAATTTTGTGAAAAAGCCGCCCTTTCGCGGACCGACCCCCTCCGCGCCGTCTTCGTCGTCGTCGTTTTCTTCTTCTTCTTCTTCGCCGAACGCGTTAAGCAAAAACGGTTTTTTTACCAACTCGTCGCCGCTTTCCTCCATCAGGTAAGTCCGCGTGTTTTTCGGCTTAAAAACGGCGTAATCGCTTAATTCGCCAAGCCCGGATATTTCAAAGAGGCAGTCGTTTATCTTCTTTATCAGGCGTTCCTCGATACCCCCGAAATACGTTTCACAGTCTATGTTATATTCCTCGGCGGGGCTTCTGCCCGCGACGGCCCTTAAATGGATGCCGGAGCGCAAATCGGAGGCGTATTCAAGATAATCGCGCCAAACCTCGTTAATCGCGGAAAGTATCACCTCTTTCTGAAGGGCGTTCAACCCCTCCTCCCCGAACTTTTCCGCCGCCTTCGCGTATTCCTCTTCCGCGTGTTTTTGCCAAATGTCGGGCTTGGTTTCCCCGCTTAAATACTCCAATCTTTTCTTGAAGATTATATCGCGGTGCTTTTCCCCTATTATCGTGAATTTCAACAGCCGTTTGCGCTCTTCCAGCAAATCGCCCTGCGCTATCCTTTGGATGCGTTTTGCCTCGCGGACTATGTTTTTATCCGTGAGCCTGCCCCCGGTAAAATCGGGGAGGCGCCTTTTCGGGAGCAATTTCTTTAACCCGTATTTCACCATAATATCGTCGTCAAGCGCGACGAACAGCTTGGTTTCGCCCGCGTCGCCCTGCCGCCCCGAACGCCCGTTCAACTGTTCGTTCATACGCGCGTTTTCGTATAACGCCGTGCCTATTACGAAAAGGCCGCCCGCTTCGACCGCCTCGTCCCTCGTCGTTTCGTCGAAGCCACCGAGTTTAATGTCGATGCCGCGCCCCGCCATATTCGTGGAAACCGTAACCGCGCCGAATTCGCCCGCGTTTTTGATGATTTCCGCTTCCATCTCGTCGTTTTTGGCGTTCAGCACGCGAACGCCGGAAACGCCCGCGTCTTTCAGTTTCGACGCGAGCATTTCGCTTTCCTCTATGGTGGAGGTCCCGATAAGGACGGGTTGCTTTTTTTTGTGAACCCGCGCGGTTTCGTTTACGACGGCGTTCCATTTCGCCTCGCCGTTGAGATAAACCTCCATCGGGTTGTCGATTCTGGAGCACGGAACGCGCGGCGGAATTTCCTCTATGCGCAGTCCGTAAAGCAACTCAAACTCTTCGGCGGACGGAAGCGCCGTCCCGGTCATTCCCGCTATGTCCTTATACTGCCGCGCGAAATATTGAATGGGAATCACCCCGGCGATAACGCCCCTTTCGGAAACGTTAAGCCCGTGCTTAACCTCGACCGCCGACTGCAGCGCCCCCGGGAAAAGCCTGTTCTCGGCGATTCTCCCCGTAAGCGCGTCGATTATTCGTATTTTGCCGTCTTTAACGACGTAATGCTTGTCTTTCTTCAAATAAAACGCGGCTTTCAGGCAAACGTTGACGCCGCAGAGCAAATCGCGGTTTTCCTCGTCGTAAAGGTTGTCCGCGCCGTAACGCTCCTCCGTTTTTTTTACGCCGCCGTCCGTCAAAAAGACGGTCTCGTTTTCGTCGTCCGTTTCATAATCGCCGTCGTCGAAGTTTTTTACAAAGTCGTATATTTCGGCGAAACCGCCGCTTATGAAAGCGTCCGCGTCCGCCGCGATTACCAAAGGTATCCGCGCCTCGTCGATTAAAACGCTGTCAGCCTCGTCGAATATCGCGAAATCAAGGGCGCCCGCCCCCGAACGGTAGTCGTGCAGTCTCTCCGACTTGTCGTACACCGTAAAATCGCGCAAAAAATCGAAACCGCTTTCTTTCACCGCGCAATAAACGACGTCGGATTTATAAGCCGCCCGCCGTTCTTCCGGAGTCGTTTTTTCGGTTATGACCGCGATTTGCGTCCCGAGGAGGGCGTACACCGGCTTCATCCAATTATAATCGCGTTTGGCCAAATAATCGTTAAAGGTGAGGATATGGACTTTCCTGCCGTCGAGACGCGCCAAAAACGCCGCGAAAACAGCCGCGAGGGTTTTGCCCTCGCCCGTTTTCATTTCAACGATTTTTTTGCCGTACAAGGCTTCGGCGGCGTAAAGCTGTTCGTCGAACGGAGTTACGGACAACGCGGTTTTCGCGGCGTTGCAGCACGCCGCCAACGCGTAATTCCTGTCATTTGCGGCTTTTTCAAGCAAGCCCGCGATTGGGTTTTCGGCCAGCGTTTTTATTTTCTCGATTGAAATTCCGCTTTTCTTTGACATACCGCTCCCTATCTGTCGTGCCCGCTGTCACACTCGTCGCTGTCTATTATATCGATGTCGAACTCGATTTTGCTTCCGCAGTTGGGGCATTTCACAAAACCCTCCTCCAGCATGCCCGCGTCCACCGAAACGGTGTTGTCGCAGTTGCGGCAGGTTATTTCATACAAATTGTCCTCAAAGTCATAATCGGGGAGTTCGCCGCTCCCGAAAATCTCGTCCTCGATTTCATAAACGCTCTCCTCGATATCGGAAACGATTTCCGCCATATCGTCGAGGGTTTCGTCAACGTCTTCAAGCTCCGCGGCGACGTCTTTCAAAACGTCGATTAAGGCGAGGATGATTTTCCCCTCGTTCGTGCCGCCGTCAATTTTTAACCCGTCGGTCAAGCCTTCGATATAGGCCACTTTTTCGGAAATGGTTTTCATGGTCGTTCTCCTTCGTAAAATTTATTTGTTCGCGCGTTCCATGTACTCGCCCGTGCGCGTGTCTATCCGGATAATTTCGCCCGGCTCGATGAACAGCGGCACCCTTACGACGGCGCCGGTTTCGAGGGTGGCGGGCTTTAGGGTGTTAGTGGCGGTATCCCCCTTAAACCCGGGGTCGGTTTCGGTAATTTCCAGCTCCACAAAGTTCGGCGGCTCCACCCCGAAAACCTTTCCTTTGTAAGAAAGCACCATGCAAACCATGTTCTCTTTCACAAATTTGAAATTGTCGCCAAGCTCGGCTTTATTGACCGGAACCTGCTCGTAGGTTTCGCCGTCCATGAAATAGTATAAATCGCCGTCCGAATAAGTGTATTCCATATTGCGCCGTTCCACATAGGCGTTTTCAAACTTAGCCGTCGGGTTATACGACTTTTCCACCACCGAACCGGTTATGACGTTGCGAACCTTTGTCCGCACGAACGCGGCACCCTTACCCGGCTTCACGTGTTGGAACTCGACGACCTGCATCACGTTGCCGTCCTCCTCGAAAGTTACGCCGTTCCTGAATTCTCCGGCCGTTATCATAATTATTCAATCCCTCCCCTCGGTTGTACTTATCATTTTACATCATTTCAAGAATAAATGCAAGCGATTTTTGATTTTGGGGAAATCTTTTTGAACAAAACACTGAAAATTACTTGAATTTTTTCGTCAAATAGTATACAATATACAGTTGAGGTGGATTTATCATATGAGCAAAGCTTTAAACAAAATCTTCGCCTTTTTCGGCAATAAATGGACAAAATTGGGCTTTTCCCTGCTTTCGTTGGGTTACGGCGCGTTTTTGGCGCGGGTCGCGTGGCTGACTTTCGCGTATTATTTCGTGTACGAAAACCCCGCCGCGCTGTTTTTGCTGTATTTATTCATAAACATAATTTTCGGGATAGCGATGATTTACACGAGGAAACAGATACTGACGCAAATCGTCGTCGGTTTTATGCACCCTTTCATACTTGTTATGCTGATTTTCGGGTTCGGGAACTGGTATCTTGTGGCGCCCGCCTTTGTTACCGCCACCGTCGTGTTTTTCGCGTCGGGGGTAAACGAATCGCTTAAGGTAATATTGGGAACGACTTATATGATAATATTCTTCCTTGCCGTGTTGGGTTACCTGACGCTTGAAATGCTTACGATAAGGATACCGGTGCCGGTGGATATGGACTTTTCCCAACGCGACGGGAATTATACGGAATACGCCAAAGGCGGCGGGGAAATCGGGCCGTATCGGTTGGTGGCGTACGTCGACCCCGAAACCGACGACAACCGCTTCGCCACGTATTATATCGAAGCGACGGGGCGGGACAAAAAATACCCGTTTCTTGTCTGCGAGCGGGTACTCGGCTGCGTTAAGGCGGGAACCGTAAAGTATTCCTCAAATCCCGACATAAGGTGGGTCGCCGACGATAAGCTGTGGTTCGACGGGCGGTTCGTCGAAATAGACGCGAACGGGAAAATCGTCCGCAACGAGGAGTTTGACGACGACGACGGCGAATCGTACGTCGTTACCGCTCAGCCGCCGATGACGCAGACTCCGGAAATGACAAAAACCGCCGAAAACGGCGATTAATACCGTTTCTCGTTTAAAGGAAAAAGGGGAAGGGGGCGTCAAAATTGAACAGAACGCTTAACCTTACGGGGAAAAACTCAAACGAGATATACGCCCTGTATTTTCCGCGCAACCTGATAAAATTTATCAAGTACGATTTTACCGTTTTCATGGAGCGGTGCACGGACCTGTGCAGGATTTCCATGAAAAAGGGGGAATACCCCCGCGACGAGGCGGCGGCTTTGCGAAATTCCATAAGCCCCTGCCATAAATATTACGAGAAGAATATGCGCGGCGTTTTTGAGAAAATCGTCGCGGACTGTTGGATTGAGTATATCTGCCGCCAGAACGAAATCAACGCCCCCACGCTTTGGAACAGCTTTTCATCCTGCAAAAACGAGTTCGAGAGGGCGATATTCGCGCGGTTATGCGAATACAGGTACAATTACGCCATTAACCAATGGGTGAATATCCTGAAAATCCAAGAATACGCCGGCAGAAAGGTCGAGTTTATCTTCGGCAAAAAGCTGGCGAAGTTTTCCATGGCGTCGGCGCGGGCGGGATATTTCGACTTGCTGTTTAACGTCGCGGCGAACGAGATGGGATACTCCCGCGACGGCGGGGCGTGCCGCGTGTGTTCCTCCGGAAGGATTCCCAATTCCCCGTTCGTGATGAGCGGCGTGAGCCGCGAGATTATGCGCAATATTTTAACCGATTTGAGATACGGCGAAGAAAGCGGCGGCGACGGGCGCGCGGAAACGGACGCGGGGCTTTCCGACAAGACGGACATGGACGCTTTCGCGGCGGTTAAGGCGTATATCCCCGAAGAATCCGACAGCATTATCAACACGATTATCAAATCCATACCCGAAACGCCGAGCAGAGTTTATATCCCCGAGAGCTTTAGGGCCGTTATCGACCTTGAGATAGACGCGCTCATCGAAAGCGGCGCGGTTATCCAAAGGTGCGCCCGCTGCCGCGAATACTTTCTGCGCGACGAGGAATACGATTTCGATTATTGTTCCGTCGCGGGCGGCGACGGGCGAACCTGCCTTGACGCCATGAGCGAAAGCGGGAACCCCGTGAGGCGCGCGGTTCTCGCCGACACGAGCGTGCTTTACGCGAGGTGCGACCGGCTTTACAAGGAAATGGCGGAGCGGGTCAACGCGGATATTACCCAGCGCGATTTTTCAGACTGGTACAGATACATGACCTTAATCCGCGAAAATATCGTAAACGGCAGCGCGAGCATGGACGATTTCGAGAACTTCGCGGAATATTCGCGGACTATCAGCTTCCCGTCGCGTTCGCGCGCCATCCTTTACAAAGACGACGAACCCGCCGCGGAACGCGCGGCTTCCGACGCCAAAAAGAAAAGCAAAAAGGAAAACGGGGGCGGGGATTATGACAAATCGGGGCGGGAAATAAGACCGTTCGTTTTCGAGAAGATTGACAGAAGCGCGGTTCCCGAAAAGCGCGAAACGCTCGGCGACTTGTTGGGGGTTTCGACGGCCGTCCCTTACGCCGTCAACCCGGGATATTATCCGGTCAACGTTCCCGCCGCCCCGCCGCCCCCGCCGATTCCCAAGGTAATAAAAGGCGTTATTCCGGCGGGGGTGAACGTCGTCGGGATAAACAACCACATTTCATCGGAGGCAAAACCGCCGGAAACGGACGACCCCCCGGGTTTCGCCCCGGAACCCGAACCGCCCGCCGCCGTTTCGGAAACCCGAAACGACGTGAAGGTTTATTCCCGGGAAGAGACGGCGGGGGATAAAATAGACGATTTCGTCAGGGTGTACCAAACCGGCGCGGTCAACAACCGCGGGCGCGGACGGAAAAAAACCGCCGAAACGGATTATGAGAACGAAACGCGCCCCGCCAACGCCAAATATGAAAAAGGCAGCCTGCTGAAAAACCCGTTTATAAGGGAAATAATAAAAGTTGACGACGCAAACGAAAGCGGCGGCGGCGAAACGCTCGACGCGCCGCCCGCCGCGAAACCGGAATCCGTCGAGGAAAAGACCGTTTCGAGACAACCGCCTTTGCTTTCCTTTGAAAGACCCGGGCAGCCGGATAAATTCTCTGAAATTTTATCGGGGATTGAACGCAAGGACGGTTTTGAAAGCGAGGACGAGAGTCCCGCCGTATCGCATAAGACCAAGCGCGTTATGGACGCGATTTTTAAGAAAAGCGCCGCGAACCCGTTCGTAAATCCGGAAGAACCGTTTAAAGACGAGGACTATGACTAATCCGAGTTACACGCGCCCCGTTATCAAAGGCGTAAAGTGCGCCGAAACGCTCCCCCGAGGTTTCGCACTGGCGCTTGAGGGCGGGGGGACGCGCGGCTTTTTCAGCGCGGGGGTAATGGACGCTTTTTTGAAAGAAAGCGTGATGTTCCCCTATATCGTCGGCGTTTCGGCGGGGTGCGCCAACGCCTTGTCCTACGTCGCGGGGCAGTACGGGCGAAACCGTGAAATCGCGGAGCGTTACGTTTGCAGGCACGAGTATGTGAGCAAGCGGAATTTGCTTAAGTACGGCTCGCTGTTCGGGTACGACTATATTTTCAAAACCATACCGAACAGGCATATTTTTTGGGACAGGGAAATGTTTGAAGCCTGTCCCGCCCGTTTTCTGACGGGGGCCACCGATTGCGTCCGGGGAGAAACGGTTTGGTTTGAAAAGGAGGACGTCGACGGGGAATTCACCGCTTCCCGCGCGTCATGCTCCGTGCCTTTCGCGGCGAAGCCCGTCAAGTTCAAAGGCATGACGCTTTTGGACGGCGGAATACTCGCGCCCATTCCGATAGAAAAGTCGTTGGAGGACGGCAACTCGTTCCACGTAATCGTGCTGACGCGGAACAAAGGGTATGTAAAACCGCCGTTCAAAGGGAAAATAATATCGAAGCTGTTTTACGGCAAATATCCGAAACTCAGGGAAGCGCTTTTAAACAGGCACGAGGTATACAACAGGCAGTCGGCGTTATGCGAGGAACTTGAAAAAAGCGGGCGCGCGCTGATTATCCGGCCGGAAAAGCCGCTCGAATTTGACAGGACGGGCAACGACTCAGAAAAGCTGCTTAGATTATACGACGAAGGCGAGCGCGAGGGGTTGCGCGCGCTCAAGGTTTTGAGGGGGTTGCGCCGTCGCGAAAGGTGAAACGCAAAGGTATGGACGTTCGCGGAATTGACGGATTGTTGCTGAAAACGCAAAGACCCGCCCGGTATACGGGGGGCGAGGTCAACGCGGTTCGCAAAGACCCGGAAGGGGTTGATTTGCGCTTCGCCCTTTGCTTTCCCGACGTTTATGAAATCGGGATGTCGCATCTGGGTATGAAAATCCTGTATTCCCTAATCAACAGCCGCGTCGAATATTGCTGCGAACGCGTTTTTATGCCGTTTCCGGATATGGAAGGCTTGATGCGGGCTTCTTCCGTCTTGCTGTACGCCCTTGAAAGCGGGGGAAGCGTCCGTGATTTCGATATCGTTGGTTTCACCCTGCAATATGAGCTGTGCTACACGACGGTTCTGTCAATGCTGGATTTAGCGGGAATCCCCGTTTTAAGGAGCGAGCGCGGCGACGGCCATCCCTTGATAATCGCGGGCGGCCCCTGCGCCTGCAACCCCGAACCGTTACGCGACTTTATCGACCTTTTCGTAATAGGCGAAGGCGAGGAGGCGACGCCGGAACTCCTCGACCTGTATAACGAATGTAAAAAGAACGGCTCCCCCCGCGCGGAATTTTTAAAAAAAGCGGCGTTAATCGGCGGGGTATACGTTCCGGAATTGTCCGACAAAGTGAAAAAACGCGTTATCGGCGATTTGGACGGCGTTTTTTTCCCGAAAGAGTTTGTCGTGCCGTTCGTCGAAACGGTGCATGACCGCGCCGTCGCGGAGGTGCTTCGGGGATGCGTTAGGGGATGCCGGTTCTGTCAGGCGGGTTTTATCTACCGCCCGTTCCGCGAAAAAAAGCGGGGGACGGTTTTAAAAGACGTCCGCGCCCTGTGCGAAAGCTCCGGATATGACGAGGTTTCGCTGTGTTCGCTGTCTACGAGCGATTATTCCGATATCGGCGGATTGCTCGGGGATTTAACCGATTATACGGACAAGAACGGCGTCAGCCTGTCGCTGCCCTCGCTGCGGATAGACAATTTCGGGAGCGAGGTTTTGGAACGCGTTAAAAGCGTGCGGAAAAGCGGGCTTACCTTCGCGCCTGAAGCGGGGACGCAGCGCCTTCGCGATATAATCAACAAAAACATTACGGAGGACGATATCCTCAAAGGGTGCGAAACGGCGTTCAGGGGTGGGTATTCCGCCGTGAAGCTGTATTTTATGATAGGGCTGCCCGGCGAAACGAACGAGGACGTCAAAGGTATTCACGATTTAATCGAGAAGATTATACGCCTGTTTTATGAAATCAACCCGAAAAAATCCCCCGCCGTTTCCGTTTCGCTCGCCACCTTCGTGCCCAAGCCGTTTACGCCGTTCCAGTACGAACCGATGATTTCACGGGGGAAAGCCGACGAAAGGCAAAAGCTCCTCCTGTCGTTAATCAAGAACCGCAGGGTAAAAATCAGCCGTTCCGATTATAATATGTCGTTTTTGGAGGCGGTTTTGGCGCGGGGGGACGAAAAAATAGGGAAAGTCGTCCACGCGGCGTGGAAGAACGGCTGTTCGCTTGACGCGTGGAGCGATTATTTCGATTTCGCGAAATGGGAAAAGGCGTTCCTCGATTGCGGAATATCACCCGAATATTACGCGAACAGGCGGCGGGACTACGGCGAGCCGCTCCCTTGGGGGCATATCGACATGCTGATTTCGGAAGAGTTTTTGATAAAAGAGAACAAACGCGCGCACGACGGGGTTACCACCGCGAGCTGCGCGGAAAAATGCGCCGGATGCGGCGTCGAACAATGCGCGATTTTGAAAAAAGACAAGGAAAGCGGCTTATGAAATACGTCGTCCTTCTATGCGACGGAATGTCCGACCTGCCCTGCCCCGAACTGGGCGGGAAGACGCCCATGACCGCCGCGAAAAAACCCAACATGGACAAACTGTCCGCCGTTTCGGAAATCGGATTGGCCAAGACCGTCCCCGACGGCCTTCCCCCGGGGAGCGACGTGGCTAATTTATCGGTTCTCGGCTACAACCCCGCCGAATATTACACGGGCCGCTCCCCGCTGGAAGCGGCGAGCATCGGCGTCGATATGAAGCCGACGGACGTCGCGCTCCGCTGCAACCTCGTCGCGCTTTCCGGCGGGGGGGATTTTCGGGACTGCGAAATGTCGAGTTACTGCGCGAACGACATAAAAACCGACGAAGCGAGGGAAATCATCAGGTTCATAGACGAAAAGCTCGGAAGCGAGAGGTTCAGGTTTTATCCGGGGGTGAGCTACCGGCACTGCCTTATATGGGACAAGGGAACCCTCGACATAGGGGTTTTGACGCCGCCGCACGACGTTACCGGGCAAAAAATCGCCGACCGGCTTAACGTAAACGGCAACGGGCGGGAGCTTGTTTCGCTTATGGAAAGGTCTTACGAACTTTTAAAGGGAAAGGGGCGTTCGGCTAACAGCATTTGGCTTTGGGGGGAAGGCAGGCGCGCAAAGCTCCCGTCGTTCAAGGGGAAATACGGGCTGAACGCCGTTATGGTCAGCGCGGTGGACCTGCTTAAAGGCATAGCCGTAACGGCGGGGATGGAGGTTATCCCGATTGAGGGCGCGACGGGGTATATAGACACGAACTTCGCCGGGAAAGCGAAGGCGGCGGTCGACGCCTTGAAAAACGGCGCGGACTTGGCGTATATACATATGGAAGCCCCCGACGAGTGCGGGCACAGGGGCGAAACGTCGAACAAGACGCGGTCGATAGAATTGATTGACGAACTGGTCTTAGCCCCGATATTAAGGGCGTTCGGGGACGGCGGCGGCTTAAGCGCGGAGCGGCTGAAAATATTGGTAACCCCCGACCACCCCACGCCGCTTTCACTGAAAACGCACACCCGCGCCCCCGTGCCGTTTATGATTTACGACAGCGAAAACGCCGCGGGCGGCGCGAAGGTCTTCGGCGAGGACGGCGCGGCGAAAACGGGGGTTTACATAGAAAACGGCCACGAGTTAATGGGAAGGTTTATATGCCGGAATTAAACGAAAACTTTTTCGAGCCGGACGAATCGCCCGACGCGGAAGATTCGGGGGAAACGGCGGACATAGAGACCGAATTTGCCGCGATGGAGCAAATCAACCGCGAAATCAAGGAGGCGGCCGACGCCTTAACCAACGGCGAATCCGACTTCGGCGAATCCGACTTCGGCGAACCCGACCTCGGCGAATCCGACTTCGGCGAACCCGACTTCGCCGAACCCGACTTCGCCGAATCGATTAAAGCAAAGCCGAAACGCCGCGAAATCAAACTTAACGCGGCGTCCCGCGTTTTCATAAACGGCGGCGGCGCCGTTTTGGCGGTTATAATCGCCGCGGTCGCGCTGGCGGTTTCGCTTGCCAAAACGGAACTGACCATAGCGCAGGGGGAACTTTTCGTCGAAAGCGGCAGCGTCAACAAAAGGCTGGAAAACCTGATAAAAGACGACATAGCCAAAAAACTGCCCGGCAATTTAAAATTAAGGGATATCAGCGTAACCGTGGAGTTAAACGGGGAAAACTTGAGCGATTATCGCGGGGTAAGCAGCATGGGGGCGGCGGACGGCGTAAGCGCGACGGTCGTGTTTATCCCGCAGGAAAGCGTTTCGCGGTTCGCGGAGGACTGCCGCGCCGTCCTCGACGTTATGAAGGGGCAGGGGCTCGCCTATGACGACGTCGTTTTCACCGCCGAAGACAGCTTCACAAAAATCCGCGTCAAGCTGAACGGGCGGTTCAACATGGATATTTCAAAAGACGATATAATAAGGCTCACGTATTATTTCGGGAGCGTGGACGCGGGGGAGGATATCCCCGATTTGGAAGATTTGCCGGAAACCGCGGAATAAATTTAAATTGTGGCGCATAATATACATATACGGCGCGTGATATTTGTATATATTTTTTTATTGCGTTTTTCTTTCCGGTGTGTTATTATAGTATTAAACTTATGTGAGAAGGCGGGTTTATGGTTAAGGAAAAATCAAAGCGCGGGGAATCGAACGCGAAAGTTTGCGAGCTTGTATACCTCGATTATGAAAAATGCGTCGGGTGCAACAGATGTATCGGCGTTTGCCCGATTAACCTGACGAACCGCGAGGACAGGGACGAAAGCGGGAAACTCGTTATAAACGTGCGGCCGGAATACTGCATAGACTGCGGGCAGTGCATCCGCAACTGCAAAAAGAAGGCGCGGCTGTATCGGGACGATACCGAGGCGTTTATCCGGGATTTGCAAGGCGGGAAAAAAATGTCGATAATCTTCGCGCCGGCGCTCAAGACCAACTACCCCGATTATAAGAACCTTTTGGGTTATTTCAAGGGGTATAATATCGGGAAAATATACGACACGTCGTTCGGCGCGGAAATAACGACGTGGGCGTACCTCAACTTTATAACGCGGTCGGGGGCGTCGGGCTGGATTTCGCAGCCTTGCCCCGTCGCGGTCAACCTTATCGAACGGTATGTGCCCGACCTGCTGCCCAAACTTATACCCATCCACAGCCCGGCGATGTGTACCGCCATGTACATGCGAAGGTACATGAACATCACCGACAAGCTCGTTTTCCTTTCGCCTTGCTTCGGCAAGAAATCGGAATTTGTGCGGTACGGCGAGATAGAGTACAACGTAACTTACCGGGAGCTTGCGCGGTACATGAAAGAGAACAAGATAAGCTATCAGACCGCCGCGCCGGCGGAACCGGACAGCCCGCCGGGGGAATTGGGCAGCTTTTACCCGTCGCCGGGCGGCCTGCGCGAAAACGTCGAAATTCACACCAACAAATCGGTATGGGTAAGGCAGGTCGAAGGGAGCGAAACCCTGCTGAAATATTTCAAGCAGTACGACGAGCGGGTAAAAAGCGGAAAGCCGCTGCCTTTGCTGGTGGACGTCCTTAACTGCGCGCGCGGCTGCAACGACGGCACGGGGACGGACAAGTCGATAAAGGCGGACGACGTGGAATGTGAGGTGCATAAAATCCGCGACAAAGCGGCGAGGAGCAAGAACGTCAAATCGAAGAAGTACAAGAATTTCACGGAATTTGACAAAAAGCTGAAGTTGGAGGACTTTATGTGCTCTTACAACAGCGACTATAACCTCGATTTGCATCCCCTGCCCAAAAATAAAATTGAAGAGGCGTTTAAGCGCCTGCTGAAATTCACCCCCGAAGAGCGCGAAATCAACTGCCACTCCTGCGGGTACGAAGAATGCCGCGACATGGCGGAAATGGTGGCGAGGGGCATCAACATAGAGCAAAACTGCGTCCACTTCACCAAAAAGATGGTGGACGACGACAACGTGAAGCTTGAGGAGTTCAACGCGCGCCGCGAACGCAGCCGCAGAGCCCTTAACGACGGCGTGCAGAAGATGGCGGGGCTGATAGAAAACCTTAACGAAAGCAACAGGAAACAGCAGGAAACGGTAACGGGCGTGCTGGGCGAAATGGACAGGATTTCAACCGACACGGAGGCGCTGAACGGTATAATCGGCGATATAAGCGGCGCGATGAAGCAGTATCTCTCGCTGACCAACGATATCGTCAACGTTTCGGAGCAGACCAACCTGTTAAGCCTTAACGCCAGCGTCGAGGCGGCGCGCGCCGGAGAACACGGCAAAGGCTTCGCCGTGGTGGCGGGGGAGGTTCGCACGTTGGCCCAAAAGGTAAAGGTTTCGGCTACGGCGTCAACGGAAATCAACGAGTCGGTTCAGCCGCTCTTGGTGAAAATGTCGGAGATAAGCGAAACGTTCTCCAAATTGGTCGAAAGCCTTAACGGCGCCATGCGCGACATTTCCGGCGGGGTCAGCTCGAACGCCGGCAAAGCGGGCGAGATACTCGATTTGTCTAAGGAAATCGTTTCAACCGCGGAGGAATAACGCGGTTATAACGCCCGCTTTGTGCAATTTTCACATAAAAAAAAAAAAAAGCGTATCTAAGTTTTATCTATTCTATCAATAGCAATTCGCCGCGAAATATGTTAAAATTAGGTTAAAATAATTTACTAAGGAGGACACGGCGGTATGAGAATGAAGAAAAGGCTTTTGGGCGCGGTTTTGGCGGGGGCGATGGCGATGTCGCTCATCCCCGCGCAAGCGGTAAGCGCGGCGGCGGTCGGCAACGTGGACGCTTGGCGCGTGTACGTCAACGTCGGCAAACAGGTGGCCGTCCCCTTTACGGGGAGCGTCAGCTTCTCCAGCGGGAAAAAGAGCGTCGCCACGGTTTCAAAAGGCGTGGTGAAAGGGAAAAAGTCGGACAACGTTTATATCAAGGCGAGTTATTTTTACAGCGCGACCAGCACAAGCAAATCGGAAAGGAATATCCAGGCCTTCGTCATCGACAGCAAGGTCCCGGCGACCAAGGTAACGACGGCGAAAACGAGCTACAGCATCACGGTGGGCGACAAAGTCCAGTTTAAGTACGCCCTGACGCCGGAAAAGAACACCGACATGGTCAACGTCTTTAACGGCGACCCCGACATAATCAGCATCTCCGATTACACCGCCGGGTACGTCAACGTCGAGGCGCTGAAGACCGGCACCGCGAACGTTACCGTCGCAGCCTCGAGCGGGGTGAAGCAGAACGTGAAGATTACCGTAAAGGCGAACAAAACCGACTATACGACGCAGTTCGGCGTGCAGGTGCCGAAGAAGGAACAAACCGCGGGTAAGGTGAAAATCTCGAAAATCAGCCTGAACAAGTATGAAAGCGACGAATATATTTACGGCAACGCCGAAATCAAGAACAACCATACGGAGGCAATCGACTATAACACCAAGGTGAGCGTCAAGTTCTCCGACGAGAAAGGCAAGGCGGTAAAGCCGCCCGAAAACCGGGACTATTGGAACTATCTGACGCCGAGCTATAAAATCGAGAAAAGCAAGACCGGGAGTGCGTATTTCTACGTCCCCGCCGGAGCCAAGACGTTTAAGTTCGATAAGGCCGACTTAAAGCCGGCGAGCGATTACTCGGACACGAACAGCGCGAAGACGCTGAAGGGCACGGCGGCGCAAGGCGGGATAAAATTCCCCAAGACGAGCCAAACCGTTACCAGCAAGAACGAAGACGGGAAAGCGAAAATCCAGATTTCAAAGGTCGAGTACAAAAAGGGCGATTATTATGCCACCGTTTATGTCAAGAACACTTCCGACAGGGCGCTTGAAACTCCGAGAATCGGCGCCAAGTATTACGACGGGAAAGACAAGCTGCTGTACGAGTATAACTATGCTTATTACGGGAACAACACTTTGCTGCTGCCCGGTCAGACGTTAAAGGCGCAAATGTATATCTACCTCACTTATTCCGGCAGCGAGACCAAGAGGGTGGACTTTACGGTCGGGGACGAGTTCCGGTTCGATTATCAGGATTACTCGAGCGTGAAAGGCACGTATGAAATCGGCGGGGTCAAGGTTCCGAAAAACGGGAGCAAAATCACCCTCGCCTCCGGCAACGAGGTTAACGTCAGCGCGAAGCCCACTTATAAGAAAAACGTCAGGAACGCCGGCACGGGTTGGTATTATGAAAACAACTTCAATTTCAAGTTTAAGCTGGCGGACGCGTCCGGCTCGGATTATAACTACGTCGATATCAAGATACAGTATTTCGACGGGCAGTACGTGATTTCGGAATACCCGACCGCCGCCTATCTTGACGACTTGCAAAAGAAAGGCGATACGGAAACCTACGGCGAAATCTATCACAGCAGGTTCCTCAAAGCGGATAAGGTAACGTTCGAGTACGACCGCATTGACTTCCTTTCAAGCAAATACCCGTCTTATTATTGATTGGGCATAAACAAACGCAAAACGGCCCCCGCTTTCGGCGGGGGCCGTTTTGCTTTCGGCGGGGGCGTTTTGCTTTCGGCGGGGGCGTTTTGCCCGTTTAAATTTTAACGGGGGCGTCAGCGGATTAAGGGACTCGAACCCTCCACCCTCAGCTTGGGAAGCTGATGCTCTACCGGATGAGCTAAATCCGCTTGCGGTCGCCGGGTTAAAACTCCCTGAACTCCTCTTCCAAATCGCTGTAGTTTATCGGCGTGGGCGCGCCGCCCGGCTCTATCATAAACATCATCGCCGCGAAATCGTAAGGCGACACCTGCAGGTACCCCGCCTCCCTCTGGCGGTTGGGGGAGCGCATGAGCTGGAATTTAATCAGCTTGCCCGGCGCCGGCTCGATTTTAAAACTGCGTGAATACTTGGACTTGTTCAAGTATATCATAATCGCTTCACCCAGCTCATAATCAATCCGCCCGAACACGCAACAATCCTCTTTCGCCTCGATTATGCGCAACTCCCCCTTCTCGAAGGCGCGGCAGGCGCGGCGTATGCGCGCCAGTTCCGCCGTAAAGTTGATTAAATCGAGGTTTTCCCGCCCCCACGGATAGGTGCGGCGGTTGAACGGGTCCTTATACCCCTCTTGCCCCGCCTCGTCCCCGTAATAGACGCAAGGCACGCCCGGCAGGAAAAACTGCAGCGTCATCGCGCATTTAAGCAACGCTATCCCGTAGACGTACTCGTTGTCCGAAAGGGCGTTCTCCGCCTGCCATTTCCTGTCGCGGTTGCCCGCGTCCGCGCCCGCCAAACGCGTTATGGCGCGCTCGACGTCGTGCGTCGAAACGAAGTTCATAAGTATGTCTACGGACGGCTTGGGATAATGCTCCAGTATGGTCGTTACGCCGTCTTTGAAACTTTCGCCGTCCCCGGACTTTATATAATTGAGAATAGCCTCTTTAAACGGATAGTTCATCACGCTGTCAAGCTGCCCGCCAAGCAGGTAACGCCTGCGGACGCCGTAGCTTTCCTTGGTGGTGGCGTCCTCCCAGACTTCGCCGTAGATTACCTTGTCTTTGCCTTTCGCCTTGACGGCCTTGTTCAAGTTGTCGATAAACTCGTCGGGCAGTTCGTCGGCGACGTCAAGCCGCCAGCCCGACGCGCCCAAATCGAGCCATTTCTGGAGAATCCCGCCTTCGCCGCAGATGTATTCGGTATAAGACGGGTTGTTCTCGTTCACGTTGGGCAGGGTGGTCATCCCCCACCACGATTCGTATTCGTTGGGGTATTTGGTGAACGAATACCAGCTCCTGTACGGGCTGTTCGGGTCGCGGAACGCGCCCGAGTTCTCGCCGTATCTGCCGAATTTGTTGAAATAGACGCTGTCCGCGCCGGTATGGCTGAAAACGCCGTCAAGGATTATCCTTATGCCGCGCCTTTTCGCCTTGGCGCACAGGTGCGAAAAATCCTCGTTCGTGCCTAATATCTTGTCAATCCTCTCATAATTCGCGGTGTTGTAGCGGTGATTCTCGTGCGCTTCAAAAACGGGGTTTAAATAAATCGCCGTTACCCCCAACGAAGCGAGGTAGGGCAGCTTTTCCTCGATGCCTTTCAGGTTCCCGCCGAAATAATCGTTGTTGGTAATCCGCCCTTGGCCGTCGGGGCGCCATTCGGGAATTTCGTTCCAGTCGGAGTGGAGGACGCGGTCGATGGGCAGCGTCGGAACTTCCTCCTTGTTTTCGGATTTGGCGAAGCGGTCGGGGAAAATCTGGTACATTATACCGCCTTTGAGCCAGTCGGGCGTTTCAAAGTCGGGGTCGTACACGGTCAGCTGGAACAGCTCCGTCCCGTCGAACGCGCCCGCGCTCGCGCCCTTGCGCTTTATAAAAGCGCGGTTGCCGTTTCGCGTTACCGCGAAATAATAATGGTGCAACCCCAAATCCTGCGGTTTATAAACGCAGGAATAGGTAACGTACAGCGGGTCGCTCTCGCCCGGGGAAACTTCAAGCGCGACGTATTTTTCTTTATACCCGGGGCGGAACACCACTATATTCGGTTCGGTAACGTTCAGCACGCGGGGGAATTTCAAGGCGAACACGCAAGGAGAAAACCGCTTCACCGCGCCGAACGGTTTTTTATGGAAGCCGTCGAAGCAGTCATAAAAAATAGTGGGGGTAGACATGGAAAACTCCTTATCAAACAACTTTTATCAATTGCTCGCTTAACCTTTTTTTGGCGGCTTGAAAATATTCAAAATCCAGTTCAAACCCGACAAACCGCCGATTTAAACCCCTTGCCGCGACGCCCGTGGAGCCAACCCCCATGAAGGGGTCAAAAACAACATCGCCATCGTTTGACGCGATTTTAACGATATGTTCTAAAACCTTTACGGGTTTTTGGGCGGGGTGCTTCGGGTCTTTTAATCGCTCTCCGCCGCCGCAGATGGACGATTCAATAAAATTATGCATTTTTGCTTGGTTGATAAAATTCCATGTATGACCTTTGTTCCAAAAGCACACAATCAATTCAACCGAATTTAAAAAAGACGTTTTCATAAAATTGGGAACCGGATTGGTTTTGTGCCAAGCCATAAATTGGAACGTATCAAACTCGTCGTCAAACGCCTTGTGCCATTCGCCGACCATATTGTAACTCGTAAAAACAAAAGCGTTCCCCGTCGGCTTTAATACGCGTTTAAAACTTTCGACAAAGTCGGCGGGTTTGAGCGGCACCTCGTCCCATTCGGCAATATCGTTGTTTATGTCGGAGCGCCAATCAAACTTAATATTGCCGGTGGAATACCGAGCGATATTGTAAGGAGGGTCGGTTAATATTAAATCAACCGATTTGTCGGGTATCTTTTTTATCAGTTCTTTGCAATCGCCGTTTTTTAAATCTAACGCTTTCATATGTCGTATACCTTTTTTATTTCGTCAAGGGTCTGCGTTATTATATAAATATTATCGTTGTACGCTTTAATTACGGCGTTAAATCCGTTTTTGTCCTTGCAAACGAAATTCCAAAAATCTCTGCCTATCAAAAGTTCATCGCTCGCGAAAAACATTTCTACTTTTGGATGAACCCATTTGTTTTCTTCGCCGAATTTATTATACGCGGTAGCAAAATGCAGTTTAATATTTGAGGATATATCGCCGTTCTTCAATATAAAATACTGTTCAAGCAACGCCCTTTTTTCCGCTTCCGCTTTCTTATTATCGAGGTCTCCGCCCGCTTTAAGCTCAACAATGTGATAAACGCCGTTTTCTTTATCGTACAGCAAGTGGTCGGAAGCGTGTCTGGCGTCGTTCAAAGAAAAACTCGTCGCGCTGTAACTTTCGTAATGAGAGATTTCGGGTTTGACATTATGATTCTTATAGTTGTTCAAAATATCGTTTATGAGGTCTAATTGTCTTTTGTCAATTTTCCCGACAACCTCCTGCGATACTTCGTAATTTTCGCGAGCAATTTCGAGGGCAAGTTTTTCAAGAAAACCGCCGAAAGACGAATCAAAAGAACGGACGAGCGCCGAGTAGTACGCAAATTCACCCGGCAACTTGCTTATGAAGACATTCCGTTTCTTTAAATTGATTATCCCGTCGGCTTTTTTAACTTGACGCGTATGTTTGCTTTTTAAATTCTTGGCGAAATCCGTCAAGCGCGAACGAACCGCGGTTTCTATGCGCCGTTTTTCCCCGTCTGTCATGCAAACCGCGCCTATATCAAATTCCAAATCGTCGCCGCGTAATCCGTTACCGCCCTGTCCGCCGAGAAAATCCCCGCGCCCGCTATATTGGCCAACGACATCTTGTTCCATTTGTACAAGTCCTTATAGACCTCGCCCGCCTTCGCCTGCGCCGCGCGGTAAGAATCGAAATCGGCGAGGCACATATACCTGTCGGTCTGGCGGAGCGTGTTCGCCAACTCGTTGAACGTCGCGCCGTTTACGCCGCTGTACATTTTATTGAGAACCGCGTGTATCGCTTTGTTATCGTTGTAATACCTCTCCGGCGAATACCCGTTCGCGCGCATTATCCCCGCTTCCGAAGCGTTCATGCCGAATATGAATATGTTGTCGTCGCCCACCTGCGAGTGAATCTCGACGTTCGCGCCGTCGTAGGTCCCCATGGTAACGGCGCCGTTGAGCATCAGCTTCATGTTCCCGGTGCCGGACGCTTCGGTCCCCGCCAGGGAAATCTGCTCGGAAACCTCGCTCGCCGGCATAAGTATCTCCGACAGCGTTACGCGATAATCCTCAAGGAACACCACCTGCAGCTTTTCGCACACTTTCTTGTTGGCGCGTATTTCCTCGCCCAAACACCAGATTAACTTTATGATTTGCTTCGCCATATAGTACCCCGGAGCGGCCTTCGAGGCGAAAATATAGGTTTTCGGCGTGAATTCCGCGTTGGGGTTGTCCGCGAGGAAAAGATATTCCGCGATGATGTTCATGGCGTTAAGCTGTTGGCGCTTATACTCGTGCAGCCGCTTCGCCTGGACGTCGAAAACGCTCTCGATATTGAGCTTAACCCCCATGGAGGAGTTTACAAACTTGGCGAAAGCGGTCTTGTTGTCTTTTTTGATTTTAGCCAGCTTTTCAAGGACGCTTTTGTCGTTTTCAAACAAAAACAGCTTTGAAAGCTCCGCCGCGTCTTTTTTAAAGCCTTTGCCTATGGTTTCCTCAAGCAGCGCCGTCAGCCCGGGGTTGGACTGCAAAAGCCAGCGGCGGTAGGCTATGCCGTTGGTTACGTTCTTGAACTTATTCGGCTTGTCCTCGTATTGGTCGAGGAAAACCGATTCTTTGATAATTTCGGAATGGAGTTTGGACACGCCGTTTACGGAATGGGCCGCGTCAAGGCAGAGGTTCGCCATTTTGACCCTGTTGCCCGAAACGATGGACATCCTTTCCACCCTCGGGGAATCGCCCATGCGGTTGTACAGCCCCTCGCAATAGCGGTTGTTAATCTCGCATATAATCGTGAATATACGCGGCACGGTTCTTTGAAGGAGGTCTTTGTCCCAGGTCTCGAGCGCTTCCGCCATTACCGTGTGGTTGGTGTAGGCGAAAACGTTCTGGGTGATGTGCCACGACTTCGACCAGCTGTAACCGCAGTCGTCAAGCAATATCCTCATAAGCTCGGGAATGGAGAGCGTGGGGTGGGTGTCGTTTATGTGAATGGCCGCTTTCTCGTGCAGGTTGTCCAGCGTGCCGTAGGTTTTCATATGCCGCATTACGATATCGCCGATTGAAGCCGCGCACATAAAATACTGCTGCTTTAACCTCAACGCCTTCCCTTCCGCGTAGTTGTCGTTGGGATAAAGCACCTTCGTCAGCGTCTGCGCGACGATGTCGTTTACGGCGTGTTCATAATTCCCGTCGTTGAACGCCGCCATGTTGAAATTGCGGCTTTCCGCCTTCCACAGGCGCAATTTTGACACGCCCGGGCTGTCGTAGCCGGAAACGTACATATCGTAAGGCACGGCGTTCACGCATTGATAATCGACGTGCGTAACGTTGTGGTATTCGTTGTCCCAGTATTCATTCAGCCTCCCCCCGAAGCGCACTTCTATGGCTTGGTCGGGCACGGCCATAAGCCAGACTTCGCCGCCGGGCAGCCAGTCGTCCGCAAGCTCGTCTTGCCAGCCGTCAACGATTTTTTGCTTGAAGATGCCGTATTCGTACAGGATGGAGTACCCCGTCGCCGGGAACGCGCAGGTCGCCATCGCGTCCATGTAGCAAGCCGCGAGCCGCCCCAAGCCGCCGTTGCCCAAGCCCGCGTCCGGCTCTTCCTCGTAAAGCGAACTTAATTTCACGTTGAATTCTTCTTTCAGGGCTTTTTCCGCGACTTCGTTCAGACCTAAGTTAAACAGACTCGTCTTGAGGGAGCGCCCCATGAGAAACTCTATGGATATGTAATAAACCTGCTTTTGCCCCACAGAATCGCACTGCCTCGTAAATTTGCGGCGTTTTTCTTTCAAATGGTTAACGACGATTTTGGAGAGCGCCTTATAAAGCTGCTTGGTGCTCGCTTCCTGCGAGTTGATGCGAAAGTCAAATTCCAGCGTTCCGTTCAGCCGCCTTATCAACTCTTCCTTTGTCATCGGTGATTTCATAGCTTTTCTCCTTTCGCTGTAACGCGCTGCTTACATTATACACGATTTTTACAAGTATTGCAATGAAAAAATAAATTTTTCTCAAAAATCGCTCAAAACACAAGCTCTTCCCCCGTCCGAAGATATTGAATCTGGTCGCCCATACGCTCTTTCAGCCGTTCATAGGCTTTTTTCCCGGTGCAATGGCAGGTATAAACGCACCCCGCCGAAAGTTCGGAAATTTGTTCCGCGACGTTTTTCATAAAAGCCCCCGTATCCAAAGGCATCAGGCGGGCCGGCAAATTCAGGTGGAAACCGCCCACCACCCCCAAAATCGGGGAATTTACCCACGTTTCCCTAACCGTCCTCAATATATTGACTATACCCGAATGGGAGCAGCTTGAAATAACCACGCAGCCTTTTTCCCTGTCTTTTTTCGGGAAAGCGACGGCGAAAATCTCATGCTTGAAATCGTCGGGGGCGTATCTTCCGTTTTCCCTTTTCAAAAGCCGCTTGTCCCTCAAAACGTATTTGTCGTCGTCAACCTCGCACCCCATGACGTAAAAGCCTTCGCAGACCTCCTGAAATTGGTTGAAAAGCACAAAATTCTTCCTGCGGCGGTTGATGAAGTGCTTGTTCCAGCAAACCGTGAAATTGAAAAGCCCGAGCTTTAAATAATAATCGCCCGCGACGTCCCGCTTCGCGAACACCTTTATGTCGGGGCTGAGTTTAAACAGGCTTTCCAGCCCGCCGGTATGGTCGTAATGGTTATGGGAAATTATCGCGGCGTCAAGCTCTTTCAAATTAACCCGCATCCTCGCCGCGTTTTTGATAAAACGGTCGCTCGAACCCGTGTCAATCAAGATTTTCTTGCCGCCGAACTCGACGTAGAAAGAAAGGCCGTGTTCGTGGCGGAGCTTTTTGTTTGAAGTGGTGTTTTCAATCAAGGTTAAAATTCTCATTTTAACTGAAATACTGCATCGGGTTTACGGCTTTCCCTTCCACGCGAACCTCAAAATGCAGATGCGGGCCGGTAGACCACCCCGTGCTTCCGACGTAGCCCACGACATCCCCCTGAACCACTTCCTGACCTTCCGAAACGACCGTGCTCGAGCAATGCGCGTAAAGCGTGGAAACGCCGCCGCCGTGGTCGATTATCACATAATTGCCGTAACCGCCGTTCCAAAGCCCGTTGTTGAACGCCCGTATAACCGTCCCCGATTGCATGGCGTAGATGTTCGCGCCCCTTATGCCGGAATTGCCTATGTCCACGCCGTAGTGGTTGCCGCCCCTCCACGGGTCGTACCCGAAACTGCAGGTTATCATGCGGAATTGGTCGTCAAGCGGCCAAATAAAGCCCTCGGAGGAATAGTTCGTTCTGTTCGCCGCCCTTTGTTTTTCCCGTATAAGCTCGGCGACCGCCGCGTTAATCTCCTCCACCTGTTCGTTGGTGGCGTTGATTTCCTGCCTTAGCCCCTTGATTTCGTTTTCCACCTTTTGCTTGTCGTTCGACAGTTCCCGCAGTTTGTCGTACCGCAGGTTTAATTCGGCGGATTTGACGTCCATCTCGGCTTGAAGCACCTCTTTTTCCCGCTCGAATTTTATCTTTTCGTATTCACATTCCTCAATCTGCCCGTTTAACTCCTCCTGTTCGGCTTCCAGCTCGGCGATGGCGTTCTCCTGCCGTTCGATGGACAAAAGCAGGGCGTCCATAAATTCCTCGTTTTTCAGACCGGTATTTTTTATCATTTCGGCGCGGACAAGCAAATCATAAAAATCCGCGGAACCCGTCAAAACGGTAATCGCGTCCGTTTCCGAACCCATGTACATCCGTTTGATAATCCGTCCGAATTTCACGAGATTTTCTTTGTTTTCCGCGTCAAGGAGCGTTATCCGCAATTCCCTGTCGGCGACCTCCCTTTCCTTGAGCGCGATTTGATATTCCTTGTTTTCTATCATGCGGCGGGTGTTTTCAATCTGCTCCGCTTTCGCGCCGATAAGCTCGTCGTACGCCTCAATCTGGGCGTTCACCTGATAAATCTGGGTGTTCACCTCTTTTATGTAATTCTCCTGCTGGGAAACGTCGTTTTTTAAACTCTCGATTTTCCCCTCGCGTATTTCGTTGTCCCGCTCTATTTTTTTCGCCTTTTCCTCAAGCTCGGCGATTTTTTTGTCATAATCGACCTCACCCGCGCTTTGCGCGCGTGAAAAAGGCGACGTCGCCGTAATCGATATCGCGGCAAAAACGGCGATTGCCGCAAGCGCGCGTTTAAAAAATTCAATCCTCATACCGTTCGCCTTTCTTTTTTGAATAAGCCGCCAATATTTCCTCAATCCCGTTTTCCCCGCCGGAATCTTTCGCCTTGGGCGCGTATTTCCTCACGCCGTCGGTCGCCTCTTTTTGCGCCGGGTTAAGCCCCGCGCGCCTGATATCGCGGGTATCCCCGCCGCTTGCGGGTAAGTCGATTTCGCCCGTCTTTCCGCGCCGCGCGTTCACGGCGGCGATTGCCGAAGCTAACTTTTCGCTTGAAAGCGGCTCCTTTTTCTTTTGGGGGGCGAGTTTATAGGCGGGCCTTTTCGGGGCGGTGAACAGCTGCGGCTTTTCCCCCGCCGGCGCGCCCGCCGCGTCCTTATACGCCCTTAACGCCGCCGCCGAACTCGCGCCGGGGATGAAAGTGGGCGTTTCGTCCTGTTTGTTTACGGGCGTTACCTCTTCTTTTTCGCGTTTCTTGCGGAAAATCGGTCTGAGCGCCTCAAGGGCGAGCACGCAAACGCAGGGCGTTACCGCTATTACGAGAACGCCCGCCGGCGAAACGGCGAAATCGGCGATTACCCCCAAAACCGCGCTGTACCGCATCGCCTTGGCGATTACGGAATGTTCGGGGACGACGTGCGCGTCCCCGTTTTCGTCGGCGACGGTGAAATACGCGACGCCGCCGTCGGAAACGGATTTTCCTAAAATCTCGCCGATTGCCTTATGCCCGTCAAACTCGAAAATCACAATGTTTTTCTCCGATATCTCGTCAATTCCGACCTTTTTCGCGATAACCGCGCCGGGGCTTTTTATCAGTTCGAACGCGTCGGTTCTGACTATATAGACGCTTTGCCCGAACAAATTCGCCGCGCCGCCGCCGAAGCCGAACGTTACGGAAAAAAAAAGCAAAAACAGGGTCGCCGCCGTCATAAGGCAACACAAAACGATTAACGCGATTTCGACGGGCTTTTTTCCGATTGTTATAAAAATCATCTCCCCATATTGACAAAGCGGCGTTTTTATTGTATCATGGTTATTGTCCGAGCGCCGCTTTCAGATTATTTTAACATATTTTTTGCCGATTTGCAAGAGATATAACCTTTTAAAGCGAAAACTCCCGGGAATTTTCGTTTTAAAGGGGTTTCCGCCGCTTCCGTAGCTCAGTTGGTAGAGCGGCGCATTCGTAATGCGCAGGCCGTCGGTTCGAGTCCGACCGGGAGCTTTGCGCCGTCCGTGTAAACGCGCGTGTAAATTATACCCGAAAATTTCCGAATATAATTTACATAACGCTTGACAAGCGTCTGAAAACATGATAGAATGGCATGGTGAAATTTCGGTTTGTTGAGCGGGTTTTCGGTTCGGGCGGCCGTATCGAGGTGGAAATGAAAGCGAAAATTGACGGGAAAACTTATGACACCGAAAAGGCGGTTCGCATCGGTCATAGGTATTACGGGGAGTTCGGGCAGCCGGAAGGATACGAGGAGCAGCTGTTCGTGGCGAACAACGGACGGCATTTCGTTTACGGCGTCGGCGGTTCCGAAAGCCCTTATTCCAAGCCGGGGATTAAGCTGCTCCCCGCCGACGGGGAAAGCGGTTGGGAGCGGGGGGACTGACGCGCAACAGCCGAAAAGGGAGCGGGGGACTGACGCGTAACAGCCGAAAAGGGAGCGGGGGGACTGACGCGTAACAGCCGAAAAATGAGCGGGGCGAGCCTTGCGGAACGTATCCCGGCGGACGGGCGCGCCGAGCTTATCGGAGGAACAAAACCATAACGAGGTGAAAAAAATGAAGTACGAATTTTGGAATTTATACGTCAATAACAAGTTTAACTATTATTACCACGAACGCTACCGCAGGCGCGACGAAAGGGTTTCCCTGTTTTTGGAGGTCTTCGCGAGCGTCGTTTCTCTGTTGAGCGTGTCGGGGTGGATAATTACCCAAAAGCATACGGAGATTTGGTCGACGATAATCCTGTTTATGAACATCACCCTGCTGTTGAAGGACAGGTTTAAGGTCAACGACAGGATAAACGCTTTCAAATATTATCTGCCCGAATTGGACAACCTCCTGTGCGAGATGGCGAGCGACTGGAGGAAAATCGAGGCGGGGGACTTGAACAGCGACGGCAAATTGATTGAAATCATAAGGAGCTATGAGATAGCGCACTTTGAAATAACCAACAAGTATTTAAGCCCGCTGTATATCCCGCGTTCAAAGAGAATAGCGAAGTACGCGGACTCTGATACCGACTTGTATATCTCGATACTGAACAAAAGGGGCGAAACCTACGAACACGTAACGAAAAACGCGGGCGATTTCCAAGAGAAAAAATATATCAAGGAAGAGAAAGCCGTCGTCATCGACCATTCCCGCGTTGATTGAAATTCCGGTTTAAACGCGTAAAAAACGGGCGCGAAACGCCCGTTTTTTTTTTTTTTTTTTTGCGAACCGAAATACTCGAAACGGCTCCCCCCGGCGAACTCCCTGACTAACGAATCGCGGGGGGCGTATTCCAAATCGACGTCCGCGGTTTCCTCGAGAATTTCCATCAGCTCCTCGTACCGCTCGAACCCGTCGTAACTCCCGCGGAGGGCGTTTAAGTCGTCGGTGAGGAATTTTTTGTAAACGGCCGTTTCATAAGCGATGAAAGCGTCTATGCCGTGTTCCGCCAAGCCCTTATACGGGTGGATGTAAATTTCCTCGCCGCGCTCCACTTTTTCGAAGAACTGCAGCGTTTGCGCGGCGCGGCGCCCCCGGAACAGCTTGTCGCGGACGAGCCGCCGCATCAAACGGATTTTCGACGGGTGCATCAGCCCGCCGCCTTTGCCTTTTATGCGGGTTCGCACGCTGACGTAAACGCCGGAGGCGACGGCGGAAACACTTCCCGTAACGGCGGGATTAAGCGAGTGAATCCCCTCTATCACGACAAACTCGTTTTCCCCCAACCGAAGACGCCCGCCTTTTGTCCTTTCCTGACGGGCGAAATCAAACGCCGGCGGAATTATTTCCTCGCCGCGCAAAATTTTTTCAAGGTGTTCGCTTAAAAGCTCCGTATCCAACCTTTTAGGCGATTCAAAGTCAATGCTGCCGTCCGGCTCCCTTTCGTTGCGCGGGTCGTGGAGCGGGAAGAAATAATTGTCCATTGACAGCGCGTGGGTTTTAAAACCCGCTTTGTTAAGCGCGTTTTTAAGCCTGAAAGCCGTCGTGGTCTTCCCCGAGCCGGACGGTCCCGAAATAAGGATAAACGGCTTTTCCGCCGCGTTCGCGGCCAAGGCGCGCGCGGTTTTGTCAATCTGCCTTAAATAATGCCCTTCGGAATCGTCCACGTATTCGCGGATATTGTCTTGAACGCGCCTGTTCATGGTCGCGACCGCCAAAACCCTCAATTTGTTGCTCCCCGTGTAATATATTTCTTCCCGACAGGTAGATTATACCGCGTCCGCCCGCTTTTTTCAATAGGCAAAATGTACAAAAGTAATGAACAAAAACGAATTTTCATAAAAAACCCTTGACGTTTTCGCGCAAAAGGTGTAAAATTATGCTTGTCATAATAAAACAGAGGAAAGGTTGCGGCTATGAAAAAAATAGGAGTATTGACCAGCGGCGGCGATGCGCCCGGCATGAACGCGGCAATCCGCGCGGTAACCCGCACCGCCATAAAAAAAGGCATGACCGTTATGGGGATATACAGGGGATATAACGGCTTGATACACGGGGAAGTCAAGGAGCTCCACGTAAGGAGCGTTTCCGACATTATACAAAGGGGCGGAACCATTCTTTACACGGCGCGTTGCGACGAGTTCCGCCATAAAGAGGGTATTCTGAAAGGCGTGGAAACCTGTAATAAGCACGGCATAGAGGGCGTGGTCGTAATCGGGGGCGACGGCTCTTTCAGGGGGGCGGCGGACTTGTCGGCTTACGGGATTCCCTGTATCGGCATCCCGGGCACCATTGACAACGACATTAACTCGACGGGCTATACAATCGGGTATGACACCGCCATGAACACGGCCATGGAGCTTATCGACAAGCTGCGCGACACGGCGCAGTCGCACGACCGCTGTTCCGTCGTCGAGGTAATGGGGCATAACGCCGGTTACATCGCTTTGAACACGGGGATAGCCTGCGGGGCGACCTTTATCATCACAAAGGAAATGCCTTACAGCGTCGAGGAAATTACCGACAAAATCAAAAGCACCCAGACAAACCAAAAACACCATTTCATAATCGTCGTTTCCGAAGGGATAGGCGGTTCCGAGGAACTCGCGAAACAAATCGAGAGGGAAACGGGGGTGGAGTCGCGCGCCACCATACTCGGGCACGTTCAGCGCGGCGGTTCCCCCACGCTCCGCGACAGGGTGGTCGCGAGCCAACTGGGTTACAAGGCGGTGGAACTGCTTTCCGAGGGGAAAGGCAACCGCGTCGTGGGTATCCAAAGGAACAAGATAGTCGATTTCGATATAAAAGAGTCGCTCACCATGAAGAAAGAGTTTGACAGGGAGCTTTACGACATAGCCTCGACGATAAGCTTCTGATTTCGGTGATTATGCCTTTCTTTAATATGTTTAAGCGTTCGGCGAAAGAACTGAAAAGCGTCCGGAGCCTTGCGACGACGGGGGCGTTAATCGCGGTTTACGTCGTGATGAACGCGTTCCTCGCCGTCAACACCGAAATGCTGAAAATCACGTTCGGGTATATCGCGCTCGCGGCAATCGGGATGCTTTACGGGCCCGCGGTGGCGGCAATCGCGGCCGTTCCGTGCGATATAATCACTTCGATGGCCGGCAGCTTGGGGACGAACCCCGTTTTCACTTTCCCTAAAATCCTCGAGGGGGCAATCTACGGGATTTTTCTTTACGGTTACGCTTCCCGCAGGGTTGAAGGCGGCGCGGCGGGCGGCGAGGCGGGCGGCGCGGCGGGCGGCGCGGCGGGCGGCAAGGCGGGCGGCAAGGCGAACCAAGTCAAATGGGCTTCATGGCAGGTGATGAGGATAGTCGCCGCGAGGTTTTTCGTGATGGCGGCGTGTTACCTGTTCTTGAACTCGTATCTGCTTTTTTACGTCATGGGCGTTTCGGGGAACAGCTTTTCGGCGTTTATGTACCCGCGCTATGTTAAGAACGTTATACAGTTCCCGTTGGATTTGGCGTTAATGTTCGCGGTCCTGCCGCCGTTCGGGGCGGTTTACCGCAAGCTGGAGGCGCGTTACGGCAAGGAAAGGGCGTTGTAGGATATGGCGGCTTTGGGTTTTATCGGTTTGGGGAATATGGGCGCGGCCGTTCTGAAAGGCTTTTGCGCTTCCCCGGCTTCCAAGACCGTGTCTTTATACGGATACGACGCGTCCGCCGAGAAAAAGCCGCTTTTGGAGCGGTACGGCGGGCGGTTTCTGTCGAGCGAGGTTGAAGTCGCCGAAAAGTGCGAATACGTCTTCCTCGCGGTGAAGCCGCAACAGGCGGGGGAGGTTCTGCGAAAAGCGGCCCCCGCGCTGACCGCCCGAAGCGTTGTAATATCGATATGTTCGGGGATAACCGCCGAATTTATCCGCGCGCGCACACGCGGCGACTTGAAAGTCGTTCGCGTTATGCCGAACACGCCGATGATGCTCGGCTTGGGGGCGAGCGCGGTTTCGTCGGACGGGCTTGTTTCCCCGAAAGAGTTGGGGTTCGCCCTTTCGATAATCGAAAGCTGCGGGATTGCCGAAATTATCCCGTCCGGCAAAATGAACGAAATCATTTGCGTGAACGGCAGTTCCCCCGCGTTTATATACCTGTTCGCGAAGTGCTTTATCGATTACGCGGTCGAATGCGGGATTGACGAAAAAGCGGCTTTGAACCTGTTTTCTCAGACGCTTGCCGGCGCGGCGAAGATGCTTTCTTGTTCGGGGATGGGCGTCGGCGAGTTAATCGCGCAGGTAACCTCGAAAGGCGGGACGACCGCGGCGGGGCTGGAAAAGCTCCGTTCGGGGGGGTTCGCGGAAACCGTCAGGGCGGCGTGCGAAGCCTGCACGTCAAGGGCGTATGAGTTGGGGGAGCAAGTTTGAAAGATTATTAAGAAAGGCGTCGCCGCGTTGCGGTTTTCCCCGAATTTCACGCGGGGCGGGGGGCGAAGGGCGGCACGGTCGTAAAAATGATTTTTTCGGAATTGAAAGCGAAGCTGTTGTCGCTGTTCGACGCGGAGAAGCTGGGCAAAAAACCGGGCGAGTGGGGTTTCGCCAACGAAACCGCCGACAAGGAGATAAAGCGCGTGGGTTACGCCACCAATTTAACGCCCGACATCGTTTTACGCGGGGGGGAGTGTTCTGTTGATTTTATCATCACGCACCATGACGCTTGGGATTTTTTGTACGGAATGAAAGAAAAGTGCCTTCAGATTTTGGGGGAAAAGGATATTATCCACGCTTTTTTCCACGCGCCGCTTGACGATACGGATTTCGGGACGAGCGCGTCGCTGGCCGAGACTTTGGGGTTGAGGAACCGCCGCAAAACGATTATTTACGAAGACGTGTTTTATTGCGCGGTTATAGGCGAATTTGAGGAAGGGCAGAGCCTTGACGGCTTTTCGATGCGTTTGGCGGACGCGCTTGACGAGGCGATAATTTCTTACAAGAACAAAGACGGTCCTATCCGCAAGGTTTGCGTAACCTCGGGGGCGGGCGACATGACGGAACATATAAAAATCGCCGCGGACGAAGGCTGCGACGCCTACATAACGGGGGAACACTCGCTTTACTCAAAATTATACGCGAAATTCGCGGGGATTAACCTTTTCGTGGGGAGCCACACGAACACGGAGATATTAGGCGTCAAGGGCATGGCGGAACTGTTGGCGCGGGATACCGGCGTCGAGCTTATAAGGATTGAGGAAGAAAATTATTAACAGCGTTTGGCACGGCGGCTTTATGCCGCTTTTGTGCCTTTCGCGAGAAAGGAAATATCAATGGGACTTATCAAAGCGGCAATCGGTGCGGTCGGGGGGACGCTCGCGGATTCTTGGAAAGAAGCGATACACTGCCCGTCAATGGACAACTCCGTTATGCTCAGAAAAGGCGCGAGGATGAATCAGGGCAAGGGGAGCAACACCAAAGGCAACCCCGACGTTATCAGCAACGGCTCGGTCATTATGGTCGAGGAAAACACCTGTATGCTCACGATTGACAACGGCAAAATTACCAATATCGTAACCGAGCCGGGTCAGTATGTGTTCGACAGCTCGTCGGCGCCGTCCATTTTCGCGGGGCAAATCCTCGATTCGCTCAAAGACGCGCTGAACCGTTTCACTTTCGGGGGGGCGGCGGCGACGGAACAAAAGGTCGTCTACGTCAACCTCATGCCCCTGCCCGGAATACCTTTCGGGACGGGAACGCCCATGCCCTATTTCGACCCCGCGTACAACACCTCCATTGATTTGCGTTTTTACGGAACCTTCGAGATTCAAATAGAGAACGCGGAAATGGCGGTAAAATTCTATCAGCAGGTGGCGAGCAAAGGGACCGGGGCGGGGGACGTGCTCGCGCAGGACATTTTCAAAACCGAACAGTATAAGAAAGAATTTATGCAAGCGATGATGAAATCGCTCAATCTGCTTTCCAACAAAGGGGTAAGGTACAGCCAAATTTCCGCCTTTCTTGACGACATTGCGGAAAGCGCGAGGGAAGCCACGAAAAACAACTGGTTTGAACGCGGATTCAAAATCACCAACGTGGCGATGAGCGCGGTTACGATTACGGACGAAAGCAAGGCGCTGCTCGGCGACAGGCTTAAAGCCGACACCATGTTGGGCGGCGACGTTCAGCGCGCCATGATGGCCGGGAGCGTCGCCCGCGGGATAGAAGCGGCGGCGGGAAACCAAGGCGGCGCGATGATGGGCTTTATGGGTATGAATATGGCGACCCAAACGGGGGGCGGCATTTTAGGGCAAATGGGGGAGGCGCCGCCGACACAGCAGGCGCAGCCTCAGCAAAACGCGGCAAATTCGTGGAAATGCGCCTGCGGCACGGTCAATACGGGGAAGTTCTGTTCAAACTGCGGCTCGGTAAAGCCCGAAGCCCCCGGCGAGTGGACGTGTTCTTGCGGCGTGAAGAACAGCGGCAAATTCTGCTCTAACTGCGGTTCGGCGAAACCGGAGGGCGCGGGCGGATGGACCTGTTCCTGCGGCGCGAAGAACAGCGGCAGATTCTGCGCGGAATGCGGTAAATCCAAGGCTTAATCATCCGTAAAGCTATATGTTCCCCGTCAAATTCATCAGGACGGAAATCGCGGCGACCGAAGCCGTATCCACGCGTAAAATACGTTTTCCGAGGGTGGCGGGGGTTATGCCCAAACGGCGCGCCAAATCGACTTCCGCCGTTTCAAAGCCGCCCTCGCTGCCTATAAAAACGTCGATTGCCGCGCCGGGTTTCGCGTTTTTTACGATATCGTTCAGCCGTTCGCCGCCGCATTCATAGAATATTATACCCGTGCCGGCGCGGTCGAACGAACGAACCGCCGCCTTAAAATCCGAAAATTCGCCTATCGCGGGGATTTTTCCGCGTCCGCACTGTTTAGCCGCCTCATAAGCGATTTTGCGGTACCTTTCGGATTTTGCCGGTCCGCTTTTCCCGTCGGGGCGGGAAACGCACCGCGCCGATATTACCGGAACGATTTCAGACACGCCCAGTTCCACGGCTTTTTGAACGATAAAGTCCATTTTGTCGGATTTCGGCAGACATTGGAACAACCTGACGCGAATATCCGGTTCGGCGGCGTTTGAAAACGCTTCAATAATTTCAAAAACGCCCCCGCCCGTATAAGCGCAAAGGTAATCGGTTCCTCTCCCGTCGCAGATAACGGCCTTGCCGCCCCGCTTAATCCGCAGAACCTTTTCGGCGTGGCGCAGGTCGGAAGGGGTTAAAGTAAATCCCCCGCCGCTTATATCACCGCAAAAAAACCGCGGATAACGCCATTGTTCGTTATCGCCCGCCGTCCGTTTAATTGTATCCATATTCGCTGCTTTCTTTGAATAATTCGGCTACGAGCGCTTTCAGCCCCGCGTTGCCGGGCGAGGTCAGTTCGGGGTCGCCGTCTATGACGCTTTTGGCGAGTTTTCGCGTTTCTTCCAAAATTTCGGCGTCCTCGGACATATCCGCGATTTTCAAAACGGGCAGACCGTGTTGCCTTTGCCCGAAAAAATCGCCGGGACCGCGCAGCTTCAAATCCTCGTCCGCTATTTCAAAACCGTCGGTGGTTCTCGTCATGGCGTCCGTCCGCGCTTTCGTGTACGGCGAACAGTTGTCCGTCACAAGGATGCAGTAGGATTGCTCTTTCCCCCTGCCCACCCTTCCGCGAAGCTGGTGCAGCTGCGACAGCCCGAACTGCTCCGCGTTTTCGATAAGCATGATAACGGCGTCGGGCACGTCCACCCCCACCTCTATAACCGTGGTGGAAACCAAGACCTTTGTTTTCCCCGATTTAAAATCCGCCATAACGCCGTCTTTTTCGGGCTGTTTCATTCTTCCGTGGAGCAACGCCGTCGGAACGCCGCTTAACCACGTTTCCCGCAGTTCGCCGTAATAATTTACCGCGCTTGCTTTCTCGTTCGCGGCGCTTTCCTCAATCAGCGGACAGACTATATAAGCCTGCCCGCCCTCGCCGACGCGTTTGATGATAAATTTATACAGGCGTTCGCGGAAACTCGTGTCGACGCAGTAGGTTTTGACGGGCAAACGCCCTTTCGGCATTTCGTCAAGGACGGAAATATCGAGGTCGCCGTATATTATCAGCCCCAGCGTCCTCGGAATGGGCGTCGCCGATATTACGAGGGTGTGCGGGTTGTCGCCCTTTGAAATCAGTTTTGACCTCTGCCCCACCCCGAAACGATGCTGTTCGTCCGTTATGACCAATCCCAGCGCCCCGAACTCCGTCCCGCTTTGGATAAGCGCGTGGGTTCCGACCGCCACCGCCGCCTCCCCGCTTTTTATTTCAGAGCGGGAGAGTTTTTTTTCGGCGGCGGAAAGCCCGCCGGTAAGCAAAACGGTTTTAACCCCGAGCGGCGTTAAAAATTCTTGAAACGTCTTATAGTGCTGGTTCGCCAAAATTTCCGTCGGAACCATAAGCGCGGTCTGGAACCCGCCGAGATAGGCGTAATACGCCAGCGCCGCCGCGACCGCCGTCTTGCCCGAACCCACGTCCCCTTGAAGCAGCCTGTTCATGGGGACGCGCTTTTTCATGTCGGCGACACATTCGTCAACCGCGCGCAGCTGCGCCCTCGTCGGCTTAAACGGCAGGTTGCCGTAAAAAGCGCGAATGTCGCGCCCCGGCATAGCCGCGCCGGTGAGCTTGCGGTTCCTCGCCTTGACCATCGCCAGCCCTAATTGCAAAACGAGCAGTTCTTTGAAAACCAGCCCGCGTCTGGCGGTTTTATAATCTTCGGCGGAAGCGGGGAAGTGGATTTTCTCCAACGCGCTTTTCACGTCGATAAGCGAGTAGTCCCGCCTTATTCGCTCCGGCAGGTCGGCGGGTTCGCCGCCCTTAACCGCCGCCAGCGCGCAACGCGCGTTCGCCGAAACGATACCGTTGGTCAACCCCGCCGTCAACCGATATTTCGGCGCTAACTTATTCGGGTCGTCAGGCGTTATGAAAAGCGGGTTTATGATTTCTTTCTGTAAGACGTTACCGCCGATTTTCCCGTAAAAAATATACTCCTTATTTACGACCAGCCGATTAAAATTATACTCGCTGTTGAAAAACGTGCAGATAATCGCTCCGTTTTCATCAGTGAGCAAAAGTTTATACACCGCCGATTTCCCGAAAAAGGGAGCGAGTTTTTTCGCTACGGCGGCGCGGATTACGGCGTATTCGCCGACTTCGGCGCGGTTGATTTCAATCGGCGAGGAAAAGTCTATGTAACCGCGCGGATAGTGGGTCAGCAGGTCGCCCGCGGTTTTTATCCCGATTTTTCCGTATAAGGCGGCGCGCCTTTCGGAAACGCCGGAAACTGTCCTGATATCGTCGGTAAAATTTGGCATCCTAAACCCTTAACCTTGAATGGTCCTTTCCGCCGAACCCCGTTCGCCGTTACTCCACCGAAACTATATAATAGTATATCGGCTGACCGCCGTTTACGAGAACCATCTCGATATCCTCGCCTATTTTCGCGCGCAGCTGCTTAAACGCGTCCCCCGCGGCGGCGTCGGAAACGTCCGTGCCGTATATGACGGTTATATATGAGGATTCTCCCGTTACAAGTTTTTTTGTTATTTTTAAAAGCGCTTTCGTAACGTCCTTTTCGACGAAAGCGAGTTTCCCGTTCTCAAGGGCGAGGATATCGTTCTTCCTGATTTTCTTCTCCTCGAAGTCGCTGTCCCTCGCCGCGAAAGTAACCGCCCCCGTCTCCACCTTGTCCAAGGCGAGCGTCATACGGACGGAATTTTCCCGAACGGACGCTTCGGGGTCGAAGCTGAGCATTGCGGAAACGCCCTGCGGAACGGTGCGCGATTGCAAAACTATGACGTCCCTGTCCTCCGTCAGCTTTTGCGCCTGTTCCGCCGCGAGAATAACGTTTTTATTGTTGGGCAGAACAAAGACGTTACGCGCCGGGGTAGCCAGTATCGCCTCCAAAATATCCTCCGTGGACGGGTTGGCGGTCTGCCCGCCCCTTACTATGCGGTTCACGCCCAAATCGGTGAAAAGCGCCTCCAACCCCGCGCCGCTCACCACCGAAACAAACCCGTATTCCGCCTCCGGCGACGCGGGCGGGAGCTTGTTTTTCTTCTGCTGTTCGGCTTTTTTCGTTTCTTCCTTGTGCTGTTCTTTCATGTTTTCGATTTTTACGTTTGAAAGCGCGCCGAAAAGCAAACCCTCCTCAAGCGCTTTGCCCGGGTTTTCCGTGTGGACGTGCGCCTTGATTACGTCGTCGTCGTCGACGACCACGACGCTGTCGCCGATTGATTCCAAAAAGGCGCGCAGGGCGGAGGCGTCGTTGGCGTTCCTTTTCTTCCTTACGAGGTATTCCGTGCAATAGGTGAACTCGATGTCGGCGTCATAGGTTCCCGCCGCGTTCGTAACGGCGAAATCCGGTCCCCCGCCGCCCGCTTTTGTTTCGACGACGCCGCCGCCGTCGACGACGGCGCGCATCCCCTTAATGATATAAAGATACCCCATTCCCCCGGCGTCGACCACGCCCGCTTTTTTAAGGACGGGGAGCAAATCGGGCGTTCTTTCAAGAGCGGCGTTCGCGGCTTTTTCCAGCGTTTCAAACACCTCTTTGAAATCACCGCCGCTTTTCGCCGTTTTCGCCGCCGCTTCGACGGCTTCGCGCGCTACCGTGAGTATGGTTCCTTCCGTGGGCTTCATCACCGATTTATAAGCGGCTTCGACCCCCGTTTCAAGCGCGGCGCAGAACTCTTTGGGTTCGGCGGTCTTTTTCCCGGCGAGCCCTTTTGAAAGCCCCCTGAAAAGCAACGAAAGAATAACGCCGGAATTTCCCCTCGCCCCCCTCAGCATGGCGCCGGCCGTTTTATCGGCGACCGCGCCTACGTCCGCGTCGTCCCCCGTTATCATAAGCTCGGCGACCGCGCTCTTCATGGTCGCGGACATATTCGCGCCGGTGTCGCCGTCGGGAACGGGAAATACGTTAAGCTCGTCCACTGCGGTTTTGTTGTTGATAATGTTGTTAGCTCCGGATATTACGGCGTTTTTTAAAGTTTTTCCGTCCAAAGTTTAAATCCCCCCAACAGATTTTCCCTCGTCGCTAAGACTTAATGCCGTCTATAAAAACGTTTACCCTTTCGACGGGAATATCCGTTTCCTCTTCGACGGCGTACTTTATCTTATGTTGAATACTCTTCACGACGGACGCGACGTTTACCCCGTACAGAACGGTTATATGCAGGTCGACGTACAGTTTGTCCCTTATTATTTTGAACGATACGCCCTTATCCACCTTGTTTTTCCCGGATAAAAACGGCAAAGACTCGACGAGCGTCTGTTTCGCGCCGCCCGCGTTCATCTCCACCACCCCGAAACAACTGACGATGGTGCGCCCTATCAGTTCCGTGAAAAACTGCTTTGAAACCGTTATATCCCCTAAATGCGTGCGTTTCGTTATCATACGGCATACCCCTTTCTTTCGTTGACGCCGCGCAACGCCCGCCGCGCGTCGCAAGCGATAAATTTATGCGGATAGTCCAGTTTTTTACAGGCGTTTTCCGCCGCCGCGCGTTCGGCAAACACCCCGAACACCGCGCTGCCGCTCCCCGTCATGGAAGCGCCGAGAGCCCCGCTGTTTATCAAATCGCGGCATATTCCGTCTATGCGCCCGTCTTTATACAAAGCCTGAAACGCGTTATACGGCATATCCCTCGAAACGGGCCCGCTCACGGGGGCGAGGCGGTCGTACATCTCATAAGCCCGTTTCGTGCTTATACCGAAATCCGGTTTGATTATAACGTAAAAATTCCTCGCGGCGGACGGCAAAGGCGTTATAACGCCGCCCGCGCCTTTGCATAACGCCGTTCCGCCCGTCAGGCAAAAAGGCACGTCCGCGCCGAGGGCGGCCCCCGTTTCCGATAACCCGGCGGCGTCGAACGCGTTATAAATCCTGTTCAGCGCGGTTAAAACCGCCGCGCCGTCGGTGCTTGAACCGCCCAGCCCCGCCATAACGGGGATACGCTTTCGGATGTCAATTTCCGCCTTGAAACTTAAACCGCTCTTTTCCATGAAAAGCGCGGCGGCGCGATAAGCGATATTCTCCGCGCCGACGGGGATTGAGGGGTCGTCGCATTTTACGGTGATATTCCCGTCGCCGCCGTTTTCGGTAACGGTAACGGTAACGACGTCGTGAAGGTCAATCGCCCGCATAACGCTTTCTATCTCGTGGTAGCCGTCCGCTCGCTTACCCGTAACGTCAAGGTATAAATTCAGCTTGGCGTAAGCGGGGAGTGTGATTTTCCATTTTTTACGCGGCATCAAACCCTACCCCTCGCTGAATTTCCGATTGTATTCCCATATCGCCTCATAATTTTGAACGTACAGCATAAAACCGCCTATATAATGCTGAACGTCGTCTATCCTGCAACGGAAGCTGTCGTTCCTGGTTACGAACCCGTTCGTGATATTGGACGGGTTTTGGAAATACATCGTCAGTTCCGGGTAGGCGAAAGCGTTGATGTTATAGTCGACCCTTTCGATAAGGGTTTCGATAAACTCCTTTTCGTCAAATTCGCCTTTAAGGTATCCGACGTCGGCGCCGCTTTCCTTCAGCCTGTCGTACATTTCAAACCCCGCCAGCAAAAGCTCGGCGGTAATCGGCGTCTGAACCCCCTGATTCCTGATTCTTTTGAGGTTTGTCTGAACGTTCCTCAAACCGAACTCGTAATACCTTTCATCGGGGACGAACTTCGTTATCTCGTTCGCGGCGTATGAGAGCCAATGGTCGCGGTATTTCGTGTAATCCTCCGCTATGAACAGTTCCATCGCCCTTTCCGCGCCGTCGAGATACTTTTTGTCGCCGAAACGGTTATACAGCCTGCATAAGGCGAAAGTGGCCTCGCCGTCGTAATATACGGTTCTGAACTGCTCCTTTTTGCCGAAGTCCTCATATCCCGGTTCGCCGTAATACAAAACGTGGTAAAACCTTCCGTCCCCGTCTTGCAGCTCCAAAATCCCGTCGCCTATTTTTTTCGCGAGATCGTCGTATTCGCCGGAACCGAAAATCTCCATATAATCAAGTATGGGGAGCAGCGAAATACCGTTCGCGCCGATTTTTATCTCGTTGTCTTTTCTTTCGACTATATAGGCGGTGTTTTCGTCTTTATACACCGCTTCCCCGGCGAGGTATCCGACGGCTTTTTTAATCGGCTCGACCAGCGCCTCGTCGCCCGTTACCCTGTAAATCTGCAGCAGGCTCCAAGTAGTGCCGGCGTGGCGCAGAATGTTGTAGTTCTCGATTTCCATGTCGGTTATGGGGAAATATCCGTAGATATAAGCGCCGTCGCTTTTTTGCAGATTAACGAGATAATTCGCGCCGCGCGTTATTATGTCGGTCATGTAACCCTTATCGAGGTTATCGACCGACCGCCGCCCGTAATTGTTGTTCGGTTCGTGAGCGAGCGTGTAAAAATCCTCGCCGTCGTAGAAATACCCCCGGCAGGAAAACAAAATTATCTCGTCGGGAATACTTTTAAGCGTTCCGCGATTGTGTTCTTTCATATATTCCTTAATCCTGCCCAAGCGCGGTTTGAACGTTTCTTTATAGTCAATCAGCCGATTCCCGTTTATTTCCGCTTCAAGCAGGGCGGTTTTGAACCCCTCGTCGAACGCCATGCCGTATCTGAAATACCCCCATTCCCCCCTTGACAGCGTTTTCACATAATCCGGGAAATCCTCCGCCGGCATAACCGTCGTGTTGTTTACGACGTCCGCCCTTAAATAAGCGGCTTCGCGGTTCCTCCCGCTTATCCCCGCTTTCGCCTTTTCCGCCGCTTTATCCCACGCGTCGCCGAGGTTCGGCTTCGTCGCGTGGAAAACGTCGGCGCGCGCCGTTTCATACCCGACGGAAATAAACACGGTGTAACTTCCCGCGCCGCCCAATTCCGCGTTTATAACGCTTTCGATATCGCCGCCGGAAAAAACGTATTCCTTAAGCGATTTCACCTTTGTTTCAAAATCCGCCGTCCGCGCGGTTCCGCCGAAAGTATACGCGTAAAGCGCGATTATCCCCGCCGCGATTAAAACCAAAGCGGCGGCGAGTACGTTTATGCCGGCGTTGCTTCTTCTTTTTGCGATTTTTTTGCTCATTTAATTCCTTAGGCTTTCGGAAGGCTTAAGACTCGGAAGCGGAAGAGTCCGTATCTGAAACGGAAGAGTCCGTGTCGGAAGCGGAAGAATCCGTATCTGAAACGGAAGAATCCGTATCTGAAACGGAAGAATCCGTATCTGAAACGGAAGAATCCGCGTCTGAAACGGAAGAATCCGCGTCTGAAACGGAAGAATCCGTATCGGAAGCGGAAGAGTCCGCGTCGGAAGCGGAAGAGTCCGTATCGGGTGGCAAGGTATCGGGTTCCGCGTCGGAAGCGGAATCGCCGTCGCCGTCGGTTTCGGGAGGGGGCTCGGGCCATTCCCCGCGCACGATGAAATCGGAGGAAATCAATCGGTCTTCCGTCAGCGAATCGGAAAACCTTTTCAAATTGTTTAATACGGAAATTTCCATCCAGCTCATTTCCAAAACGTCGCCGGGGCTTAACGTAACGCCCCTCGGCACTTGGATTTTACCGAAATTATCCTTTATTTCGCCCTTAAAAATACCGTCGCTTTCCCTTTTGGCGATTTCGTCAAAAAGCAGGTCGGTCAGCCTTTTCGTATAGTCGTAATCGCTAATCGCCTCGTTAAGCGGCGTCATTCTCGTATAACCCGCTTTCATCTCGCCTTGCGTAACGCTCCCTTTGAACATATCGTTTTGTATATAGCGCACCTGCTCCGTTATATACGAGTTCACGTTGAAATAAAACCCGGAAACGCAGTTATTGGGGGCGATTTCCGTTAAATTCCCCCCGAAGGCGATAAATTTTATGCCGTTTTCCTCGCAGTACCTTATCCCGTAATCCGTGCTTTGATACAGCATGATAACGTCGTTGCCCTGCCCGACCATGTCGTCAATCGCCGCCGCCGTGTCTTCCGGCATGTCGGACGACGCCCAGTTTATCGAAACGTTCAAATTCGCCTGCCCCAATAATTTCGCCCCGAGTATGTACGAATTGACGACCCCCGCGCAGTTGAACATCCTGTGGTCGGCGACAACGCCCACCGAACCGTACGTCCCCGTAATCGCCGCGGCAAGCCCGCACACGTTCGCCGGCTGGTACAAAAGCGGCTTAAAGCTCGTCAGGTTCGCGGACGACGACGCGCCGCCGAAACTGATGAACTTTATATCGACGTTCTCCCCCGCCGCCTTGTCGCAGCTGTTCGCGAAATAGTCGCTGCACGAAACTATCACGTTTACGTCGTGTTCTTTCAAGGTATCCACGGCCTTCGGGAAATCCCTCACCAAAACCCCCTCGATATAACAGGTTTCAACGCCGAGATTCTTTTCAAGCTGCAGACGCGCGCCGTCGAAAATCTTGTTTACCGTGCCGTTCTCAAGCAAGCCGTTATAAATAAACCCGACTTTTATCGCCGGTTCCGGCGGTTCGGCGTCGTCGGGCTCCGAATCGGACGCTTCGCCGTCGCCCCCGCCGCCGCAAGCCGTGAGCGCCAAAGCGAGGAGCGCGGCTAAAACGAGCGTCCGCGCCAGCCCTTTCAAAAGATATTTTATGCTAACTCTCATGCCGAAAACCTCCGAACCATAAGGATTCCGTTTAAACTCCCGATAATTATACCATAAAATCATTGAATTGTCATTAAAAATATCATTTTTTTTATTACGGGAAAAGTTGTAACTTCAATTGTCCGCCCTGCTAACGTTTAACCGCCTTGAATAACGTGCCCGTTTTTTCGCCGTTGATTATCCCGTATAAATTTTCGGGGTTGGCGCTGTTTGTTATAACCATGTCTATCCCCGCGTCCATGACCGTTTTCGCCGCCCTTAACTTTGTCGCCATTCCGCCGCTCCCGCGCGGCGAACCGACCCCCCCCGCCGCTTTATGGATATCGCCGTTTATTTCCGTAACAACCGGGATAAGTTTCGCGTTCGCGTTTATTCGCGGGTCTTTGTCGTAAAGCCCGTCGATATCCGACCAAATTATCAGCATATCCGCTTTGATAAATTTCGCCACATACGCGGAAAGGGTGTCGTTATCGCCGAACAAATCGCCCGACGACGCGTCGTCCCCGGCTGCCACGTCGTTTTCGTTCACTATCGGCAAAACGTCATACGCGAACATTTCCTCAAACGCGCCGGCGATAACGTCGCGATTGTCCGCGTTTTCAAGCGACGATTTGGTCAGCAGCGCCTGCGCCACCTGACAGTTATACACGTTGAAAAGTTCCTCGTACACCGCCATAAGGCCGCTTTGCCCGGCGGCGGCCAACGCTCGCTTTTTACTTGATTCCGCGGGTTTTTCACATTGTTCCTCGATTTTTTTCCGGTTGTTGATTTTCCCCAAACCTATCCCGACGGCTCCGGAAGAGACTATCACGATTTTATGCCCCATATTTTTTAAATCGCACACGACGTCCGCCATTTCCTCGATATGGCGGTAATTGAGCATCCCCGTGCCGTAGGTAAGCGAAGACGTTCCGATTTTTATCACGATTTTTTTAGAAGCGGAATTCATGCCGGCCCCCGTTATTTATTGACACTGTTTCTCGTTTAATTGCGTTAAACGACGTATGACGTGCATTTTTTGGCGGCTGATTACGGTTCCGCCCTTCGGCTGCCCCATCGTTTTTTTTATGTCGCCGCTGCTTAGCTTCACGACGCCGCGGCCTATTTCAATTAAATCCTTGTTTACAATCGAAACGACCGACTTCGGCCCGAATTCGCCCAAAATGTTTATTATCCCGACGGAAAGCAGATTGCTGCTTGTGTTCAGCAGTTCCTTGGCCGCGTTGTCGTCGATAACCACCGAGCCCGCCGAAGGGCGCCTTTCAATCGGCAACTCAACTTTTTGAGAATTGATGAATATGGTAAAATTCGGGTACTCGCCGTCCGCGCAAATTTTGTCAATCGCGTTCCTGTCGAACAAATCGCGGACGGTATACGGGCTGTTGTACGGCGTTAAAATCATGGGTATCGATTTATTGCGCGCGTTGACTTTTTTCGCGGCGTTTAACTTTGCCGCCAACTCGGCGCGCCGGGCGTCGTCGAAAGGCGCCCTCCTGCCGGTGTCGAAACAGTAAAACGGCAGGGCTTTCGCGGTTTTGGCGGGGTCCGCCGTATAGAGCATCCCTTTCCCGGAAATTGACACCAGCGCGTCGGCGCCGACGGACAGCGCTATCATGGTGGCGAAACCGTCGTCCTCTTCGCAAAGGGCGTCGTCTTTGGAAACGTCCTCCATTATTATCGGGACTACCCTCGGAAAATTTTTGAACAGCTGTCTTATGGTTTCGGCCGTTTTTTTCGCTTTGAAAGCCGTTCCCCTCCCGGCGTCCCTTTTATCGCTTAACAAATCCCTTATCGCCTTTAACTTGACGTCGTCCGGCTTGGTTTCGGAAGAGGCGATGCCTTTTATCGTCCGCAGCTTTTTGTTCAATTCCCCCGCGGCGTCGGTTTCCGCCGAAGATACCGAAAAACCGATAACCCTGATGTTATAATTCAAAAACCCGTCGTAAAAGATGTTCACTATATCGTTGTGGACCAAGGCGCTCAGCGCGGAATTAAAGCTGTGTTTCGCCGAATGGCCGCCGTCGTCGGATTGGCGAAAATACCTGTGCCCCGTCTTTTTCAAAGAATCGGAAACGACGATAACCGCGCGCCTTTTCAAATTCGCGTTGACCAGCTCCGAAATATCCTTGATAAAATTTTTAAAGCTCCGTATGTTCAAAAGACCGGTGTCATGGGAAAGAACGCCCATGCCGACGTTGACGACGACCGTTTTCGCGTCGGGCAATTTATTGATTGTGTGAAGGACGGCCTCTTTTGAACAGGCGAATTCTTTGTTCAGGTGTTCCAAAAAGTTCATAAGCTCGCTCCGTTTGAAAATTTGCCCGCGGCAAAACGGTTTGACAAAACGCGGCGTTTCTGTTATAATTCTGTCGTGGCTTCGCCGCGAACCGATACGGAAAGGATTACGCCATGACAAAGGATATCAGAATCTACAAAGACGAAATCAACGCGCTCCTCGAAAAAGACGCCCCCGATACCGACTGGGAAAAACTCAGCTTTGAAATGCTGGCGAAAATCGAGTTCTATCAGCACGAGCGGCTTGTCCATTTAATCGTTTCGATGACGGTCGCCGTTCTCGCCGTTATGACGGTTTGCGTAACGTTTGTCGTCGAAACCCCCCCGCTGACGCTGGCGGCGCTTATCGGGCTGTTCATCGTCCTCGTCGCGCCGTATATGGTATATTATTTCATGCTTGAAAACGCCGTGCAGGATATTTACAAATATTACGACAAGGTGCGAAGAAAAATCGGCGGCAAAGGGTAACCGACCGCGAGATTACCGGGCGGCGGGCGGCGGGCTGAAGGCGGCGGGCGGCGGGCTGAAGGCGGCGGGCGGCGGGCGGAAGGCGGCGGGCGGCGGGCTGAAGGCGGCGGGCTGAAGGCGGCGGGCGGCGGGCTGAAACCCGACGCGTATTCGGTTATCAGTCCCCGAAATACATCCCTATGCTCCGCGCCGTTTTCACCATCTCCCCCTCGACGTCGACAAAGCGGGATTTCCCCGCGACGTCGGACAGTTTGTTTTCGGTAACGTCGCTGCCTTTTTTAGCCACCGTGTAACCGAACTTGCCCATTTTCACGAGCGCCGCCGCCCGCGCCCCGAACTGCGTGGCGAGAATCCTGTCGTAAGCCGACGGGCTCCCCCCTCTGAGCATATGCCCCGGAACGACCGCGCGGGTTTCAATCTTCGCCTCTTCTTGAACAAAATCGGCTATCCTGCCGGTAACGGTAACCTCGCCCGCCTCCGCGCGCTTTTTGGCGCGTTCTTTTCTTTTTAAAAGCGCCTCTTCCGCGTCCATCGCGCCCTCGGCCACGGTTATAACCAAGCCGGGCTTGCCGTCGTCGGCGCGCCTCCTCACGGTTTCGGCGACCTTTTTGGGTTCGTAGGGTATCTCGGGGATAAGGACTATGTCGCTGCCGCCCGCTATTCCGGTGTAAAGCGCGAGCCAGCCCGATTTGTTCCCCATAATTTCAACCACCATGACGCGGCTGTGGGAATGGGCGGTGGTGTGAATCCTGTCAATCACCTCGGTTCCTATGTCGACGGCGGTATGGAAACCGAAGGTTACGTCGGTTCCCCATATGTCGTTGTCAATGGTCTTTGGCAGCCCGATGACGTTCAGCCCCTCTTCCGAAAGCAGGTTGGCGGTCTTGTGCGTCCCGTTTCCGCCAAGGGTAAGCAGGCAGTCAAGCCCCCACTTGTTATAAGTGAGCTTCATTTGTTTGACTTTGTCCACGTCGTCGTCCTCGACGACCTGCATCATCTTGTAAGGGGTTCGCTTAGTCCCGAGTATGGTTCCCCCGCGCGTTAAAATCCCGTAGAAATCGCTCGGCTTCATAAGCGCGCAGTGGTCGTTAATCAGCCCGTAATACCCCTCTGAAATCCCGACGATTTCCACGTTGTCCTCCCCCATTAAATGATAGCAGGAGCGCACCGCGCCGCGGATTGTCGCGTTCAGCCCCGGGCAGTCCCCGCCGCTTGTCAGTATGCCTATTCTTCTTTTTGCCATAATGTTCTCCTTGTCCGCGTTATCGCCTTTCTTCGCTCATTCCCGCAATCGCCTTTTTAATCCCCGCCAACTTCTCCTTCGCCTTAGCCAATTTCGCGCGCTCGTTCTCAACCTGCCGGGGCGGAGCTTTCGCGACGAACCCCTCGTTTGACAACTTCCCGCTTATAAACTCAATATCCCGCTTAGCCTGCTCCAACTCCTTCCCCAACCGCGCGAGCTCCTTCTCCCTGTCCACAAGCTCGCCCATGGGCAACATAGCCCGCGCGTGGGCGGTTACAAGCGCGATTTTCCCGTCGGAAACGGGGATATTTTCCGAAATCTCTAAATTCACGCAACCGGCAAGCCTTTCAAAAAACGCCGCGCAGGATTTGAACAGTTCAATGTCTTTAGCCGCAACCTCGATTTCCGCGCTTACCCGCTTAGACGGCGGAACCCTCATTTCGCTCCGCCGAACCCGTATCGCCGAAATAACCTCGACCACCTTTTCAAACCGCCCCTCCTCCTCGGAAAAGTCCAACTTTTCGGAATACTCCGCCCACCTTGACACCATAACGCTTTCGGTTTCGCCAGCCGAGTGCGGCATTGAACGCCATATTTCCTCGGTGATAAACGGCATAAACGGGTGCAGGAGCTTTAACATTCCCTCCATTACATACAAAAGCACATGGTGAGATTTTCCGAAGTCAAGTGGCGAAGCCGCGCGCGGCTTGGTGAGTTCAATGTACCAGTCGCAGTATACGTTCCAGATAAAGTCGTGAACCTTTCCCGCCGCAACCCCCAAATCGTACGCGTCAAGATTGGCTGTAACCTCCTTGACAAGGCGGTTGTACTTGGACAACACCCACTTGTCCTCGATGGATAAAGCGGAGTCGTCGGGCAGCTTAACGCCGCCGAACCCGTCGGGCAGGTTCATAAAGACGTAGCGCGCGGCGTTCCACAGCTTGTTGGCGAAATTGCGCGCCGCCGTGACCTTTGCCTCGCTCCACCTTACGTCGCTGTCCTGCGACACCCCGAAAATCATGGTCAGCCTAAGCGCGTCCGCCCCGTACTTGTCTATCACCTCAAGCGGGTCGACGCCGTTTCCGAGCGACTTGCTCATTTTGCGCCCCTGCTCGTCGCGGATTAGCCCGTGAATGAACACGTCGCGAAACGGCACGTCGTTCATGAACCGCAGTCCCGAAAAAATCATTCTCGCCACCCAGAACGGTATAATGTCATAGGCGGGAACGATTACGCTTGTGGGGTAAAAGTAGCGCAGTTCCTCGGTGTCGTCGGGGTAGCCGAGGGTTGAAAAGGGCCACAGCGCGGAGGAAAACCACGTGTCAAGCGTGTCGTCGTCCTGCTTGACCGCGCCGCCGCACTTCGGGCAAGCGGCGGGGGCGGCAGCCGAAACCGTTTCCCGTCCGCAGTCGGGGTTTTGGCAGTAATAGGCGGGGATTCTGTGCCCCCACCACAATTGGCGGCTCACGCACCAGTCGCGAATGTTTTCCATCCACTGCATATACACGTTCTCGAAACGCTTTGACGCCCAGCGAAGCCGCCCGTTCCGAACAACCTCCATCGCCGGCTCGGCAAGCGTTTTCATCGACACGAACCACTGCAAGCTCGCCCGCGGTTCCACCACCGTGCCGCAACGCTGGCAACCGCCGACGTTGTGCTTGTGCGGCTCGGTTTTAACCAACAAGCCGAGTTGTTCCAAATCACGGACGACCGCCTTCCGCGCTTCGTACCGCTCAAGCCCGACGTATTTCCCGCCGTTTTGGTTGATACAGCCGCCGTCGTCCATGACGTTGATAAGCGGCAGGTTGTGCCTTATCCCCACTTCAAAGTCGTTGGGGTCGTGGGCGGGGGTAATCTTGACCGCGCCGGTTCCGAATTCCATGTCGACGTACTCGTCGGCGATTATCGGAATTTCGCGGTTCATAAGCGGCAACAACACCTTCTTCCCGATTAAACGCGCGTAACGCTTGTCGTTCGGGTGAACCGCAACCGCCGCGTCGCCGAGCATTGTTTCGGGGCGGGTGGTCGCAACCCGCACGGCGATGTTTTCCTCGCCGATAACGGGATAGTTTATGTGCCAGAAAAAGCCGTCCTTTTCCTCGTACTCGCACTCAACGTCCGAAATCGAGGTTCGGCAGTTCGGGCACCAGTTGATGATTCTCTCGCCGTGGTAAATTTCGCCGCTGTCGTAAAGGTCGATGAACACCTTTTGCACGGCTTTGGAACAGCCCTCGTCCAACGTGAACCGCTCGCGTTCCCAGTCGCAGGACGAACCCAACTTCTTCAACTGCTCGACAATTCTGCCGCCGTAAAGCCTTTTCCACTCCCACGCCCGCTCAAGAAACCCGTCGCGCCCCACGTCGTCCTTGGTCAACCCCTCTTCCTTCATAGCCGCGACAATCCGCGCCTCTGTCGCGATTGAGGCGTGGTCGGTTCCCGGCAGCCACAACGCGCAGAACCCCCGCATACGCTTGAACCTTATCAAAATGTCCTGCAGGGTGTTGTCCAAGGCGTGCCCGATGTGAAGTTGCCCCGTGATGTTCGGCGGCGGGATGACAATGCAATAAGGCTTCCTGCCTTTGTCAATCACCGCGCGGAAGTAGCCCTTTTCCTCCCAGTCGGCGTATATCCTCCCCTCAAACTCTTTCGGGGAATAGTTTTTCTCAAGCTGTTTCATCAGACCTCCGCGAAAACCGGCGTCGTTTTGTTTGCCCACGGGGATATTATAACACCGTTGAACGATTAAGTCAAGGGTCGAACGCCGCGCGGCCGCAAGCGTCGGTAAAAAACAAGTTTTTGAAAAATCCCCGCGTTTTTCGGAAAAACGCTTGACAAATAGGTGTTCATGTGATAAACTGGGCATGTGAACGTATTTTTAACGTTTCGGAGGATTTATTGATGAATAGAAAGATTTTAAAACGGGTGGCGGTGGTCGTCTATGGCAGCTTCGTGTTTTCGATACTTTCGACGGTTTCGTTCGCCGGTACCGCTTACAGTCCTTGGAAGGCATACCATGAATATGGTTATAATTATCGCAATCGAAGCGTCATATATACCGGAGGTTACAATGAATACAGAGTGGAAGCTTTAACGAGCGTGGGGTCTTCCGGTCAGACAGTTCCTACCGGATATATGAAAGCCGAAGCTGTTATGTATAACAGCGATGCATGGGATGTAATTATGCGTTCGGCTTGGGTTGTGAATACCGCCCCTGTCGCTCCGGATGTTAGTTTGGTAGCGATAACTACCAAAGTTTATGACGTCCGTCCTACCAATATGTTCAGTTCGGAGGGGCGAACACAAGCGTATAATCCCGGCATTTCCGGGAATTACAGTCTGCATTACGCTTATGGTTCGCCGGACCAATCGTTTTGAGATTGATTGAGGAGTAAACACCATGAAAGACTCGAAGAAAATATTTGAAGGCGCGTTTGCCCCCATCGCTCTGACGCTTGTGTTGGTCGTAGCGGTTTTGGCGGCGGGTCACCCCCGCGGCGGCGCGTCCACGTTAGCGAATGAAGAAAACGGCGCGCCCACGTTAGCGAATGAAGAAAACGACGCGCCAGTTCAACGGCAACAAGAAAGCGACGCGCCCGTTCAACGGCAGGAACCCCGCGACGGCGAACCGTATGAGGGGGAAGGTCGGTCTTTCTCTGTCCGCACTAACAAAAATGGGCAGACATACGGAAGTATGCGCAACAGCGACGGGTTTTGCCCCGACCTTATCGGAGTGCGGGCCTCGAACGGCAAATCCGGCTATGTATATTCCACGGAATGGGACGACCCGAGCCTGTGCTTTACCGTTTTGGAAATGGAAGAGTTAAACAAACAGGGGATTTTTGCGATAGGCTTGCCCGTTTATGACGAGAACGGCGAGAACGTCATAGGGGAATTTGAGGTCAGCGTCAACGCGGGAAACGTCTTTGTCGGGACGGACGAAGAACTGGAGGAATATCTGTCAAAACGGCGGGAAACGCCGCCCGAAACGACGGATTATAAGGTTATAAGTCTTGAAGAGCTGAAACAAAATTGGAAAAACTGAATTAACCGAACGCAACAAAAAAGGCGGCCGCAAGCGTCGGTAAAAAACAAGTTTTTGAAAAATCCCCGCGTTTTTCGGAAAAACGCTTGACAAATAGGTGTTCATGTGATAAACCGGGCATGTGAACGTATTTTTAGGTGCGTGAACGTATTTTTAAGTGCGCGAACGTATTTTTAACGTTAAGGAGGATTTAACGATGAGTTTGAGGAAACTTTTGACCGGCGTCATCGCGGGCGGGCTTTGCGTCGGCGCGGCGACCGTCGTCACGGCGTACGCGTTAGGCGGGGAAAACGAGCCGAACGCGGAGACTGAGGCTGTTTACGAACAGGCGAAGTGCGAGCACGTCGGCGAAAACGGGGAAATATGTCTCGGGTATATCGAATGGGGCGACCCGGATTCTTACACCCCGGAGAAAGAGACGGATATAAAAGCCGCGTTTGAGGGTGTCGGCGAACGCCTTGAATCGGATATGAACGGCGGCGGATACGACCCTGAACTGCTTGAGCGCCAGATTGAGGCGCAAAAGTCTATTTCGGCGCTGACGGTTTCGACTGACTGACGGAGGCGTTTTTAAAGTTATAAGTCTTGAAGAGCTGAAACAAAATTGGAAAAACTGAATTAACCGAACGCAACAAAAAAGGCGGCCGCGCTTTCCCGTAAAGCGCGGCCGCCGCCGTTACTCGAACCACGCCGCAATTCCCGTAAACTCAAACCGCTTATCCGAGTTCGCCGCAATCAGCGATTCTTTCATCGCGCCGCGAAACGCCGCCGAATTTCTGCATTTTATTATCAGCCTGTACCTGAACCGCCCGTTCGGGTTGCCCGCGCCGCTCTTCACCGGACCGAGAACGCGGACGGGCACGGGCTTTTCGCTTTTTTTCAGTTCTTCTCCGAAAATCCCGGCGAAGACCGACGCCGCTTCGGCGGCGGTCTTTTCTGCGGCGGAGGAAAATTCCGCCACGCATAAATCGCAAAACGGCGGGAACAAAAGCGTTTCCCTTATCGCCGCCTCCTCTTCGTAAAACCCCGCGTAATCCTGCCGCGCCGCCAGCTTCAGCACATAATGTTCCGGCGTGTAGGTTTGCAGATAAGCCCGCCCTTTCTTGCCGCCGCGCCCCGAACGCCCGACCACTTGCGTAATAAGCGAGAACGTCCTTTCATACCCCAGATAGTCCCCGCCATAAAGCGACTTGTCTATCAGCAGGACGCCCACCAGCGTTACGTTTGAAAAGTCCAGCCCTTTGGCTATCATTTGCGTTCCGAGCATAACGTCGTACTCGCGGTCGCCGAAGCTACCGAAGCCCCGTTCATAGGCGCCTTTCGTCATGGTCGTGTCCGCGTCCATACGGAGAATCCGCGCGCCCGGCAAAAGCCCGCTCAGTTCGTCTTCCGCCCGCTGGGTTCCCGTGCCGGCTTTACGCGCGAAACGGCTGCCGCATTTCCCGCACGCGAAAACGCCGCCGGATAACGGTTTTATAAAACCGCAATAATGGCATGACAGGTTATCCCCCGGCTTATGGTACGTTAAGGGGACGCCGCAGCTCGGGCACAGGGAAACCTCGCCGCAGGCGATACAGCACATATATGTGTAGTAACCGCGCCGGTTGAGCAGTATCAGCGACTGTTCGCCCCTTTCAAGGTTTGCGCGCAGCTCGTTTATCAGCGGTTCGCTGAAATTGCCTTTGTTTCCCAGCGCCGCCTCTATTTTCATATCCACGACGTAAACGTCGGGCAGCGCGTTCCCCGAATAACGCTCGTTCAGCTCGAAAAGGGAATATTTTCCCGTTTTGGCTTTGCGATAGCTTTCCATCGACGGGGTGGCGGAAGAGAGCAGCAACAAAGCGTTATGCCTGAAGCATCGCTGTTTCGCTATGTCGCGGGCGTGGTAACGCGGGGAGCGTTCGGATTTGTAGGTGTGTTCCCCCTCCTCGTCTATCACGATTATCCCTATATTTTCAAGCGGCGCGAAAATCGCGCTCCTCGTGCCTATCGCTATTTTCGCCTCGCCGCTTTTCAGCCGCCCGTATTCCTCGGTTTTTTTCGCCATGGACAAGCCGGAGTGTATCACCGCCGCCGCGTTTCCGAAATAACTCGTAAAAATCCCGATAACCTGCGGCGTGAGTGAAATTTCCGGAACCAGCGCGACGGCGGTTTTGCCCATCGCCAAAACCTCGCCTATGAGCTTTATGAACACCGACGTCTTTCCGCTGCCCGTAACGCCGCGTAAAAGCGCGCATTTCGGCTCGCCTGATTTTACGAGTTCAAGCAACCCCGCGAAAACGCCGTTTTGCGCGGGGGTGAGTTCTATATCTCCGGCGTTCATGGCGTTTTTCGTTCCCTCGGGAACGGGCGGGGGGACGGGTTGGGCGAATTCCTCGAGGACGCCTTTTTTAACAAGGTTGGTAACGACGGCGGGGGTTACCGAACACAGGTAACACAGTTCCTTAACGCTCGCGGAATGGTTCTCCAGCGCCGTAACGACGGCTTTTTGCTTAGGGGTGAGGTTATCGGGGCAATCGCCGCTTTCCCCGGACAGGCGGACTATCCGCTCGGTTTTCCCCGCCAATCGGCGCCCGGCGGCTTCGGGGTCGCGCAAAACGGGCGGCAATACGCATCCGACCGCGTTGTAATAGGTGCAAAAGGTATTCTCTTTTATCCACGAGGTCAAGGCTAAGGTTTCGGCGTTCATAACGGGCTCGGCGTCGAGAACCTCGTGGATTTTCTTTATGTTCCGCGGGTCGTATTCCCGCCGTTGAACCGCGAAAACCATACCGTTCATTTTCTTCGAGCCCCTGCCGAACGGGACGGAAACCCGCTTCCCCGCTTCGACCGTTCCTTCCAGTTCGCGGGGGACGACGTAACTGTAAAGGCGGTCAAAGGAGTATAACGCCCTTTCGACCGCCACCAACGCCGTTAATCCCTCGATTTTCTCTTTTGCAATCATCCCCGTTCTTCTCGCTCTTGCTGTTCGCGCCGTTTTTTGTGTATAATGTCCCTTATTTCGTTTACGGCTTTGTCCAAGTCGTCGTTTATGATATAGTGGTCGTAATGGTCGCACTGCATCGACATTTCCCTGACCGCGACGGATATGCGGTGTTCGATGGTTTCCAAATCCTCGGTTCCGCGTTTTATGAGCCGCCGCCTCAACTCTTCCAGCGACGGGGGGTGAATGAAAACCAAAACGCTGTCGGGGAACATCTTCTTAATATGTTCCGCGCCGTGCACCTCGATTTTTAAAAGGATGTCGAACCCGTTATCCAAAGCGTCCATAACGGCCGCTTTGCGCGTTCCGTAATAGTTGCCGCAATACTCGGTGTATTCGAGAAATTCACCGCGCTCTATCAGCTCCTCGAACTCTTTCCGCGTTTTGAAGAAATAATGCGAGCCCTCGGTTTCGCCGTTGCGAATCTCCCGCGTCGTGGTGGACACGGAATAACGGATATCCCGCTCTTTCTCAAGCAGCCTTTCGACAATCGTGTCCTTTCCGCAACCCGCCGGCGCGGAAATAACAATCAGGAACCCTTTTCTCATAAACTTGCTTCTCCAATTAGTGGAATTGCTATATTTCGTCAAATAAATTCCGCTTGGACGGCGATATTGCCTGGCGCGTTTTTCGCCGACAAAATCACGTGCCCCGAATCCATTATGTAAACCGCCTTGGTTTTCTTCCCGCAGGTGGCGTCCACGGCGAGGTTCTTTTCCTTCGCCGCGGAAATTATCCGTTTGACGGGCGCCGCGTCCGCCGTTACTATCGCTATTATCCTGTTCGTGTTTACCGCGTTGCCGTAACCTATGTCCGTTAAAAGCATAACAACGCCTCCGCCGCGGTCAAGTCCTCTTTCGCCGTGATTTTGATATTGCGGTAATCCCCCGCGACGATTTTCACCCTCGCGCCCGAACTTTCGACAACCACGCCGTCGTCCGCCGCGTCCGGAGGAGCCGTCTTCGCGGCTTCCCGGTACAACCGCAAATCGAACGCCTGAGGAGTCTGCGCCAAAAACATCCTCCCCCTGTCCGGCGTGCCCGTTATGAAACCGCCCGCCGCTTCCTTAACCGTGTCCCTCGCGGGGACGGCCAAGACCGCCGCCTTAAACTCTTTCGCCGCCGCGATTACCGCGTCGATTAAGGCGGGGGTTACCAAGGGTCTCGCGCCGTCGTGAACCGCTATCACGCCGTCTTCTTCCCCTATGGTCGAAACGGCGTTCAATACCGACAACGCCCTGCTTTCGCCGCCCGTTACGACGGCTTTGAACTTGTCTATTTTATTTTCGCGGCAAAGCGCCGCGATTTTATCCGCGTTTTCGGGGCGGGAAACGACTATGATACCGTCCGCGCTTTTCGCTTCTTGAAAAGCCGAGAGGGAATACAGCAAAACGGGCTTGCCCAGCAACGGCGCGAATATTTTGTCCGCGCCGCCCATTCGCGAGGAATTTCCCGCCGCCGCGATTACCGCGAAGGTTTTAAAGCAGCTCATTGTAGTTCCCTAAAAACCTGAAATACCGCAACTCTTCGTTTAAGTTCGTCAACAGCGTCTTTACCGCCTCGTCGCGGATGTTCCCGTTAAAATCAAGGAAAAAAATCACGTCGAAAGCGTCCCTTTTAATCGAATGGGAAACCTCGTAGGGAACGGGTTTGCTTTCTATTTTCAGCAGGTTCAGCCCGTAAAAGGCGAACCGCGTTAAAATCCTGTACAATGCGCCGGGAGAGTGGGGGGTTGACAGCGATATGGAAATGATATCCGCCGTTTCGGAAATCTGCGGGGTCTTGGCGATACCGATAAAACGGGTGTAATTGTCGTCGCGGTCGGTTATGTTGTCAGCCAAAACCTCCAGCCCGTAAAGCGCGGCACATTCCGCCGAGCAGACGGCGGCAAGGGTTAAGCCCTCGCTTTCCGCGACGGTTTTGGCGGCCACCGCCGTGTTTTTGCACAGGCTTTTTTCCGCCGAAAGCCCGCTTATAAAACGGGAACACTGCCTTAACGCCTGTTCGTGCGAGACGACGGTTTTGACGTCCCCCAAGCGCGCGCCCGGTTTCGCCGCTAAGGTATGGTCGGCTTTCACGCGGGCGGAGCCGCGTATGTAAAAGCTGTAACGGCTCATTAACTCGTAAGTGAGGGAAACCTCGCCCGCCGACGAGTTCTCAATCGGCAGGATGCCGTAATCGGCCCGACCGCTGTCAAGGGCGCGGAACACGTCCTCGAAGTCTTCCGTGAAAACGGCTTTCTCGCTGCTCCCGAACAGCTTTCGGCACGCCTGCTCGGAATAACTGCCTATCACCCCTTGGCAGGCGATAACCGGCTCTTCCGGAACGGTAAAGGGGGCCGCGTTAAGAAAAAACGGCGCGGACTTCGCCGTCGTCATTTCCTGCACGCATTTCGAGATGTCGATTATATCGGTGAAAAACAGGGCGACGCCGCTTTTAAACTTGTCGGGCGCGTTCCCGACGCGGTCTTCCAACAATTCTTCCTCCCTGTCCTTGTTAAAAATCGGGAGCGAGTTTTTCTCTTTATAATCGGCGATTTTTTCCGCGACTTTCATCCGCCCGAGGAACAGGCGCAAAAGCTCCGCGTCGGTTTCGTCTATAAACGACCTTAAAATACCGAGTTCGTTATCCATTCGCTTCTCCTTCGTTTTCCGATGTTTCGCCGTCGCCGGGGTCGTCCGTTTCGGGGGGTTTTACGGCGCGATAGACTATTACCTCGTCGGGTTCGTCGTCGGTTCGGATTTCATCCCCCTCCCCGAAATTGCAGCCGTCCACGAAACCTTCCTCCGTTAAGACGCTTTCCCTGTCCTCGGTCTTGATATTGGCAATCCCGCGTTTTTTCAGCAATTCGACGTAAGCGTCGACGGAAAGCCCCGTATAGGGGGGCAGTTTTACGGAAGAGGGCCCGTTGCTGACCTTCAGGGTTATTGCCGTTCCGAGCGGAACCGCCGCCCCCGCTTTTATGCTCTGCTCGAAAATCCTGTTCTTCTCCGTGCCGTCGGCGTATTCGTAAACGATTTCAAAGGTAAGCAGCCACACGCCGGAAATATAATACTTTTCCTCGAACGAACCGGCGAAATACCTTTCCCCGATAAAATTCCTGACCTCGTACAACTCCGGTTCCGTCGGCGTTCCCTCGCTTTCGCCGGTCGGGGCGGGGGTCGTCGCCGCGGTCGGCGGACCTTCAGCCGGCGGTTCGGTCCAACGTATGAACAGTTCCGGATATACCGCCGCGACGATTATCAGCGTTACGAAAAACACGATTATCACCGTTACGGCGGAAACCGACGCGAGCCGTTTAATCCGCTTTTTCCTTTCCCTGGCGCTTTTGCGCGGGGGGTTGGGCTTTTCCTGAAAAACCTCCGGATAATCGGATTCCTCAAGCCCCGGGTGGGCGCCGTCTTCGTTATACTCGGCGTATTCTTCTATTTCCCCGGTTTTGGAATTAACCACCTTTACGGCGGCGCCGCCGTCCGCGCTTAAATCCGGGGTTCGGCGGACGCGGTGAAGCGAAAAGAAAAAATCGTTCACCGTCTTTACGCGGGCGTCGGGGGATAACGCCAGCCCCCTTATGAGCGCGTCGGACACGTTGGCGGGAATATCGCGGTTTATCATGTTGGGTTTCGCCAAGGTGTCGTTTATGAGCCGTTCCGTCGCTTCGGGCGGGGCGAGCCCGGTGAGAGACCTGTACATAAGCGCGGAAAGACCGTACACGTCCGTCCAGCTCCCTTGGCGTTCCAGCATATTGTACTGTTCCGGCGCGGCGTACCCCGCGAAAATCTCAAAATTGATTTCGGAGCCGTAGGTTCGCGCCGCCGAAATGGCGAACCCAATCAAACGGGTTTCCAGCTTTTCGTTGACGAAAATCGTGGACGGGGCTATTCCCCTGTGGATTATCCCGGCGGCGTTAACGGCGTCTAAAGCGGCGAACACGGGCGGGAAAAAATCCTTGGCTTGCTCCCACGTAAGCGAGCCGCCCAAATTCGCGAGGTATGATTTCAAGCTGATTCCCTCGAAATATTCATAAACCGCGTAAGCCGTCCCGTTTTCGGAAAAAACGTCGAGAACATTTTGGACGCCCGCGTTTGTCCCGAGGTTTCGGAGCGAGCGGTTAAGGTCGATAAATTCCGATAAATAGGTCTTGTATAAAGGCAGGCAGTCTTGGTTCACCGAAAGCGGCAAAACGTCCTTTTTGCGGGAGCAAAGGGCGTCGGGCATATATTCCTTGATAATGACCTTCGTTTCCGCGAGGGCGTCGTACCCTATATGCAAAGCCGCCTCGCCGTTATAGGAAACCAGCTTCCCAACTATATATCTGTCCGCCAAAAAGGTGGACGGAGAAAGGTAAGAGGACAAGTAAATCCCCTTGTCGCTCCATCCGCAGTTATCACATTCGCCGCTGCCGGGGCTTTCGGGCATCGGGTTCATACAGCCCATACAAAGGTTCGTTTCTTTTTTCATATGAACATTTTACCGCAGAAAACCGCAAATGTCAACATAATATTACGCGCGCCGGAATTTTTTATCGGACCGTCGGTTTGATATTGACAAAAACCGTTGGATATGCTAAAATTATATCCGTCGGAAGCCGTCGCGCCGCCGGCGCTTCATAGGGGTATGATGTAATTGGTAACATGTCGGTCTCCAAAACCGTTCTTACGGGTTCAAGTCCTGTTACCCCTGTCTGCGTCCGGCGAATGTTATGAGGAACGGCGTGAAAGCGGCGGGTAATCCCCGCCGCTTTTGTTTTATAACGCGTCGCGGCTTTTTAACGGCGGTCGTAAACGCCGCTCCACAAGAATCCCCGCCGCTTTTGTTTTGTAACGCGCCCCCGTCAGCTTTCCCCTATTACTATGGCTTCGGGAAACAGGTTTCTGCTTTCTTCTTTATTCAAGAACGTGGTGCTTACATACCCCTGGATAATCGCGCCGTCCTCCACCGTTATCGTAGACGCGCTTATATCCCCGAACACCACCGCGTCGCTCCTAAGCTCCGCCTTGCCCACAACGTCGAGGTTGCCCTTGATTTTCCCGTTCACTTCCGCGTATGTGGACATAAGGTCGCCGATAAGCAGGGTGTCCCGCTTCATGTTGACGTTGCCTTTCATGCGGATGTTGCCCTGTATCTGCGACATATGCATAAGCGCGTTGTTGCAGGTGATGTTCCCGACGATTTTCCGTTTAAGTCTATATTTTTGGTGGTCTCAACGTCGCCTTTGATATCGCCGTCCACGCTCATATCGGCGAAAGAGCGGATGTTCCCGTCGATTACGGTGTTCCTGGAAATGATGGTGATTTCATTATCCTCGCTCCCCCGCGCCGAACGGATATTCGCCGAGGGATAAAGCGCGCCGCCGCTTTCGGGAACGCCCGCGTTCGCCCCCGCTCCGAAACCGCCCGCGTCCGCGTTCGCCCCCGCTCCGAAACCGCCCGCGTTCGCGTTCGCCCCCGCTCCGAAACCGCCCGCGTCCGCGCTCGCCCCCGCTCCGAAACCGCCCGCGTCCGCGCTCGCCCCCGTTCCGAATCCCGCCGCGCTTGTCTCGCGAACGGGTTCCGGGATTTGCGAAAACGGCTGTACAAAAGGCCGGGCGAAAGGCGACGGCGGGATTTCCTCCCCCGCGAAAAACGCCTCGGCGACGGGAGTGGTGCCGGAGTCGCCGCCGCCGTTCAGCGTGATTTCCCGCGCGCGCTGTTGGGCGTTATCCTCCTCCACGGCTTTTTTAAGCTCCTCGACGGGCAGACTTTTCTTGTCCGCGTCTTTCCTGCCGCTCCCGGCAAGTTCTTTCACCGCCTGCGAAAAATTTTCTTTTATCCCCATTGCTCAAATATTCCTTTCGGTTAATGCCGTAACGGCCTTACGTTCCTGTCTATTTTGCCGAACTCGTATCCGTTCGGGTCATTTTTAAGCATTTCTATCATTTCGTCCAGCACATAAACGGTGTTGACACCGCCGTTCCAATCATGCAAAAGGATAATCGAGCGGCGGCCCATATCGGTGTTCGCGGTCACCTCTTCCCTCGCCGTTTTCATCATGGCGTCCCAGCCCGCGCCTTCGGCGTCTTTAACGTCGACGTTCCAATCGAAGAAGACGAACCCGCGCCTCGTCATTTCCGCGATAATATCGTCCCTTACCCCGCCGTTAAAATCGTTTACGCTCCCGCCCGGAAAACGGAAAAATTCCGGCTTTATCCCCGTTTGTTCGTATATAAGCTCATACGCCGCGTTGAAATCCTCCAAAAACGCTTCCACGCTCGCGTATATTTCCTCGTATTTGTGGCTCGCGGAATGTACCCCGACGGCGTGCCCCCCCGCGAGAATCTTGTTGAGCGCCTTGCCGCTGTTTTCGTCGGGGACGACAAAGAACGTCGCGGGAACCCCGTAAGCCTTCAAATAGCTTAAAATCTCGTCGGTATGCTTCGACGGCCCGTCGTCGAAAGTCAGGTATATATAATTTGAGTCGTCAATATAACGCGGTTCGTCCTCGCGGTTCGCGACATACAAGTCCGGGTAAAGCCCCGCGTAGGAAGGCGGCGGCGGTTCGGTGCCGGGGGGTTCGGACGCCGTCTCTTTCGGGGTGGCGATAATGTTGGGGTCCTTTGTCATTTCCGGAGCGTTTGAATCCCCCGGTTCGCCCGGCGAAGCCGTGCCGCCCCCCCCGTTCAACGTATCGAGAAGCCCCGGGTCTTTTTCGTAAAGCATTTGGAAAAAAGCCGTTTTATCGATATTGAAAAGGTCCATATACCCGTAATAGTCTTCCGCCGACATATCCTTGCCGCCCGCAAAATCCCCGTAAGAGGCGATAACCGCTTTTAAATCCGAAATTTCCCTCTTCTTCGCGGCGTTGTCCGCGCCGACGCCGACGGCGACCGCCGCGGGCACGATTATCAAAAGCGCGGCGATTGTCAGTATAAGGTGTTTAAAAAAACTTACGCTTCCTAAATACAATAGACCTCCTCGGAAACCGTACCGCGGCGGTTTTGCGGTTGATTTTCCGCCGTACCGCGTCAATTTTTCCTTAAATATCTCGGATATCGCGTCAAAATTTTCTTGTTTGACGAAAAATCCGTCCGCAACCCCACTCGCGCACAACTTCCGAAGAGGTCTGATTAACCGCCCTCCCCGCCGTAAAACCGCGCAATTTTACGCATATACGACCATAATACTATAATATTCCCCGTTTGTCAAGAAAAATTTTTTAAACGCCTGTTTTTATCGGAAACCGGCGCGGAATTTAACAAAAAACTATTGCATTTACCCGCGAAATATTGTATAATGTCAAGGCGGCGAATTTGAAACGCGGGACGAGCAGAAGTACGCTTTCGTGAAAGAGGTGCCGTGGCAGAAAGGCGGGAAGTTCACGGGGCTTGACCACGAGGTGCCGCTTGGGAGAAACGGGATTGCGCCGAAGGATTATTGGTATGAACGCAAAACCTTTTGTAAAATGGGCGGGGGGTAAAAGCCGACTTTTGCCCGAAATACGGCGCAAATATCCTTTTGGGATTGAACGCGAGATAACGCGTTACTGCGAACCTTTTGTGGGCGGCGGAGCGGTGCTGTTTGACGTGTTAAACAGATATTCGCTCGACGAAATTTATATAAGCGACATTAACCGCGAATTGATAAACGCGTACAGAATTATTCGGGATAACAGCGACGGGCTGATTGAAATACTGAAAAAACTTGAAACCGAATACTACGACGCTCACGAAGAAGCGAAAAAGGAAATTTTTTATTCAAACCGCAGGCGTTTCAACGATTTGAAAACAACCGGAACAGACAATACCGAAATCGCGTCTTTGTTTATCTTTTTGAACAAAACGTGTTTTAACGGGCTTTTCCGGGTGAACGCGCGCGGTCTGTTTAACGTTCCGCAAGGAAGTTATAAGAAACCCTGTATTTGTGACGAGGAAAATCTTCGGGCGGTATCCGAAAAACTTCAAGGCGTTATTATTGAATGTGCGGATTACAGGCAATCGGGCGGCTTTGTCGATAAAAACACGTTTGTTTACTTTGATCCTCCCTATCGTCCGCTGACTGAAACGTCGAACTTCACCGCGTATTCAAGCGGCGGTTTTAACGACGACGAACAGGCGGCTCTTGCCCGTTTTATTGATGAAACGAGCGAACGCGGCGCGTATATTCTCGCGAGTAATTCCGACCCGAAAAATATAAACGAAAACGATGATTTTTTCGATAAGCTTTATGCAAAACACGAAATATTCAGAGTGGAATCCGTTAGGGCAATCAATTCAATCGGAACGGGGCGCGGACGCATTCGGGAACTGTTAATCGTCAACGGATAAACGAGGTGATATATGCACAGAGATGAACGAGAACTCCCTTTGAGGAAAGCCATCTGTTGTCTAAATTGAAAAAAGCGGTTATTGTAGCGAGAATTGTTGGAGATAAGTACGACCAACCGACTACGGTACATTCAGTTGTCGCGATTGACTTAAACGGAGAACTTTACGAATCGGTTCGCGCTGATTATGAGCTTGTTCGCGAATGTTTGAACGACCCCAAGCGCGGCTTTTCATGCCTAACGGGCAAAATGGGGGTCTATGTTCAGCCGCGTACAAAAGGAGCGGGGCATGGAAGCACATCCCGCGCGTTTTACGCAAGACCGTTGTTTTTATCCGAATTTATTGATTTAAATTAAAAGGCGGTTTGATATTTTTCAAATAACTATTGCATTTACCCGCGAAATATTGTATAATGTCAAGGCGGCGAATTTGAAACGTTCGCCGTTTTGACCGCCTTTGCGGATAGGGGGGGTATTTGATGGCGAACGGGAAGCTCACGCTTTACGGCTTCAACAATCTGACTAAATCCTTGAGTTTTAACATTTACGACGTTTGCTACGCCAAGGCCGAGCGGGAGCAGAGGGACTATATAGCTTATATCAACGAGCAGTACAATTCCGAAAGGCTGACTAACATCCTCACCAACCTGTCGGAAATGATAGGCGCGCAGGTCCTTAATATTTCCAAGCAGGATTACGAGCCGCAGGGGGCTTCCGTAACGCTGCTGATAGCCGAGGAAAACATGATTAAGAACATGCTGGGCAGTACCGTCGTGGAGCATTTGGACAAAAGCCACGTTTCCGTCCACACCTATCCGGAATACCACCCCGAAACCTTCCTCGCCACCTTCCGCGTGGATATTGACGTCGCCACCTGCGGGGAGATTACGCCGCTTTCCACGCTGGACTATCTCATCGGGAGCTTTGACTCGGATATTATAACGATGGATTACCGCGTTCGCGGGTTCACGCGCGACGTGGCGGGGGAAAAGGTCTTTATAGACCATGAAATCGCGTCCATTCAAGATTATATAAACAGGGCGACGCTGAATAAATACGACGCGATTGACGTGAACGTGTACCAGTCGAACATCTTCCATACGAAGATGATGATAAAAGACATAGAACTGCAAAATTATCTCTTCAACGCGGACGTGTGCGAGTTGCCGCCGAAAACAAGGCTTGATATCACCAACAACCTGCGGCGGGAAATGATTGAGATTTTTTCGGGAAGCAATATTTATTGAAACTCGCAATTACGGTTTTGTAAATTTTGCAGGTTTTTGTTTATTTTAAACGGGTATTTTTGTTTATTTTGACAAAGAGTTTTTTTATTGCGTTTTTCTTGATTTTTTTGGGTGTTTGTGATATAGTATACAATAGTTTTTATAAAAACAAACAACAGTTAAATTAAACTGTTTTGAAAGGAGTTTAAAATGGGTAATTCTGAGTTTGCTTCGCGTGATGCGTATGAAAATTATGTTAATGAGAAAACGCTTATTAAGAACCACAAGCTAAGGGGCGATAATCAAACCTTCGGAGACGCTATGCGCGAGGGAGGGATTGCGGACGGTCTTGAGGAAAAAGAAAAAATTTTAGAGATAATAAGAAACGCCGGGAGGATTTAAGTGAACGTAAGTACGAATCCAAAGGATTTTCCCGTTTTCGGCGAGTTGACGGAGGACGAAATAAAGTGCAAGGTTACGGACTTTGTTTCGATTTTGGAATATTTCTCTCCTGAAATCGGGGTAGAATTTAAAAATATTGAGCACAACGAAAAAATATTGAATAAAATTGTCGATATGGTCGAAAGACGAAGGGTGTATTTTCATATATACCATGAAGGTATGGAAATGGGCGAACTGAACGAGGCTTGCCTGTACTGTTTTTGGCTGTTAAAATTGAATCCTTTTTACAACAAGAACAACTTGGAAGAAAATGTAAACAGGGTTTTTGCGCTCGCTCTTTTTACTCGCGTGGTTAATTATACTGCCCAAAAAGGCAAAAGCACCCCGTATATAACAACAAAAACAGTAGAAAAAATGTTGCACGGCTTTAAGTTTTGGGATTTAAGCAAAGAAGCGATAATGCTGATGGCTCAAGGTTTGTCAGGACAATGATTATATTTTCAAACAGCCCCCGCGTTAGCGCGTAAGGGGTTGTTTTGTTGATATTATTAACCGATAACGTCGTTTATAAAGGCTCGATTATAAAGCATGAAACTTAACCAAAACCTCACCCCCATAAAGTCCGCTTTGGAGAAATTCGCGGCGCAAAGAGTGGTTCCGTTCGACGTGCCGGGGCATAAGCGCGGGCGCGGCAACCCCGAGCTTACCGCTTTTCTCGGACAGCGGTGCATGAACGCGGACGTAAATTCGATGAAGCCGCTTGACAACCTCTGCCACCCCGTTTCGGTCATAGCGCGGGCCGAGGAGCTCGCCGCCGACGCTTTCGGGGCGGCCAACGCGTTTTTTATGGTCGGGGGAACCACGTCGGCGGTTCAGGCCATGGTGTTTTGCGCCTGTAAAAAAGGCGACAGGCTAATCCTGCCGCGCAACGTCCACCAGAGCGTCATAAACGCGATGGTGCTGATTGGGTGCGTTCCCGTTTACGTAAACCCGTCCGTGGATAAAAAGCTGGGCATTTCCCTCGGGATGAGCCTTGACGGCGTGAAGCGAGCCGTCGCCGAAAATCCCGGCGCCAAGGCGATTTTTGTCAACAATCCGACTTATTACGGAATTTGCTCCGATATAAAAAGCATTGCCGCCTTAGCCAAAGAAAACAATATGCTCCTGTTGGCGGACGAAGCCCACGGAACGCATTTTTATTTCGGGGAAAACCTGCCCGTCGCGGGGATTGAAGCCGGCGCGGATATGGCGGCGGTAAGCATGCACAAGTCGGGCGGTTCGCTCACGCAAAGCTCGTTTTTGCTGTGCGGGGAGAATGTGAACGCGGACCGCGCGCGCCGGATAATCAACCTTACGCAAACGACGTCGGCTTCTTATTTGCTCTTGTCCGGTCTTGACATTTCCCGCAAGAACCTCGCTTTGAACGGGAGGGAAATTTTCGCTCACGTAACGGCTTTGGCGGAATACGCGCGCGGGGAAATCAATAAAATCGGCGATTATTACGCCTATTCGCGGGAATTGGTCAACGGGGACTCGGTGCGCGACTTCGACCCGACCAAGCTGTCGGTGTTCACCCTTGACATCGGCTTGGCGGGGATAGAAGTGTATGATTTACTGCGCGACGATTACGACATACAAGCCGAGTTCGGCGATATCGGAAACATATTGGCCTACGTTTCGGTGGGAGACAGGGAGCGCGGCATAGAACGGCTTGTCGGCGCGCTGACGGAAATAAGGCGGCGGTTCAAAAAACCGCGGGTCGATATGCTCAGTTTGGAATATATCAGCCCCCGCGTTCTCATGTCCCCGCAAGAGGCGTTCTATTCGGAAAAAAAGCCCGTTCCCGTCGAACAGACCGAAGGGAGCGTTTGCGGCGAGTTCGTGATGTGCTACCCGCCGGGGATTCCGATTGTCGCGCCGGGGGAACTGATTACCCGCGACATTATCGAGTATATCGTTTACGCCAAGAAAAAAGGCTGTTCCATGACGGGAACGCAAGACCCGGCGCTCAAGCGGATTATGGTGGTGGAATAACCGAAATCGCCGAATAAAAAATCAAAGGAACAAAAACAATGGACTATCCCGCTAACTTTATCCACGATGTCATCGAAAAGGACATTGCCGACGGAATGACGGCGCGAATCCGCACCCGTTTCCCGCCGGAGCCCAACGGCTACCTCCATATCGGAAGCGCCAAGGCAATCCGCATAAATTCCGAAGCGGCGAAACGGTACGGCGGTCTGTTCAACCTGCGCTACGACGATACCAACCCGGAACGCGAGGAAGAGGAATACGTCAATTCCATCTACGAGGACGTTAAGTGGCTGACGGGGGAGGAACCCGACGGCGGCGTGTTTTTCGGCTCGGATTATTTTGACAAGTGCCACGAGTTCGCCGTTAAGCTGATTAAGGACGGCAAAGCCTACGTCTGCGACTTATCCGGCGAGGAAATGCGCGAGTATCGCGGTACGCTTACCGAGGCGGGCAGGGAATCCCCTTACCGCAACCGCTCGGTCGAGGAAAACCTCGCGCTTTTCGAGCGTATGAAAAACGGCGAGTTCCCCAACGGTTTTTGCACCCTGCGCGCCAAAATCGACATGGCTTCCCCGAACATGAATATGCGCGACCCCGCGATTTATCGCATTAACCACACGCCCCACCACAGGCAGGGCGATAAATGGCGTATTTATCCCTTATACGATTACGCCCACCCCATTCAAGACGCGTTGGAGGGCGTAACCCACTCGTGCTGTTCAATCGAGTTTGAAAACCACCGCCCCCTTTACGACTGGGTGGTGGAGAATATAGGTTTCGACCCCGCGCCCCGCCAATACGAATTCGCGCGGTTAAACGTAACCTATACGGTTATGAGCAAGCGTTACCTCCGCGAATTGGTCGAAACGGGATTGGTGGACGGCTGGGACGACCCGAGGATGCCGACGCTGCGCGGGTTAAGGCGGCGCGGCTACACCCCGTCGGCGATTAACGACTTCCTTGACCGCGCGGGGTATTCAAAGGCGCAAAGCGTCGTTGACATAGCCATGCTCGAACACTGTATGCGCGAGGAGCTGAACCTTTCCGCGCCCCGCCGGATAGCCGTAACCGAACCGCTCCCCGTAACGATAACCAACTTCCCCGAGGGCAAAACCGAATTTTTCCCGTTGCCGAACAACCCTAACGCCCCCGAAACGGGAACCCGCCAGCTTCCTTTTACGAAGCGGCTTTATATCGAACGCTCCGATTTTTCCGACGAGCCCCCGCCTAAATTCCACCGCCTCAAACCGAATTGTGAGGCGCGGTTGATGGGTTCGTACATTATCCGGTGCGACGAAATAGTCAGGGACGAAAACGGCGGCGTCGCGGAACTGCTCTGCTCCGCCGATTTGGAAACCCGCAACGGCAATCCCGCCGACGGGCGCAAGGTAAAGGGCACAATCCACTGGCTTTCCGCCGATAATTGCGTTGACGGGGTGATTATGCGGTACGACAGGCTGTTCACGGTCGAAAACGTCTTCGACTTATCCGAGGACGGCGGTTTTGACGGTTATCTCAACAAAGACTCGGTTAAGCGCTTAGAGGGCGTGAAATTGGAGCCCGCCCTCAAAGACGCCGTTCAGGGCGAACGCTTCCAATTCGTCAGGATTGGGTATTTTTGCCTCGACGCCGCCGGGGGCGGCGTATGGAACGACATAGTCCCGCTGAAAAGCGGGTTTAAGCCGTAAAAATTTTAATAACGCCGCCAAGTGAAAATCGCCCGGCACAACCGTCCGGGCGATTTTTATATGGAGCTTGCGGACGGATTTGAACCCCCGACCTGCTGATTACAAATCAGCCGCTCTACCGACTGAGCTACGCAAGCGCACGGAGGGCGGATGCGGTTCGCCCGCCGTCCTCGCCGCCTCGCCGTCCTCGCCGTCCTCGCCGTCCTCGCCGTCCTCGCCGTCCTCGCCGCCTCGCCGTCCTCGCCGCCTCGCCGCCTCGCCGTCCTCGCCGCCTCGCCGCCTCGCCGCCTCGCCGCCTCGCCGCCCTCGCCGTCCTCGCCGCCTCGCCGCCTCGCCGCCCTCGCCGTCCTCGCCGCCTCGCCGCCTCGCCGCCCTCGCCGCCTCGCCGCCTCGCCGCCCTTGCCGTCGACGCTTTTTAAAATTATCTCTTTGAGAACTGCGGCGCGCGCCTTGCGGCTTTAAGCCCGTATTTCTTGCGCTCTTTCATTCTTGGGTCGCGGGTGAGAAACCCCGCTTTTTTCAGCACGGGGCGCAATTCTTCGCTGTACTGCAACAAAGCGCGGGAAAGCCCGTGCCTGATTGCGCCCGCCTGCCCCGTTACGCCGCCGCCGGCTACGGTGCAGACAATATCGAATTTTTCCGCGGTTCCGGTAAGCGCCAAAGGTTGACGGGAGATAAGTTTCAACGTATCCAACCCGAAATATTCTTCTATATCTCTGCCGTTTACGGTAATCAAGCCGCTGCCGGGATACACCCTCACGCGGGCCGCGGAATTTTTCCTTCTGCCCGTCCCGTAATAATACGGTTTTGAATCGTACATACTTATGACCGTGCCGCCTCGCCCTGCACAAAACTCAATGAAAATTGCGGCACGGCGATTCGTCCTTTCTTATTTTTCATACTTGTGAACCTCCCTTAAAATTTAAACGCTTCCGGCTTTTGAGCCGCGTTTTTATGCTCCGGACCCCTGTAAACGCGCAGACGGGTCAACGCCTTGCGCCCGAGAGTGGTGTTCGGCAACATCCCGTTTACGGCGACGCTCATCGCCTTGTCGGGCTTTTCCGACATCAGCTTGCCGTACTTGACCTCTTTCAGATGCCCTATCCATCCCGTGTGCCAACGCAGAAACTTCGTTTCCGCCTTGTTCCCCGTCAGGACGGCTTTTTCACAGTTGACGATAATCACATGGTCGCCGCAATCGCAGTGCGGCGCGAATATCGGCTTATGCTTCCCCCTCAGCAAAACGGCGGCTTGGGCGGCGACCCGCCCCAACGATTTGCCGCCGGCGTCGAGAATATACCATTTGCGCGTAATTCCCTCCGTTTTGGGCATATATGTGGACATAAAACATCTCCTCCTCGTTCAGACATGGTAACAGACATTATACAACGCGGATTTTACTTTGTCAACCGATTTTTATAAAAAAAACAAAATATATGTCTTTTTCTCTGCTTTTCTCTTTGAATATCTCGTTTTCTCTTTTGTTCTCCCGCGCCGTTGCTTGAAATAAACGCGCTTTCTTCCCCGGGCGCCTGTCACGCGATTTCAATAGCGCAATCGGGGCACATCACCGCGCACAGCGCGCACCCGTTGCAGGCGGCTTCGTCGGTTAGTTCCGCGGTACAGTAACCGTGCTTGTTAATCCGCCCTTCTCTGACAGCCAAGATTTTCCGGGGGCAAGCCTCGGCGCAAAGCCCGCAGCCTTTGCAACGGTCGAAATTAAGGCTCCATTTCATAACGTTCCTCCTTTTTCGCGGCGTTTTAATTGTCGCCCGCATACGCGGGTTATATGCCCACTTCCCCTTTGGTCGTCGATTTGATTTTAACCGCTCCGCTTTCGGGGTAAAAAAACACCGTGCGCCCGTAATTCAACCCCACGTCCTGCGCGATAACGCGTATTCCCAACGCGCCAAGCGCCGCTTTTACCGCCGCGACGTTCCGCTCTCCTATATTGAAACGGTCGGTCGCCACGTTGAACATAACCGCGCCGCCCGCGATTTTCGCGGTAACATTCGCCCTTAACGCCCCCATCGAGAGCATTTTGCCGAACATATCGGGGATGGCGGTGTCCGCGAATTTCATTCTGTTGGTGGCGAGCCCGTCGCCGCAGTTCTTGCTGTCGGGGAGCATTATATGCGAAAGCCCGCCTATCAGTTTCGTTTTATCATAAAGGCAAATACCCACGCAAGAGCCGAGGGCGTACGTTACCAGCACGTCCGGAGGCTTGCTTATCTTCCAATCGGAAATTCCAACGCTTATATTCATGCGTCAACACCTAACTTTCCGAACAGATTAGAAAGGGAATCAACCGTAGGTATCAGCATCATATTCGATTTCATGCGAATACCGTCAATTTCGATTGTTTTATCTATGCAAAGCAGCTTATCCCCCACCGCGCCGAACTCGATGACGGGAACGCTCATAATCGCGCCCAGCATATCCGCGGCGAAAGAGGGGGTTTCGACGCCTATTTCCAATCCGGTGAGCTGCGCGATTGCGCTTACGTACGAGCTGCCCATAATGTTGCCGACTTCGGTAAGCGCGGAAATATCGTTATCGTTGAGTTGAAGCAAATCGATTTCCTGTTCGCCGAAAAACACGTTCAGCACGTGTTCCGCGAACTCGTGTTCGACCAACAGCAGTATCATTCCGCTGACCTCGCCCTTTAACCGCACAAGCACGGCGGCGACGACGTCTTCGGGGGAGCCGTTGTTTTCAATGGCTTCTTGAAACCCCAAAATCTTTATGCTCGGCATATGAATGGCTATTTCCCTGCCAATCATGGCGGAAAGCGCGGTGGACGCGTTGCCGGAACCTATGTTCCCGATTTCTTTGAGAACGTCAAGGTGCATTTCGTTTAAATCTTCGTACTTTTCGAGCATTTTAAGTTATTCCTTTCTTGTCGAAGCGGTTATCCGCCGATTATCTTAAGTTGTTCACTATCCTCATAAACTCGTCCGACGTCTGAACGATTTTCGCGGAAAGTTGATAAGAGCGCTGGGTTTCGATAATCCTTACCATGTCGCCCGCGAGGTCGGTCGTCGACATTTCGAGCGCGCCTTCCACCTTGTCCGCGTCCGGGTTCGGCGCCGCGGGTCCCGAGCGCCCCGTTACCGCGAAATGGTTGTTGTTCGCCTGGTCAAGCCCCCAGTTGTTAGGCACGGAATACACGCCGATCATCGGGGTTAAAAGCGGATAGTCTATATTTTCGGTGGGGGCGCCTTCCTCGTCGGTTTCAAAAGGCACGGCGATATGGTTCCCCTCGTAGTCGAGGACAAATTCCCCCATGCCGTTGACAAGCTCCCACTGCTCCCCCGTAAAGGTTATCGTGAACGCGCCGTCCCGCGTCAGGAAAGTGTCGCCGTTTTTATCCACAACCATGAAAAAGTCGGAATTGGGCAGCGCGTAATCCAAGGGCTGGTCGGTGGAAATGAAAGAACCTTCCTCCCACATTAAATCGGTTTTCATGGTATATTGCCCGTGCCCCGTCTCCCATTCGGTTCGCGGGGGCTGCTGCAGGGTGTATATACATTCCGCGAAACCGGGGCGTTCGGCTTTGAAACCGACCGTGTTGACGTTGGCTATATTGTTCGCGTAAATGTTGAGCCCCTCTTGCTGGGCAATCATACCGCTCCTCGCGGTGTAAAACGAAATGTTCATATTCCCTCCTTTTTGTTTGGCGGGTAATTTCCCCCGCCGCCTGACTCCGCCCGTAATTCCTACAATTTCGCCATGCTCGCCGATTTCGCGTTAATCGTGTCGAAGTATTTCAAAATCGCGCTGTTCGCCTCGAACATACGCTGGACTTCCATAGCCTTTGAGATTTCCTTGTTCCCGTCCACGTTCGACTTTTCAAACGCGCCCTGTATGACGTCGAAGGTTTCCCCTTCCGGAATTCCCTCGCCGCCGTCGTATCCGAACAGGTTGTCCCCGATTTTAGCGACGTCCGCGTCCGGCGGGATATAAGTCAGAAGAAACGTGTCGATGATTTCCCCGTCGGTGTTTGTTATAACGCCGTTCGAGTCCACGATAAAATCGTCGTTCCCTATATAGATATCGCCGTTTGCCCCTTGAACGCGCCCCGCCTTGTTCAAACAGAGGTAACCGAGGTCGTCCAACTCGAACTGCCCCGCCCGCGTTTGGAAAGTGTTTCCGTAGCGGTCGGTTACGTTGAAATACACGTTCCCCCAAATCGCCATATCGAAGCGGCTTTCGGTAAACTCAAAATTGCTTTGCTCCAAATTCGCGCGCGCCACGTCGACATAAGTCTGCTGAAACGTCCCGTCGTGGGTCGCCCTGCGCTTCTGCACCCATATAAGCTCCTCCATAAAGGTGTTCAGCAAGACCTCGTCCTTCCGGTACCCCGCCGTGTTTATGTTGGCGATGTTGTTTGAAACCGCGTCCAATTCCCGCTGTTTCACTATCATGGCCTGAGCGGCGTTATAAAACCCCCGCATGAACATACCGATACCTCCTACGTATTTTTGATATAATTTTCCAACTGTCTCCTCAACAAAAGCATAGACTTCGAGTGTATCTGGCATACCCGCGATTCCGTAACCCCGAGAACCTTCGCTATTTCGTTGAATTTCAGCTTTTCGTAATAATACAGCGTTACAACCTGACGCTCCCTCGGGTTAAGCGAGGCGATGGCGTCCGCGATTACCTGCTTTTGCTCCTTTTCATAAATCTCGCGGTCCGCAAATTCCGCCTGCCCGCCCAATTTGTCAATGCTGTTGAAATTATCCTCGTAGAGCAGTTCCTCAAAAGAAAGGGTGTTGGCCCCCGCCGTGTCCGCGAGCCTTTTCTCGAGCTGTTCCCTGTCTATCCCCAAATAATCGGCGATTTCCTGATTTTCCGGGTATCTGCCGAGCTGGTTGTAAAGCGCGCCGTAAGCCTCGTCAAGTTCTTTCCCGAATTTGCGAATCTGACGCGGAACCCAATCTTGCTTTCTGACGTAATCTATTATCGCGCCTTTTATTTTCAAGGTCGCGTAGGTTTCAAACTTAACCCCCCTGTTTAAATCGAACGTTTCCACCGCGGAGATTAACGCGATTACCCCTTCGTTGACCAAATCGTCGGTATCGCCGTATTTGGCGTATACGTTCCTCATCGAAAGCGTTATATATTTCACCGTATCCATATAGTACAAAACGATTTCATTACGGACGCCTATGTCTTTGGTTTCTTGGTATTTTCTGAACAGTTCGGACCTATCGGTAGCCAACGATTTCACCGCCTTTTCTAACGGGCAATTACTGCTGCAGGGTAATATTCCCTATCGACTGGATTTGCGCGGTGTTATCAATCTCGTTATACGAAAGCACCACCACGTTCGGAATGAACTGGTCGACCAGCTTTTTAAAATACACCCTCACGATTGGAGAGGTCAGCACGATTACCTGCGGGATAACGTCGCGCACCTTGTCAATCGCGTCCGTGGCGTTGGCGATAATCTGCTGAACGACGTCGGGGTCGAGCGAAAGATAACTGCCCCTGTCGGATTTTTTTACATTGGCGATAATCATATCCTCGATTCGCGGGTCGAGCGTGATTACCCTTAAACTGTTCGCGTCGGAGAATCGGCGCGTTATGGTGCGTTTAAGCGCCTGCCTTACATATTCGACGGCGATGTCAATGTCTTTGAGCGACCCGGAGTTTTCGGCGAGCGCCTCAAGAATGGTTTCCATATCGCGGATAGGCACGCTTTCCTTAAGCAACATACAAAGGACTTTTTGCAAATACCCCACCGAAACGACGGCGGGGATTAAATCCTCCACCACGGCGGGATTGGACTGCCGCATATTGTCCACCATCGTTTTGACGTCCTGCCTTGAGAGAATTTCGTGGCAGTACGCGCGTATAATCTCGGAAAGGTGCGTTATCATAACCGAAACGGGGTCAATCAGCGTATAGCCCGCCACGTCCGCCATAACCTTTTTATCCTCGCTTATCCAGCGGGCGGGTATTCCGAACGCCGGTTCAATCGTGTCTATGCCTTCTACCGGGGTGGTTACGTCGCCGTTGTCAATGGCGAGGTAATGGTCGGTGAGGATTTCGCCGCGCGCCACTTCCTCCCCTTTTATTTTTATGAGATACTGGTTGGGGTTGATTTCGGGGTTGTTCCTCATCCTCACCGACGGGAACACCATGCCCATTTCGGTGGCGAACTGCTTTCTGAACAGCACGACGCGCTCGATTGTGTTGCCGCCGCTTTTCTCGTCGACCAGATGAAGCAGGCTGTACCCGAATTCCATTTCGATTTGCTCGACGGACAGCAGCTTGAACACGTTGTCTATATTCCTGTAATAGTCCTCGTCACCGCTTCCGGCGGGCAAAGCCGCCATTTCCGCCGCTTCCGCCCGCTGTAAAGCCAGCTGTTCCTCCGCCTCGCGGACGCGGACCATCCTGCTGATTTGCCAGCCGAAGAAAATCAGCGACGCGCCTATCAAAAACAGTATGGGTTTCGGAAAACCGGGAATGAGCATCAAAGCCAAAAGCGTTACCCCCGTGATGTACATAACCGTCGGGTTCCGAGTGAACTGCTTTTTCACGTCTTCGTTAAACGAGTCGTCGCTCGCCGCCCTCGTTACCACCATGCCCGTCGCCACGGAAATCAACAGCGCGGGGATTTGGGACGAAAGACCGTCGCCGACCGTTAGGAGGAAATAAGTGTCGAGAACCTCGTCAAAACTCATGCCCATCATAACCATCCCCAGTATTCCGCCGGCGATTAGGTTGACCAAGGCGGTGATGATTGACATAATCGCGTCGCCCTTGACGAATTTGGTGGCGCCGTCCATCGCGCCGAAAAAATCGGCCTCGCGCTGGATTTTCATACGGCGGTTCTTGGCTTCCTCGTCGGTAATCGCGCCGGTGTTCAAATCGGCGTCAATCGCCATTTGCTTACCGGGCATGGCGTCGAGCGTAAAACGCGCCGCGACTTCCGAAACGCGCTCCGCGCCCTTGGTGATTACCAGAAAGTTGGTTATTACGATTATGATGAATATGATGAAACCGACCACGGCGTTCCCGCCCATTACGAAGTTGCCGTAGGTTTCGATAACCCTCCCCGCGAAAGCGTCGGCCAGTATCCCCCTCGTGGTCGAAATGCTGAGGGCGAGCCGGAACACCGTCGTAATCAGCAAAATAGTCGGGAATATTGAAAAATCCAACGATTCCTTAACATACATTGTGATTAGGAGAATGACAATCGCGATTGACACGTTTATAAGCAGGAGAAAATCTATCAACGCGCCGCCCCAAACCCTGTTGAGGGGAATAACGATGGCAAGCACGATTATTATTACAAACACGGCGAATATGTTGTTAATCATTCGCTTAACCATGCCCTGCTCAACCCCCTCTCAAACAAAATCGCGGCGGTATCAGCCGTTAATCGTTATCCCTTTTGCCGCGTACATATCCGTTAAAATTATCGCTATGGCGTTATACAGCGAGGGCGGAATTTCGCCGCCTATTTCCACGGTTTCATAAAGCTCGCGCGCCAACGGTCTGTTCTCGGTTATATAAACCTCGTGTTTTTCCGCTATGTCTATTATCTTTAAAGCCAGCGAGTCCTTGCCTTTCGCCACGACGCGCGGCGCGGCGCTGGTGTTTTCTTTTTCGTAAATCAAAGCGACGGCGAAATGCGTCGGATTCCGCACCACCACGTCGGCTGCCGGAACCTGCTCCATCATCCGCTTCATGGCCACCTCGCGCTGCTTTTGCTTGATTTTCCCCTTTATCTGCGGGTCGCCCTCGATTTGTTTATATTCGTCCTTAACTTCCTGTTTCGACATTCTCAGCTTTTTCTCGTACTGCCACCACTGGAAGATATAGTCCCCGACGGCGACGAAAGCGAATATGACGATTATCGTCATCACAAGGTCGAAGCCCGTTTTCGCTATAAACGACACGCCCTGAATAACGTCCATATCGGTGAGCCTTTGATAATCCCTGACATTGCCGATTATGCGGGCGTATACTATCGCGCCTATCGCGCCGAGTTCTATCAAGCCTTTTATGATACCCACGGACGACTGCAGCGAAAACAGCCGCTTAAACCCGTTGATGGGGTTGAGCTTTGAAAACTTCGGGCTTATCGGTTTCATCGTGAACAAGCCTTTTGTCTGGAACAAAACGACGATTATCGGAACCGTGAAGGTTACCGCGACGAGCGGAACCAATATCATGGCGCAGCTCCTCATAATGAAAACGGCCGTTTCCATTATGAATTCGCTGTTCGGGGTTATGTCCCCGCCTATCCGCGCGAACCAGATTGAAATCGTTTCCGTAATCATGCGGAACATATACTTTCCGAGCAGCAACAGCGCGAAAAACGTGAAGAATATTGACGCCGCGATTGTGATTTCCTTGCTTTGCAGGACGTTACCCTCTTTTTCGCGCGCGTCCCTGCGCTTTTTTGGGGTAGCCTTTTCGGTTTTTTCGCCGCCGCCGCCTGCCGCCAAAAATATCCCCCCTTAAAACTACGGTAAAACGTTAAGCGCGCGGAACAGGTTTTCCCACATTATTCCGAGCAGTTTGTCTATGAAGTCCGCCATGGGCCCCGCCACCGCCAATATCATAAACAGACCCATCAACACCTTCAACTGAATATTCACCACGAAGACGTGGATGGTGGGAACCGCCTTCATCATTACGCCCACGCACAACTCCATGACCAATTCCACGGCGATGATGGGCATCGCCATTTTTACGGCCAAGGTTATGACCGTACCCAAGAACATCGCTATCACATAAGCGAGGTTGATTGTCGAAATCGAGAAATCAAACCCGACGGGAACGGTTTCATAAGACATCGCGAACAATTTTATATAGGTTAAATGCCCGCCCGTGAGGAAGAAATACAAAATGAACATATAGTAGTAGAGGTTGGCGAACACCGGCATGGTAACGCCCGTCATCGGGTCCATCGCCTTCGCCATCATAATCCCCACCTGATAGTCTATTATCTCGCCCGCGTAAATAATCACGGTTAAGATAAGATTGACCACAAAACCGAATATCAGCCCGATTGCGGTTTCTTTCAATATCACGAACGCAAATTCGGGGACGCCGCCGGGAATATAGCCGACGGAGCCGCCCATTGACATAAGCATTACGACCGTCAGCACAAACGACATCGAAACGCGAACGCGCATGGGAACGACCGCCCTGCCGAATATCGGGTTGAAGGTGAATATCCCCGCGACCCGCGCGAAAACTATAAGGCATCCGACAAAATTATATACGATTAAATCCCAAATTTCCCGCAAAATCCATCAACCTTTTTACAGTTCTGTCCTTGACATCAAATCAAATATTTCGGTTACATAATCGACAATTTCGTTAATCATCCAGGGTCCGAGCGCAAGCAAGCCGAAAGCCACCGCGATGGCCTTAGGCGCGAAAGTCAGCGTCTGCTCGTGAACCTGCGTCGCCGCCTGTAAAATCGCGATTACAAGCCCGACTACCATAGCCGTTATCAGCATGGGGGCGCACAGCTTAAACGCGAGACCCACCGCGCCGATGAACACCCCCATTACCCCGTCTTGCGACATAGAAATCTCCTTTTAGCCGTTTACATATTGAACGACGAGATAACGGTCCCGACCAGGAGCCGCCAACCGTCCACAATCACGAAAATCATAATCTTGAAGGGAAGCGAAATCATCGCGGGGGGGAGCATCATCATGCCCATTGACATCAGCGTCGACGAAACCACTATGTCTATTATCAAAAAAGGGATGAACAGCAAAAAACCCATTTGAAACGCCCTTGCAAGCTCGCTTATCATAAACGCGGGAATAACCACCTGCAGACTCAACTGTTCCTGATAGGTCTCCATGCTTACCCCGTCGAAATTGTTCCTCGGGATTTGATTGCCGTCTTCGTCGATATCGTATACCACAGCCTGCGCCAAGTCCATAAAAAACATCATATTGGAATCGGTGGTCTGTTTGAGCATAAAGGTTTTGAGCGGTTCCCCCGCTTTTTCAAGCGCCTCCCAAGCGGTGATTTCCCCGTTGGAATACGGGCGGTACGCCACGTCGTTAATCTGCGCGAAAACCGGCCACATAATGAACATCGTCAAAAACAAAGCGAGCCCCACCAAAACCTGGTTCGGCGGCGTGGTTTGCGTATTCATCGCGTTCCGTAAAAATCCGAATATGATAATTATTCTCGTGAACGAGGTCATCATAAGCAGAATTGACGGCGCGACCGACAAAACCGTAATCAGTAAAATGATTTCCAGCGGCTGCGACGCGTCCACGCCGATTAACTCGTAAAGCGCCGAGGATTCCGTCGGGGCGGGCTCTTCGGAAACGATACCGGTTTCGCCGCCCGCCTCCAGCGCGGAAGCGGTCAGCGCGAGCGCCAAAATTCCGAAAACGCAAACGGCAAAAGACGCCGAGAACTTTATAAACAGCTTTTTATTGTATTTTACGGCGACCTTAAGCGTTTCTATCATTTTCTCCACAGTCCTCCGAACTTTTTTCGCCGTCGTTGCTTTTTCCTTTTTTTCTGTTAAAGAAATTCCCGAAAACCTCGGAAAATCCGGGAACGCCGTGAAGCGGCGCCGTCCCTGTGTATTCCTCCTCGCTTATATCCAAATCGGATATTTTTTCCACGCGCTGATTTGAAACGCCGACCAACATCAGCTTTCCGCAGACGGACACCACCAAAATCATGGATTCCCTTCCGAGATTGGCTCTGTCCAAAATACGCAACCGACTTCCGCCGATAACGGAAACGCGCTTGTTCAACAGCCTTAACCCGTAAAACAAAAGGAATATAAGACCGAGAACGCCCGCCAGCGATATGGCTACCGTTATAACTTCTCTCATAATCTCAACATAACCCACATACCAAAACAAGAGGATTAACAGCTTAGGTTTCGCGTGTCCCTCCTCTTATTTTGCGTCTATATAGCCGCGATAAAGCGTATCACCCCAGTATCTTGGTTACGGTCTGAAGTATCCTGTCGGGCTTGAACGGCTTCACTATGAAGTCAAGCGCGCCGAGCTTAATCGCTTCGACGACCATCGCTTCTTGCCCCATGGCGGAACACATGATAACCTTGGCGGCGGGGTTTTTCCCTTTGATTTCCGCCAACGCCTCAATCCCCGTCTTATTCGGCATCGTGATGTCCATAATCACGAGGTCGGGATTCTCCGCGTCGTACACCTGACAGGCGATTTCACCGTCCGCCGCCTCAAGTATGTTCGTGAACCCGTTTTTCGTGAGGGTGTCCCTTATGAGCATTCTCATAAAAGCCGCGTCGTCAACCAATAAGATTTTCTTGTCCATTTTGTTACTCCTTACCTAATGAATCCATAAATTTAGATTTTATTATTTCTGTTATCCTAACGGCGAAGTTATCGTCTATTACGACCACGTCCCCCCTCGCTATCAGGTTACCGTTGACCACGACGTCCACCGGCGCGCCCGCCTGCCTTTCAAGCTCTATTATCGTGCCTTGCGTAAATTCCAGTATTTCCTTAACCCGTCTCCTCGCGGTTCCGATTTCCACGGAAATTTGCAGCGGCACGCCCAATAAGAGTTGCAAATTGTCTTTTTGCTCGCCCGGAAGGTTCGCGTCGAAATTCTCAAACCGATGAAGCTGGGCGCTTTGAATGTTTATCGGCGGCATACCCGGCGGATAGCCGTAAGGCGGCGGATAATACCCGTAAGGCGCTCCACCCTGCGGCGCGTACCCCGGCATGGGCGCCCCCATCGGCGGCATACCCTGCGGCGGATACCCGTAAGGCGCCTGCCCTTGCGCCATATTCGGGTCGAAAGCCGCTTGAGGCTGCGCTCCCTGCGGCGGCGAAACGGCGGCTTGCGAAGGGGGGGGCGCCTGCTTCGCGGGGGGGGGCGGCGCTTCGTGCTCCTCCTCGTTGAGTTTGAGCAACCTGTCGGCTAATTCCGAAGCCAAATCCAAACTCATAACCGAAACAAACCCGGACTTTATAACATTTTCAATGGTTAGGTCGAAGTTAATCGCCACAACCATGTCTTCCGGCTCGTAGTCCTGCAAATCGGAAATATTGATTTTATCCATCACATAGGGCGTCGGAGTCGAAATGTCGATGCTCATGTCCAACAGTTTCGACAGGGCGGTGGAACACGAGCCCATCATCTGGTTCATAACCTCCGACACCGCGCTGATATTCAGTTCGTCAAACTCAAAATCCGGCGTAACCTCCAAGGGCTGACCCATCAACTGATTCAAAATCATCTGAACGTCGTCTTGTTTCAGCAACATGAGATTTGAACCGGTAATCCCCTTTACATAAACGATTTTGACGCATATGGCGGGCTCAAGCTCTTCGTTGCGCATATCCGACGCTTTTTGCACGCTGACTTTGGGAGTGGTAATCCATACTTTCGCGTTGAGCAGTTCGGAAGCGGCGGTCGCCGCGCTGCCCATGCCGATATTCATTATCTCGCCTATAGCGTCTTGCTGGATTTCCGTAATCTCTGTTGTTTTCGCCATTTGAGCGTCCTCTCTTTTTTCGTTTGTTCTCGCAAAGCCGTAACTTTATCCGTTCGTAAAATCCGTCCTAAGAACGTTCTCTATCTTTACCGCTTTCTTGCTGTTGAAAACGCCGAGTTTCCCGTCGAACCACGCGCTCCCGCCCACGTTGAGTTTTATATTCCCGTCTATGCTCTTGCCCAGCGGGATAATGTCGCCCGTCTGCAAACCCAAAACCTCCGCCATGTCGAGGTTGGTCTCGCCGAGAACCGCCGTTACGTTCAGCAAAGACTGCGAAAGGGTACTCATAATGCTTTCCTTGCGTTCGTACTCTTTTACGGAATCCCCCTTCTTCCCGCCTTTGGCGGTGAAGTTGGTGTACTTCGCCATAAGCGCGTCAAGCTCCACCGCCGGCATACACACGGAAACAATCGTCTTCGTCTCGCTGATTGTGATTTCCAGGGCGGCGATTATCATGGTGTCGTCATAGTTCACGTTTGAAATAACGCGGGAATTGGTTTCAATCTTAACCAAAACCGGAGTAAGCTCGACATAGCTTTCCCACGGTTCCCGGAACAGCCGCGCCATATTCTTGACTATGCCGTCCATAATGCTCACTTCAATCTCGGTGAAGTCGCGCTCGGAATCCTTATACTCGCCCTTCCCGCCCAAAAGCCGGTCTATCATAATATAAGTAAGGGAATTGGAGAGCTGAACGATTGTGGTAACGTCCTCCACTTCCTCGTCGTTCAGTTGAAGATCCACAATTCCCATCACAACGTAATCCGGCAGCGCGTTATTGAACTCAAAATACTTCTGCTCTTCTATCGAGGCGAGCGAAACCTTGCAATAAAGCCGCAACAACCCCGTAAGGTAAGAGGACATAAGCCGCGCGTAATTCTCGAATATGCTGTCAAGGGTCTTTATACGCTCCTTCGTCATCTTTTTAGGAGCGCGGAAATCGTAATCCTTTATTTCGGCTTTGGGTTCGGCGGCAGGTTCGATAAGCCCGCCCGTCAGCGCGCTGTTAAGCATCGCGTCAATCTGTTCTTGTGTAAGAGCGTCAGCCAAAACCGTATCCCCCCTCTTTCAAAAAATCAACTCAAGCCGCCCCGTATTCCGCCGCCGCCGCCCTCGCCGCCGTTACGCAGACGCGGGCGCGTCGGGCGCGCTTTCCGCGCCGGACGCCTGGCTGTCGTCGCTCTCGCCCTTATCCGGGTCGAGCATATCGTCCGTTATTTCAAAACCGCCCGGTATGGAAGGCCCGAAATCGCCCCCGCCCGACGGCGCGGTTAAATCATCGTCGTCCTCGGTGTACTTGCCCAAGATGGACTCGCGTATCTGCTGTTCCGAATCGAAGTCGCCCGGCTGTGAGGTCCTGCCGTCGTCCGGCCCGCCGGGAACCGGCAGAAGATTGAAGTCGTATTTGAGCAAATCGCTTATTATGGCGGTTTCGTCCGGCTGATAATCGTTTCGTATAATGACCAACTCGACCCGCCTGTTCTTCGCGCGCCCCTCTTCCGTGTCGTTGGAATAGAGCGGGTCGTTTTGGGCGTTGCCCACGGTCTTGAACTTTTCGTGCGGCACCATGTTCCGCCAATAATCCAAATAATCCGTTACGCTGACGGCGCGTTGGGACGAAATTTCCCAGTCGTCTATCCGCGTCGAGTTAACCGCCGCCGTATGCCCCGAAACCTCGACCGTCTGTATATAACTCTGAACCGACTTTATACCCGGGTAAAAGGTGTTCAACAGCCTCATCCCCTCGGTCGTCAGTTCCCAACTGTCGGGTCTGAACATAACGTCGGAATCGAAGCGGATATAAATTTTCCCCGCCGCCTCCGACGTCGATACCGAACCGCCCAAATTGTTGCTCGTAATCGCGTTCGACACCCAGTTAAACAAGTTGTCGAAAGTCATGGGCAAGTTCCCCGGAACGCCGGGCACGTCCCCCGTGCTCGGTATGTCGAACGGCGGGTTGTCCACGTCGCCTTCGCCGTCGTCTTCAGGGTTTTCCGGCACCTGCTCGTTCACCACGATGTCGATATACTCGCCGCTCGTGTTGGTCAGCGCGCTTATCACCCACTGCAGCTTCGCCTCGTCCGGCGTGGAAATAATGTACATCAAGACGAAGAAACACAGCATAAGCGAAATCATGTCCGCGTAAGTGGTCAGCCACGCGTCGGTATTCGTGGGTTCCTCCGGCTTTTTTTTCCTTGCCATACGGTTCCTCCCCCTTTCCGAAACGGCGGTAAAACCGAATAAATCATAACCGCACCAATCATTATACCATAAAATGAAAGCAAATGCAACAAATTTTGTAAATTTCCGCCACGCGGATTACCGTTTCAAACATGAAGCGGAAAAACGGCTTATTCCCCGCCTTTTTTCGCCTCCGCCTTCAGCTTGGGCAGCATAAATTCCAGTTTTTCCTGTATGAGGCGGGGGTTTGAACCCGCCGCGATTGACATAACGCCTTCGACAATCAGCTTTTTACAGAGGATTTCGTCGTCGTGAACGTTTTTCATTTGCTGGCGCCAAGGCATAAGCAGGATGTTGGCCAACAGCGAGCCGTAGAACGTCGTGATGAACGCGACCGCCATCGCCTCGCCGAGGGAGGACGCGTCGCCGCCTATGTTCTTAAGCATGATAACCAGACCGATAACCGTACCCATCATACCGAACGCGGGGGCGAGCGCCGCGCCCCTTTCGCAGAAAGCCCACGCCACCGAGTGCCTTTCCGTGGTGAAGTCTATGGAATCCTCAAGCATTTCCCTCACCTTGTCGGGGTCGTTCGCGTCCACGATGAGCATGACCGCGTGTTTCAAGAACGGGTCTTCGCATTTGCTCGCGCCGTCTTCAAGCGCCAAAAGCCCCTTGCTCCTCGCCGTCGTCGCGAACTCCGTTATCTGCCTTATATAATCGTGCGGGTCGTACTTCGGCGGCATAACGGCGAGCTTCAGATACTTCGGCATCTTCGTCAGAACCGACAAAGGGTACGAGGTCGCGAGCGCCGCCAGCGTACCGCCTATAACTATGAAGAAGCTGGGCGCGTTGACAAACGCGGGAACGTTCGTCATGCCGCCCTGGTTGCTCGCTATACCGTAGACTATCATTGCCCAGCACAGTATAAACCCGATTAAGAATGTTAAGTTTATTTTCAAGATTTTTCCCCTCCGTCTTAAGGTTTATTCGTCGCCGTCCGCGCGTAAACGGGGTTTGCGCCTTGTCATCCTTTGGAACTCGACCGCCTTTTCCGTTATTTCCCTCAGCGATTCGTTGACTATATAAGTGTGCCCGTTGTTCATCGTGATTACCGTGTCGGGCGTTTCCTGCGCGGTTTCCATAAGGGTCTCGTTAATCAATATCTCTTTCCCGCCCAATTTCGTCAGTAAAATCATAAGTAGAAACCGTCCTTTTTCTATAATCAAAGCGGACCGCGCGGGGCGGCGGGAAGCCGCCCGCGCATCCTTGCTAAGCTACTTAGCGCTTGAGGTTAATCAACTCTTCAAGCATGGTGTCTGATACCGTGATAATCCTGGAATTAGCCTGGAAGCCCCTTTGCGTGATAATCATGTCGGAAAACTCCTGCGACAGGTCCACGTTCGACATTTCGAGCGCGCCCGAAATGATAAACGTTTCGGACTCGTCCGCGGGGATGCGCACCTGCGGCGGCCCCGAAGCGAGCGATTCGGTGAAATAAGAGGTTCCGACTTGGTTCAGACCGCCCGGATTGACGAAATCGACCACGTCTATACGTCCGAGCAACAATTCTCCGTGAACGGGGTGCCTGCCGTAGATTACGCCGTTTTTGTCGATGATGATTTCACAGGTGCTGGCGTCTTGCTCCGTGAAAAGATAGCCGCCGTCCAAACGCACGGTCGTAAGGCTTGAAAACGCCTCGGTGAAGAAGCTGTCCGTACCGCCCGCAAGCCCCGTCCTTAACGTTATCCTGCTCCCGTCCTCGCGGGTCAACGCGCCGATTGCGGCGGAGTACGCGCCGAAAGCCTGCCCGCCCGTCCCCGTGGTTTGATAAGCGGGGGCGGTGCCCCATACGGGGGTCCCCACCGTCCCGGTGGGAATCTGGGTCATAACGTCGAACATCTTCCTTGAGTCGCCGCCCGCCGCCGTCTCGATTGCGGCGTAGACCTCACCGGCGGTGAACGTGCCGGTCTGCGGCACGGTTACGACGAGCACGTTGTCCGTCCACTTCGCCGATACGGCGGCGCTGGAGGAGGTTTGCACGTCGATTTCATACCTGTTGGCGAAAGCCCCCGGGATCTGCGCCCTGAAGCCGAGCCGGATAATGTTGCTGGCTGCCGTGTCGGTGGTCAAGGCGGCGGAGTTCCTGATTTCGACGTAATTTTCCGCGCGCTGCGCCGCCGTTTCGTCCGGTACGGACTCGAAAGAGACCGAAATGCCGCTGACGATATTCCCCGCGGCGTCCATGCTCAGGATTGCGGGATCCACGTTCACGCCGCCGACCCTAATCGCGTCCCTTATGTCGTTTGACAGCAAGGATGAGATTTCAACCACGAGGGCGTTGTCCCACAAAGCCACGTGCTGCGCGGTCGCGGCAGGAGTCCCGGTGACGCCGATGGCGGCGGCCTGGGCTGCGGTAAGGGCCGTCCCGACCGTGGGGCGCCCGCCTAAGTTCGTCGACGCTATGGTTTCATAATCCTTGTTCAAGTCCATATAGACGTTAAGCGTGGAGCCGCTCATGGTGGCGAAGGGCACGTCCGAGTTGATGACGGTTATCGCTATGTTCCCGCCCGGCCCGTAGCCGCCCGCCGTAAAGACGATATTGTGCCCGAGATAGGCTTTCGTCGCGGTGGCGTTCGAGTTTTCGATGGCGGGGATGGCGACGTTGATTCTCTGGCTGCCCGCCTGAACGTTCGTCGGGTCGCCGGAAATGCCGAGGACGATGTTCCCGCTCGGGTCGCAGAGGTTGCCCACGTCGTCGAGGGAGAAGCGGCCCAAACGGGTATAATAGATATTCCCCGCCGAGTCCATCACCTGGAAGAAACCCGAACCCTCCAACGCGCAGTCGAACACGCTGTCCGAATAGGTCAACCCCGATTGCGTCATAACCTTGCTGATGGTCCCGAGCTGGACGCCGTAACCCACCTGCTTGGGGTTCATGCCGCCGGAGGTATAGCTCCCGCCCGAAGCGTTCTGCTTGGTTTGATAGTACACGTCCTTGAAAGTAACCGTTCCCGCTTTATAGGCGGTGGTATTGACGTTGGCTATGTTGTTGCCTATAACGTCCATTCGCTGGTTATGCGTTTTTAATCCGGTAACGCCGGAATAAAGGGATTTAATCATAAATGATTCCTTTCTTTGAACCGGAAAGCCCGCTTGTCATGCGTTCAAAGCGGAATGTCCCCTTGGTGCTTAGCAGTTAGTGGTTAGTTTGCACCGTCGGACCGACATTTCATTTCCGGCCGGTTAGTGTTAAGGGTTAAATAATAATCGTGGAGTCGATATTGGTAAAGACGCTGCCTTTTAAGTCGTCGCCCGTCAAGGTCGTTATAACTTTATTGTTCTTGACGCTGACCACAAACGCCGTCGTATCGATTAGAACAAGAGCGTCGCCGCATCCCTTCCGCGCCGCCATCTCGACGCCCCTGTTGAGCCTGCCGAGCTTGTCGTTTTCGATAATATCGATACTTCTGCTCTCGATACGCCTCATTGCGTGTCCCGAAAACTCCACGCCGCCTTTATTGCGGATTTCTCTCTGTAACGCGTCGGCGAAGCTTTCGCCGCTTTCGTTCTTTTTCGGCGCGGTTACGGGCTTTTCCGACGCGCCCGTTATCTGCCCCGTGGAAATGTTCACCCGCCCCGCGTTCGTTTTCAGGAAATCGTTGAGCAGCATAGCAATCCCTCCTTTCTTTG
>JAIRWC010000015.1 GCA_031253495.1 Oscillospiraceae bacterium | reverse complement strand
TGTTTCGTTTGCCGCTTTGGCTTTAGCTACGGGCATAAAAGGCACAGGAGCGCCTGTTCGGGTTGTTGGGGTTGGGAATACGGTTCGTTGGTTACGAACTGCACTTACAGCAACGCTTACTGCATATATTGCGGAACGCATGTGTAATACGCCCGGGCGGCTTTTATGCAATACACGCAAAAACAAAGGCTAAAGTTTATGCACTATGCCAATAGTATTGTCCGTGAAAATATGTTAAAATGAAGCATAACAAACTTATAAGGAGGAATTTTCTCGTGAAGAAGAAATTTTTAAGCGCGGTTTTGGCGGCGGCGGTCATGTTCGGTCTGTTCTCGGCGTTCCCGATTACCGCGGGCGCGGCGACCACCGGTCTCTACGACATGGACTACACCAAAATTTCGAGCGGGAGCACCGTTAAGGGTTCGACCCTGACGGACGTCGACGGGAACAAGTACAGCACGGCGTTTTACCTTTCCAGCACTTACAGCACCGTTACCTACAACGTGAAGAACTATTCCTGGTTTTCAGGCATAATCGCCACGCCGAACGCGGGGGCGAAAAGCAACGGCTATTGGAGGGTCAAGATAGACGGAACGACGGTTTTTGAGTCGCATACGTTTTACCAAGAGGGCACGGTGAGGGCGCAGGCGTTCAACATCGACATTTCCGCGGCCGACACGCTGGAGCTTTGGACCAACCAAACAACCGCCGGGGTTATATACGACGGCAAGTTCTCGACCTCGAAGGTTACGGCGACCACACAAAACGCGATTGCCCAAGCCAAAAAGTCCACCGTAAACATCTTCGACATGGAGTATACCAAAATTTCAGGCGGCGGCACAAAGAAAGCGCCGGTTTTGAAAGACTCGCAGGGCAACAGCTATAAATCCGGCTTTTTTCTCACGTCCAGTTACCAATCCGTTACGTTCGACGTAAAGAGGTTCAAGAAGTTCACCGCGACGGTGGCGACGCCGAACGCGGGGGCGAGCGGCAGCGGTTATTGGAGGATAAAAGCGAACGGGACGACGGTTTTTGAATCCAACACCTTCAAAGCCGACGGTTCGGTTAAACTCCAAAAGATAGACCTTGACCTTTCCGCGGTTGACACGCTGGAAATTTGGACCAACCAAACAGCCGCCGCGGCCTTGTATGACGGCACGTTCTCGGGCGGCACGACAAGCGGGTCGGGCGACGCCGCCGAAGAGGTTATCCCGCAAATCACCTTGAAAGTCGGCGATAAGCTCAAGTTAGGCGCTTTTCTGACGCCGTCGTCCTCGAAGGACAGCGTTAAATGGAAATCGAGCAAGAAATCGGTCGCTTCGGTAAGCAGTTCGGGGCAGGTTACCGCCAAAGCCAAGGGGAGCGCGACAATCACCGTAACGGCGGCGAGCGGCGCGGCGGGAAAACTCAGGATTAAGGTAACTTAAAGCCGGGGTTAAGTTGATATTGACGGGCGGATTTATGCCGCCCGTTTTCACGGGGAGCGGGCGCGACCCCGTTTAAATTCAAAATGTTTCGCGTTTTGAATTTAAACGGCCGTAACTCTTATCGCATCGTAAAACGCGCCGTTTGTCCAATCACGTTTTCCAAAAAAACTTGACATTTTTATAAAAATCGCGTATAATTATCACGGCGGCAAAAACAAAGCGGTCATGTCGGAACATAATTAAGGAGGTGCGGGAAATGAAAAGAACCTATCAGCCGAAAAAGCGGCAGAGAAAAAAAGAGCACGGTTTCAGAAAGAGGATGTCCGCCGGGAACGGGCGCAAAATTCTTTCGAGAAGAAGGGCGAAAGGGAGGAAGTCGCTGTCCTGCTAAGGTTTTTATGGAAGGTTACGGCAAAAAATACGCAATCGTAAGAAAAAACAGGGAATTTCAGTTTTTATTCCAAAAAGGGAACAACTTCGTAACATACGCGTTCGCGTGTTATCACCGCGCGAACAACAGGCGCGTGAACAGGCTCGGCATTGTCGCGAGCAAGAAAGTGGGCGGCGCGGTTAAGCGCAACCGCGCGAAACGGGTAATCAGGGAGGCGTTCCGTCTCGCGGAACCGGAATTAAGGGCGAAAACGGAAAAACGTTTTGATTTTGTTTTTGTGGCGAGAGGGAAAACGCCGTATGTGAAATCGACGGCGGTATGCGGACTGATGAAAAACTTTATGGATAGGCTCGTGTGATTGCGCCCGCCGGCGGGTTTATACATTTTGCGGGATTTTATGAAATATATTTTTATCGGCTTAATCAAGCTGTACGGGATAACCCTGTCGAGAATACTGCCGCCGTCCTGTCGGTATACGCCAAGCTGCTCCCGATACGCCATAACCGCCATTGGGCGGTTCGGCGCGGTCAAGGGCGGCTATTTGGCGTTCAGGCGGATTTTGCGCTGTCATCCTTTCGCGGCGGGCGGGGCGGACGAGGTTCCGGAGAAAAGGCGCGGGATTTACGAAAAATAAGGGAAATTAACGGAGTTTAGCAGATGACATTTATTTATACCCTGTTCGGGACGCCTTTGGGCTATGTTATGTGGGCGTGTTACCTTGTTACGAAGAATATCGGCTTGGCGATTGTCATATTTACGGTGATTATAAGGGCGGCGATGTTCCCGCTCGGGTTAAAACAGCAGAAAAACATGGCTATGACGCAGCTTTTCGCGCCGAAGCTGAAAGAGTTGCAGACCAAATACCGCAACAACAGGCAGAAATTAGCCGAGGAAACCGCGAAGCTGCAAAGGGAGGGGTATAACCCGATGGGCGGATGCCTGCCCATGGTTCTTACGCTTGTAATCCTCTTCGGCGTCCTCGACGTCGTGTATAAGCCGATGACCTACTTTGAGCGCTTCGAGGACGTTGAAAAGGGCAGCATACAGTACGTCAAGGACGCGGCTAAGGATATCGAGTTTAGGCATTATCTTGCGGAAAACGGCTTGGAAGAGGGTTCCGACGAGGCGAAAAACCGGGAAAAAACGCTTAGCACTCAATATTCCTCGCTTCAGGGGGAAATCAAGGCAATCGGCGTTTACAGGAACAAAGACTATACGGAAGAGTTCGAGGAGAGGTTAAAGGAGAAGGAAGGCGTCCTCGAAAGGCTGAAATCGTTAGACGAGAAGATTGTTTTCGCGGGGATTGATTTCAGCGAGGTGCCTTATGTGGGTTTCGCGCCGATTATACTGATTCCCGTTTTGTCGTTTTTGCTTTCGGTGGTTCAAACCGTGTTGACGATGTATATTCAAAAGAGGACCTCGCCCGAAGCGGCGCAGCAAATGGGCGGTATGAAGGTCATGTTTTACATCATGCCGCTGTTTTCCCTGTTTATCGCGTTCCAGTTCCCGGCGGGCGTGGGTTTTTATTGGTCTGTGTCTTATGTTTTGGGAATAGCGCAGAGCGTGTTGATTTTCAAAATCTGGTCGCCCGAAAAGCTGAAAGCGGAAGCGATGGCCGCGCTTGAAAAGAGAAACGCCGGATATAAAGCCGGCAGCGTCGTCGTTATCGAAAAAGACGACGGGGAAAAGCGCTCGAAACGTATGTCGGATATGTCGTCAAGCGAGCGTAAGGAATATTATCGCAAGAAATTGGAAGAGGCGCGCAAAGCCGATTTGGAAAAATACGGCGAGGTCGGCGCGGGTTCGCCCGACGGCGAAACGGAACAACCCGACGACGGGTATTAACTAATTTTTGGAAAGGGTTTAAGCATGGAGAAAATATTTAACGCGAAAACGCTTGACGAAGCGAGGGAATTGGCGGCGGCGGAATTTGGGGTTGACGAACTCGACATTCATTTTGAAATAATTGAGCAGCCCGTTAAAAAGCTGTTCGGCACCAAAGGCGAATACCGCGTAAGGGCGGTTTGCGACGGCGAAGGCGGCGGCGGCGGCAACGGCGGCAACAACGTCGGCGACGTGAAAACGAGCGATAAGAAAGAAGCGGAAAAAACGCCGGACAAGCCGGCGGCGGCGCCTTTAAGCGGGGAAGAAGCGAAGAAGTACAAGCCCGCCGTCGAATATATCGAAAACGTGCTGAAAAAACTGGGGGCGGAGGCTTTTTCAATCAACGTGAAAGCGACGGGGGATTCCGCCGTTTTGGATATAATCGGCGACGGCTTGGGCATAGTTATCGGCAGGCGCGGCGAAACCCTTGACAGCCTGCAGTATCTCGCGATTTTGGCGAATAACAGGAACGGCGACGGCGAACATTCGCGCTTGACCGTCGATTGCAACGGTTACAGGGAAAAGCGGCTCGAAACGCTTGAAACCTTGGCTGTTCGCACGTCCAACAAGGTTATAAAGCAAGGGAGGAGGATTACCCTTGAACCGATGAACCCCTACGAACGGAGGGTTATCCACAGCAAGGTTTCGGAAATAGACGGCGTTTTCAGCAATTCGATAGGCGAGGAACCTTACAGGAAGGTCGTCATCTCCGCCGAAATCCCGAAAAGGCGTTCCGGACAGCCCGGCGGCGACAGAAGAAACGCCCCGAACAGAGGGGCGGTTACGGGAAAATCGTATAAGCAATCGAGCGGTTTTTCCACGTCGTTCGAGAGGGAATACAAGAAAACGCCCGGCGCGCCCGCAGAGATTTCACCCGAAACCGCCGATATCGAAAAAAGCGCGTCGCTTTACGGAAAGATTGAACTGTAATGCCGTTTCTCGTTTAATTGCGTTAAAGGCGGACAGCAATTCCACATTTCATGTGGAATTGCTGTATTTTTTTTTCACCACTTCGTAACCGCCGTCGATTCGCCGCCTTAACTCCTCGTCTTTCTTCATGTTCACGACGTTGACGAACCCCAAAATTTCCCCGTCTTTGTCGGATAAATACACCGTTTCCCCTTCTTTTACGTTAAAGTTCGTCTGCGCCTTCATCAGCGATTCCTGCGAGACGTTGCTCTTGCACACGACCGTTACGGAGCTTTCGGGCGGTATGTTCATAGCGGGGATTTTCCACTTTTTAAGGTCTTTCGCGTCGTCCGAAAGGTACAGGCTCCCGGTGGAAGCGTCGGCGCCGTTCGGGTTGAAAAGCTCAATCCAATCGTCCCCCGCGGAATGAACCGCGCTGATATAAACGGGCATTTCCTCGCCGCTCTTTTCAACGCGGAGCGTTACGTCAATCGCGCCGCTTCGGAACGCGGCGGGGCTGACAGTAACGCTGTCCCCGTAAAAGGTTTCGCCGTTCACCGTCCAATGCGATATTTTGTACCCGCGATAAGCGCGCGCTTTCACCTCGACGGAACATTCCTCAAAATACCTGCCCGTAAGCGTTCCGGCGCCGCTTAACTTTCGCGTGTTGAGATAAACCTCCGCCCCGTCGGGCGCGTTTACCGAAACCTCGTACATATCCTCGCCGTAGCCGAAACTGCCGCGCAGCGCCTTATACATAACGCCGGGGCGCTTTTCCGCGAAAACGCGGATTTGACTGCGGCTGTCCTCAAAACTTTCCCTGCTTGGCCACCAAGGGTTGTCGGGGGCGATTGTGCCGTTGTCAAGCGCGTAATTCAGCTCCGTTTCGCTTTCCTTAATCAGCTCGCCGAGGACGCGCGACGCGTTTTCGGGGCTGAACGCCCCGTCAATCAAATCGCACATCGTGTTGGCGAATTTCTCGCGCATATCGGGGCGTTCCGTCAACGCGCTTAACAGCGCGGACTGCCCGCCCATATGGTTTTTGCCCGTCAGCACGTTATTTAAGGTGTCGTCCCTGTAACCGCGCCCGTAAAGCCCCCAGGCAAATTCCGCGTCGTACATTAAAAAACGCCATTTCCCGTCGTTGTACGGGTTGGTAACCTCTTCGCCCTCGTCGGGATAATACCGCCACATCCTCATGTTGTTGTTCGGCCAGTCCTTGTTATCGATGTAAATCTGCGCGGCATAATACAGCATCAGGTTGTCGATATCGACAAGCGAGGCAAATTCCTCAAACTTTTCGTCGTCCGTCAGGCCGCTTTCCGCCAAGTCATACGCGCGCGCGTAGTCCTCGACCGCCTTTTCCTCGCCGTCGCCGCCTTTTTCGTTCTTTTCTATTATCTGATAATTGTCTTTCTTCCCCCCGTATTTCAACTCGAGATAACCGTTGCAGTAGATATCCTTCAACCAAGCGAAACCGTAGTATTCCCCGTTTAAGAACACCGCCGCCGGAACGGCCGACTGCGTGTCGGGGAAGCCCGCCTCCCGCGATAACCGCTGGGTCAGCTCGTCCCTCACGGCGGCAAATTCCCTGTCGTTGGCGTTGTTTCTTAACCGTATGACGTCATACTTGGCGATAAGCTGCCCTTCGCTCGAATACGCCGCGCCGAAAAAGGGGTATTTGAACTTTCCGGCGTCGCCGTACTTCCATTTGGCGTAAAGCTGCCAGGATTTCTGCGAATGGTCGCGGGACCACCCCCCCTTAACGCGTCCGCCCGCCGCCTGTGAAACCAACAGGTTGCCCTTGCTGTCGAACGCCTCGACGTACATGGGGCGTTCGGATTCTTCCCCGCGTTTGTTATAGTTGGCGGGGGCCGTGGGCTCTATCTCGCCGCCTCCGCGCCTGTTCTTAACGTATTCGTCCCGCAGATACCCCTCGTTGGCTATCCCCTCGTAATAATCGTACAAATCGAACGGGTCGGCGGACAGCACGAAAACCAAGGTGGACGAATCGAAACGGCTTGACACGCCGACGCCCGTAACATAACTCACGGTTGCGGGGCGCAACGACCTTTCGCCGCCTTTCACCGCGATTGCCTTAACCGTTGTGGCCGTTACCGCGTTCTTCGCCGCCACGGCAATGGGTTCGTCGTATCTCCGCGAAGACTCGTTCGGGGGGGAACCGTCCAAGGTGTAATAAATCTCGGCTTCGGGGTCGGCGCAGGTCAGCGCGACGTCAAAGCCCTCGCCGTAAAACCCCGCTCCGCGGGAGAAAATCACCTCAAGCGGGTCGGTTACGCCGCCGGAATCGATAATCGCGCCCGGTTCGGCGGAATCGTCGGGCAGCCCGTTATCGGGGCTTGAGGAAGTATTTGCGGTTAAAGGCAAAGGTTCTTCGGATAAAAACGGCGGGTTCTCGAAAAAAAATACCGAAACCGCCCCGAAAAGCGCCGTCGCGGCGATAATTATCCCACGTTTCATTAAAACACCCCGTTCGCCGGGCGGTTTTGCCGGTTGTTCACGCCGTAAACCAGCGTCAACAAGCTGTCGCCCATATGCACGTTTTCAGCTGTTACGTCCTCATAATGCAAGTTTATGTCAAAATGCGAGAAATTCCAAAAGCTGCGCACGTTGAGCGAGATTAACTCGTCGCAGACGCTTTTCGCGCTTTCCTCCGGAATGCACAGCACCGCGATTTTCGGGCTGTTTTCCCCGCAAAACGCGGCCAAGTCCTCCATGCCCATTACCGAAAATCCCGCCGTTTCGGTGTTTTTGATATCGGGATTGTCGTCAAAAATACCGATTAACCTGCAACCGCGCTCGTCGAAATTCATGCCGGAAGCTATGGCGCGCCCCAAATTCCCCGCTCCGATGATAATAACGTCCGTTTTTTTTTCGATGCCGATTATCTCGGCGATTTCCCCGCGGAGAACCCCGACGTTATAGCCGTAGCCCTGCTGCCCGAAGCCCCCGAAACAGTTCAAGTCCTGCCGTATCTGCGAAGCGGTCAGTTTCATCCTCTCCGACAGCTCTTTAGAGGAAATTTTTTCCTTGCCCTCGTTCATAAGCTCGCCGAGGAAACGATAATATCTGGGCAGCCTCCTGATTACCGAATTGGAAATGTTTGAGTTTTTCATCGCTTTTACCCGTTCAAGTTTTTTTCGGTTTCCCTTATGAACTCTTCGGTGCTGACTTTCTTTTTATCCTCGAGGGTTGAAATGGCGTATAAGTCCCCTGTCATCACGCCGTTCTCGACGGTGCGGACGGCCGCTTTCTCCAGCTTTTCGGCGAAAGCCGAAAGCTCCGCCAAGCCGTCGAGTTCCCCCCGCTTTTTAAGCGCGCCCGTCCACGCGAACAGGGTGGCCATGGAATTGGTGGAGGTTTCCTCCCCTTCGAGGTGTCTGTAATAATGCCGCGTTACGGTGCCGTGGGCGGCTTCGTACTCGTATGCGCCTTCCGGTGAAACCAATACCGACGTCATCATTCCGAGGCTGCCGAAGGCGGTCGCCACCATATCGGACATAACGTCCCCGTCGTAATTCTTGCAAGCCCAGATATACCCGCCCTCGGAACGCATTACCCGCGCCACCGCGTCGTCGATTAAGGTATAGAAATACTCTATGCCCGCTTTGTTGAAGCCGTCTTTGTACCCGTTCTCGTACATTTCGGCGAAAATATCCTTAAACCTGTGGTCGTAGGTCTTGGAGATGGTGTCCTTCGTCGCGAACCACAGGTCTTGTTTTACGCCGAGCGCGAAGTCGAAGCAGGATTTCGCGAAGCTGCGGATGCTTTTGTCGGTGTTGTGAACCCCTTGAATTATTCCGCCCGTATCGGTAAAATCATGAATAAGCCGTCTTGTTTCGCCGTTCTTGCCGGTAACGACGAGTTCCGCTTTCGCGCCCTCTTCGACCGCCATTTCGGAATTTTTATACACGTCGCCGTAGGCGTGGCGGGCGATGGTAATCGGTTTTACCCAGCCCGGCACAAGCGGTTCAATCCCTTTGGCGACTATCGGCGCGCGGAACACCGTGCCGTCGAGTATGGCGCGGATTGTTCCGTTCGGGGATTTCCACATTTCTTTCAAGCCGTACTCTTTGACCCGTTGCGCGTTCGGGGTAATCGTGGCGCATTTCACCGCCACGCCCAATTTCTTCGCCGCCGCGGCGCTTTCGGCGGTAACGCGGTCGTCCGTCGCGTCGCGGTTTTTAAGCCCTAAGTCATAATATTCGGTTTTAAGGTCGATATACGGAAGCAGAAGAATCTCCTTAATCATTTTCCATATAACCCGCGTCATTTCATCCCCGTCCATTTCGACGAGTGGGGTGAGCATTTTGATTTTTTCAGCCATTATCTCGCCTTTCTTTCGTTTCTTTGGTAAAGTTAAGCAACCCGCCCGCCAAAATAATTTCCTTTTCCCGCCCGGACAAATCGTTCCTTAACTTATATACGCCGTTAAATAAAATTTCTCCGGCGCCTTTTTCGATTTCCTGTTTAAGTCCGTGTTTTTGCAAAAAATCCCCCCGCTCAATTTTGTCGTAATCCCCCTCGTTCGCGAACGTCAGCGGGATAATCCCGTTGTTGATAAGGTTCTGCCTGTGGATTCTCGCGAACGATTTGCATACGACCGCCTTTATACCGAGGTACAACGGGGCTAACGCGGCGTGCTCGCGGGAGGAACCCTGCCCGTAGTTATGCCCGCCGATTATAACGCCGCCGCCCTTTCCCTTGGCCGCCTTGGCGCGTTCCGGGAAATCGGGGTCAACCGCGGTAAAGCAGTATTCGCTGATTGCGGGGATGTTGGAGCGCAGCGGCAGTATCTTGGCGCCGGCCGGCATAATGTGGTCGGTGGTGACGTTATCCCCGACTTTAAGGACGACGTCGGCGCGTATGTCGTTTTCAAGCGGTCGATTGACGGGGAACGGCTTGATATTCGGACCGCGAATAATTTCAACGTCGCCCGCGGACTCTTCCCCGCGCGGCTCGACGAGCATATTGTCGTCTGTCATAAACCTTTCGGGCATTTCAAAACCCGGCGTTTCGCCCAATGTCCGCGGGTCGGTAAAAACGCCGCTAACCGCCGAAGCCGCCGCCGTTTCGGGCGAAACAAGATACACCAGCGCGTCTTTCGTTCCGCTCCTCCCCTCGAAGTTGCGGTTAAACGTCCTAAGCGAGACACCGCCCGAACAGGGCGACTGCCCCATTCCGATACACGGACCGCAGGCGGATTCGAGAATACGCGCCCCCGAAGTGATTAAATCGCTTAACGCGCCGTTTCGCGCCAGCATGTTCAAAACCTGCTTGGAACCCGGCGCGATTGACAAATCGACGTTTTCGGCGGCGGTTTTGCCTTTGAGAACGCGCGCGGCTTTCATCAAGTCCGTAAACGACGAATTGGTGCAAGAGCCGATACAGACCTGATTGATTTTAACGCCGCTCAACTCCTTGACTTCTTTTACGTTGTCGGGGCTGTGGGGGCAAGCCGCCAAAGGAACCAATTCCGAAAGGTCGATTGCGTATGTTTTATCGTAAACCGCGCCGGGGTCGGCGGAAAACTCCGCGTAATCCCCCTCGCGCCCCTGCGCTTTAAGGAACCGCCCCGTCGCTTCGTCCGACGGGAATATCGAAGCCGTCGCGCCGAGCTCCGCCCCCATATTGGTAATCGTGGCGCGTTCGGGAACCGACAGGGTTTTAACCCCTTCGCCGAAGTATTCTATAACCCTGCCCACGCCGCCTTTAACGGTGAGCAGTTTCAGAACGGCCAAAATAACGTCCTTCGCGGAAACCCGGTCGCGAAGCTTTCCTTTCAGCTCAATCCCCACAATTTCGGGATAGGTTATATAATACGCGCCGCCGCCCATGGCGACGGCGACGTCAAGCCCGCCCGCGCCGATTGCGAGCATACCGCAGCCGCCGCAAGTCGGCGTGTGGGAATCCGAACCTATGAGCGTTTTCCCCGGCTTGGCGAACCGTTCCAAATGCACCTGATGGCAAATACCGTTACCCGGGCGCGAAAAATATATTCCGTGCTTTTTGGCGACGCCGCCTATGTAACGGTGGTCGTCCGCGTTCTCAAACCCCGTTTGCAGCGTGTTGTGGTCGATGTAAGCGACGCTCAGTTCGGTTTTGACGCGCTTAATCCCCATCGCCTCGAACTGCAGGTACGCCATTGTCCCGGTGGCGTCTTGGGTAAGCGTTTGGTCGATTTTCAGGCCGACTTCCGAGCCTTTCAGCGGTTCCCCGTCGACGATATGCGCGTTTATGATTTTTTCCGCGAGAGTTAAGCCCATTTATCTCCGCCCCCTCTTTATGATTTTGTAAAAACATTATACTATAAACGCCGGATGTTGTCAAGACCGCCGAACGCGGGCGAAACGGCGGTTTGACGCGGCGCTATACGTTTTCGGGTCTCGCCCCGTTGAACCTGTTCATCGCCCCGGCGATATCCCCCCCCGCTATCATCTCCGCCGCTTCCGCCGCGTTCGCCAGCGCGAACTCTATCGCGTCTTTTTCGGTTTTCAAGAACGGGGAGGTTACCCAGTCGGCGAGGTCGTAATCGGGATGCGGCTTCCCCCCTATGCCCACCCTAACGCGGGGAAATTCGTCCGAGCCGCTTAAGCATATGATGTTACGCAACCCTTTTTGCCCGCCGTCGCTGCCTTTCTCGCGGACGCGGATAACCCCCGCGTCCAAATTGACGTCGTCGCAGATAACGAGAACGTTTCGGGGCGGAATCTTATAAAAGCGCATGGCTTCCGTAACGGCTTCCCCGCTTTTGTTCATGTATGTCGTCGGTTTCATAAGAAAACAGCGCGAGCCGCTTAATGTTATTTCCCCCGTGAGCGACTTGAACCGCAGTTTTTTTACAACGACGCCGTGTTTTTCCGCCAGACCGTCGATTACCATGAACCCGCAGTTATGGCGGGTGTTTTCGTAACGCGTACCCGGATTCCCGAGCCCGCAGATGATGAACTCCGCGCCGCCGCCCGAAGCGGGGGCGTTTTTCCGCCGTTTCCCGAAAAACATAAAAGTCAACCCGCCCCTTTTTTTATTTTATTGTACATCAAAAAAAAGAAAAAATCAAATATACTTTAGGTATAATTATATCGGCAAAAAACAGCCGGAAAACTTTAAGCCCGTTTTTTGATGTTTTTATCGTCGAAAACCTTGACTAACCAAACTAACTAATGTAAAATGGTAACGAAGGAAATTATTTTTTGCCGCGGGGCAAATTCCAAAAACGCGAGAAAGGCGGTATTGCCGTAAAAATGATTAAAATTTCAGCGTCGATATTAAATTCGGACCTTGCCGCGCTCGGCGAGGAAGTGAACAGGGCGGAACAGGCGGGGGCGGATTTCCTCCACATTGACGTTATGGACGGTATTTTCGTGCCGCCGATGACCATGGGCGACATTGTAATCCGGTCGTTAAGGAAGAAGAGTTTTTTGACCTTTGACACGCATTTGATGGTTATCGAGCCGGAAAGGGTCGTTCCGTTCTTCGCGGCGGCGGGGAGCGATATAATTTCCGTTCACGCCGAAAGCGACTGCGATATCGCGGGAACGCTGAAAAAAATCAAGGACTTGGGCATAAAGGCCGGATTGGCGTTAAGCCCCGAAACGGACGCCGAAGAGGCGTTCCCTTTCATCGGTTTGGCGGATATGTTCCTCGTGATGTCGGTGGAGCCGGGTTACGGGGGGCAGAGTTTTATTCCCGAAACGCTCGGCAAAATCGCCGCGCTCCGCGCGGCGGTGAGAGAAAGGGGCTTGAACACCGATATACAGGTTGACGGCGGAATAAACGAAAAAACCGCTCCGTCCGCCGTTAAGGCGGGCGCGAACATCCTCACCGCCGGAACTCATCTGTTCGCTTCGCCGGATATGGCGAAAGCCGTCGACGAGTTGCGGAAACCCTTTTAAAACGAAAACTCCCGGGAGTTTTCATTTTAAGAGACCGGACCTCCCCGGAAACCGGTTCTGTCGTTAAAAAAAGGAAACCCGCGTATGGACAAAGATATAATAGAAAAGTTCGATTATGACGGTGAAGCCGCCTCAAAATCGGAAAGCAAAGGCGTAAAAAGGGGAATAAAACCGTCGCAGATTTATTCCGAACAGCTTTTATGCCTTTGCTCTCTCGTTGTTATCGCGTTTTGGAGCGGCGGTCCCCGCGTTCTCGTGATGACGGCGGTTTCGGTGTTGGGCGCGGTGTTGATGGATATGGCGGGCTGCGCCCTTTCCAAAAAAACGTACAACCCCAAAGACCTTTCCACGGTAACGGCGGGGATGTGCGTCGCCTTGCTCATGCCGGCGGGAATAAGCTATTTTATGGCGTTTTCCGGTTCGGCGCTGACGATAGGGATTAAACACATTTTCGGCGGCAAGGACAACTATATATTCAACCCGACCGCCGTGGCTTTCGCTTTCCTTGTCATATGCTACCCCGGGAAAATGCTGATGTTCCCGAAACCGCGCGAACACCTCCCCGTTTTCGGCGGGATTGATTCCGTCGCGTTTTCAAGTTTCGACAAAAACCGGGTAATCGAGCCGTTCGACATTCTCACGGGGAATTTCGCCGGGGCGATGGGCACGGTGCATATACTGGTGCTTTTGGTCTGCGCGGTCTGCCTTATGATAAGGCGTTCGGCGTCGCCGACCGTAACGCTTTCCGCGCTTTTCGCGAGCGGTCTGTTTTCGGGGGTTTTGGCGCCGGGCGGCGGAATTGCCGGGCCCTTGCTCATGATGCTGGTTTCGGGATATTTTTTGTTTATACTGATATTCCTCGCCAACGACCCGCAAACCCTCCCGAAAACGTTTTTGGGGAAAATTTATTACGGCGCGCTTTTCGGTCTTGCCGCGGCGTTTTTTGGGAAGTTCGGGAAAGTGGACGGGTCGCCCGCGTTCGCGCTGCTTTTCGTAAACACCATGACCGAGCGTTCCGATATTTTGGCGGGGCAAACAATCAGCGGAATAAAACACGCGGCGGTTTTCGTCAAGAACAGGCTGAACTCTTACGAGACCATACGCGAGAGGGCAAAGACGGAAAACGAGGCGAAGATGCGCCCGGGACTTTCAGACACGCAGGAAATAATGATTGTCCGCCAAAATTATAATATGCCGCCGATTGACGGCAAAGTAACCAGAATAAACAGGAAAAAGCAGGGGCTGACGGCGCGGTTAAGGGAAAAAATCGGCATGGCGGCGGAAAAAAGGAAATTAAACGAAGAGGAAAAGAAGGAAAAGCCGGACATAAACTTTTTCGAGAATTTACGCGAAGGGGTGAAGGAATTAGGGGACGCGTTCAAGAAAAAAGAGGAAATTCCCGAAACGCCGGAGCCGGAGACCGACTTGACCCCGCTCAGGCTGTCCTTGATGCTTGACGACGACGACGTGGTGGTGATAGGCGCTTCTGAAAAAGAGGAGGAGCCGGAAATTATCGACGAGGAAGAAAAGGCGGGCGGCGGCGCGGAATTTGCCGAAGCCCCGGAAAAACCGGAGGGCGCGAAGGATGGAAAATGACAAACGGCGGCTTTCGGACGGTTTGATTAGGCAAAACGTCGTTTTGATGAGCGGGGTGGCCATCGCCCCGGTCGCCGCCTGCGCCACGAACTTTGAAAAGAGCTTAGCGCTCGGCATGGGGTTTACGGTTATCGCGTTCCTCGGCGTTTTGGTATGCAGGTTCGTTCCCAAAAAAATCATATACACCATCAGGGTGATAATTTACGCGCTGATAGCGGGGCTCAGCTATATTCCCGCGCGTCTCCTGATTGACGCCGTATTCGGGGAAGACGTTACGGCGAGCCTCGGTTTATACCTGCCCGTTTTGGCGGTGAACCCGCTCATTCTCGCTAAGACCGAAACGAGGTTTTGCCTTCGCCCGCCGCATTTGATGATGGTCGAGCTTTTGGGATATATCGTCGGATTTGACGTCGTGTGCGTCTTCGTCGGAACCCTGCGCGACGTTCTGGTGAACGGCAGGGTGGGCTGGATGAACTTAAGCGCCGGGTTTTTCGTGCCGGCTTTTGAGACCACGTTCGGGGGGCTGATTATCACGGGGGCGCTGGCGGGGATGTGCCGCGCCTTTTACAACCGCTCAAAAAGGAAAAAAGCCGAAAAAGCCGAAAGGGAAAAACGGCGGCGGGAATTTATCGAGGAGGTAATCTGACTGTGCTGGCTAATTTCGTATCGGCGGCTTTGCTTGCCGTTTTTCTGCAAAACTCGATTTTCGAGCGCGCCCTCGGGATAAACATACTGCTTTACGCGGCGCGCAAACGCTCGAGCGTAATCGGGTTCGCCTTGGGCTTGTGCTATATAACCACGCTGTCCTCAATCGCGGTGTGGGCGCTGGACGGCGCTTTCGGGAACCATGAGCGTTACGCGGTAATATCGCCCGTCCTTTATATACTGGTTATCGGCGTAATATACATATCGAGCCTGATTGCGGTATGGCGTTTTTTCCATAACCTTTTCAGAAAAATAAAGAAATTCGCCCATCTCGCGGTGTTTAACTGCGCGGTATTGGGGGCGCTGTTCATAGGTTCGCGGTCGGGGGCGGACATATGGGGTTATCTGGGATACGGTTTCGGAACGGGCTTGGGGTTCTTAGCGGCGGGGTATCTGCTTTACGTGGCGCACACGCGCCTTAACAGCGAGCTGGTGCCGTCCGTTTTTAGGGGTATGCCGATAATGGTAATCTACATAGGCATCCTTTCGTTGGCGTTGCACGCGTTTGTCGGGTATTCGGCGTCCGCTTGAGTAATTTACGGGAGAGATTGATATGTCAAAACGCGGTTACGGGAAGAAAATCAAGCGTTCAAAAAACCTCTATAAAAATCAAAAAAGCCGGTTCAGGACGATAGTTGAATTTGCCGTCACGGCGGCGGCCGTCGCGGGGCTGTGTTTCGTCGGTTATACAATCGCGGCGACCGTGTTCAATTATGAAAGGCCGCAAGGCGGCGGCGACGTTACCGAAAGCGCGCCGACCGCGACGAGCGGCGGCGTTACGGGGGAAAGCGGCGAAACGCCCGGCGTTTCCGAATCCGGGTCGGACGCGGAGCCGCCGCCTTATAAATCCTTAGGCAAGACCGTTTACGCCCGCTTGAACGTCCTTTCAAGCCCCACCTCGCTTTCGGCGTTCATCGAGGAAGCCAAGTCCGAAGGGTATGACGCGGTCGTGGTGGAGCTCAAGGACGAAGACGGGAGGCTGCTTTATAAAAGCGGCGTCGCCGCCGTGGCGGGCGACGGGGATATAATCGCGGGGACGCTCACGGCGAAGCAAATCGCCGAAAGTTTCTCAAACGCGGGGATTAGGCCCATCGCAAGGATAAACACGCTTAAAGACCGGCTCGCGCCCGCTAAAATAAAAGACGTGTCGTACAGGTTCGCCGACGGGAATTCCGCCTGGCTGGACGACAGACCGGAAAACGGCGGCAAGTTTTGGGCAAACCCGTTCTTGCAGGGAACGGCGGATTATATCTCGGACATAACCGCCGAACTTTACGAGGCGGGGTTCGGCGACGTCATCTACGCGAACGTGGTGTTCCCCGATTTCAGGAAATACGACCTGACCATACTTTCCCGGCGGGATACCGACGAAAAAACGAGGTTTTCCGCTTTGGCGGATTTTGTGAACAAAGCGGCGGAAAAATCGCCCGGCGTAAACATTTATATCGAAATGTCGGCGGGCGACGTTATAAGCGGCGGCGGTCCGGTGAAAACAGCCGAAATCCTCCGCGCCGGAAGCTCGTTTTCGGCGGCGGGGGCGGTCTTGATATTCAGCCGCGCCGAAAAGGCGGCGGAAGCCACCGGCGGGGAGGTTCCGACGCCGGAGGAACTGACGGAGCTTGTCAGGAGCGTGTTTGAAAAGGCGGAAAAGCAAACGGGGGAGCTTGAAATCATCCCCTGCGCGGACGTTTCGGGGTTATCCGAAAGCGACGTCGGGAAAGTTATTTCCGCGTTTTTGAAAATGGGATATGAAAATTATATGACAAAGTGAATTTAAAAGATTATATGGCGATTCCGCTTGACGACATTCCCCGCGCGAATGTTGCGCAAAACGGTTATAACGCTTGCTTTTTGACCGGAAAGCCTGTATAATTATCTGTGAAAACAAAACGTAAAGGAGAAGAAAAATGGACTTTTTATTTCTGCAAAACCAGGCGGGCGGCGGAGGGGAGATGATTACCCTGCTGATGTCTTTCGGCATCATGATTGCGCTTTTTTATGTTCTGCTCATCCTCCCGGAAAGCAGACGGAAAAAACGCGCGAAAGCAATGCTTGAAAGTATTCAGATAGCGGACGAGGTCGTAACGGCCGGCGGGATAATCGGCAGGGTGGTGGATATCAAGCCGGACGCCGACACGGTCGTCCTTGAAACGGGCGGCAACCGTACAAGGATAAGGATTTTAAAGTCGTATATAGTCGAAAACAGGACAATCCACGACGAATGAGGGGTTTTATGGGTAAATCGAGGACGTTCGCCGCTTTGACCGCGGCCGCCGCGCTCGCGCTCGCCTCGTGCGGGCCGAAAGAACCGCCGTTCATAGGCGTTACCGGGTTAACCGGCGGGAACACGGGCGAAACCGCGCTTGAAAAGGGCGACGAATACGCGGTGATAAGCGTGCGCGGTTACGGCGACATATGGGTTAAGCTGCTTCCGGAATGCGCCCCCGTCGCCGTGCGGAACTTTATCGACTTAATAGGGGACGGATATTATGACGGGAAGAAATTTCACCGCGTGATGGAAGGGTTTATGATTCAGGGCGGTTCGCCGAACGGCGACGGGTTAGCCGACATGAGCGGCGAAACCTTCGCCGTCGAGAGGGCGTATAACGCGCGGCATTTTTACGGGGCGCTGTGCATGGCGAACTCGTACGGGCGCAATTCACAGCAGTTTTATATCGTGAACAACAAGGAACCGAACGACCCCGCCGCCGTTTCCGCCGCCGGTTATAAGGCGAGTGCCGACGAGGCGAAAGCGCTCGTCGATATGTACGGGGCGCAAATGGACGAGAGAACGCTGGAATATTATAATTTGGTTTATGACAGTTATAACGACATTTATAACGGCATGACGATGTTCCGCGAAAACCTGACCGACGAGATTATCGAAAAGTATAAGAGCGGCGGCGCGGCTTTCCTTGACGGGGGGTACACGGTGTTTGGGCAGACGGTGAAAGGGTTCGACGTTTTGGACGCCGTTTCGGCGGCAGAGGTGGGGCCGTCCGACCCCGGCGACCCGAACAGCGAGAAAAGCGCGCCCGTCGAGGATATTATTATAGAAAGCGTGAGGGTTTACACCTATGAGGAATAGTTTATGAAATTGCGCGGAATTTTAGCGGGGGTTTTGTCCCTCGCGGTTGCGGCGGGAATAACCGCCTGCCAAACGCGGGACGCTTTGCCGGAGCTTCTCCCGATACGCGATATTCCCTCGACGGAGCTTATCAAGGAAATAAAAGCGGGCTGGAATTTGGGGAACGCCTTGGACGCGACGGGCGGCGAGGGCTTAAATTCCGAGGTTTCGTGGGGGAATCCGAAAACGACCTTTGAAATGATTAAAGCCGTCGGCGAAGCGGGGTTCGACGCGGTGCGCGTGCCCGTTTCATGGGGGAAGCACACGGGGGAGGCGCCGGGTTATGAAATCGATTCCGCCTGGTTGGACAGGGTGGAAGAGGTGGCGGGATACGTCCTCGACAACGGTATGTACTGTATTATCAACACACATCACGAAGACTGGCTTTTCCCGGACGCGGAAAACGAGGAGCGGAACACCGAGCGGCTTGTCGCCGTGTGGAAGCAGATTTCCGAACGGTTTGCCGGATACGACGAGAAACTGATTTTCGAGGGGATGAACGAGCCGAGGCTGCGCGGCACGCCTTATGAGTGGAACGGCGGCACGGAAGAATCGCGGGCGGCGGTTAACCGCCTCAACGCCGCTTTCGTCAAAACCGTGCGGGAATCGGGGGGGAACAACGCTAAAAGACATCTTATGATAACGCCTTACGCCGCCTCCGCCGACAGGCTGAACGACGACCAATGGATTTTTGAAACCCTTGAAATTCCCGAAAACGACGATAAGCTGATTGTGTCCGTTCACGCGTATAAGCCCTACGGCTTCGCGCTTAACGAGAGGGGCGGGGCGAAATGGAGTTCCGAAAAGGAAAACGGCAGGCTGCCGATTGACGAGTTGTTTGAAGCGATAAAAGAAACGTTCCTCGACGGGGGCGTCGCCGTTATCATCGGCGAAACGGGCGCCCGCAACAAAGAGCATTTGAGCGAAAACAACCTTGAATACCGCGTGGACTGGGCGGGATATTATTTCGGGAAAGGGCGCGAATACGGCGTTCCCTGCTTTTGGTGGGATAACGGCGCGTTTACCGGCGGCGGGGAGTTGTTCGGGATATTCGACAGGCGCGGGCTGAACTGGTATTTCCCCGAAATAAAAGACGCGATTTTCGGAAAGCGATGACTTACGAATATTCAAAGCGCGCGGACGGCTTGGTTATCACCGGGTGCGGCGGCGGCGGGGAAATACTTTATATCCCCGAACAAATAGGGGGGGAACCCGTAACGGCGATTGGTTCCGCCGCTTTGCGCGATAACAAGGTTATAAAGAAGCTGGGGCTGCCCGACGGCGTCAGGGAAATAGAGGACGGCGCGTTTTCAAACAGCGCGCTCGACGCGGTGAGATTGCCGAAGGGGCTTGAGCGTATCGGCGCGCAAGCCTTTTTGGGGTGCGGGCGGCTCGTGAGGATAAGGGTTCCGGAACGGACGAAAAAAATAGGCAACGCCGCCTTTTACGGCTGCGCCGGGCTGGAGCGGGTAATCTTTCCGGCAAGCCTCGTTGAAATAGGCTATAACGTTTTCAGCGGATGCCCCGCCCTCGCTTCGATAAAATGCCCGCGCGGCTCATACGCCATGGACTGGGCGGAGCGAAACGGCTACGGCGGGAATTTGGTTTATGACTATGAGATTTGCGTGGGCGGAATTAACCTGAAGAAATATATCGGGGGGGAAGCGGTTCATAAAATGCCGCCTTATGTGAACGGCAAACGCGTCGCCGCGCTGGACGAGGAAGCGTTCGCGGGGTGCGGGTACGTCGAAAGCGTCGAACTGCTCCGCGGGCTGACGGTCGTCGAGAAATTCACGTTTAGGGACTGCGCGGGGCTTAAACGGGTCGTCCTGCCCGAAACCGTCAGGGAAATAAAGACGCACGCCTTCGTCGGCTGCGTTTCGCTTAAGGAAGTTAATTTCCCGCCTTCGCTCGAATACGTCGGAACGCACGCGTTCAGGGACTGCGCCTCGCTGGAGAAAATCTCGCTCCCCGCCAAAATAGCCGGTATAAACTCAAAAACCTTCGCCGGGTGTGAAAGTCTGGCGGAAGCCGGGTTGCCGGAGGGGATTACGTTTATCGCGGACGACGCGTTCGCGGGGTGCGGAAACCTTAAAACCGTCAGATGCGCCGAAGGCTCGTACGCGGCTTTGTGGGCGGGCGAACGCGGATACGCGGTGTCGGCGGAATTGCCGTGTAATGGTTTTGCGTAGGATTATATATGAACAGGACCGTGCTGAAAAACGCCCTCAGGGAAATAAAATCCTCTTTTACCCGTTATCTGTCAATTTTTGCGATAACGGCGCTCGGCGTGGGCTTTTTCGCGGGGATAACCGCATCGCCTTATGATATGCGGTATTCCGCGGAAAATTATTACGACAGGCTGGATTTGGCTGATTTCCGGCTTGTTTCCTCGTTCGGGTTCGACGAAAACGACGTGGTCGCGATAAACGCCCTCGATTTCGACATGAAAGTATACGCGGCGTATTTTTCCGACTTGATTTTACAAGACGATAACAGCGAGAGCGTGGTCCGCGTTATGACAATACCCGACGGCGGGGAAAATCTGCCGTTAAACAAAATTGAAATCATCGATGGAAGATTCCCCGAAAGGGCGGACGAATGCGTCGTCGACGGAAGATGGTATACCGACGTCGCGCTTATCGGCGAGAAAATCGCCTTTAAAAGCGGCGATAAGGACGCGGACGTAGGCGAGGTTTTGGAGAACGCCGCGTTTACCGTCGTGGGGGTCTGCCGCACGCCGCTTTACCCGAGCGACGACACGCGCGGTTATACGATGGTGGGCAACGGCGTGATACAGTTCGCCGTTTTTATCCCCGAAAGCAATTTCAAATACGATTATTACACGGAAGTATACGCGCAATTCGGCGAGCTGCGCGAATTTAACTGCTATTCCGGCGAATATGCCGCCGCCGCCGCCAAAATCGCGGAAACGCTGGAAAGCGCGGGCGAACGCCGTTCGGAAGAGCGGCTGGGCGAAATTGTCGCGCGGGCGGAAAAGGAGATAGCGAAAGCCGAAAACGAGTTAAACGCCGCCAAGCGCGAAGCCCTTGAAGAATTAGCCGACGCGAAAAAAAAACTTGACGACGCGAAAACGGCGTTGGACGGCGCCAAAGCCGAAATAGACGCCGGCGAGGCGGCGCTTGAGGAAAGCAGGGCGGCGCTGCTTTCGGGGGAGGAGCGATACGAACTGGCGGTCGCCGCTTACGGCGAGGAAGCGATGGCGAGAACGCGCGCGGAGCTTGATTACGGATGGGCGGAATACGAGAAGGGGCGCGCCGCGTCAGACGACGGGACAGCCGAATACGAGCGGGGTTTGGCGGATTATGAACAAGGCTTGGCGGATTATATCGACGGCGAAAGGGAGGCGGAGGAGAAATTCGCCGAGGCAAACAGGGAAACGGAAAAGGCGCGGCGCGATTTGGCGGAATTGGAAAAGCCCGTCTGGTACGTGTTTGACCGCGACGACAACCCGGGCTATACCGAATACGGCGAAAACGCCGACAGGATAAACAGCATAGCGAAAGCGTTCCCCGTGTTTTTCCTGCTCGTGGCGGTTTTGGTGTGTTCCACGACGATTTCACGCATGGCGGAGGAGCAAAGGGTTCAGTTGGGTTTGTTCAAAGCACTTGGCTACGGTAACGGCGCGATTATGTTCAAATATATGCTTTACGCGGTCAGCGCGGCGGTTTTCGGGAGCGTCGCGGGTCTGTCGGCGTGTATGAAGCTGTTTCCTTACGTAATCATCACGGCGTACCAAATGATGTATAACTTCCCCGACGCGGTTATGCCGTATGACTTGAAGCTGTCTTTGATATCGGTCGCGGCTTCCGGCGGTTTAACCGCGCTGGTGGTGTTTCTTTCGACAAGGAAAGAGCTTTCGGAATCGCCCGCGCGGCTGATGCGCCCGAAAGCGCCTAAAAAGGGCAAGCGCGTGTTCCTTGAGAAAATCGGTTTTATCTGGAACCGCGTGGGTTTTTCCGGCAAGGTTACGTTCAGAAACATTTTTCGGTACAAACAGCGTATGCTGATGACGGTAACGGGAATAGCGGGATGCACCGCGCTGACGCTTACCGCGTTCGCGCTTAAGGACGGCATAGGGGACGTGGCGAAGCTGCAGTTCGGCAAAGTCGCCATGTATTCCGGGTATTCCTTGATTGACGAAAAAACGAACGCTTCCGGCAGGGAGAGGTTAAACGCGGTTTACGGCGAGTACGGCTGCGAAACCTTATACGTTTATGAAAAGGTCATGCCGTGCGAATACGGCGGCAAGAGCGTCGAGCTGACGGTGGCGGTTATAGAGGACGCCGAAAGGGCGGGCGGTTATTTCTCGGCGCGTAACCGCGTCAGCGGGGAGGAATACGATTTAAGCCGAAGCGGCGCGATTATAACCGAAAAGGCGGCGAGGCTCCTCGGCGTTAAGGACGGCGATACCGTAACGCTCCGCAAGTCCGAAACCGAAAAGACGGAGGTTAAAATCGGCGGCGTTTCCGAAAATTACGCGTGGCATTACCTGCGCGTGTCGGAAGAGGTTTATCGCGGGTTGTTCGGCGGGGAGCCGGAATACGGCTCCGTTTACTTCAAAGGCGTCCCCCGCGAAGACCAAGACGGTCTGGCGGCGCGTCTGCTTGACGAAAAGCTCGCCTTGGCCACGGTTTACGTCAGCGACTACGCCGGCGGGTTTGAAGAGATGATAAACACGCTCAACTCGGTAATCGTCATACTTATATTCGCGGCGGGCGCGCTGTCGGTAATCGTGCTGTACAACCTCACGAACATAAACATACGCGAGCGCATACGCGAAATCTCCACTTTGAAGGTATTGGGGTTCCACGATTTGGAGGTGGATATGTACGTCTTCCGCGAGAACCTGCTCCTCACGCTACTCGGAACGGGCTTCGGCTTGGCGGCGGGGAGGTTCTTGTCTATGTTCGTCATTCGGACGGCGGAGGTGGACGACGTTATGTTCGGGCGGGACATACACCTGTCGAGCTATATTTTCGCGGCGGTTGTTACGATGGCGTTTTCTGTGCTCGTGTCGGCGTTTATGCACTTTTATCTCAAAAAAACCGACATGGTCGAAGCGTTGAAATCGGCGGATTAAATCCCTGTTTCGGCGGCAGTTTTCATTTTAAAAGATTATAACGCTTGACTATTCGCGGTAATTGCGTTATAATACTGAAAGCACGATTTGCGAAACTTTTACGGCAAACCGCCGAAACCATAAAGAAACGGAGTGAAAAGGCGCTTGAAGAAAATTAAAAAGCCGGTGTTCGTTATAACCGCGCTGCTTATTCTGGGGTTTTCCGCGCTGACGACGGTCGGGTTCAGAACTTATTACGGCGACTATTCCACCACCTGGATTAAGGGCGTGGGCGATATCCGTTGGGGTATCGACATACGCGGCGGCGTGGACGTAACCTTCGTTCCGGACGTCGCGGATTTTTCCTCGGTAACGAGCGACAACGTGGACGCGGCGAAAACGGTTATCGAAACGAGGATGATTTCAAAGAACATCACCGACTACGAAGTTTACGCGGATTATAACACGGGGCGCGTAATCGTGCGCTTCCCTTGGCAGTCCGGCGACTCGTCGTTCAACCCGGAAGAGGCCGTTAAGGAATTGGGCGAAACGGCGATGCTCACGTTCAGGGAGGGCATGATATCGGAGGAAAAACCGAATTATGAGGATTTGCCGATAGTTATTTCCGGGATTGACGTGGACAGGGCCGCCGCCAACTACGATTCCCAGACGAGGGAATACATGGTCAGCCTGTCCCTCAACCCTTCCGGAAGCGATAAGTTCGCGGAAGCGACGGGGCGCCTCGCGGGCAGGGACGTAATCTCGATATGGTTGGACGACGTTTACGTTTCGTCACCGAGGGTGAACGAGCAGATTTCCGGCGGAAGGGCGTCGATTACCGGGGAATTTACCCTCGACGAAGCGAAGTCGCTGGCGAATAAAATCAACGGCGGCGCGCTCCCCTATAAACTGAAGATTGACAGCTTCAGCACGATTACCCCCACGCTCGGGATGGGCGCGAGGGACGCCATGGCGCTGGCGGGCGTAATCGCGTTCGCTTTAATCGCCGTGTTTATGACAAGCCTGTACAGGCTCCCCGGCGTAATCGCGGTGTTCGGTCTGCTCGGGCAGGCGTTCGGCTCGTTGGCCGTCATTTCCGGATTCTTCGGGTTTAACGAGAGCTTCACCCTGACAATTCCGGGTATCGCGGGTATCGTTTTGTCGCTCGGAATGGGCATAGACGCCAACGTTATAACCGGAGAGAGGATAAAAGAGGAATTAAGGATGGGCAAGTCGCTTGACGGCGCGCTCGTTTCCGGGTATAAGAGGGCTTTCACCGCCATTTTCGACGGGAATATAACCGTGCTTATGATTGCGTTCATACTGATGGGCGCGTTCGGGACGCCGGACAGCTGGGCGTCGATGGCGCTGTCCCCCGTGTTCTTCATGTTCGGCCCCAGCACGGCGGGAACTATTTACTCGTTCGGGTACACGCTCATAGTCGGGGTAATCCTTAACTTTGTTTTCGGCGTGTTCGCGTCGAGGATAATGATTTATTCGATATCAAAGTTTAAGGCGTTCAGGAAGCCTCATCTCTACGGCGGCTACAAGGACGGCGAGGAAAAGCCGAAAGAGGAAAAGAAACCGTTCGACGCGGTGAAGAACAAAGCCCCTTTCATTATTACCCCCGCGGTTATCGTCCTTGCGGCTTTCGTCGTGCTTATGGCGTCAGGTCTTGAGGTGGCGATTGAATTTAAGGGCGGCTCGATATTGACTTACGCCTACGAGGGGGAAATAGACGCCGCCAAGGTTAAAAGCGCCGTCGAGGAAACGGGGAAAGGTTCGGTCAAGGTTACCACCGGTTCGTCTTTCGGCTCCGGCGCGGAAAACATAACAATCGCGTTCACCTCGAACGAAGCCGTAACGACCGATACCTTGGACGAGTTGGAACGGATTTTGGCCGGCAAGTTCGATAATTTGGACACAAGCCCGCTGACCTCCCAAAAGCAGAACGTCAGCCCCGCCATGGGCAAAACCTTCTTTTTGAAATGTCTTGTGGCGGTCGTGTTCTCTTTCATCGTCCTCGTGCTGTACATCGCGTTAAGGTTTAAGAAAATCGGCGGGTGGTCGGCGGGGGCCTGCGCGATAATCGCGCTTTTGCACGACGTTTTGCTGGTGTTCGCGGCGGTTATATTCTTCCGCCTTTCCGTCGACGCGAACTTTATGGCGGTCGTGCTGACCGTGCTCGGCTATTCGATAAACAGCACCATTGTCATATACGACCGCATCCGCGAAAACCGCGCCCTTTTGGGGAACAGGGCGAGTTACAGGGAACTCGTCAACAAGAGCGTAAGCCAGTCGTTCACGCGGTCTTTGAACACCACGATTACCACGGTGTTCACGCTGGGCTCCATATGCGCCGTGGCGGTAATCGCGGGTATAAACTCGATAATCAGCTTCGCGTTTCCGATGACGGTGGGGATGATTGCCGGCTTCTTCTCCTCGCTGTTCATTTCCGCGCCGCTGTGGGTGGTATGGCAGGAATACAGGCGAAAAAACGCGAAAAGCAAATCGCGGGCGGAAGTCGCGGGGCGGGGATAACGGCTCCCGTATAATCGGGGTGAATTATGCAGATAGGCGTTTCGACGGCGTCGCTTTATCCCATGCATACCGAAGACGCGTTATTGAAGCTCGCGGAAACAGGGGTGAAAAACGCCGAAATCTTCTTAAACTCCACCAAGGAATTGGAGGGGGGGATTTTTTCCGCGATAAAAGCCGTCGTGAGGGATTACGGCATGAACGTTATGTCGGCGCATCCGTTTTCGTCGCCGATGGAAACGCTGTTCCTCTTTTCGTCGTATGACAGGCGTGTCGATGAAATGCTCGATATGTACAAAAGGTATTTCGCGGCGATGACCGAGTTGGGGGCGCGTATCTTTGTTGTTCACGGCGCGATTTCAAGCGCGAAGTGCGGCGACGGGGTTTATATGGAGCGGCTTTCCGCGTTAATCGGCGCGGGCAGGGAATACGGCGTTACCGTCGCCCAGGAAAACGTGAGCTATTGCAAAAGCGGCAGCCTTAGCTTCCTTGAAACGCTTTCGCGGGAGATGGGCGGCGAGATAAAGTTCGTGCTCGATATAAAACAGGCCCTGCGCGCCGGTTACACGGCGTTCGACGTCCTCGACGGGATAGGCGACAAACTTATCCACCTTCATTTGAGCGACAGCGACGGGGAATACGACTGTCTCCCGCCGGGAACGGGGGATTTCGACTTCGCGGGGTTTTTCGGGAAGTTGAAGGCGTCCGGCTATTCCGGCGGCGCCGCGGTGGAACTGTACAGGAGCGGTTACGGGGATTATACGGAATTGGCCGTCTGCGTGAGGAAACTGGAAGAAATTTATCACAATTTATAGAAAAAGTATTGCAATATTATTAAAATAGTGCTATCATATTGTTGTTATTCCGCGACGGGAAAGCGGGATACGGGAAAGCGGGTGGATTTATGAAATGTCCCGATTGCGGGTATGACGACAGCAGGGTGATTGATTCGCGCCCGACGGAAAATAAAATCCGCAGGCGCAGAGAGTGTTTAAAATGCTCCGAAAGGTTCACGACGTATGAGATAATCGAGGATATGCCCGTCATGGTCGTGAAAAAAGACAATACCATCGAGCCTTTTGACAGCCAAAAGCTGATTGACCGCGTGTTAAGGGCGACGATTAAACGCCCCGTCAAGCTGAAGACGGTCGAAAGCATGGTGGAAAACATTCAAACCGATTTTAAGAACCGGCTTCAAAGGGAGGTGTCTTCCGAAAAAATCGGGGAAATCGTTTTGCGAAAACTCAAGGACATAGACCATGTGGCTTATGTCAGGTTCGCGTCGGTTTACCGCGAGTTTGACGACGTCGAGAGTTTTATCAAGATAATCAGCGAACTCTCTTCGGAACTTGAAAAAACGCCTTGACGACGGCCGGTCGGCCGTGGTATGGCAATTTTGCGTGAAGTGTAATAACAAAATTTTTATGGAGGTTCATGCTTTTATGGAAAAATTATCCGCCGCCAAAATTCTCAAAGCGACAAAGTCGTTTGTCGCCGTCCGCGCCCTCGCGTATATCGTGGTTACGCTGATTATGCTCGCCGTCGGGGCTATCGGGATTTTTTTATGCTATCAGTTAAGGGAGAACGGTCAAGCCGTTTTTATCGTCGCCGTTATTTTCTTCGGCGGAATGTTCGGGGTGATAAGGTTCGCCCAAAGGTATTTCCTTTACATGATAAAGGCGGCGCACGTCGCGGCGATTACGGAGTTTATAAAGACGGGGCAGGTTCCCGTTACCGAAAAAGGCTACAAGGGCGTCGTCGCCTACGGCACGGAGAAAGTCAAAGGGCACTTCGGCGCGGTGAATATCGCTTTCGTCGCCGACGCGCTCATCTCCGGCGCGACGCGGCAGATTATGAAATGGCTGAACAAGGTTCAAAAACTGCTTTCCTGGATTCCCGGCGCGGATAAGGTCATGGCTTTCATCAATTTTGTCATTTCCACCGCGCTCAACTATATCGACGAAGCGGTGTTGAGTTACATTTTCTACCATTCCGAAGAGGGCAACGCGTTTAAGAAGGCCTGCGACGCTTTGTCGTATTACGCGCAAAGCTGGAAAGGCATGCTCAAGGGCGCGCTTAAAGTCGGCGCTTTCGTCTGGATTTTGCGCGTGCTGGTTTACCTCGTCTTTTACGGGATATTCAGCGTCATCGGCGGCGCCGTCCTTTCGAGCGGGGTTGGGATTGTTTGCGGCATATTGCTGGCGTTCGTCATACTGTACGGTATCGAGGCGATTATAGTGGAACCCTACGCCACTTGCATAATGATTAACGATTATTACAAGGCAATCGCCAATCAGCCCCTCAAACGCGATTTGCACGGAACCCTCTGCAAGGTTTCAAAGAAATTCCGCGAACTGTTCAACAAATCCGGTCAGCCCGCGCCGAACGAACCGACTGAAATCCCCACGGTGTTGTAAAAAAGGGTATATCTTCAACGGCCGTAACCTTTTCAAACCGAAGCCGCCTTTGGCAGGGCGGCTTCTTTCATTTATTTTTCCGGGGGGCGCCCGATTTTCAAAACGTCGCCCCGGCGGACGTCGAACCTCGTTACCCCCGCGGAATAAACCCATAACGGCGCACCTTTCTCCGGAACGCGCAGCGGTATCGAAAGGTCTCCCCGGCTTTCGCAAACCGTGAAAGCGGGGAGCAGAACCGCCCGTTTCGCGTCGTAGCCGCGCTTAACCGCGCCGCCGTCGGAAAGCCCGTACCGCGTGAACGAAACGTCTTTCGCCGCGCCGACGGCGATGAATTCCTCCCCGCCGCCGTCTTTCAACAGAAAGCCGCGCCCCTCGACGTTGACCCGCCCGGGGTTCTCTATAAACAGTTCGCCGTCGCCTTCGGCGACGTTTCCCGCCGGCCGGAAATAACCGTATCCCAAAACGATTTTCACGCCTCGCCCCGTCCCGCCGATTATAAGGCGGGCGGCCGAACCCTCCGGAACGGGGGAACGGCGCGGAACCAATTCGACCGTGATTATCTTATCGGCGGGGACGAAATCGTAAGCGCGTTCAAAAGGCAAGAACGCCCCGGAATAAACCGAAAGGGAAAAAGGGACGGCAAATTCCCGCGTTATCACGAAGAAACCGCCTTTCTTCCGTACGCAAGGGCAAGCCGAACCGTTTATGAAAACCTTCGGCTGTCCGAATTTTTCAATCGGTTTGAAATCCCATACGCTTATACATTGAAGCGCTAAAACAAGCCTCATTTTCGCACCCCCGAAAAGTCCGCCCGCCCTATCCGGGCGTTCACGCTGCCGGAAATGCGCCGCAATTCCACCGGAAAAACGCGGTAAGCCGCCGACAGTCGGTAGTGCGCCCCTTGTTTTTCCCATATGTTTGAAATCTCGGCGAAGCTCAAGTCCTCGAACCACAGGTTTATCCCGTCCGTCCATTCCGGCTCGAAGCCGAGTTCGCTTTCCTTAAGCGTCTGATTTTCGTCGAACGCCCTCATGGCGCGGTTGAGCAGGCGGTGTTCCTCCCCCGCGCGAAAGGGCGCGTCCGCCTTGCCGAAAGCCGCCAAAAGATAACGGAGGGTTAAAAACCTCGGCGTCAAAAGTTGAACGCTCCGCCCTTTCGGCGTTACGGGCGGCGCGGAAACCTCCGGGCAGGAGTTGACGCCGTAAAGGCACAGACCGAGGTTTATATCGCCGGGTTCCTTTAAGGAACACACCCCGGCGCGCCCTTTCGCCGGGATAACGTCGGCGAGGGCGGCGGAAAGTATATTAACGAGCGCGGCGTCAATCTGTGAGAACATAAGGCTGCTTCCTATTTTTGTATAACGATTTTAGCGGGGAGGTATTTCAACAAATCGCCGTCTTTGAACGGTTTGGCGGCATTGGCGGGGACGGCGTCATTGACGCTTATCATCGCCTCTTGGGCGAAGGTGAAAGCTTTTATGGTCGCCTCTTTGATTTTTTCAAAGTTGTTTACCACGGTAAAGTTTTCTTTATTGCTGTTTTTGTATTTTTTTACCGTGTTAAAAGCGAATTTGGCTCTGTCGGCGGCGGCGCAGGCCTTTTTGGCGGCTTCTGTTTTTTTGCCCGCGTCTTGTTCTGTGTCCGCTTCCCTTTTAGCCGTTTCCGCATCGGTTGCGGCTTTTTCGGCCGTGGTTACGGCGGCGGCGCTTTCCTTATTGACGTCGACGCTTTTGTCTTTTTTCGGACCGAAAAAAGCGTTTTTGAAGTTCGCTACTCCGGTTAAAATGTTGCCTATCCCGCCTATAACGGAACCTATCCCGCTTAATCCGCCCACATCTTTAAAATTTGCCAGCGCGTTTCGCTGAACCACTTCCCCGCTTTTTGCCCGCCGCGCCATAACGTCCGCGTTATCCTCCATGGCGGGGTCGGAATTGACGGGAACGCCCCCCGCGCTTTCCGTGGGCTTGACGATTCCCTTTTTCTGCTGAACCACGTGCCCTAACTCGTGCGGGATATGCTCTTCTTGCCCCGGCGCGACGAAAACGTCATCCCCCTTGGTATAGGCGTTGGCGCGCAGACGCGCGGGCTTGTCCGAGTTATAATGCACTTTTACGTCGTCGAACGAATAGCCGGAAGCGTTTTCAAACCTTTTCTTCATTTCATCGGGGATACCCGTTGAATTTCCGCGCTTTTTCCTCGTCGCGGTTTTTTCGGCGTTAGCGTACATAATCCGCTCCTTTCACAATATTATATCGTCGTACGCCTTATCGGGGAATGAGGCGCCCGATTTTTCGTACTCGTATTCCAAGGTCTCCGTAATAAGCCCCGTCGACAGCTTTACGTTTTCGGAAACGGCGCGGACGCAGGAGGAAAACGCCGCCCATCTGATTGCGGCGGGCGAAAGCTCGAACGTTTCGCTCAAATAACCGAAGTCTATATCGTCGCGGGGCGTCTCTTCCGTTATGAACCGCCGCCATAATATTTCCCTTAACCCCGCGTCGGGCCGCGGAAATTCCACTATGAACGGCAGCCGCCGCTTAAAGGCGTCGTCCACGTTGTCAATCAGGTTGGTGGCGAGCACGACAAGCCCGTCGTATTCCTCCGTTTTTTGCAGAAGGTGCGCCGTTTGGGTATTGGCGTGGCGGTCGTGCGCCGAACCGACTTCCACGCGCTTGGAAAAAAGGGAGTCCGCCTCGTCGAAGAATAAAACGCAGCCGCTTTCCTCCGCCTTTTCAAAAATCCGCGAAACGCGCTTTTCGGTTTCGCCTATATACTTATCCACGACGCCGGACAAGTCGGCGACCATTAAATCCAATCCCAACTCCCGCGCCAAACCCATTGCCGCCATTGTCTTGCCCGTGCCGGAAGAACCGTGAAACAAAACGCCTATGCCCCTGCCGTACGGGAACAGCTTTCCGTAGCCGTATTCCCCGTATAGCTTCTCCTTGTGTTTGAAGGTCGCGATTATCTTTTTAAAGAGCGACTTTGTTTTTTCGCCCGCGACGACCTCGTCTATCCCGAAAGGCGGGGTGATAACCCGCGCCGTTCCGTCGGCGCGGTAATTCCATTCCGCCGCCCCCGTTCCTTTGGTTAAGGACGGCAGGGCGATTTCAACGACCGAAAATCCGCGCGGCGCCGCCAATTCCTCTTTTGGGGCGGCGCACAAAAAAACGGCGTTTAAAACGGGCGGCAGAAGAGCCGCGAATTTTTTCGCGACCGAATTGCCGCCGTTCGACGTTATCACGGGCAAGCTCTCCGTCATAACGCATAAACAGACGGTTTTTCGGGCGAGTTCGCACAATTCGCCAAAATCGGCTTCGCCGTCTAAATCCGCGAAAACGGCGCCTTTCCCGACCGCCTCGCAGCTTTGAAGCGCGAGTTTTGTTTTATCGCTCTCCTTGTTCCCGCACAGCGCGATAAGCGTTTTGCCGGAATTTGATTTCAGAGAATTTAAAATACCGATAATCCTGCCTTTTTGCAAAGGGTACAAATCGGGCTTCGCGGGGGATTTTTCCCCGAAGGTAAGGTGCGCGTCCTCTGAAACGGAGTTCCCCGTTATGTAATGGAAAACTTCGTTTCGCAGTTTGAAACGCCTTGAAGCCAAGCCGTCCGCGTTGGAAACGGTCAAATACGACAAAGGGCGGTTCGGCGCGAGGAAACCGAATATCTCTCCGCTTGTTTCGCGGCATAACGAAAGCAGGGCGGCGGCGAGACCGAAGCTCGGTTCGCGGCCGCCGGTCCACTTCGACAAAACGTCGCCGACCGCTTCGTCCGCGCAAACGGCGGCGGAAAGCAAAAAGCAGACGTTTTCATAATCGTTCAGCCCGAACCGTTCGCGCACGCTTAAAATCGGCAGCCGAACGGGCGCGTTTTTCTCGCGTTCGGCAATCCGCGCCAATCCCTCGCCGAACCCCGCCGCCCGTTCGCCCTCGGACAGCGCGGCGACCGTATCCCCGAACAGGCGGCATATGTCGTTCAGATGCTCGAAGCCGTTTTTGTAAGGCGCGTTCTTCATAATTGTTACCCCTATACCATAATATGCGGCTTTTTAAAAAATATTCCGAAAAATTTTTATCCGAAAAGACGCATACACGGCGCGAACGGCGCATATAATAAGAACAGGGTTAACTAAAATCAACAACGAGGAGGAAATCAAAATGCCGGAATATTTATCGCCCGGGGTATATGTGGAGGAATTTGAATCGGGACCCCGCCCCATGGAGGGCGTGGGGACGAGTACCGCCGGGTTCGTCGGCTTGAGCGAAAGGGGTCCCGATACGGGGGCGCCGCGGCTGGTTACCAATTTCTCCGATTTTAAGCGTAAATACGGCGGTTATTTATCGCAAAGCGAGTTCGGGGATTACCGCTATCTCGCTTACGCGGCGGAACACTTCTTTATCAACGGCGGCACCCGCGCTTTCATAATGCGCGTAACGCCGCCCGACGCCAAGCGCGCCGCGAGCGTTACCGACCGGACGCCGCTCGCTTTCACGGCGAAGAACCCCGGGACGTGGGGCAATTCGATACGCGTGGTGATAACCGCGTCCTCAAAGGCGAAAACGCAGATTTTGAGCGAAGAAACGCTCGCGCGGGGGAAAGCCTATAAAGTAAAGTCAGGCGCGGGTTTTAACGCGGGGGATATCGTCGCCTTCACCGACGGAAAAGAAACAGTGTATAACCAAATCGCCTCGTCGGCGGATAACCTGCTGACCTTTTCGGAGGAATTTGAGGGCGACGTTACCGATACCGGGATTTTACCCGTGAAGACCATTTCAACCTGCGAGTTTTCCATAGAGATGAAATACGACGACGTCGTCGAGTTATACGAAAACGTTTCGTTCAACGTTTCCGCCGCCAATTACGTAGAAAAAAAGACGGCGAAATCCGACCTCGCGGACGTCGTTTACACCGCCCCCGAAACAAACGAGATTATCCCGCCTTACGCCTTGCTCGCGGGGGAAGAGAAAGCGTTTTTGGTAATCGGGTTCGACGGCGGTTCCGACGGCGCTCAAAGCAGCCTGACCGCGGCGGATTTTATCGGCTTTGACGACGGACCCGGAAAGCGTACGGGAATAAAGAGCTTTATCGACAACGACACGGTAAGTATTATCGCGGCGCCCGGCATAACCGACCCGAACGTGCAGCTTACTTTGGTGGCGCACTGCGAAAGTTTGGGGAGCCGCTTCGCCGTGCTCGATATTCCCAAAGACAGCAAAAAAATAGACGACGTTATGAACCACCGCGATATTTTCGATTCGCATTTCGCGGCTGTGTATCACCCGTGGCTTACGGTTTTCGACCCGCTTGACAAGAAAAACATACCTATCCCGCCCTCCGGCTCGGTCGCCGGAATTTACGCGAGGAACGACAACTCGAGGGGGGTTCATAAAGCGCCCGCCAACGAACCGGTTCGCGCCTGCGTGGGGTTGGACTGCCTTTATAACAAAGGGGAGCAGGATATCCTCAACCCCAAAGGCGTTAATCTGATAAGGACGTTCCCCGGGCAGGGGATACGCGTCTGGGGTGCGCGAACCTGTTCGTCAAACTCGCTGTGGAAGTACGTTAACGTGCGCAGGCTGTTCATTTTCATCGAAGAATCAATCAAAGCGAACACCAACTGGGTCGTGTTCGAGCCGAACGACGAAACCCTGTGGGTCAGGGTGAAGCGCACCATAGAGGTATTCCTGAACAACGTGTGGAGGAGCGGTGCGCTTACGGGCGGTTCGCCGGCGGAGGCGTTCTTCGTGGACGTCGGGAAAAGCACCATGTCGCAAGACGACATAGACAACGGCAGACTGATTTGCGTAATCGGCGTCGCGCCCGTCAAACCCGCCGAGTTCGTAATCTTCAGAATCACGCAAAAAACCGCGTCGGAATAATCAACGTTTGACGCAAAAGGAGGAATGATTTAATGGCGGAAGCAGTATATCCGTTCGCGAAATTTCGGTATCGCCTGGAAATCGACGGGATTGAGGCGGGGGGCTTCAGCGAGGTTACGGGGTTTGACGCTTCGATTGACGTCGTGGAATACAGGGAGGGGGACATGGTCCCCACCCCGATGAAGGTTCAAGGGCTGCGCAAATACGGCAACGTTACGTTAAAGTGGGGCGCGACCTCGTCAACCGTGCTTGTAGACTGGCTTATGGAAGGGGTGAACGGTCCCGAAAACCGCAAGACCGTTACCGTTACCCTGATGGACGCGACGGCGGCGGACTGCGCTTCATGGCAGATTATCAACGCTTGGCCCTGCAAATATACCGCCCCCGATTTCAACGCGAGCGCGTCTGAAATAGCCATAGAATCCCTTGAGCTGGCGCACGAGGGAATGACCAGAACGTCGTAATCGGCGGCGGAAAGGACGATGGGAAATGCTTCAGACAGAATATGAATTTACGTTGCCCAAAGGGTATTCGGATAGCGGCGGAACGCTTCACCGCGCGGGAACGATGCGGCTGTCAACGGCGGCGGACGAGATTGTGCCGTTGAAAGACCCGCGCGTTCAGCAAAATCCCGCCTATTTGTCGGTGGTTTTGTTAAGCAGGGTTATCACCAAACTCGGAACCCTCCCCGCGGTTGACACAAAAATAATAGAAAGGCTGTTTGCCGCCGATTTGGCGTATTTACAGGACTTGTACCAAAAGATTAACGCCGAGGACAACCTTTTTTACGAGGGCGTCTGCCCCGAATGCGGCAAGGAGGCGCGTATCCCCATAAATTTTCCCCCCGCCCCCGAATAAGCCTGACGCCGGAGGAACAGCTCTGTAAAGAGGTCGCCTTTATCGCCTATTACTTCCATTGGTCCCGAGGGGAAGTCATGGCGCTTCCCCATCGCGAGAGGCGGCGGTGGTGCGCGGAAATCTCGCGGATTCACCAAGAGGGGCGGCAGGAAAACCGAAACGTTTTTGATTTGAGGTAAATATGCTTTTATCCGGGTATAACTTCCTTTTCTATTACGAAAACGTCATAAAGGCGGGGTTTCAGAAAATCAGCGGGATAGGCGGAAAAATCGAGGTGGAATACATTCACGAGGGGGGGCGGCTCGACTGCGCTTACCCGATAAGGGGGACCAAGAAATCGGCGGGGCGGCTCGCCTTTGAAAAGGGGTGCGGCTTTCTTAACCCGCTCCGCTCGCCCGCCGGATTCGTCCCGGGAAAGCGTATAGGCAAGACGTGCAGCATAATTATTCCGGGAACGGGCGGTACGGTAAAAAAGGCGTTCGCTTTTGACGGCGGGTTGATTGTATCGTGGGAATGTACCCCCCTCGACGCGAAAAGCGGCGAACTGATTATAGACAAGGTTGAGATAGAGCATACGGGGATTTATGAAATTTGTTAAAATCATACGCGGTTTAAAAGATAAGCTGTCCGCCGTACGCGGCGGTTCCGCCAAGCCTTTGCCGTTAAACGAAACAATCAGGCGGCGTTATGAAATCGGGCGCGCGGTTGAACGCGCCGCGCCGGTGTACAAAACGGAATTTCGCTTATCCGCCGGCGGGCGGTTTTCGCTCGGTTTGAACATTCAAAAAAAGAACATGACTTTCTATTTGAACCTGACGTCCGGAAAGCCGGGGAATATAACCCTGCGGTCGCTTTTAAAGGAAAGGAACGCGCCCGACGGCTTAATCGGGACGTTAAGGCAGGCGTTCAATTCAAACAATTTATCCTTGCGGAACAGTTTGATAAACCTTGTGAGCGATATTCACGCGGCGGGAAAAACGAAAAAAGGCGTGGCGCCTTTGGTCGTTCTCAGCCATCCCGCCGACGGCGAAACCGGGCGCTTTGACTTTATTTCGTTTAAAGCCGCCGAAAAGTTAATCGAGGACAAACTGAAGGGGCTTAAACCTTATACGGGGGGCGCGGCGCCCGAAAACGGAGAGGTTTTGATAAAGACGATTGCCGAAAGGATAAGAAAAGAGCAAAACGACGAGTGGAGATACGAAAAATTGCAAAGAGGGCTGATGTAATTGCTTGAAAAAGCCAAAATCATTCTTTACGGGGAGGGTGCGCCGAAAACGGTGCCCGTGCTGTTCAACCCGGAAAATTACGACCTTTCCCGTTCGGTCAATTACGCCAAACTTTCCGTCCCCGGGTTAAACAACCCTATTTTGCAGTTTATAAACGGGCAGGAAACCACGCTGACGCTTACCTTGCATTTTGACACGCTCAACGATTTCGTGCCGAAGGGAGCCGACGAGGACGTGCGGGCGTATACCGCGCCCATATTGAACGCCTTACGGATAGACGGGGCTTTGCACGCGCCGCCGACGGCCGCGTTTTTCTGGGGGAGTTTTTCGTTCGCGGGGGTAATCACAAACGCCAAGCAGAGCTTCACCATGTTTTTGCCGAGCGGGAAGCCCGTCCGCGCGAGAATGGATTTGACGTTTGAATCGGTTGGGAGCATACGCGACGAAAAAAAACAGTCGCCGTTCGAGTCCCCCGACAGAACCAAGCTGCGCTATTCCGAACAGGGATTCGACCTGTGGCGTTTGGCGTGGGCGGAATACGGCGACGCGGGCAAGTGGCGGCTGATTGCCGAAGCCAACGATATCCATAACCCGCTTAAATGCCCGGCGGGAACGCGGCTGAAAATACCGCCGATTTAGCAACGGTTAGGGGAGGAACATGCCGGGATTGTGGAATAAGGACGCCTACGCTTTCAAAAACCTTTACGAGCGGCACGGCGGGTTTAAAACCCCCGTGTACAAAATAAAAGTAGGTTCCCGCGATTTAAACGACGATTTGGGGCTGTACGCGGACGGGATTGAAATCAGCCAGACGGTCAAGGATTCGTCCGGGATGTGTAAATTCACCGTAAAAAACGCCTACGACATAAAAGCCCGCAAGTTCGACGAAAAAATTAAGGAAAATTTTCCGCTGGGGAAAAATGTGGAGGCGCGTTTGGGTTACGGGCAGCCCAAGGTGATGTTTAAAGGTTTCGTTTCCGACGTTTCTTTTTCTTTTTCACAGGGGGAGCAGCCCTCCGTTTCGATAGCCTGTCTCGACGTCCGCGCACTGATGAAGCAAGGGAGGCTGAACGCCTCCATGACCGTGTCGAGCTTCCCCGTTATCGCGATGGACATATTGCGGCGTTACGCCTGTATGTCGAATTTGAACGTTACCTATTTCGACGTATGGAACGTCTTCGAGGAATTTAGGCAAAACGCCAGCGACTTTAACTATATTTACAACTACGGGCAAAAACGCGGTTACGAGTTTTTCGTGTTGGGCGAGGACGTTTATTTTATAAAAAAATGGCTCAACCTGACCCCCGTTACCACGCTTGAGTGGGGGGAGGGGCTAATCTCTTTCAGCCGCAATTATTCCTACAACGCGACCAACGTAAAGGGCGCGCTTTCGGGAATGTTGAGCGCGCTCCCTTTCACGGTGAGCCTGCCTTTTTTAAACGCCTACCCCGCCGAAAACCCAAACGCGAACATTCAAACGCACCCGGACACGTCGGACTCGAAGAACGCGCTCGACCTCGCCGCCATCATGGTGAATTACGGGATTAAAACCTTAACGGATTCGGCGGGCGGGAGCGTAAGCTGCGTGGGGTTGCCGGAAATAACGCCCGCGAGATTCATAAAACTGAAGAACCTTGACGCGGACTTCCTTGACAGGAGTTATTACATCGAGGAAGCCACGCACAAATTTTCAAGCAGCGGGTATACCACCGATTTTAACATAACCTCGGAGCTTTGACCGGACCGCCGCGATACAGTTTTCAGGGAGGTCTGCTATGCTGGACGATTTGTTTGGATGGCTTGAGGCGGACAACCATAAAATTCCCGGCGTAATGACGGGAAAGGTTATCAACAACTTCAACCCGTTGAAACCCGCCGCGGTTCAAGTGAGGATTCCGGACGGAACCGAGGGGATGAACATCACCGCGTGGGCGCGCGTGGCTATGCCGTTCGCCGGGGACGGGCGCGGGAATTACAGCCTGCCCGACGTGGGCGACGAGGTCGTCCTCGCTTTTTGCAACGGGGAGATTGATATGCCCATAGTGGTGGGGAGTCTGTACGGTTCCGCGTCGCCGCCCCCTTCGGAAACCGCGAACCCTTTAAACACGGTAAAGTGCCTTAAAACCAAAAGCGGCAACCTGTTAAAAATCGACGACACCCCCGGGCAAATCGGAATAGAGATTATGACGGCGGCCAAACTGGGCTTGAAAATGGACGACGTTTCCATGTCGGTTACAATCAAGGATTCCTCGTCGCAAAACATTATCGTGGTCGACGGCGCCAAAGGCGAAATAAGCGTGGGCGCGGCGGCGAATATAAGCGTGAAAGCGGGCGCCTGCCGAATAACGCTCGACGGGGCGGGGCAGAGCGCGACTTTAAAAGCGCCGAACGTCAATATTAAAGCGGACAACGCGTTAAATTTAGAGGGCGCGCAGGTCAGCGTCAAAGGGACGGTAGTTTCGGTCGAGGGGAAAACCGGGCTCGATTTGAAAAGCTCCGCCATGACAAACGTTAAAGGAACGCCGCTGAAACTTAACTGATACGATTCGTCGTTCAAAAACGGGAATCGGGTTTGCGCCGTTACGGCGGCGGCGGTAACGGGTAATGAACGACAGGGATTTTTTGGGGGTGGGGTGGCGGTTCCCCGTAAGCGCGGACGCGGCTTCCGGAAAGATTAGGGCGAGCGAGTACGAGGACGACGTGGCCGAAGCGATAAGGATTATTCTCGGCACCTCGAAAGGCGAAAGATTGATGCGCCCCGATTTCGGAACGAATTTAAACGCGTATGTTTTTGAAAGCCTTTCCCTTTCCGCGCTTTCGCTTATATCGGACGAGGCGAAAAACAGCCTCGTTCTGTGGGAGCCGAGAATACGCGACGTCGAGGTTACGGCCGTTCAAAACGCCGAAAATCCGGCGAGGGCGGATATAACCGCGTCTTATGTGATACGCGCCACCAACAGCCCCTACAATCTGGTTTTTCCGTTTTATATCGACGAAGGGGAAGCGGGTGAGCGCTGATGGACGAAACGCTTTATAAGAACATACTGTCGCGGATTGAAAAGCTGTCGCCCGTTTACGCGCCGGAATGGCGGTTCAATCCCTCCCGCCCCGATTTCGGAAGCGCGGTCGCCGTTGTTTTCGCGGAGCAGCTTTGCGGAAGCATGGAGCGTTTCGCGGAAATGGCGGAAAACCACAAAATAGCCTTTTACAATAAATTGGGCGCCTCCCCGCTCCCCGCCGAACCGGCGAAAGGGGTCGTATGCCTTAAGCTGTCCGCCGGCGGAACGGAAGGCTCGCTTGTCCCCAAGGCGTTCAAACTGTTTTCGCCCGTCCTTGACGAAGCGGGAAACCGCCGTATTTTTGAAACGCGGGCGGAAACGTTCGCGAGCCCCTCCGAACCCGTCGCCGCGGTTTTCGTCGATTCCGCCAAAGACGGCGTATATATCCGGGATGATTTATCCCTGCCGTTCGTTCCCGATAAAACCGCCGTAAAGCGAAAACTCGCGTTCGAGCATGATTATATAGACAAAAGCGCGGGAAATTCGCGGCTTTATTTAAAGGCGGGCGGCGAACAAAGCGCGTTGTGGAACGAGGCGTTATGCCGCCCCAAAAACGCCGGTTGGGTTTTGATAAGGGACGGTGAAGCCCACGCGCTCACCCCGTCTTTGCGGGACGGAAAAATCCTGCTGAACGGGTTCCCCGCGAGCGGCGGCAAGAGCCGTATAGAACTCGCCGTCAAAGATATAAGCGCGTTTGAACGTCTTGCCCCCGCGCGGTTCACGGTCGGGGCGGACGGCGCGGGCATAGAACCGGAGGCGGTTTTCGCCGACGGCGAGGAGCAGACGCCGGAAAACGCGAAAATCTACCCGTTCGGTAGGGTTTTCCGACCCGACGGCGCGGTAACTTTTTTATGCGACGGCGCGTTGAACCGGAAAGGAGCGTCCGTCACGCTGAAATTTACGGCGGGCTTCGACGTTATAACGCAGGGCGAACCGCCCCCGCCCCCGCCGTTGAAAAAATTTATCGTCTTGAAGAAAAACATTCTCGAACCGAAATATTACGACGTTGTCATAAAAAACGCCGCGTGGGAATACTTTAACGGCGCGGGGTTCGCGCCGCTGCCGCTGAACCGCCCCGCCAACCGCGTATTCGCGGGGCTTGACGAAACGGGCGACGCCGTAAAAACCGCCGAATACGCCGTAAGTTTCGACTGCCCGCGGGATATGGAACCGCTTTTAATCGGTTCGAGGTCGGGGTATTGCGTGCGCGCCCGCTTAAAAGAAGCCGCCGATATGTTCGCGCGGCCGGCGCGGATTTACGCGCCGTATATACAAAACGCGCGGTTTGATTTCAAAAGCCCGCCCGAACCTGTGGAAAAAGGTGAAATTGAAAGCAATTTTGAAAAATACGGCATATCGGAAGGGGTTTATTTCAAAAGTCTGAAAAGCGAGGGAACCGCGTTATGGCTCGGGTTTGACCGCCCGCTTGAAAAAGGGGTCATAAGGCTGTTAATCGTTTGCGGCGAGGATTCACACAAAGGGGCGCCCCCGCCCCCCGCCGAATGTGAGTGGAGCCGCCTTTGCGGAGGGAAACTTTATCCGGTCGGCGCGGACGACGAGACAAAGGGCTTTACCCGAACGGGGATTTTGTCTTTAAGCGTCGACGGGGAAATGTCGCGGGAAGTAAAATACGGCGAGGAATGTTACTGGGTGCGCGCGGCTTTTGCCGGACGTCCGCCCGAATTGCGGATAGAAAAAATTTTTATGAACGCCGTCGGCGTCGAACAGCTTGAAACGATAAAGGACGAAAGGCATTATATCGACGGGGGGGAACGGGCGTTCACTCTGAAGAACAAAAACATTGCGGAATTGGATTTATACGCGCTCGACGAAGATTTGCCCGGTTCGGGCCGCGAAAGGATAGCCGGCGATATGTTTCGCGCGGACCGCTCGGAGGGGACGGTTACGTTTTCGGAAAGCGCGGGCGGCAAACGCGCAATCAGCGCCGACTATCGCTGCGGAGGGGGCGGCGAAGCCAACGTCGCCGCCAATTCGGAATTTATCCCTTCCTTGAACATCGGTTATGTTTGTAAAGCCTTCAATCCCCTGCCGATTACGGGAGGGACGGGAAAAGAAGAGCGGGAAGCGGCAATATCGCGGTTCGGGAGGGAATTGAGGCGGGGCCGCAATCCCGTTATCCGTTCCGATTTTGAGGATTAGCCATGCTGGATTATAAATCGCCGGACGATATGACCTACGCCGAAATCCTCGCCGAAGCGACGGCAAAACTGCGGGCGCTCGCGCCGGAATGGACGGATTATAACACGCACGACCCCGGCGTAACCTTTCTTGAAATGCTGTGTTGGCTTACGGAGAACCAGCGGTATTACCTGAGCCGTATAACCGAAAAGCACGAACTGAAATATTTAAAGCTGCTAGGAACCGCGCCGATTTCCGCCCGCCCCGCCCGTCTGCTCGCCGTCTGCGAACCGATGGGCGCGAAATTGCCCAAAGGCTCGAAAGCCGACGTTAACGGCGTGCCGTTCACCCTTGAGGAAGACGTTAATTTGGGCGGCAAAATCACCGTCTCGCGGGAGTACGGCGGCGCGGCGAGCGACGTTTACGGGTTTAAGCCGTTCGGGGAAAAACCGCGCGCGGGGGCGGAATTTTATATCGCCCTCGACGAGCCTTTAATCGGCGGCGAGGAATACCGGCTTTACGCCGTAACGGCGCGGGACAAAACGGGCGGAACGCCGCTGAGGGACGGGTATTACCCGACTTATGAGATTGAGATGGCGGCGTTATGCGGCGGGGAATGGCTGCCGTGCGAAATCAGGGACGGCTCTTACGGATTTTCTCAAAGCGGCGCGATTGCGCTTATCTCCCCTTTGCCCTGCGTCGCGCTGAAATGCGCGTTAATCCGCTGCGAGGCGGACGCCCCGCCCGTTGTGGAAGCGCTTTGCCTTTCCGCCGTCGAGTTGGTTCAAAAAGAATACGCCGCCGTTCCGATTAGGTATGAGTTCCGCGAAAACCCGCTTTGCCTCGACACGCCGCCGCTTATCGCCGTTAAGGAAGATTTTCGGCTCTTTACCGAGGAAGAGGGCGGGTTGACCGAATGGAGTCAAACCGACGATTTATCCTGCTCGGGACCGTTCGACCGCCATTATGAGCTTGACGAAACCGAAGGAACAGTGCGGTTCGGCGATAACGTCAGGGGAAAAAAGCCGGAAAAAGGCGTCGTTATCGCGTCTATGAGCCTGACGGCGGGGAGCGAGGGCAACGTCAAGGAAAACCTCGATTTCACAATTAGCGGCGGCGGCGCGGAAATAAAGGCGCGTAACCCGTTCCCTTTGCCGCCGGAAAACGCGGGGGCGAACCGCGAAACCGTTTCCGAAGCCTTTGAGCGGTTTGTAAGGGAAAGCAAAAAGCCTTACGCCGCTTTCACCGCGGCGGACTGCCTCGCGCTTATCCGCCGGGTTCCCGGGTTGCGTATCGAAAGCGCGAACGCGTATTTCCCCGAAGAGGGGAAAACGCGGATTTGCGTCAACCCCGCGCATAAAAGCGAAAAAGGGCTGCCCCCCGCCTATGTCCGCAATATACGCAAATTCTTGTTTGAACGGCGGGCGCCGTGCGTCGAGCTTGAGATAACGCCGCCTTCGTACCGAACGGGGGATTTGTTCGCGGAAATCCGCTTTGAAGAGTGGGCGGACGGAAAGGAAAAGGAAATAAGCCTTATGCTGAGGCGGTTGGCGGACGAAGCGGGGAAACGGTTCGGCGTTACGGTTTCGCTGTCAAAGTGGAAAAGTGAAATCGAAGCGGCGCCTTATGCGAGGGAGGCGAACGGGTTAACCCTAAAACAGCGAAACGGGGAAATAATCGGCGTTTTTAAGGACAAGACCTTATCGCCGGATGAAATCCTTAAAGTGGAAAAAATATTTATTAACGGGGCGAGCTATGAGGAACGAACGTCAAACGATTTATACGGAATGTAACGCTGTTTCACATTTAATGCAATCAAATGAGAAACGGCATAAAAATCACGGAAAAGCGAAATACCGTTCCCCCGCGTTTGACAGCGGCGGCGACGGAACCGTCTGGCACCGGATTAAACTGAACATGGAAACGGATGCCGAAACGGTCGCGCGGGTAAGCGTATACGCCTCCGACAATAAAAACGACGCCTTTTCGGGCAAACGCCTTGTCGGCGTTTATGAAAACCCGAGCGACATTTTGGCGCGCGGGGCGAAAGGCAGATACCTGTGGTTTTCGGTCGAGTTTTCGGGAGCGGGAAACGCGGTTTTAAACTCGGTCGAAGTCAGTTTCCCCTCCGAAACGCTGCTCGATTATCTGCCGGAAATTTACGGGAAGAACGCTTTCGCCGACCGCTGGCTTTCGATTTTCCAAACGCTTTACGACGATTTTGAGGAGGAGATAAGGCACGGCGCGGCTTTGTACGAAATCGAAACCGCCCCGGACGATTTTATAACGCGTATGGCGGGGTGGCTCGACGTTCCCGATATATCCCTGTGGGGCGGCAAACTGCGTAAATTCTTGGGGAAAGCGGCGGTCTACAGCCGCGTGAAAGGCACGTTTGAGGGTTTGAGGCTTATAACGTCGCTCTTTTGCGGGGTCGAACCCGTGTTCGTCGAAACCCGGCACGCGATGCGCTATTATTCCGGCGGAAACGGCGAGACGCTGAAGCGTTTATATTCAAGCGACCGATTTTCTTTTTGGACGATTATCCCCGAAAAAATCAGCGAACAGGACGAAAAAGGGCTTCGCCGCTTATTGGAACGGAATATACCGGTTAATACGAGGGTTCGCTTAACCGTGCTGAACTCCGCCTTGATTTTAAATTTTCGCGTGTATCTGGGAATGAACAGCGTCGTTTCACGATACGGACGCGCCCGTCTGAACGGGGAATGTCTTATGAATTATTGTTGTTTTTGAGGAGGGAACATGAATTCTTTCGAGAGAAACAGGTATTTTTACGGAAAGCTGCTGACCGCCGCCGATTTTGAAACGGAGCAGCGTTATTTCAACGGCAAGCGCGGACTGATTAACCGTTTCCTTTTCGGCGGCGGGGTTGTCAGCGGGATGGAGGTAACCGCGGCGGACGATTCACGCATTGTCGTGGAAGCCGGCTTCGCGCTCGATTACGAGGGGAACGAGTTGATTATACCGCAATCTTCCGTAAAGAAGCTGTCCGAACTGAAAGGCTTCGATTTATTGGATAAAAGCGCCGACGGCGGGGTTAAAAGCGTTTATCTCTGCGCCGAATACAGGGAAGAACAGGCGGAGCCCATACATTCGGTGATGAAAAACGCGGCGGACGACGAAAACGACGGTCCCGAACACAACAAAATCAAGGAAAGCTACGGTCTTTTCCTGACCGAAAACGCGCCCGACGTTCCCGATGAAAACCGCGGCGAAGCGTCTTTCGAGGAACGTTTGAGCGAACGGCGCACTCTTTATTTGGCGCGGCTGTACGTGATATTGACCCCCGATTATTACATAATCGACAGGGTGGAGCCGCTTAACTCCAAGTTGCCGTTTACGGAAACGCCGCCCGCCGCCGCCCCGTATAACCATGAAGACGTTAAGCGTTTTTGCCCGGAAAGCGAGTGTCCCGCCGGGCGGTTCCCGCTTATGAAATTCGGGACGGCGAAAGTAACCGTTCCCGAGGGGGCGGTTAAGGGCAAGGTTTATTACAGCCGGGATATCCCGCATTTCCTCGGGCTTGGAACGGTTTTCATAAACGCCGGTCTGCTTGACGGGGACGAGGCGCTTTACGGGGATTTGCCCCAATCCGGCGCGTATTTCAAATGGGGCGCCGTTTTGGATAAGACGCGCGGGCTGTTTAAAATCGCGGTCAAAATTATAAAAAACGCGCCGCCCCAAACGCTTGATTTCTGCTGGTCGGCGGTAAAACAGAGGGAGCCGCCCGCCAACCGAACGCCCGCCCTTGCCATAAGCCCCGACGTCGGCTATGTCGCGCCTTTTGAAACAATCGCGTTCCGCGCTTCGTCCGGGGACGGCGGCTTAAATCCCGGCGAGCTTATCTGGTCGGTTAATCCGCCCGAAATCGGCAGAATAAGCAAGAACGGCGTTTTTACCGCGGGGGGCGGGGAAGGCTTTTGCGAAATACGCGCGGAACTCGCCGCCGAAAGGGAATTTAACGCCGCCGCGTTCGTCGTAATCGGGGAAAAGAAATGAGCGAGAAACGCTACCGCGCGCTTTACCGCGACGAAACGAACGGGTATATATGCGGCGCGCCGTCGCAACGGAGCAAACCCTATTCACCGTTTTTAAACGGCGAATCGTATAAGGGCGGCGAAAGCGGGGAATTGTTCAGGGTGCGTACGGCGAAAGGCGAAACGGCGCGAAAAATAATCCCTATGCTAAGGGGATTGAAATTCCGCGATTTTATCGGGGAATTTTACGACGCCCCTTATTATTGCGCGGTCTTTAATTATCGGGAGGGCGAAACGCTTCACGATGAGATTGGCGGCGGTTTAAGCCCGGCGGAACGTTACGGTTTGGCGAAAAGCGTGATGAAGACCGTTATCGTCAAAAACCTCCCCCCCGAAGTATTGGCCGGCGTCCTTACGGAGCGCAATATACTGACAGGTCCGGATAATTCCGTGAGCTTCGACTATGCGTTCCCTGTCGCGGGCGCCGACGCGGCGGAGGTTTATAAACGCTTATCCGAAATAATCGGCGGGATTATGGGCGGGTATATGACCGACGAATTTCAAACATGGTTGAAAAAACTGAGGGCGGGCGGGTTCGGGCATATATGCGAGGCTTATTTCCGTATGCCGGAATTTAAAGAAAAAGTTTCGACGCCCCCTTTGCGAAAGCCCGCCCTTCGCGAAAAGACGGCGGCGTTCGCGGCGGCGGCGGAAAGGCTTCAACCTGTTTTGGCGGCGCTCGCGGCGGCGGCGGTTACGGTTTTTTCGGTTTGGTTTTTCGGGCGGCACGACGAAGAACAGCCCGAAACCGCGAGAGGGAACATTGCGGCGATAGGAATTGTCGAGATAGAGGAATAAGGCATGGGAAACGGTTTATACCCCGATTATTGGGAATTTAAACGCTTTTATATCAAAAAAAAGCCGTTCATGACCTTTTTGGCGTTCGCGGCGGCGGCGGCGACGGCTTTTTCGGCCTTTGCGCTGCCGGAAATAAAATCGCGCCTTGTGAAGGACGAGCCCGCGCCGGACACGTTTACGGCGAACGAACCCGCCATGGCGGATTATACCGGTTACGCGACGCTTTTGTACCCCGACGGGAAGGTGTTGTACAAAGGCGACCTCGCGAACGGGCACGCCGAAGGCAAAGGCGAGCTTTACGGCAAAGAGGGCGAACTGATTTACAAAGGGGGATTTTCCGCCGATTTGTTCGACGGAACGGGGACGCTTTACGGTGGGGATAACCATGTGTTGTACGAGGGCGGGTTTTCGGATAACGCCTATCACGGAACGGGCAGGCTGTACGACCTTGACACGTCTTATTTACGGTACGACGGAACTTTTTCCAACGGCGTCCCGGACGGAACGGGAAAACTTTACAACAACCAAGGGCATATCCTTTATGAGGGCGGATTTTTAAGAGGTTTATACGAGGGGGCGGGGACGCTTTACGACGAGGAAACCGGAACGGTCGTTTTCAGCGGGCTTTTCCGCGGGGGAGAAGCGATAATAGAAGAACCGGAGGAACCGGAAGAACCGGAGGAACCGGAGGAACCGGAGGAACCGGAAGAACCGGAGAAACCGAAGGAAACGGAGGCGGAAGAATAATGGGGATGCTGGTTTGCGGCGGCGCGGTCATACAGTGCGGTTTTGGGCAGGCGCCGTCGGTTCTCTCGGTATTGCCCGCCAATAACGTCTTAAACCTCCTCCCCGCCGCCAATATCACGGATAACAAGCCTTTCGTAAATATCACGCCTTTCGTCATGTGCAGCTCTCTCGCAAACCCGGCGGTAGCGGCGGCGACGGCGGCGGCGTTCGGCGCGCTTACCCCGGCGCCGTGTATTCCGAACACGGCGTCGCCGTGGGTTCCGGGAAGCGCTTCCTGCCTGATAGGCAATCAGCCCGCGCTCAACGATTCCTCCGCGCTTAACTGCGCGTGGGGCGGGGTTATCGAAATCAAAAGCGCGGGGCAGACACAAATTCAAGTTCCGTGAAAGGATGACGGCGCGGTGAGAAAACTGTTGTTTATACTGATGTTCCTGCTGCCGCAGGCGGTGAATTTTTACCTTTACCGGCCGGCTTCGGCGGGCGTTCAGGCGATTTATCTCGACGGCGGGGAAAACGTTTATTTCGTCCGGTACGACAAAAACGACATAATAATATTCAAAACATCTTCCGAAGGCGACGCCGAGGGGAGCTGTTCTTTCCCGCGGTATGACAAATACGATTTCGCCGCCGTGGACGGTATGGCTTTCGGCGAAAACGGCGGCGCGTATTGCGCCGTGTCGCGGATAGATTCGCGTAATTTTACGGTTTCGTATCAATGCTGGCTTGAGATAAACTTTTCCAAGGGTACAAGCGATATCATATACGAAGAATTTTTTCCGGAGGAACGGCGGCTCGTCCAACCCGCGGGAACAAGGCTGTTGGTCGAGGGGGATATTCTCCGTTCCGTTACCGTCCGCCCGGACGAATTGGTTTTCAACGACTTTGACGTAACCGAAAAAACCCGCTTATCCTCCGCCGTTTACGAAACGGTCTTCGACGGCGGAGCGGGTATGGCCGACGCGTATCCGATAAACGGCGGCGCCGTAATCGCGAGCACCGCGCTGGGGGAGGTTTTTCGGTTAAATCCCGACCGTTCCCACGAGAAACTTTACGGCGACGCGAAAAAAGCCGGCGGCTTCAGCCGGTTCGCGGCGGACGCGAACGGCGGGGTCTACCTTTATCTCCACGGTGAAAACCGCTGGATAAAAGGCGTGGGGCAAGATTTCGCCGATACGCGCATACGTGCGTTCGGCGGGCTGTGGCAGGGATATATACTTGACGAAACCAGATACGCTTTCATAAAAGACGACGGGCAAAGCGCGGAACTGTACGCAAACGGCGAAATAACGGAAATTTCCGCGCCGGAGCGTTCCCGCCGGCGGGCGACGGCCGTTTCAATCGCGGCGGGGGCGGGGTTGGCGTGCCTTTACGCCTGCGCGGTTTTCCTCGCGGATAAAAAGAAAATCAAAATCTCGCTTTTATACAAACAAGCCGTGATTATACTCGCGGTATTGGGGGCGGGGGTTTTCGCGATTTCAAAGCAGGCGAGCGACGCGTTGGAAAAACAGCACGAGGACAATATAATTTTCTCGCTCAGGAAAACCGCCCATAAAATGTCGAATTTATTCGACGCGGACGATTTGGGCGCGATTGATTTATCCGACCCTTCCGGCAATCCCGTGTTCGAGAAAATAACGCGGAATTTTCGATACGCCGTGGACGTAACGAAGCTGCAAAAACTTTTGCCGGACGGCGAAAGCGCCGTTACGACCTATGAAAACCATTACGTCTGCGCGCTGCTCCGAAGGGACGGGGAATGGAGGGCGGCGTACTACGACAATTATTATGTGAACGCGCCCGTTGAAAACATAATCGGGACAAAGGCGGCGGAGCGGTATAACGCTTTCTTGGAACGCGGCGATTATGACGGCGCCGTAATGGGCTTCGACGACGGGAACGGAGACTGGATAGCGGTAATCGTGCCCGTTTTCGACAGCGCGGGAAATCCCGCCGCGCTTATGGAAACGGGGATTTCAAAACGGCAGTACGTTTATGAAACACAGTTGGAGTCGCGTCGCGTCGCCGTTCGCGCGGGGGCGGTCATGGCGGGGGGGACGGTTTTTATATTGGCGGGGTTATGGTTTTCGCTTAACTCGCTGAAAAGACTCCGCAAAGCGGTGGAAGCGGCGGGGAACGGCGAGTACAAAACCGTTCCGGTAAAAGGGCGCGACGAAATCGCGTTAATTTCCTCGGCGTTCAACCTTATGTCAAGCCGGATAGAAAGCCACACGAGGAATCTCGAGGAGCATAACCGCGCCTATTTCCGATTTATTCCGGCCCAACTGCTGAAAAAACTCGGAAAAGACAGCATCCTGTCGGTGCGGCGGGGGGACTGGCGGCATATCGACGCGCATATCCTTTATATTTCGTTCGTCAATTTAAACGAGGTTACGGAAAAAATGGACGACAGCCAAACCTTCGCGTTTTTTAACAGGGTTTACGGGGAAATATCCGGGCGGATTATCGCCGGCGGCGGCGTGGCGGAAACCTGCGGGCAGTCGGAGTTGGTCTGCCTTTTCGACGACGCCAAAGCCGCCTATTCCGCCGCCCTCGCCGTGAACAGGCGGTTAGACGGCGTTAACGCCACCCTTTTCAAGAAGTTGAAATGCGCCTCTTCCATAGTAAGCGGAGGCGCACTTATAGGCGTCGCGGGGCACGAAAAACGGCTTTGCACGACCACGCTTTCCGGAGCGGTGAAGCTGTCGGGGCGGTTGGCGGAAATAGCCGCGCATTACGGCGTGAGGATTATATGCCCCGCCGATACGCTGAAACCGAATTTCGCGAGGTTTATGGGGAACGTCGGCTTCGACGGGAAAAACGCGGCGCTTTACGACTGCTACGAGGGCGACGAAACCGAGGCGTTTATGAGCAAGCGGGAACACGGCGGCGTTTTCGAGCGCGGCGTGGAGAAGTTCGAGGAAGGCGAGTGGTACGAGGCGAAGCGGCTTTTTATAAAATTTTTGAAAGCGGCGCCGTCCGATTTGGCGGTTAAACGGTATCTGTTCATGTGCGAGCGAAACGAAACCGAGGCGAAGCCGCTGCTTTTCGGGGAACAAATATAGCAACTCCGCATGAAATGCTCAGTTGCCGTACGGCGCAAAAAAGTCGGCGTCAATCCGTAACGACCGTCAGCAACGTCCCGTCCCCGTATTCCGCAATCGCGTATGAAACGGAGCCGCCGTATTTCGATAAAAACGCCAAATCATCTATTTTAAAGTCATACGAGCAAACGATTTCAAAAAAACGCTCCCCGTTTGAATAAGCGGAGTCAAAGGCGTCTTCAAGCGCGGCGGGAGCGGAAACGTTCTTGCCCGTATATCTGTAATAATTATACTTCATGCCGCGCGCGGCGGGATAGTTCGAGCCGTTCCAAACGTGGTCCCGTTTCATGATATCGTCGCTGACGTTTAAGTATTTGCGCGTTTTCGTCGAGCTTTGGTCGTCCCATGTGGCGTCGATATGATACCATTCCCCGTAATAGTCCGCCAAATTCCAAGCGTGCTTGTCCCCGCCCGCCTCGCCCGTAACGATTATACAATCGACGTCAAGCATATTCGCCAGCATTTTGAACGATTGGGCGTATCCCGAACAAACCGCGCTCCCTTTGATTAGCGCGCCGTACACCGTAAACGAGTCGTCGTTCACGGAATAGTCGTACTCGACGTTGTCCGCGAGATATTCGTGTATGGCGAACACTTTTTCAAACGTCGTCCCGGATTTCGGGATATTTTTTATTATTTCCTCCGCCTTGTCGAAAACGAGCTTTTCTTCCGGGGAAAGCGGCGACGAATCCCTTTTCTTATACGCGTCCGTAACCTTCATGTATATTTCATATTCGGGAACAAGCTCCGCCTCGATATACCCCGCGTAGGTCTTATAATTTATGACAAGGGAGTTTATCCCCCGCAAAACAAGGATATCCCGCTCTTCCTCATAAAACGCCATAAGCTCGTCCCACACGCGGATATCGCGCAACCGCGCCTTAACGGCGGGGAGCATATTTTCACAGGCGTAGGCGACGCGCTCGTCAAGTTCTTCCGCGCTCCGTATAATTTCGCCGTCCGCCGGTTCGGCAAGCGTTCCGGACGTTTCCCGCGCCTCGCCGAAAAGCCCGCCCAATTCGCCGCAGGCGGTCAGCGCAAGCGCGAATGCCGCCGCCCCGGCGAGTGCAAACAGTTTTTTCATACACGCAGTATATCATATTCTTAACGTTTAGTCAAACAAATTATTTTCGCGGGAGCGCCGTTAATTTTGCGTTTTCCTCGCGCAACCGCCGCTGACCGTTATGCACATAACGGGGCACGCGACGGCGCATTTCCCGCAGCTGTCGCATAAATCCGCGTTTATTACCGCGAGGTTGTCCTTGACGGTTATAGCCTCTTTCGGGCATTTTTTCTCGCATATCCTACACCCGAGACAGCCGCTTTTACAGGCGGCTTTCGTTATCTTCGCCGCGTCTTTGGAACCGCACAAGACGTTTACGAGCCGGCTGCTTTTTTGGAGCGTAATCAGCTTTTGCGGGCAGGCTTTGACGCACAGACCGCAGGCTATGCACTTAACGGGGGTAACGACGGCGCGCCTGTCCACAATGTGAAGCGCGCCGTTAGGGCACGCCCTTACGCAGTCGCCCAGCCCCACGCAACCGAAGCGGCAGTCTTCCTTCCCGTTGTAATACATTTCGGAAGCGACGCAGCTTTCCGTCCCCGCGTAGACGTATTTCTCCGAGCTGGAACCGGAACAGCGGACGAAAGCGACCTCCGGCTCGCCCGCCGAAACGGATATCCCCAAAACCTCGCCGATTTGGGCGGCGGTCTTTTCGCCGCCGGGCTTGCATTGATTCGGGGCGGCGTTTTCCGCCGCCACGGCGGCGGCGTACTGTTCGCAACCCGGAAAGCCGCAGGCGCCGCAGTTGATTTCCGGAAGACATTCCAACAGCTTTTTGACGGTGTTGTCGGTCTTAACCTCGAAGACGCGCCCGGCGACCGTCAAGACTATCCCCGACGCGAAACCGATTATTATAAAAAAAGCGACGGGCAGCACATAAGTGAACATGGCGATAAATCCTTTTTTCATTTTCTTTTTCACGGAAAACAGCGGGGGTTATCCCGCCATTCCGCCGAACCCGATAAAGGACAGCGACACTATCGCGGCGGCGATAAGCGTGATAGGCGTGCCTTTCAACGATTCGGGAACGTCGCTGCGCTCCACCCGTTCCCGTATCCCCGAAAAAATCAGCATAACCATGAGGAAGCCCAAGCCCGCGCAAAACGAGTTGAACACCGACAGCAAAAAGCCGTATTCGTTGTTGACGTTGAGCAGCGTTACGCCCAATATGGCACAGTTCGTGGTTATGAGCGGCAGATAAACGCCGAGGGCTTTATACAGGGGGGAGAAGTATTTTTTCAGCGCCATTTCCATGATTTGGACGAACAGGGCGATTATCAGTATGAACATAATCGTGTTCATGTAAGCGATATTCAGCGGGACGAGAACAAAGGTATAGACGGGATAGGTGAAAATCGCGGCGCAAACCATCACCGCCATTACCGCGAGCCCCATGCTCAAAGAGCTTGAAATTTTCTTTGAAACGCCGAGGAACGGGCATATCCCGAGGAATTTAGTCAGCACGAAATTTTCGATAAACACTTCCGCGACTAAGATAAAAAGCAATTTTTGCGCTATTTCCATCAGTTATCCCCCCCTTTGGCGAAATCTTTGCAGACGCCCCTTGACGGGCATCCCTCGCATCCTATGGCGCGGGGGGGCTTTTTCGTGATTTTGCCGACGAACGCTATAATAATTCCGTACATGAAAAACCCGCCGGCCGGCAATCCGAATATCATCATCGGCGAAATTTCACCCATGGGAATTTTTAACCCCATCCAACTGCCGGAGCCGAGAATTTCACGCGCGGAACCCATTACAAAAAGCGCGAGCGTGAACCCCGCCCCCATGCCCAAGCCGTCGATTAAGGATATGAACGGGTTGTTCTTCGACGCGAACGCTTCGGCTCTCTCGAATATAATGCAGTTAACCGCGATGAGCGGCAAAAACAGCCCCAAACTTTCATAAAGCCAATAAAGCCAGGGGATGATTTGCAGCATAAACGACAAAAAGGTTACAAACCCCGCCACAATCACTATATAGCAGGGGAGGCGCACCTGCCTCGGAATAAGGCCTTTGAGCAGCGATATGGCGACGTTCGAGAAAACGAGCGCGAACATCGTGGTTATGCCCATGCCCAAGCCGTTCGCGGCCGTCGTGGTTACGGCGAGGGTCGGGCACGTTCCGAGAAGCATGACGAGGACGGGATTTTCTTTGATTATTCCGTTTAAGAACGTTTTAAGACAGCTCATTATTCAAGCGCCCCCATTTCCGAATAGGTTTCAATCGCGATATTGACCGCCTTGGCTATGGCTTTGGACGACACGGTCGCGCCCGTAATCCGCTCCACCTCGCCGTCGGATTCCGGATTTCCGCCGACGACGGCGATTTTCCCGCTTTTCCCTTTGAATCTGCCGAGAAATTCCGGCGCGGCGACTTCTTTGCTTTGTTTCGGGGATTCGGTAATAGAAACGACGGCCACGCCGCGCACGCTCCCGTCCGCGTTCATGGCTATAAGCAAATCGAGAGAGTTCCTGTTAAAGCCGCTTGTGATAATTTCAAAAGCCACGCTCCCGTCGTCTTTGCGGATTAGCTTCGCCACTTCTTTAGGTTTGGGGATTTTGTATCCCGCGCCCTCCCAGTCGGCGATAAGCTCAAATTCGCCCTCGCCCATAAGCTCCGCGCATTTTCCCGAAAGTTTTTCGGTTATAACGCCCGACGTGTCGGGAATGAGGCCGACGCACACAATGAGGACGGCGCCGACCAGCGCGATTGTTACGGAAAGGACAATCGCGGGTTTGAATTGCCCGAAACTCAATGAAACCGCCTTCTTGCCTTCGCTTGAAGAACCGGCGCCGCCGTCCGGGGAAACGGGCTTTTCTTTGATTTTTTTGCTCACGGCGTTCTCCTTTACACGGCGCCGAACGGCTTCGGGCGGGTCAGCTTGTCGATGTAGGGCGTCAGTATGTTCATAATCAAAATCGAGAACGAAACCCCTTCCGGCATTGTGCCGAACTGCCTGATTATAAAGGTTATCAGCCCGCATCCCGTGCCGAAAATGATTTTCCCGAGGGGGGTCAAAGGCGTCGTCGCGTAGTCCGTCGCCATAAAAATCGCCCCCAGCAAAAGCCCGCCGGAAAGGACGCCCGCCAATACGTCGCCGCCCGCGAAAAACGTCGCCGCCGCGAATACGCCGACAAACGCCGCGGGCGTCGCGGGGCGGATTACCCTCGCCGCCAAAAGGTAAACGAAGCCGAGCAACAGGGCGAAAGCGCAGGTTTCCCCGAGTGAACCCGCGTTTATCCCGAAAAACAAATCCTTTAAATCCGGGGGGGCGTCCGCCGCCAGCGGGGAGGCGACGGTTACGGCGTCGGCGCCGCCGAGTCTGTAATAAAAGGGCTTGACCCAGCTCGACATTTGGGGGCTGAACGACATCATAAGCGCTATCCTCGCCACGATGGCGGGGTTGGCGAAATTCTGCCCTATTCCGCCGAACATCTGCTTCACCACGACAATTGCTATGAACGCGCCGATTACCACCATGTAAAGCGGCATCGTGACGGGCAGGTTAAAAGCGAGGAGCATCCCCGTCACTACCGCGGAAAGGTCGGAAACGGTCTGCTCTTTTTTTACGGCCGCGCGGAAAAAATATTCAAAAAAAACGCACGAGGCGACGCAGACGACCGTTACGACCGCCGCGCGAGGGCCGAAAATGATTGCGGCGGCGACGAACGCGGGCATTAACGCTATTATGACGTGGAGCATTATACGCCGGGTGGAATTGCGCGTCCGTATGTGAGGGGCGGGAGCTACGATGAGTTTGTTCATGTTTTAACGTCCTTTTTAAAATCGGCGCGGTTCGCGCCTATTTTACGATTTGTTTGGCCAGCTGGTTTTTTTCGGAAATATTCCGCTTCGCCGGGCAGACGTAAGAGCATGAGCCGCAGTTCATGCAAAGACCGACGCGGAGTTTTTTCAAAAGGGCTTTGTCGGAAGCGTCGTAGGCTTTGTTTATCTCGACGGGGGAAAGGTTCATCGAACATGAGCTTATACATTTCCCGCAACGAATACACGCGCTTTCCTTTTTCAATTTGGAGTTCCCGAAAAGGAGCAGCGCGCTCGTGGTTTTGCTTATCGGCGTTTCGGGTTCGTAAACGCAGACGCCCATCATGGGCCCGCCGAATATTATTCTGTCCGGAATAATCCTCGCGTCGGCGCTCCGCAACAGTTCGGAAAGCGTCGCGCCTATCGGGGCGCTGACGTTCACGGCCTTGTTGACTATGTCGCCGTCGATGGTAATACGCCGCTTAATCATCGGTATGCCCGTCTTTATGTATTCGGCGATAAACGCGACGGTGGAAATGTTAAGCACAAGGCACCCCGCCGAATATGGTCTTTCGTCTTCTTTGACTATTCTGCCGGTCGTTTTGTAGATGAGGATTTTTTCCGCGCCCTGCGGAAAACTCAAGGAAAGCGGCTTTACCGTTACGGCGGGGTAATTTTCGGTAATTTCGCGCATTTGTTCGATGGCCAAAGGCTTATCCCGCTCGATGCCTATTATCGCCGAGGGGATTTCGAGGTGTTTCATCACGAGTTTAATCCCGTCCGCGATATTCTGCGAGTTTTCAAGTATTTCGCGATAATCGCTCGTGATATAGGGTTCACATTCCGCGCCGTTTATGATAAGCGTGTCCACCGGGGTTTTTTTGGAATCGTAAGACAGCTTCACATGGGTGGGGAAGCCCGCCCCGCCTAACCCGACGCTCCCGCTGTCGCGGACGGCCTTTAAAAAATCCTCTTTGTTTTCTATAACCGGCGGTTTCAAACTCTCGCAGTTTTTTTGGAGACGGTCGGTGTTTATGACGACGGCGCGGCTCAACCTCCCGCTGACGCTCAAAACCTCCGTCTCTCCCGCGACGGTTCCGGAAACGCTGGAGTGAACCGGAACCGACACGAAAGCGTCGCTGTCGCCGATTAACTGACCCGTATGCACCTCGTCGCCTTTTTTCACAATCGGCTCGCAAGAAGCGCCTATGCTCTGCGATAAGCTGATTATCACCTTTTTCGGCAAAGGGAGCTTAACGGTTTTTCTGTCCGCGGAAGCGTTGAAATGCGGAAGCCTTACGGTGTTGAGAATCATAACTACCCCTTACTTAAATTTACATAAGACAATAATAACTTAAAAACATGAATAAGTCAAGGGATTTCAGCCTCGTTATTATTTTAACGTTTTGTCGGTCCCGGCAAGATTTTTTTATAAAACGCTTTATTTTTTTAAATCGGGATGTTATAATGAAAGGCATGATTTATTTTGACAACGCGGCGTCGACGAAGCCGCGCCCCGAAGCCGTCTCCGCGATGAACGCGGTTTTGAGCGAAAGCTACGCAAACCCGAACGCGCTCCACAAAGGCGGTATCGAAGCCGAAAAGATAATCGCGTCGTCGCGGGAAACTTTACTGTCGCTTATGCCGAAAGGCGGGGATTTAATATTCACGTCGGGCGCGACCGAAAGCAACAACCTCGCCGTCATGGGTTCGGTCAAAAAACGGGGGGGAAATAAAATAATAACCACGGCGTTCGAGCATCCCGGCGTAAGCGGGGTTATCGGCGCCCTCGGGTCCGGTTTTGACGTCGTCCGTGTGTCCCCCAAGGATAACATAGCGGATTTTGTCGACGAAAACACGGTTTTAGTCAGCGTAACGGCGGTTTGTTCGGAAACGGGGTTTATCGTCGGCGTCGAACGCCTTTATAAAGAGATTAAAGGGCGTTTCCCCGATTGCGTTATTCACACGGACGGGGCGCAGGGTTTTTTAAAGACGCCGCTCGACGGCGATTTAATCAGCGTTTCCGCGCATAAAATCGGCGGCGTGGCGGGCGTGGGCGGATTGTTCATAAAAAGGGGCGTCCGCGTAATTCCCCAAATTTTCGGCGGGGGGCAGCAGAAAGGCTTGCGCCCCGGGACGGAACCGACCGCCTTAATCGCGGCGTTCGCCAAAGCGGCCGAAGCGGCGGAGCCGCTCGGCGCAAAGCTGCAAAAACGGCTTAAAGACGGCTTAAACCGGCTTGGCGGCATGAAAATCAACAGCTATAACAATATCGACAACATCCTTAATTTTTCGTGCGGCGTGAAAAGCGAGGTCATGCTGCGCTTTTTGGCGGAAAGGGACATATACGTTTCCGGGGGCTCCGCCTGCTCGAGGGGCAAAAGGAGCAAAATCCTCCCCGCTTTCGGGGTGAGCGGCAGGGATATAGACTCCGCCGTTCGCGTCAGCTTCGGTTGGCAGAACGTCGCGGGCGAGGTAGACGCGTTCCTCGAGGCGCTTGAGGCGGGCGTAAAAAGATTTGGGACATGACGGGGCGGATATGGAACTGATTATGGCGAAATACGGGGAAATCGCCCTCAAAGGCTTGAACAAACGCGTCTTTGAGGAAATCCTCGTCAAAAACATTAAGAAAAGTCTGCGGGGGCTGGGCGAATTCGGATATTCGCGGATGCAGTCCACGCTGTACATAACCCCGCTCGGCGCCGCCGACTTGGACGGGGCCGTCGACCGTTTGACAAAGGTGTTCGGGTTGGGCGCGGTTCAAAGATGCGTGAAGTTACCCAAGGATTTTTCCGTTATAGTGAAAGAAGGCATACCGTATTTGGAAAATTCTTTGAGACGCGCCGCAACCTTCAAGGTCGAGGCGAAGCGTTCGGATAAGCGGTTTCCCATGACGTCCCCCGATATCCAAAGGGAACTCGGCGGCGAAATCCTGAAAGCCTACCCGCGCTTAAAGGTCGACGTGCGCGAACCCGACGCGACGGTGCTGCTTGAAATACGGGACGACGGCGCTTATCTCAATCCCGAACGGTTAAAGGGCGCCGGCGGTATTCCGGTCGGAAGCTCCGGAAGCGCGCTGTTGTTGCTTTCGGGTGGGATTGACAGCCCCGTGGCGGGTTATATGTCGGCGAAGCGCGGCGTGAAGATTAACGCCTTGCATTTCCAAAGCCCCCCGTACACCTCGGAACGCGCGCTTATGAAAGCGGAGGCGCTCGCCGGGAAACTCACGGAATACTGCGTGGGGGTAAGGTTTATATGCGTTAATTTTACCGAAATCCAAGAGAGCGCGAAAAAGCGCTGCCCCGAGGAATATTTAACCGTCATCCTAAGGCGGCTTATGATGCGGGCGGCGAACGCCCTGTGCGCGGAATACGGTTGCGGCGCGATAATAACCGGCGAAAGCCTCGGTCAGGTGGCGAGCCAGACCTTAAGCGCGATTGCCTGCACGGATAAGGCGGCGGAATTTCCCGTTTTCCGGCCGTTAATCGGCATGGATAAAATTGAAATCGTGGATTTGGCGCGGAAAATCGGCACGTTTGAAACGTCCTCACTGCCTTATGAGGACTGCTGCACCATATTCGCCCCGAAACGCCCGAAAACGAAGCCGCGCGTAAGCGACGCCGAAAAAATCGAGGCGGCGTTCGGTTACGGCGCGTTAATCGAAAAGGCGGTAAACGAAAGGACGGTAAAGGATTTTTAGCGCGATTTTCGGGAAAAGTCTGAAACTTTTACGGCGCGTCAGATGACTTCTTTACCGTAGGGTTTTCTTGATGTTTGACGAAATGTTTCTCGGCGTTGACGAAGCGGCGCGGGACGTTACGCTGTTGCTGCGGGAGAAAAAGTTGCGCGCGGCTTTCGCGGAAAGCTGCACGGGGGGGATGCTCGCGGCGGCGTTGACGTCGGTTCCGGGTTCGTCCTTGGTTTTTGAGGCGGGTATGGTCGCCTACGCCGATTGGGTGAAGAAAAAATACGTCGGCGTAACGGGCGGAATTCTCGCCGCTTACGGCGCCGTGTCTTTTGAAACGGCTTGCGCCATGGCGGACGGAATACGGCGCGAGGTCGGTTCCGACATTGGCGTCGGCGTTACCGGAATAGCGGGTCCCGGCGGAGGGAGCGCGGAAAAGCCCGTCGGAACGGTTTATATCGCGGCGGCTTTTGCCGGCGGAACCGTTGCGAAACGTTTCGTCATGAGCTATGGCGACAGGCGTCTTAACCGCGTGGAAACGGTAAGGCAGGCGCTGGTTTTATTGAGGGATTATTTGAGGAGGAGCTGACATGGCTTTGCCATACACCCGCCGTCCCGCGAAAAGGGGCGTATTTTACGAATCCACCGTAAGCGCCTCGTTGGCACCGAAAAAAAAGAGGAATATTTTTTTAAGGGTGTTGTTCGTTTTTATCCCCGCGAGGGGGGACGGCGTAAGGGAGGGTATTCGCAAGGTCGTGTTCACGGCGGCGTTGGCGTGTTTTATATATTTCGGCTCGACGGTGGGGATGGACTTGCTGAGCGAATACAAAGCCGGGCTTACCCAATCGGAGCTTATCTCGATAATTGGCGCACAAGTGGACGAAGACGACCCCGATATCCAAAAGATAACAAAACCGGAAGCCAAGCCGTTGCCGGACTATTTGGCGCTGTACAAGGAAAACAACGATTTTGTCGGTTGGGTGAGGATTGGCGACACCGTAATAAATTACGCCGTATGCCAAACCGGCGACAACGGCTATTACCTTAACCACGACTTCAAGGGGAAGTACAGCAAGGGCGGCACCATCTTCGCGGATTACAAAAACAAGTTCGACGGGTACGACATTTCCGACAACACCGTGCTGTACGGGCATAACATCATGACGGGGAACTATTTCGCCAAAGTGTCGCGGTACTATATGGACACGGTGAAAAACGACCTGTCATGGTATGAAAAGTACCCGGTCGTGAATTTCGACACGCTGTACGAAAACGCGGAATGGAAGGTGTTCGCCTGCGTGCTGTTCAATACGCAGGAAAAATACGGGGAGGTTTACCCTTACAACAATATGCACGATTTTAACAGCGAAGAAGAATTTAACGAATTTATACTCGCCGTAATGGACAGGAGCGTGCTTTTTACCGACGTGGATTTGGAATACGGGGATAAAATCCTCACCCTTTCGACCTGCTATTATCCGATGGGGGAAGGCGTGGACACGCGGTGTGCGCTTTTCGCACGGAAAGTGCGCGAGGGGGAGAGCGGTTACGTCGATACGAAAAAGGCGTCTTATAACAATAAAGAACTTCGTTTCGACGAGCAAAGGCGGCGTTACGGCTCAAACTGGAACGGCAGGGTTTGGGACGCCGCGGCTTATCTCAAAGGCTACGGCGGATGACCGCGGTAAGCGGGAAGAAAGGCGATGTGATATATGGACGGCTTTGAAGAAAACGGCAAACCCGAAGAAACCGAAGAGACCTCGTTCACTTTGGACGACATCTTGAACGAAATCGAAGCGGGGAGCGGCGCCGCGGACGAAAAAAAAGACGGGAAGAAGACGGAAACCCCGTATGTCGTGAACGGTTCCGTGTTAAAAGGGGACACAATCAAAGACAAAAAAATCGAGGGTTTTTTAAAGGCGTTCGTTCCGCTTAAGGGCGACGCGAAAAACGAAATCATACGCAAATTCGTGTTTTTGGCGTCGCTGGCGGCGGCTTTGGTTTGTTGCGCGATTATTATCGCCGACGCCGGTCATTCGACCGCCCGGCGCCGATTGGACGACGAGTTAAAGGAAATAAAAAGCAGGGGCGACGTTTTAAGCATAGACGACAACCGCGCCGGCGAGGAAACCGACGGCGAGGCGGAAATCGCACCGAAGTTCCGCGAGCTTTACGAGCGCAACAACGACTTTGTGGGCTGGATAAAGTTAGGCGACACGATTATCGACTATCCCGTCGTTCAAGCCGCCGACAACGACTATTACCTGAAAATCGATTTCGACGGCGGCGACGACAAAGCCGGGTCGATATTCGCGGACTGGCACATACCGATTAACCCTTACCGCCGCCCTGAAATTTTCAAGGATTACGGTTGGTATCTGCCCGTTAAAGCGGGGCGCCGCCCCGACAACACGGTTCTTTACGGGCATAACATGGCGAACGGCACGATGTTCGCCCACGCGGCGCGCTATTACGCCCCCAATTTCGGGTTGGACGCTTACGTCAAAAACCCCACTATTACGTTTGAAACGCTGTACGGCGTCGAAAGGTCCACTTATAAAATCTTCGCGGGGATATACGTCAACACCAAAACGGAACACGGCGACGTGTTCAGCTATTACCGCGCCCGCAGGTTTTCCGAAGGGGATTTTTACGAAAAGACCGGGTCGACCGCCGAGAACAATTTTTACTATTTTATATCGGAGATAATGGACAGGAGCGTTTTCCACACGGGCGTGGACATCGAATACGGGGACGAGATTTTAACGCTCTCGACCTGCTATTATCCGTTAGGCAACAATATTGACACGCGGTTCGCGCTGTTCGCGAGACGGGTGCGCGAGGGCGAGGATGAGAACGTGGACACCGACGCCGCTTCGAGGAATTTAAGGCCCAAATATTTCGACTATTTTTACAGTGTTATGGGCGGCGTGCCTTGGACGCAAGACGACAGGAGCTGGGACGTTTCGCTCGTGAAAGGGATGGACGAGTTCCTTAAAACACACTCGCCGGAAGACAATCCGTGGGTGAAGCCGGCGGGGTGAAACGGCGCGGACCCGAAGACTTCACGTTAGAGGAGGGGTTGATATGCCCGAACTTGACATACGCAGGAAATACACCTACGGGAGAAAGAAAAAGGGGAGAAGGAAAGAAAATTTCGCGGCGAGCTTAGTTTCGGGGTTGCTGCCTTGGTTTGGGGACACGGTTTCCGACGTCGTTCGGAAAATCGTTTTTCTCGCGTCGTTGATTGCGTTAGCCGTTTCCGTGCTTGTTATCGCCAATTTTTATCTCGGACCCAAAGAGGAGGGAACCTCGGCTTTCGACTGGGTTGTGGACCACTCGCTCGACGACCGCGTAAGGATTTCCATCAGCGCCGACAAGGGCGGCGACTTATCGGGCGGGGGCGAAACCAAAGAGGTTGAGATTCTCGAAAAATACTTGGAATTTTATGAAATAAACAACGATTTCGTGGGATATGTTTCCATCGACCCGTATATCAATTATCCCGTCGCGCAAAGCGGCGACAACGAGTATTACCTGTACCACAACTTCCGGAAGGTGCCGACGGAAAACGGCACGGTGTTCGCCGATTATGAAGGGGTCTTCACGCCGACGTCCCGCCCGCACAACACGATTTTATACGGGCACAACCTGATAACCAAGAACCTGTTCCAGCCTTTGGTGAATTATCGCGACAAATTCGAGTTCTTGAAGAACAACCCCGTCGTCAATTTCGACACGCTTTACGAAAAGGGGACGTACAAGATTTTCTCGGTGTTCCTTTCCAACACCAAGGACTATCACGGCGAGGTCTTTAAATACTGGAACTATGTGTATTTCCACTCTAAAAGCGAGTTTTACGACTTCGTAACGGAGTGTCTTGACAGGAGCTATTATCAGACGGGGACAGACATTAAATACGGGGACGAATTTTTGACGCTTTCCACCTGTGATTTTTCCGCGTTCGACGGGTTAAGGCTGGTAATCGTCGCGAGGCGCGTCCGCGAGGGGGAACCGCCTTTCGTCGATACCGAAAGGTTCTTCGACAACAAGGGGTTCGACGAGAACGGCAAATACAAGCGCAAGATGTTCGACGTGTATTATACCGTCTTTAACAGCGGAAAGGGCTGGGCCGGCAGGAACTGGGACGTTTCACTGGTGGAGGGTTTGAAAGAGTATTTGAGCGAAAAAGAGGGATAAGGGGAACGGATGGAAAAATCGTCGCTTTTGAAAATCTTGATGTCCTTGTCGATTTTGTCGCTGTACGTGTTCCTGTTCGGGATGGTGGGCGTAATCGAGCCCGTTTCCTCATGGCGGGACGCGAAAGAAGCGAAACCCGTTTTTGAACCCGTAAAAACCGACGCTCCCGACGAACCCCCCGAAGCGCCGGCAACCACAATAAATACCGCCAACCAAAGAAAGCCGGGGCTTGCCGATTACAACGCCCCGGTTTTGCCGCGCCCCCCGGAACGAAACGGCGAACCCGGCGGGGGGGAAACCCTCCCTGAAATATCAAAAGCGGACGAAACCGGCGTTACTTTCGTCATCGACGAAACCGCCGAAACGGACGAACCCGGCGGCGAAATTGACGTAATCGGCGAAACCGACGAACCGGCGACTTCCGCGCCGGAAGAAACGACGGCGGAAACGACGGCGACCGCGACCGAAACGCCGCCGCCGGAAACGTCGCCGCCCGAACCCACAGCGGAAACGCTCAGGGTCGTCAGCGGCGGCGCGGTCGTCGAGGGGAACGCCGCCGACATAGTGGCGCGGGTCGTCCAGAACGAAATCGGCAGCTCGTTTAATAAAGAGGCGATTAAGGCGCAAGCCGTAGCCGCTTATACCTACATCAAAAGGCATAACGCGCTGAACAGCACGCCGTCGCTGACGCTGGCGCCGACCGCTTCCGACAGGGTGAAAGAGTGCGTGGGCGAGGTGGCAGGGCAGGGCGCGTATTACAACGGGGAATTGATACAGGCGGTGTTTTCCGCGTCGTCGGCGGGGTACTCGTCTTCCGCGGCTAACGTGTGGGGGGAAGACCTGCCTTACCTGAAAAGCGTAAAATGCGCCTTCGACGAGGAATACGACCCGAACTACGGCTTGACCAAGGTTTTCACCTCGAACGAGGTTATGCTGAAGGTGCTGAAAGAAACGGGTATCGAGCTGTCGGGCGACCCGGCGGGCTGGTTTAAGGTGTCGGGCTGGGTTGACACGGTTTATGTCGGGGAAATGTCAATCGGGGGCAACACGTCTTATTCGTCCGGCGGGAACGAGGTGAAAATCACGGGGCGCGTTTTCAGGGAGCGGATAATGGGGCTGTCCGAACTGCGCAGCGCCGCTTTCGATATCTCTTACGACCGAAACCGCGACGCTTTCACGTTCACCACCTACGGCTACGGGCACGGCGCGGGGCTTTCGCAAAACGGCGCGAACATCTTGGCTAACCGCCAAGGGTATGATTATATCGAAATATTAAAGCACTATTATACCGGGATTGAAGTGAAATAAAAGACCTCCTCGAAAACTATTCGCGGCGGGATAGAAAATCTATCCCGCCGCGACATATTTACAGTCAATCCTCAATCAAACACACTCTTCGCAAAGAAGTACAACCCGTTCTTCCAGACCCCGAAATCGTGCCCGCCTTCAATGGAATAATAGACGTTCTCGACGCCGTTATCCCTAAAAGCGTTGCTGTAGTTAAGCGGGTTGTCGCCCACAACGCCGTCCTGATTGCCCGCATTGATTAGTATAAGCGTGTTTCCTTTGTATTCGTCGGGCAACGTCATTTCTTCGGGGGTAATCTGCCCCCCAATCCCAAGGTTCTCCCCCATAAGCCCGGGCGCGGGGCAGAACGCGCC
>JAIRWC010000002.1 GCA_031253495.1 Oscillospiraceae bacterium | reverse complement strand
AGACAATCGAAAATTACGTAAAGAATCAAGGTAAAGTTTACAAGCTGGTACATCGCGGCGAAGTGATAGGCTGAAAGGTTAGCCCAGATACCCCGACCCTTGGGTCGGGATTCTTCATTGTACTATATCAGAACGCCGAAAACTTTGCATGACATAATTTACGGGACAGCCATCCCTAAAAGCGGTAATACCCGTGTTTTTGTGTGGTTTTACGTGTTTTTCGCCGTGATTTATCGCGTTTTTGTTTCGTTGCGTGATTTTGCAATGTTTTTACGAGATATGCAACAGGCTCAACTAAAGTTTCAATTCAGCACGAAAGATTATATCCCCCGGGAATTGCATTATTGAAATAAATGTGATATAATTGTGGGGTAGATTTCCGATCAAAGGAGCGTATGTATGCAAATCACGGAAAGCAGGGAAAAAAACGGGATAGTCTTGTTCGTTTCGGGGCGCGTCGACACGACTTCGTGCGGTCAGCTGCAAAATGAAATTTTCAGGGCGTTAAAAATGAAAAAATTTCTAATGCTGGATTTTTCGGACGTGTTTTCCATCGACGAGGAAGGGGTAAAGGTTCTTCAGGGCGGAATCAGCCTCGCCGCTTCAAAGGGCGGTTCCATGGAATTGCGGAACGCCGGGAACGCGGTAAAGAACACGCTGGACATCGCGGGGTTATCGAAAATATTGACCGTTAAATAATAGGTCGCGGGGGTGTTTTTACCGTGAAAGACGATTCTGAAAAGGCGAATTGCTATCAATGCAAGCACTTTGGCGTTTCATGGGATTATAAATTTCCCAAAGCCTGCAAGCTGTTCGGCTTTAAGTCCGCGCGGCTGCCGTCCGTAACCGTGCATGAATCTTCGGGGGCCGCCTGTTTCGGCTTCGAGAAAAAAGGGGATTGAGCCAAGCTATTTCAACTCGACGACCGTAACCCCGTCTTCGCCCTCGCCGAACTTTCCGAGTCTGAAATCCTTCACCCGCTTATGCCCGCGCAAAAACGCGTGAACCGCCCGCCTTAACGCGCCGGTGCCTTTCCCGTGGATAACCGTGATTAGGCGCGCGCCTTTCATCAGGCTTTCGTCGATGAACAGGTCGGTTTCCGACACCCCCTCTTCGGACGTCATGCCGCGTATATCTATCTCCATAACGCCCGAACGCGCCGGGCTCTCTCGCCTTACAACCGTAACGCCGCCCTTGCCCAACGGTTCCCCGTTCAGCGAAACGCGCCCCTCCTCGATTAAGCGAAGGTTGGAGGCGTTTGTTTTTGTCTTGATTAACCCCACTTGAACGAAGCAGTTCCCGGACGAATCGGGCAGTGAAATCAGCGTCCCCTTTTTTTCTATGTCGGAGAGCAAAACCGCGTCGTACGGCTTCAACGGTCTCGGCAAAACGTAAGAACAGTCTTTCCCGCCCGCGGTTTCGTCGAGCGGGTTCGCGGAATCGTGCAAGCGGTTCAGCGAGGAATTGACCCTCGAACGTATACCGCGCACCTTTTCGGAAAAATCGGACTTGTCCTTTTCCCGCCGTAAGTCCTCAAGCTCGTCTATCAAGGCGTACGCGCCGCTTTTGACTTCTTCTATTATGGACAGGGCGCGCCGCCTTGCCGCTTCCGCCTCTTTTTCCCGTTGGGCGCTCGCGCGCCGCTTTTCCCTCTCCGCTTCCTCCGATGACAGGCGGGCTTCCCTCTCCGCCGCGAAAAGGCTTTCTTTCAGTCCGTCAACTTCCCTGCGGGAAGCCTCGAGCGCCTCGAGCGCCTCTTCAAAACGCCTGTTCACCCCGCTTATCAACCCGCGGGAACGCTCTATAATCGCGCCGTCCAGCCCCAGCCGCCGCGCGATGGCGAAAGCGTTTGACTTTCCCGGGGCGCCGATAGTCAGCTTGTATGTGGGGCGAAGCGTGTCAATGTCAAATTCGCAGCAGGCGTTTTCAACGCCGTCGGTCTGCAGGGCGTACAGCTTTACCTCTTGATAATGCGTCGTGGCTATGACAAGGCAGCCTTTCCCTTTCAGATAATCCAGTATGGAAACCGCCAGCGCGCCGCCTTCCGACGGGTCTGTCCCCGAACCCAACTCGTCCAGCAAAACGAGGGAATCGCTCCCGGCGGTTTCGGTTATCCTTATAATATTGTTCATATGCGACGAAAACGTCGAAAGACTTTGCTCGATGCTCTGCTCGTCGCCTATGTCGGCGTATATTTCACCGAAAACGCCCGTCTTGCTCCCGTCCCCCGCCGGAATCATCAAACCGCACCGCGCCATCAGCGCCAATAACCCCGCCGTCTTGACCGCCGCCGTTTTACCGCCCGTGTTGGGTCCCGTTACGATTAAACAGGTGAATTTTTCCCCGACCTCGATAGTTACGGGAACGACGTCGCCTTGCGGAATAAGCGGATGCCGCGCGTTTTTCAGATAAAGCAGGGGCGTGTCGGCGATTTCGGGGACGACGCCTTTCATCCTCGCGCCTAAATTCGCTTTGGCGAAGCAAAATTCCAGCTTGACCGCCGCGTCGAAACCGTCGTTCAACTCTTCGGAAAAGCCGCCCGTCTCAGCCGACAGTTCCGCGACAATCCGCTCAATTTCGTCTTTCTCCATGGATTTCAAAACGCGTATTTCGTTGTTCGCCTCAACCACGCCCATGGGTTCTATGAACAGCGTCGCGCCGCTCCCGGACGCGTCGTGAACCAAGCCTTGGATTTCGTTTTTAAACTCGGTTTTCACGGGGACGACAAAACGCCCGTCACGCGTCGTAACAAGGCTTTCTTGCAAAAATTTTTTGGTTTCGGCGTTTTTTATCAGCTTGCTTAATTTTTCGCGGATAAGCTCGCCCTGCCGTTCTATGCGCCCGCGTATGCGGGAAAGCTCGGGGCTGGCGTCGTCCGAAACCTCGTCCTCGGAAACGACGGCGTTCGTGATTTTGTCGAGCAGCGCCTTATTCGGGGTGAGCCGCGCAAACAGGTATGAAAGGCTGTTCTTCTCTTCATATTGGCGGCTCCAGTTTACAAGGGCGGAGATTTCCCGCAGAACGGCGGCGACGTCCAAAAGTTCGCCCAACGAGAGCGAACCGCCCTGTTTTGCCCGTTTAACCGCCCCGCGCGTGTCCTTTATACCGGAAAAGCGGGGGGTTCCGAACCGGCTTGAAAGGCGGAAGGCGTCGGCGGTTTTAAGCATTTCCCCCCTTACTTCCCGAACGCCGGAAAGCGGCGCCAACCGCGCGATTTTATCGCGGCAAACGCCGCTGTAAGCCTCGTCGGCAAGCATTTTCAAAACCTTGTCGAGCTCCAGTTTTATATAATCTTTTTTCATTTAAACTATTCCGAATATCTGTCCCCGACGGTTCTGTCATAAGCGAGCATATCCAATTCCCCGTCCTCCTTCGCATACGCTCCCGCATCGGTGTAAACGGGGGTTTCAAGCATCTTCGCCAACATCGCCGGAATAAAGTCGCCGTTCGCGCCGTTAATCGCGGCGCTTAACAGATGGGGCAGATAGAACGCCGAAACGACCCCGTCCGGCATAACGCCGAGGTCCGCGTCAAAATTGGAGAAAACGAGATAAGTCTGTTCGTATAAAACCGCGCAGTTCCCGGCGTTAATCCCCGCCTCCCTGTATATGTCGCTCTCAATCCCGAAAAACGGGAAATGGTCCCCCATAAACAGGACAATCGCGGGTCTTTCGCGTTCGCTTATCGCGTCGTAAAAGTCCAAAAGGGCGTCGCCGGTTTTCTCTATCCCCGCGTAATAATAATCCATGTCCGTTCCGTCAAAGTCCTCGTGCGCGTAAGGCTTGTGGTTTTGGATGGTCGTGGCGTGTATATAAGAAGGCGAGTCGCTTTCGTCAAGCAGCGAGAGAATTTGGTTAAAGACGGTCGCGTCGTCGTAATAATTGAAGAAATACGACGGTTCGACGTCAAAATCGTCCAAGAACAAAAGCCGGTCGAACCCGTATTCGGAATAAATCTTTTCGCGGCCGTAGAAATACGGTTTGTACGGGTGCAGATAATAGGCGGAATACCCCGCGTCCTTATAGTGTTTCGCGAAGGTTTCTTCCGTCACGCCGTCCGCTTTAAGCAGATAATGCGGAAGAAAGCTGTTGTTAAGCGACTTTACCGGAAGCCCGAACATCAGCTCGAATTCGGTTCGCACCGTTCCGTTTCCGAGCGTGGGGACAATCGCCCTGCCCGAAAAGCTCTTTTCGGCCACCGCGTCAAACGAGGCATAAACGCCGCCGGGGACGCTTACCCCGTCGACGAGGCGCAAATCGGAATAACTTTCGCACATTATGACTATAACGTCGGGTTTTTCGCCGATTTCGGGGGCGTATTCCGCGCCGCTCCCCAAAATGGCGTCAATGGTTTCCATACCGTATTCCTCGGGCGCGCTCAATATATGCTCGAACTGCTTTGAAACGGACACGGCTATGTCGGCGATTAACATGTTGTCTTTAAACTTTTCGTCCGACACGAACAGGTTATAATCCTCCCCCGCGTTTACCTCAAAAAAGGCGTAAACCCTGTCGCAAACAGGCTTCAACGCGAAAAACGACATAAAGGCGGATAACGCGCAAACCCCCGAAACAACGCCGGTCCTCTTCCTCACGGATAATTTCACGTTAAGCAGAAACACGACCGCCGCGTACGCGAAAAGCGCGAGGAAAGTCAAGACAAGCCCCGCCGTAAAGCGAAAGCTGGTAAATTTCGCGATGTCGCCGACATTGGCGGTCATCATCATATCGGAGATGTTGAAATGCATCCCGTTCGACTCGTACTTGAAAAACTCGACAAACGAGAATATATAGAACATACACGAACAAACGGCGACCGAAACGAACGCGCTCCTCGAAAGCAAAAGGAAAGCGGCGTACATCAAGGATATTATGAGCACGTCAAAAAATATCACGCTCGGCTTGCCCGCCATAAATTTCAGCAAAGCGAAAAAGCTGTTCAAATGGGCCGCCTCCGTCGTCAGGGTCAAAAACAGCGGAAACAGCGCCAACAGCGCTATTTTCAAGCGGATGTGGCGATTGGCGTTATCGGCTCTTATTTTTTTGATTGCCGCAATCGGTTTCATACCGTACCTCGCGATTGTCTTCCCGCCGACGGACGCCGGCGAACATCTCGTAACCCATTATACCACGTTTTTAACCGTACCGCAACAATGGCGGCGAAAATTAAAAAAATCTTAATAATTTTTCAAAAAACATTAACAAATGAAACAAAATATGTTATAATTGCCGTATATGCGATACTGTTTTTGCGCCCGCGGGCGCAAAAACAGTATCGCGGCAAACCCTGTTCTCCGTTTTTAAACGGTGAACAGGGTGAATACCGAAAGGAGAAAAATCATGGCGGATGTAAAGGCGTTTAAGGGGTTGCGCTATTCGGCGGCGGCGGGGGATTTGGCACAGTTGTGCTGCCCTCCCTACGACATTGTCAGCGACGCGGAAAGGCGGGCGTTCCTCGACATGAACCCGAATAATATTATCCGGCTGGAGCTGCCGAACCCCCCGAGCGCGAGCCCCGAGAATTACGACGCTTACGGCGCGGCGCGAACCTGTTTGAACAACTGGCTGGCAAAAGGCGTGCTGGCGGAAGACCGCGGGGAAAATTTCTATGTTTATGAGATGACTTTCAAACATGACGGCGGGTGGTACCGCCTGAAAGGCTTTATCGCGCTCGTCAAACTGGAAAAATTTGAAAAGGGGGTTATTTTGCCGCACGAGGAAACGCTTTCAAAGGATAAGACCGACAGGTTTAACCTTATGACGGCGACGGGCTGTAATTTCAGCCACGTATACTCGCTGTACTCCGACGAGGACGGCGGCGTTTACGCCCTGATAGACCAAGCGAGCTCGGGGGAGCCGGACGGCGCGTTCACCGACAAAGGCGGGGTAACGCATAAGCTGTGGCGGGTCTGGGACGAGAAAACGCTCGCCGCCGTTACCGCGAAAATGGCCAACAAAAAACTGTTTATCGCCGACGGGCATCACCGTTATGAAACCGCCCTGGAATACCTGAACTTCGTCAGGGAAAACAAGGTTGACATAGGCACGTCCGGTTTTATCCCCATGATGCTGGTAAATCTTGAGAACCCGGGGCTGGTCGTGCTTCCGACGCACAGGATAGTCCGGGATTTGCCGCACTATAACCGCGGGGAATTTATCGCGAGGTGTTCCGAATATTTCGACGTTACACCCGGCCTTAACGGCGTTCAAGCCGCGGCAAGCTCGTATGAAGCCTGTAAAAGCGGGAAAAACGCCTTCGTTTTGTTCGGGGGGGACGGCGGCCACACCCTTATGGTGTTGAAAAACCCGGACATAATGGCGGCGCTTTTGCCCGGCGCGCACGACTGTCTTCGCAATCTTGACGTCAGCGTCTTACATTCGCTGATTTTGGAAAATATACTCGGGATAGATAAAGAAAATATGGCGGCGCAGATTAACCTGACTTATACGGGGAACGCGGAGGAGGCCGTTTCGGCGGTGGACGGCAAACGGGCGGACTGCTGTTTCCTGCTTAACCCCACCCGCGTGAGCGAAATCCGTAACGTCGCGCTTACGGGGGGGAAAATGCCGCAAAAATCCACGTATTTTTACCCGAAACCGGCGACGGGGCTGGTAATGAACAGAATTTTCAAATGACTTTAAGGAAAAGATATGTACGATGAGATAAAAAGCGAACTGATAAACCGTATCATCCCGTTTTGGAACGGTCTCGCCGATTATGAAAACGGCGGTTTTTACGGGTACGTGGGCCGCGATTTGAAGCCCGACAAGAAATACGATAAGGGCGCCGTCCTCCATTCGCGGATTTTGTGGTTTTACTCAAACTGTTACCTCGCCCTGAAAATTCCCGCGTGCCTTGAAATGGCGCGGCATTGTTACGATTTCGCGGCGAGGAGTTATCTTGACCGCGAATACGGCGGCGTTTACTGGTCCGTAAAATTCGACGGAAAGCCCGCCGAAACGATGAAGCACGGGTATTGCCACGCGTTTTTTATTTACGCCCTCGCGAGTTATTACGACGCGTCCGGCGTTCAAGCCGCTTTGGACTTGGCTATGGAGCTGTTCGGCGTCGTCGAGGAGAAATTGGCGGACGGCGTTTCTTACCGCGAGGCCTGCGAGCGGGATTGGCGCGACCGCGAAAACGACGAGCTTTCGGAAAACGGCATAACGGCCGAAAAGACCATGAACACGGTTTTGCATCTTATCGAGGCGTATACGGAGCTGTACCGCGTTTGCAAAGACGCCCGCGTGGCCGGGCGCCTTGAGTTCCTTCTGTCGCTGACTTACGACAAGATTTATGATAAAGCGAACCGCCGGCTGCGGGTGTTTTTCGATAAGCGTATGAACGCCAAGGGGAACATCCACTCTTATGGGCATGATATCGAAGCGGCTTGGCTCGCCGGCAGGGCGTTGGACGTAGCGGGGGGCGTTTTGCCGGGCGGGCTGGCGGAGAACGTTCGGGCGATGAACCGCGCCCTCGCCGAAAACATATACGAAACGGCTTTTGACGGCGTCGCGATGAATTATGAAAATGACGACGGCGTCGTTAATACGGCGCGGGTTTGGTGGGTCGAGGCGGAGGCGCTCGTCGGCTTCCTCGACGCGTACCGCCTTTACGGTGAGCGGCGTTTTTTGGAAAGGGCAAAGGCTTTATGGGAATATATCAAGTCGGAGATTATCGACCCCCGCGAAGGCGGGGAATGGCTCCCGCAGGTCGGCGCGAACGGCGTTCCGGCGGAAATGCCCGTCGTCGACGAATGGAAGTGCCCTTACCACAACGGCAGGATGTGCCTGAAAGCGATTGAAAACCAAAGCCCCGTATAAATCCAAGACGCTTCGCGTTTTGAATTTATACGGGGCCGCGCCGTCCCGCAACCTTTAAAGGCGCGGGGCACGGTTGGGTTACGCGCCGCGCGGACGACGTAAAATTAACTTAAATAGTCCATGGGATTAAGGCGCGTTTCGCCGTGCTTCACTTCAAAATGCAAACATGGTTCCTCCGACTCCGTATACCCCGTCGCCCCGACTTCCGCTATTTTTTGCCCTCGCGTAACGTAATCCCCGCTGTTTACGAGCAACTCGCCGCAATGGGCGTACAGCGTCTCGATTGTTTCGTCGTGCTTGATTATCACGGTGTGCCCGTAATTGTAATAATTGTATTCCGCAAGCACCACCACGCCGTCCTGCGCCGCGAATATCGCCGCCCCGTAATCGGCGGATATGTCAATTCCGTTATGGGAGCGGGAGCCGCCAAATCCCCGGATTACGCCGCCGTTTGCGGGCCAAGCCAACTTATCCGCCGCGTTTACGGGAAGGGACTCTACGCGGGCTTCATTGACGTTATTGTCAATCACCCTGTAGAACAGTTCCCCGTCTATGATATTCAAGGATTCGATACCGACGCGGTCGTCAACGTAAGCGTCGGGACCCGCCATTTCGATAATGTCGCTTCCGTCGGTTTCAAGCCGACGGTAGAAAGACCCGTCGTCAAAAGCCGCGTAAATATATCCCCCGTCAACGATATAACTTTTCAAATTGTTAAACCTTGCGAAAGAACCGATGTTTCTCTCCGCCGCCGTTATTTCGTCATAACGCTCGTTAAAAAACGCGTCCGTCCTTTCGGATTGGTCCAATACGCGGGCAAACTCCGAACCGTCCTCCCTCATTCTGAAAAGGGCGTAGCCGTAATCGTCCCTCGCCGCAAAATAACACCAGCCGTCAATGAAAACGGGATTAAAAAGCTCGCCGTTATACGCCCCGTCGACCGGCTTTATTTTCGTTCCCCCGGAACCGTCGAGCCGCACCTTGTTTAAATCCCAGTGTATGTCCCCGCATAATCCGTCATACGAATATCCGAAACCGTCTTCATGCGGGGTGTAGTTGCCGGGATTTTCCGCCATGTGCTTATAAAGGTCATAGTCGCCGTAATAAATCCATCCGTCGTAAACGCCCGTTATCCCCCCTGAACCCCAAGGTTCCGTCAACTCCGCGAGAAAGACGGTTTCCCCGCCGTCGGCGCTCGTTTTATAAATTCCGTCCATCAGCGCGTAATACACCCAACCGTCTATGACATAAATTTTTTGCTGCCTGACAAAACCGCCCGCGAGTCGGGTCAGCCCCGTTCCGTCCGCGCGGATTTTATACACGCCGTCTTCCGCGGGGGTTTCGGTACGCCGACAATAATATATCCATCCGTCGCCGGGCGCGTTAAGGCTTTGAATGTCCGCGGCCCTGTCTAAAAGCCGCGCCCCGGACTCGTCGCCGTACTTCGCCAGCCCGACGCTTTCGACAATGCCGCGCCCCTCAAAGTCGACGCCCATTTCGTATTCCGCGCGATAAACCCCGTCGCCGTCCTTGGCTATCCAACCGCAGTTGGCGAGATTGCCCGCCGTGTTTCCCCAATTCGCCGACGTTGAAACGCCCGCGGCGTCTCTATCGCCCGTCGCCGCGCCCGATATTCCGACGACCGCGCCGTCCCCGACGACCGCGCCGTCCGTGACGAGCGCGTTGTAAGCGACCGCGCTCCCCGCCGCAAGCACAAGCGCGGCGGCTCCGATGGCGATTAAATTCCTTAACGGGGGTTTTTCCCATAACGGTTCCCGCGCGGCGTTCGGCGGCGCGTCAAGCGCTTTGTTAAGCGTTTTTTCAAGCGTTCTTTCGCTTGGCGTAATTTCATCAAACGCCGATATCAGCTCTCTCTTTTCCATTATATTTTTCCTCCATTTCGATTTTTAATATTTTTCTCCCCCTGTGTAAAAGCCCGCGAACCGTGGACGCCGGTTTGCCCAGCATTTTGGCGATTTCATCGGTTTTATAGCCCTCGTAATAAAACAGATAAATCGGGATTTTATACCTGTCCGGCATCGCCAAAACCTGCCTCAAAGCCTCGTTTTCCGGTTTTTGGGGCGCGGGGTGCGTTTCGGGAATATCCGTTCTTTTCGCCCACGCGGATTTAAGGAAATCCTTGCATATATTCGCCGCCGCCCGGATTAGCCACGCCTTCTCGTGTTCCGCGTTCTCGAAAGCGACGCTTGAACCGTTCATCAGCTTCACGAACGCGTTGTGCGTCATGTCTTCCGCGTCGTGCGGGTTCTTCACGAACATATAGCAGACGCGGTAAACGGTTTCGGCTTGCCTTGAATATATTCGGGAAAGCTCGTCTTTATCCCACATAAGATTGGGTTCCTTTCCGTAACGTTACATATGTAATACGATTGAGCCGCTCAAAATGTTTGAAAAAAAAAAAAAAAAAAACTTAGCACCCTGACAGGCGCGATGTTCTCTGTGACTGACTTTACGTTTTTAATCAAAATTTCGCCGACGAGGCGGCGCAGACGGCGGGGTGTCGGCGAACCGTATGTTATATCGACAGCGAAAAAGCCCGGGAAAGCCGGGCTTCTCTCGCATTTTAAATAATCGACCGCCTGTAATATCTGAGTGACTGGACTTGAACCAGCGGCCTCTACCACCCCAACGGCGTTACATACTTTTGGCAGACTATAGCTTTCTCTAACAATCCGCATTACAAGCGGTTTTGTTAATTCTATCATTAAACAAAACTTAGTCAGATTTAGCTATTTCAAGTAAACGAGTTGAACAAAAGTTGAACAAAAAATTAATTAATTTCAATAAACTTAAAACCGACTTCTTCGGCATATTTTTGAGCAACTGAATCCAAATAACCTTTAATTTCAAAATAGTTATATTTCTCTAAATATAGTTTAGAACCACACCCAAACGCCGCAAATCCAAGTTTTTCTAAGGAACGTGGTAAGCTAACCATTTCAAGCTTTGGACATTGTAAAAAAGCTTTTTCGTCAATGAGTAGCAAATTTTCTGCACAATCAAGATTAATTATTTCATGTAGATTTAAACATCTTAAAAAAGCCCCCGCTCCTATTGATACAAGTGTTTGCGGTAAAGTAATCTGTTCTAAATTTTTACAGTCCGTAAAGGCATATTTGGAAATAGCCGTTACGCTTTCGGGAATAATTACGGTTTTAAGATTTTTCTTACCCTCAAATGCTTTTTTGCCGATTCTAATTACACTTTTTCCGTCAATTGTGTTAGGTATTTCAATAAAAGTCGGTTCTCCTATACAATCACAAATAACAAGGTCATGGGAATACATTGCTTTACGATATTGGAGTTCTAAACCACTTTCATTTTTGTATGTGTAAATCCCGTCATTCTGCAGACTTGCCCATAAATAGGGGTCGTAAGTTCCGTTATTACTGATTTTGTAGCCTTTTTCGATTAATTTATGCCTGTTGACCTCGAAATAATGAACTGCACCGGGGAATTGTTCATCATTCCAAGCGTCAAGAGCATCTCTGTCATAATCTACATGGATTATCCACGCATTGTTTTCGCCCGAATAGCCCCAAATCTCGGTGACTTGTGCATTTGAACGGGAAGACATATAATCGCCTCTCTCTTTTAAAAGCGAAAGACCGAGCAAATCAATCACGCATTTTACTTCATCATAAGTTAAATCCCATTTTACATCTTTTGCAGTGAATAAGTCTAATGTTTGTTCCAATTTTTCAATCGTATACATAATATGCCCCCATAAAAAATAACCTTGCAAGTAAAGGTGGGTTTTCAGTCCACGGTTGCTGTTCAAGAACAACAGCGCCAAATCTACAGGGTAATATAGCACCCACAAGCATCAGGTTTTCAGTCCTGCGCCGCTTCGTGCGTTTCACGGCTCTTTGCGTTTTGTCGGGCAACCGAATGATGGTTTCCTGCCGAAATTTTCGCTCGGTCAGCGTCAGCAACGCGCCCTTGCCGCTTACAATCAAATCCATCTCCCAATGCCCGTATTCAAGCCGTTCATTGGCTTCCGTCGGTCGGTTGTCAATGCTCTCGCCTTTGAGATTATTCGCGGCTTTGCACGGTTTTTGTTTATTCTGCTTCCAACTCTCTTTACGGAGCAAGTCCTTGCGAGTAACCTCAATTTCGCCGCTGTCAATCGCGCGGGCGATATGAATTTAAACGGTCATAAGCTTCACGATTAAACGACCGTCTTTTTCGTGAAGAACCTTGATTTTATATTGCGGTAAATCTCGACGCCCTTTTTCTGCCCGAACCACTTAACCGTGCTTATGTAAAGCTCGTGCGACGATTTTGAATCGGACAGCAGTCTGTTCACGTCGGCTTCGTCCTCGTCGGTTACGACCGACGGCGCGGACGGTTCGACGGGGTCGCCACGCTCCGCCGTTTTCGGCGCGACCGCCGTTTTCTTGGTTTCCGCGGCCGTTTTCTTGGCTTCGGCGGCGAAATGGGCGAGGACGCCTTTCACGTTAATGAAGCGTTTGATTGACGGTTTTACGTCTATATAGCCGGTCTCCCAAAAATCCACGGCGAAATCGAACCCGTTATCCTTGCTGATAAGGTAAAACTCCGCGTCGGAACGGGCGCTTATCAGATACCCCAAATATGTGGCGAGCTGGAAGTCCAGCGCGTTCCTGCCGCCGCGCCTGATTTTGAAATAACTCAGCTTCGCCTTACAGAACATCAGCCTGTGCAAAAGCTCAAACGAAACCGAATCGGCGTTGATGCTGTAAAATATAACCACCTCGTCGTCTTCGGTAAGGTTATCCACCCCCGTCATCCCCTCGGAATGGACGTTTTCAAAATCTATCAAAAAAATCCTCATGCGATAATATTTCCTTTCATAATCGGTTACTTGACATTATATCACTTATTTGGCGTTTTGTAAAGCGCGGCGCGAATTTTTTATATATATTCTTTGCCGCCCGGAGAACAGGCGGTCATCCGAACGCCTTTTTCAGCTTTTCAAAAAAGCTCTCCCTCTTCGCGAAATTCTTGCTTGTCAACTCGCCGTCAAGCCGGCGAAGCAGGTCTTTTTGGCTTTTCGTAAGGTTTTTCGGAACCTCGATTACGACCTTTACAAGCTCGTCGCCCCTGCCTTCCCGTTTGAGATGCCGGACGCCTTTCCCTTTCAGCCTGAAAACCGTGTCGGGCTGCGTCCCCTCCGGAACCGTCAGCTTAACGGGGCCGTCAATGGTCGGAACCTCCACCTCCGCGCCCAAGGCCGCCTGCGCGTAAGTAAGCGGAACTTCACAGTTAACGTCAAAACCGTTCCTCTCGAATAAAGGGTCGCGTTTCACGTTTATTCTTATGTTGAGGTCGCCTTTTCCGCCGCCGTTCGCGCCGACGTTCCCCTCCCCGCGAACGCTCAAAATCTGCCCGTCGTCAATCCCGGCGGGAATATTCACGGGGATTTTGCGCTTTTTTTGAACGCGCCCGTGCCCCGCGCACCCCGAACAGCCCTGTTCGATAATTTTTCCCCTGCCTCCGCAGTTCGGGCAGGTTTTGGTGTTTTGAATCATGCCGAACATCGAGCGTTGCTGATAATGGATTTTGCCGTTTCCGTTGCACTCGGAGCAGGTTTTGGGCGCGGTTCCGGGCTTGGCGCCGGAGCCGTTGCAAACATCGCAGACCTCATGCCGGGAAACGTCGACTTCCCGCTTGAGCCCTTTGCAGGCTTCCATAAAATCAAGGTTCAACGACATGGAAATATCGCCGCCCTGACGGGGCGCGTTGGGGTTGGCGCCCCTTCTGCCGTTCCCCCCGAAAAGCGAGTCGAATATATCGCCGAGGTCGATTCCCCCGTCAAACCCGCCGAACCCCCCAAAGCCCCCGAAACCTCCGCCTCCTCCGCCGCCGTATGACGGGTCCACCCCCGCGTGCCCGAATTGGTCGTAGCGTTTACGCTTTTCGGGGTCGGACAACACGTCGTTCGCCTCGTTGACTTCTTTAAATTTCGCTTCGGCGGATTTCGGGTCGTCGGGGTTTAAATCGGGATGATACTTTTTGGCCAAGTTCCTGTACGCCTTTTTTATTTCGTCGTCGGACGCGCCTTTGCGTAATCCGAGGACTTCGTAATAATCGCGCTTATCTGCCATAATCGTCTCCGTTTATTCCCCCTGCCGTTCGGGCAGGGGGAATGGTCGTTATTCCGTAAAATCGGCGTCCACGACGTTGTCGCCGCCGGAAACGCCGGGCTCGGCGGGTTCGCCGTCCGGCGCGCCCTGCGACGCCTGTTCTTGGTAAATCCTCCCGAAAACCGTCTGCGCCTCTTTCATCAGTTCTTCCTTCAACGATTTGATTTTGTCGATATTATCCCCCTTTAACGCTTCTTTCAGCTCGTTGATTTTGGGTTCTAACCTCGATTTGTCGTCGCCGGTAATCTTATCCCCGAAATCGCTTATCGACTTTTCAATCTGATAAACCGCCTGGTCGGCGTCGTTGCGCGCCTCGACCTCTTCCTTGCGCTTCTTGTCCTCCTCCGCGAACGCCTCCGCTTCCTTAACCGCCTTGTCGATATCGTCCTTGCTCATATTGGTGGACGCGGTTATCGAAATATGCTGCGATTTTCCCGTGCCTTTATCCATGGCGGAAACGTTTACTATACCGTTCGCGTCTATATCGAACGTAACCTCGATTTGCGGGATTCCGCGGGGCGCGGGCGCTATTCCGTCAAGCCGGAAATTGCCGATGGATTTGTTGTCCTTCGCAAATTCGCGCTCGCCTTGAAGCACGTTAATGTCAACGCTGGGCTGATTATCCGAATAGGTTGAGAAAACCTGCGCCTTTTTGGTGGGGATTGTGGTGTTGCGCTCAATCATGCGCGTGCATACGCCGCCCGCCGTTTCGATGCCGAGGGAAAGCGGGGTAACGTCGAGCAAGAGTAAATTCGTAACCTCTTTGTTAAGCACGCCGCCTTGCAAAGCCGCGCCCATTGCCACGCACTCGTCCGGGTTAATGCCCTTGAACGGCTCTTTCCCGAGGTAATTCTTGACCGCGTCTTGAACCGCGGGGATTCTCGTCGAGCCGCCCACCAAAAGCACCTTGCTTATATCGCTTTGGGAAAGCCCGCTGTCCTTAAGCGCCTGCTTGAGCGGTCCCATGGTTTTTTCCACCAAATCGGCGGTCAACTCGTTGAACTTCGCCCGGGTGAGCGGAACCTGCAAATGGCGCGGACCGGAAGAGTCGGCGGTTATATAAGGGATATTGATATCCACGGAAGCGGAGCCGGAAAGGGTGATTTTCGCTTTTTCCGCCTCATCCTTAAGCCTTTGCATGGCGAATTTGTCTTTCGTCAAGTCGATGCCGTCGGACTTTTTAAATTCCGCCGTCAGATACTCGATAATACGCTGGTCGAAGTCGTCGCCGCCCAAATGGTTGTTCCCCGCCGTCGCCAGCACCTTTTGTATGCCGTCGCCCATTTCAATCACCGAAACGTCGAACGTGCCGCCGCCGAGGTCGTAAACGACGATATTCTGCTCTTCGCCCTTGTCTATCCCGTAAGCCAAAGCCGCCGCCGTCGGCTCGTTGATAATCCGCTTGACGTTCATACCCGCGATTTGCCCCGCGTCTTTCGTCGCCTGCCTTTGCGAGTCCGTAAAATACGCCGGGACGGTAATGACCGCGTCCGTAACCTTGTCGTTAAGATAGGCTTCGGCGTCGGCTTTCAGCTTTTGCAAAATCATGGCGGAAATTTCCTGCGGGGTGTATTTCTTCCCGTCGATGTTTACCTTGTGGTCGGAACCCATTTTCCTTTTAATCGAGATAATCGTCTTATCGGGGTTGGTAACCGCCTGATTTTTGGCTAACTGCCCCACCAACCTTTCCCCGTCTTTCGTGAAAGCCACGATTGAGGGCGTGGTGCGCGAACCTTCCGCGTTGGCGATGACGACGGCCTCGCCGCCCTCTATTACGGAAACGCACGAATTTGTCGTTCCCAAATCAATCCCTATAATTTTTGCCATTGTGTCAGTCCCCTTTCTTTCATTTAACTATCGCCACCATGGCGAACCGTATGACCCTGTTCCCGATTTTGTATCCCTTTTGAAAAATCCGCGCCACCTTTCCGCTTTCCAAATCCTCGCTTTCCACGTGTTGAACCGCCTGATGAACGGCGGGGTTGAAATCCTCCTCGACAATTTCCTCCACGCCCAAATTTTTCAGCGTTTCGAGAAAACTCGCGTAAATCATTTCAATGCCTTTTTTATAATTCGCGTCGGAACATTCCGCGGCGAACGCCCTTTCGATGTTGTCGATGACCGGCAGAAACTCCGCGACGGTCTTCGCGATTGCCCCGGGAACCAGCTCCATGCGTTCTTTGGCGGTGCGCTTACGGTAATTGTCGTATTCCGCGGCTTGGCGGAGCAGTTGGTCTTTCAGCCGCGATAATTCGTCGGCTTGGGGTTCGGCGTTCCCTTCGCCCCCAACCTCGGGCGGGGAGCTTTCCAGCGTTTGGTCTTCGGGAACGTCCGAACGCGGGTTTTTCGCGTTTTCGCTTTTTTTGCCCAATTCTCAGCCACCTCCTTCTTCCTCGTCGTCCTCCGACAGCAAGCCCGTTACCTTGACGGCGAAATATTCTATATAGGGTATCAGCTTTTTATAATCAAGCCTCATGGGTCCGATAACGCCGAAGCTGCCCGCCGTTTTCCCGTGCTTTAAAAAGCTGCCGGCTATCAGCCCCGAATTGGACACCGCGAAAGTGTCGCCTCTCCCTTCGCTTTCTCCGCCGAACAACACGCTTATCCCCGAAAAGGCGTTATCCAAAAGCCCCGTAAACGCGTCGCGGCTTTCCAAGATTGAAAGTATCTCGTTTTTTCGGAAATCCTCAAAGGCGATTAGATTGGATTCCCCTTCGAAATTAACGCGGCTGCCGGTCATTTCCCCCGACAGGTCGGCGACGGCTTTCAGCAGCGGCGACAGCGAAATCATATAGCTCCCGAGCGCCGAACCAATCTTTTTGATGTATTCCTCGGAAATGTTTTCCGGATTTTGCCCCGCGAGGTTTTCATTCGCGAACTTGGTGAAAAAATCAAGCTGTTCGTGCGTTAAATCGAAAGACAGGCGGCAGACGCGGTTCTTGATATTCCCCCCCGAAGTGATGAGCAAAAGAACGTACATCCTTTTCCCCGTGGGTATGACCTCCACCTTTGTTATCACCGAAAAACGGCTTAAGTTGCTTGTGGAAACCACCGCGCACTTCGTAAGTTCCGCAAGCGCGCGGGACGCGCTTTCGATAATCACCTCGTCGGAATCCGCGTTCACGCCCTCCAGAGCCGAATCTATGACGTATTTGTCCTCGTCCGACAAAAGCGGCCGCTTTTCGGGATTTTCCAGGGCGAGCCTTTCTATATAGAGCCGATAGCCCTTGACGGTGGGGATTCTCCCCGCCGAAGTGTGCGGGTGGTCGAGATAGCCCTGCTGTTCGAGGGAAGCCATTTCGTTACGCACGGTGGCGGACGACACCGGAAAACAGAGCCTTTCGGCAAGGAACTTAGAACCTATGGGTTCGCCCGTGCGAATGTACTCGTCTATGATTGCTTCAAGGATTTTAAAGCCTCGTTCGCTCATAATACGTTCGGCGCTCCCCTCTCATACTGTTTCTCGTTATAATCGCGTCAAACGAGGAACAGGGTGAATCGTATCAACTCTGTTAGCACTCTTACCCGCTGAGTGCTAACTATAATTTATCACGTTTTTCGCGTTATGTCAATAGTTTTTAAAAAAAAATTAGGAATATTTGAATTTTTATAAAATCCGTGCTATAATGGTATCGCGTGACTTCTTTGTATAATCGCGCGGAAACGCGAGGAAAGTCCGGGCATCGCAGAGCGGGATAACTGCTAACGGCAGCCGGAGGCGACTCCAGGGCGAGTGCAACAGAAATAAACCGCCCCGCGTTTTTCGGAAAACGCGGGGCAAGGGTGGAAAGGCGGGGTAAGAGCCCACCGGGGCGACGGAGACGTCGCCGCCGTGTAAACCCTATCCGATGCAACGCCGATTTAACGTCGGGGAAACGCGTCTGCTCGGCGCGCCCGACAAAAGGCGGCAACCTCACTTTAAAGTGAAACGACCGTATTGGCGACAATACGGCAAGATAAATGATTATACGCGACAAAATCCGGCTTACAGAAGGAGTCACGCCCTTCAAAAAGTCCGCCGCCGCCGGCGGCGACCGTCGTTACGGAAGATTATAAATGCTTTCCAGTTCCGCGAGTTCCTTCTCGATATCGAAACGCGGGAAGATTATATCGCCTTTTTTCACCGAAACGTCTTTCGGGAGCGTTCCCCACGCTCCCGCTTTGCCGTAAGCGGTTTCTTCGGCGTTCGCGCCGATTTGCCCCCAAACCTTAACCATGGTTTCCGGCATGAACGGGGCGAGCAGCGACGAGCAGATACGGACGGTTTCAAGCAAATTATACAAAACGGAGGCGAGGCGCGGCTTATTGCCTTCGTCTTTGGCCAATATCCACGGCGCGGTTTCGTCTATATACTTATTGGCGCGGGAAACGACGGCGAATATTTCCGCAAGCGCCTGCGACAGATGCGGAATTTCGATAAGCCCGTCCGTTTTCGCGCTCAATCCGGAAGCCAAGCCGATAAGCTCGCTGTCGGCGGGTTCGTCCGGCCGCCGGTCTCGCGGCAGGGTTCCGCCGAAGTATTTCACGACCATCGCCACGGTTCGGGAAACGAGGTTGCCCAAATCGTTCGCGAGGTCGGCGTTTATCCGGGTAAGCATAAGCTCGTCGGAAAAATCCACGTCCCCGCCAAACGGCATATCCCGTAAAATTTGATAGCGTATACTGTCGACGCCGTAACGTTTCCCCAATACAAACGGGTCTACGACGTTGCCTAAACTTTTGCTCATCTTCTTCCCCTCGAAGTTGAACCAACCGTGGGAATAAAGGCGCTTCGGCAGCGGTAAATCCAGCGCCAGCAGTATGGCTATCCAAATTATCGAGTGGAACCGCACTATATCCTTCGCCGTCATGTGCGTAATTTCGGCGTCCGCCGACCAAAACCGCATATCGTCGTGCTCCGAGTTTTCGTAACCGAGCAGGGTTATATAGTTCGATAACGCGTCAATCCAGACGTAAACCACGTGTTTCGGGTCGAACGGCACGGGAATCCCCCACTTGAACGTCGTCCGCGACACGCACAAATCCTCCAAACCGGGCTTGATAAAATTGTTCACCATTTCGTTCACGCGGGCGCGCGGCTGAAGGTAATCGGTTTCGGTCAGCAGTTTTTCTATGCGTTCGGCGAACGGGCTCATTTTCATAAAATAGGCTTCTTCTTTGGCGTCGATAACGTCGCGCCCGCATTCGGGGCATTTTCCGCCGACAAGTTGCGATTCCGTCCAGAAACTCTCGTCGGGGACGCAGTATTTCCCCGCGTATTCGCCTTTATAAATGTATCCCTTGTCATAAATCGCCTTGAATATCTTCTGAACCGCTTCTTTATGATAATCGTCGGTGGTTCTTATGAAACGGTCGTAGCTGACGTTCATAAACCCCCACAACCTTTTGAACCGCTCGGCTATTTCGTCCACGTATTCCTGCGGGGACTTCCCCGCGTTTTTCGCGCTTTCCTCAATTTTCATGCCGTGTTCGTCGGTTCCGGTGGAAAACATCACGTCGCAGCCTTGCCACCGCTTATAGCGGGCAATCGCGTCGCACGCCACCGTCGTGTAGCAATGCCCTATGTGCGGGTTGCCCGACGGGTAATAAATCGGCGTGGTTATATAAAAAATTTTTTTCATGGGGCTTCTCCTTACTATACCGATAATTGAATACCCATTATATCACTAAACGTCATTTTAATCAATATAACGAAAAAAAATTATAAAAATTTTACATTTTTCATAAAAACCTATTGCTTTTTTCGCGATTTTCCATTAAAATATTTATATCCTATAAGCCCTTTCGCGCTTTCATAAATGAAAGAGAGCACCGGGGAATATTTTATTAAGGAGCGGCGGAGATTATGTCAAACAGATTGTTCCAGGGCGTGGTGTGCCAAATGTATGAAGCGATAGGGCGCGCCGTCGGGGTCATTGACGAGAATGCGACAATCATCGCGTGCAGCGAGGAAACGCAGGTAGGCGCAAGCTGCGATTTCTTTTCCATTGAATTGGGCGAGTCGCACGACATTTTTATACGCGACGGTTTTACGTACAAACCGTTCGGCGTGCACGTAAACCCCGATTTTGCCGTTTTTGTGGAGGGCGCGGACGATACCGCGAGCAAATACGCGTCTGTTCTGGCGATTTCCTTAACGGGCATAAAGCAGTATTATGACGAAAAATACGACCGCAACAACTTTATAAAAAATATTATCCTCGATAACGTTCTGCCCGGCGACATAGGCATAAAATCGAGGGAACTGCATTTTAACGCCGACATCGACCGCGTGGTTTTCCTTATCAATATCGTTTCGGCCGCCGACGTTTCCGCCTATGAGGTTATACAGAACCTTTTCCCGGACAAAAACAAGGATTTCGTCTTCAATATCACCGAGAACGATATCGTCCTCGTTAAGGAAATCAAAAGCAGCACCGATATAAGGGACCTTGAAAAACTGGCGCGTTCCATTTCCGACACCCTTTCGGGCGAGTTTTTCACCCGCGTGAACGTCGGCATAGGAACCCCCATCACCGGAATCAAGGAATTGGCCCGCTCGTTTAAAGAAGCGCAGATGGCGATTGAGGTCGGCAAGGTTTTCGATACGGACAAAAACATTGTCAGTTACAACAACTTGGGGATAGCCCGCCTTATTTACCATCTTCCGACGACGCTGTGCGACACTTTCTTGAGAGAAGTGTTCAAAAAAGGCTCCATCGAGTCGCTTGACCATGAAACGCTGTTTACGATTCAACGCTTTTTTGAAAACAACCTAAACGTTTCCGAAACCTCGCGGAAGCTGTTCGTCCATAGGAATACGCTCGTGTACAGGTTAGACAAAATCAAAAAGCTGACCGGTCTTGACCTGCGTGAATTTGACCACGCGATTATATTTAAAATCGCCCTTATGGTGAAAAAATATCTGTCCACGGACTTGGTGAAATTTTAACCGGCGAACCGCCCGGCGGCTCATTCCCCCCCGCTTTTGCCTTGAGGCTTTAAAACTGTTTTTCCGGAAAAAGGAGTATCTTTTTACAATGGTGGAATTGAAAAACGTTGACGTGCACTACAAAGACGGGGGAATTGACGCGCTTAACGACGTGAACGTGCGCATTAACGACGGCGAGTTTGTTTTTATCGTGGGCGACAGCGGGGCGGGCAAAAGCACCATGTTAAAGCTGTTAACGCGTGAAATCCTCCCGACGAAAGGGCGCGTTTTCGTAAACGGATACAATTTAACCAAGCTGAAGAAAGGCAAAATCCCGAAATTCCGCCGTTCGCTCGGCATGATTTTTCAGGATTTCCGTCTCATCCCGAATATGACGGTTTTCGAGAACGTCGCTTTCGTACTCCGCGTAACCGACAAAAGCAAGAAATTCATCCGTCAGCGCGTGCCCTACGTGCTTAATTTGGTAAGACTTGCCGACAAGGCCAAAGCCTATCCCTCGCAGCTTTCCGGCGGAGAGCGGCAGAGGGTGGGCATAGCGCGCGCTTTCGCGTCGGACCCCGGTCTGATTATCGCGGACGAACCGACGGGGAACATCGACCCGCGCCTTTCCTATGAGATAGTCGAACTGCTTATGGATATAAACAAGTGCGGCGCGACGGTTATAATGGTAACGCACGAGCATGATTTGGTCAAGTATTTCGGCGGGAGGGTAGTTAACCTGAAAGACGGGTACGTCGCCTTCGACGATTTTGTAAACGGAGGCGGAGAAGATGAGATGGAATAACTTCACCTTTCTTGTCAGGCAGGGCGTCGCTTCGGTTTGGTATAACCGCATGATGTCTTTCGCGAGTTTTTGCGTTTTAATGGTCAGTCTGCTCCTCGTGGGGCTCGCGCTGCTGACCGCGTTGAACGTCGGCCGAATCCTAAGCCACATCGAAAACCGAAATGAGATTATGGTTTTTACAAACGGCGACCTCACGGAAAGCGAAACCACGCGGATATCCGACGCCCTGAGGAAAAGCCCGTATACCGCTTCGGGCGGGGTGAGGTTTTATTCTAAGGAAGCGTCGTGGGCGGATTGGCAGGCCGCCGACCCCGACCGCGCGAAGATTTATGACTATATGGCGGACATGGATTTTAACCCCATGCCGAACGCTTTCCGCGTAACGATTAACGACTTGACGAAGATTTCGGCGGCGGAAGATGAGTTTGAAAATATCGAGGGCGTCGACGCGGTGAAAGCCCCGTATGATTTTGCGGAATTTTTGGTGAATATGAGGGCGACTTTGACGATTATCGGCGGAGCCGTCATTGCGGCTTTGGTGGTCGTTTGCCTCATTATCGTCTATAACTCGGCGCAGGCGAGCGTTTTTTCGCGCCGTCAGGAAATAAATATTATGAAATACGTGGGCGCGACCAATTCTTTCGTGAAAATCCCGTTTTTCATAGAGGGGATATTCATAGGGGCGCTTGCGGGCGCGGCCGCGTGGGGACTGACGAAGTTCGCTTACGAGGCCGTTATGTCCGTGTTCGGGGAAGGGATGACGCTTTGGCGCGCGCTCGGGCTGGCGAATACGATGGCGTTCGGCGATATTTCGCTGTTCGTGCTCGCGGCCGACTGCGCGGCGGGAGCGGTTTTAAGCTCGGCGGGGACGGTTATGAGCATGGGCAGGCACCTGAAAGTGTAACGGCGCGGCGTGAGCCCGAAAACGAAGAATATATATAAGTTCGAAAAACAAGAAAGGACGAATCACCATGCCGCAATTTTCATTGAGTTTTGTGCAGGGTGAGGCGGCATGGTCATATGAACAAAAAAATTTCGGCGGGCGTATGCGTCAGCCTGATTGCCATAGCCTGCGCGGTTACGTTCGTCATAACCTGGACCGTTTCGCTGAATATGTACAACGACAGATTCGCGGGGGTCGCGGTTCGCGACGATATAAGCGCCAAATTGCAGGAAATAGATTCTTTCGTCCGCAATAACTATTACGGCGTCGTCGATGATGAAAAAATCGCCTCCGGCATATTCAACGGGTATATTTCCGGCGTGGACGACAAGAACACGGTTTATATGACCGCCGACGAATACGCCAAATCGGTTCGCGGGGAGAGCGGAAAAATCGTAACTTGCGGCATTATCCCCGCGAAAGAGGTGGGCGGATATATCAAGGTCGAGGGCGTTTATTCCGGTTCGTCGGCGGAGGGCGCGGGCGTTCAGAAAGGCGACGTAATTATCTCGATAGACGGGACAAACGTTCTCGAAGCCGGCGCGGACGCGGCGGTTAAGCTGCTTGAGGGCGAGGACGGCACGCGCTTCAGTTTAACCGCGCAGCGCCGCGGGGAGGTTCACACTTTTCAGGTAAGGCGGCAGTCGCTTGATATTATCTCGGTCGAGGGCGCGGCGGGCAACGGCGTGGGCTTTATCCGCATAACGGATTTTAACGAGCTTACGGCGGCTCAGTTCGCGGCGGTAATACAAAGCGTTCTCAAGGCGGAGCCGAAAGCGCTCGTGGTGGATTTAAGGCAAAACTCAAGCGATTATTACGAGCCGCTGAAAAAGATGCTCAACGGTTTGGTCGGCGCGGGAACAATCGCCTATACCGAATACAAAAACGGCATAAGGCGGGATTTTGTCGTCGCCGACTCCTCCGAAAGGGTTTCGGTTCCCATGATTGTCCTTGTGGACGGCTCGACGGCGGGGGCGGGCGAACTGATGGCGGCTGCGTTAAAAAGCCATTTGGGCGCGCAGTTGGTCGGGAGCGCCACCGCCGGGAAAGCTACGATGCAAAGCACGCAGCAGCTGAAGGACGGCAGCGCGGTTCGGGTAACCGTCGCGCGAATAAGGCTCACGTCGGGGTTCGATTACGAGGGCGCGGGGCTGACGCCGGATTACGCGGTGGATATGAGCGCGGACGTCGCTTATGACATAAACGGTCTCGGCGATATTTCGGCGATTACCGACCCGCAGATAAAAAAGGCGCTTGAGATAATCGAAACCTCAAACTAAATTCACACGTCAGGGAGGAACCGGCAATGTCAAAACAAATCATTCTTACCCAAGAGGGTCTTCGCAAGTTGGAGGAAGAGCTTGAAACGCTTAAAACCGTTAAAAGGCGCGAAATCGCCGAAAAAATCAAAATCGCGCTGTCTTTCGGCGACCTTTCTGAAAATTCCGAATACGACGAGGCGAAAAACGAGCAAGGGATTGTCGAGGCGCGGATAGCCGAAATAGAAGCGTCGCTCATGAACGTGGAAATCCTCGACGCCGACAGCCTCACGACCGAGGAAGTTCAAATCGGGAATAAAATCAAAATCAAGAACCTCGATACCGGCGCGGTTCTCGACCTGCGGCTCGTCGGCTCGAAAGAAGTGGATATGAAAGCCGCGAAAATCAGCGACGAATCCCCCATAGGCAAAGCCTGCATGGGTCATAAGGCGGGCGATACGGTCGAGGCGGAAGCTCCCGCCGGAACGGTTAGGTACGAGATTTTGGAAATATCGAAATAGCGCATATCTTGAGGAGCGGCAATGGACGTCAACGAAAATTTAACCGCCGAGCTTACCGAAGAGGAATACCTTGCGGGGTTAAAGGAGCAGAACAGGTTAAGGACGGAGAAGCTGAACGCGCTTAAATCGGCGGGGAAAGACCCTTATGCCCGAACGAAGTATCCCGTGTCAATCACGGCGGCGGAAATACGCGCCGACTTTGAAAAGCTGGAAAACCAAACCGTTTCAATCGCGGGGAGGATTGTCAGCCGGCGCGACATGGGCAAGGCGAATTTTATCGACGTTCGCGACGGTTCGGGGAGGATACAGGTTTACGTAAAAATCGACGACGTGGGGGAACAGGCTTTCGCGGAGTTTAAGGCGTGGGATTTGGGCGATATAGCGGGCGTTACGGGGTTCGTTTTCAAAACTAAGCGCGGGGAAATATCGGTTCACGCCGGCGAGCTGACGCTCTTGGCGAAATCGCTTCGCCCGCTGCCCGAAAAATATCACGGCCTGCGCGATAAGGAAGAGCGTTATCGCAAGCGGTACCTTGATTTAATCGCCAATCCGGATGTAAAGGATGTTTTTGTAAAGCGTTCGATGATTTTGCGGGAAATACGCGCTTATTTGGACGGGCGCGGTTTTCTCGAGGTGGATACGCCCGTTTTGCACACGCTGGAAATCGGCGCGGCGGCGCGCCCTTTCATAACGCGGCATAACGCTTTGGATATACGGATGTTTTTACGGATTGAAACCGAGCTTTATTTAAAAAGGCTTCTGGCGGGCGGCTTCGACAAGGTGTATGAAATCGGGAGGATTTTCCGCAACGAGGGAATGGATTCAACCCATAACCCGGAGTTTACCACGATTGAGATATATCAGGCTTACGCCGACTATTACGGAATGATGGATTTGCTTGAGGATATGTGCCGCCGTTTATGCGAGAAAATTCACGGTTCGGACACGATAACCCACAAAGGCGTCGAAATCGCTTTGGGCAAACCGTGGGAGCGCGTAACCATGAGGGACGCCGTGGAACGGCGCACGGGGAAAACCGGCGTGTCCGGAAACGAGTTGATTGCTTTGTTTGAGGAATTTGTGGAGCCCGACTTGATTCAACCCACGATTGTCTTTGATTATCCCGCGGAAGTTTCGCCTTTGGCGAAGCGCAAAGCCGGCGAGCCGGAATTTACCGAGCGCTTCGAGCTTTTTATAAACGCTTGCGAGTACGCCAACGCCTTTTCGGAATTAAACGACCCGCAAGACCAGCGGGAACGTTTCGCGGAGCAGGTGCGGGCGCGCAAGGCGCAAAACCCGGACGACAGCGCGGAGGTGGACGAGGATTACATAACCGCTTTGGAACACGGCTTACCGCCCGCGGGGGGCTTAGGCTTGGGGCTTGACAGGCTTGTCATGCTGCTGACGGACAGCGCGTCGATACGCGACGTGTTGCTGTTTCCGACCATGAGACCCCAAAAGGATTAAAAGGTTGAAAAATAAGAAAGGACGAATCACCATGCCGCAATTTTCATTGAGTTTTGTGCAGAGTGAGGCGGCATGGTCATAAATATGTCTTATTCCGACGACAAAAGGGAACTGTTAAAACTCAAGCAAGGTATAATCGGGGAAGGGGAAAGCGAAATCGCGAACGTTGAGAAACGCGTTTTCGAGAAGCCGCGCGGCAAAGCCGCCGCCGCGAATTTCTTCTACCATTATAAAATACATTTGGTCGTCGCACTTTTTTTCACGGTCGTTATCGCTTTTTTGGTTTATGACGTCCTCACCAAAGAAAAAGGGGATATAAGGATACTGACGCTCGCCTCCGCGGACGAAACGGCGGTGGCCCTCGCTTATAAAAAACAGGCGTTGGAAGAAGCCTTCGAGATTTATATTCCCGATTTTGACGGAAACAAATATGTCCACGCGGAAAATTTTTACATTGATTTGACTAAGGAAGGGCGGGACGGCAACGCCTATTATGGGAACTCGGTCAAACTTATCAGCGAAATACAAGACGGCACGGCTTACATACTCGTGGGCGACATGGAAATCTTTGAGGAAATCACGCGTGAAACGACGCTTGAGTCGTTCTTCGTCAACCTTGGGGAGATTTATCCCGACAACCCGAATATCGACGGCTTTTTTTACAAGGTGAAGGGCACGCCGCTCGCCGCCGAGGCGAATATGTTCGCCTCATGCCCCGAGGATTTGTATATCGCCGTTCGGAAGAATCCCCGCGGGAAAGAGGAAAACAGGGCGCGCGCCCTTGCGGTCGTCGATAACGTCGTTAACGACAATAAAATCAACCCGCCGTAAAATCGCAACCCCGTTTAAATCCGAAACGCGAGGCGTTTTGAGTTTAAACGACCATAAAAACAGACAGGAAACGGCATTATGCGGAGAAAATCGTTCGCGCAACTGTTTATGCCCGCGTTGGGTTATATGATAATGGGGAACCTCTTGGCGACGATTATGACATTGTCGCTCGCCTCTTTCGCGCAGGTCAGGGCGATAATGGGCGTCGCCGCCGTTTTCGCGGCGGTCATATACCTTTCGCTCGTGTTCACCCCCGCGTATAAGGACGGTGTTCGGGAACGGGCGCTGCTTCACAACAAGCGCGTCGAAACGGTCCCCAAGTACCGCTGGGCGGTAATAGGGCTGATTTTATGGGCAATCATGCTGATTCCTTTCGTTTTGCTTTTGACCGGCGTTATGAACGTCGGCGTTTATCGTCTTGTGAACGGAGCGGTTTATCCGCTGTCCTTGCTCTTATCGGGGAGCGACAGAGAGCTTTTCGCGTTCGCGCCGTTCGTGTTCGCGGGTTTCTACGGGCTGACCGCCGTAAGTTGTTGGCTGGGGTTTTATCTGGGCGTAAACGACAAATTGAGCATGGATAAAATCGTTTATAAATAAAAAAAACCTCCCTTAACGGGAGGTGATTTTTGAAACCGCTTTATCAAACCGTTAAACGGGATTAAACGCTTTCTCTTTTGTTCGCGAAACATTCGCTGCAGTAAACCGGCCTTTCGTCGCGCGGTTTAAAAGGCAGTTTCGCTTCGCCGCCACATTCCGCGCAAACCGCGATGAACGGCTCTCTGCTTCTCATCATGTTCTTCTTCGCGTCGCGGCAATTTTTACAGCGTTGCGGTTCGTTTACGAAACCTTTTTCCGCGTAAAATTCCTGCTCTCCGGCGGTGAACACGAAATCCGCGCCGCAGTCCTTGCACTGGAGGGTCTTGTCTTCGTACATTTGTTTTACCTCAACTTTGGATTTTTAAGACCTCGGACGGATTTGCACCGACACCTTTGTAAAAAACAACGCTCTGGAAATTAAGCTACCATGGTCAATTTGGCTGTTGGCGGTTATTCGGGGAGTATAGTCTGCGAAGCTTCACACGGGCGCGGGAAAGGGCGTTGTCAACGGCTTTCACGCTCAGCGAAAGGCGGGAGGCTATCTCGCCGTAACTGTAAGAACGTAAATAAAGGTTGAACACCTTTAATTCCGTCCCCGAAAGAACCCCGTTAAGCCGCTTTGAAATTTCAGCCCCGTCAATTTTGTCAATGACAAGTTCTTCGGTAAACCGCACGTCGGGAATTACGGAAACGTCAAAACCGTCGTTCGCCGTTATTTTGCTCTTGCACGCCGAAACGGCAGCCCTTATTCGGTTATTGATGCAGGCGTTCGCGTATGAAAAAAATTTCCCCTTTTCTTCATCATACGTCCTGACCGCCGAAAGCAACCCCAAAAAACCCTCCGAAACAAAATCTTCCGTATCCGACGCCGACGCTTTGAACAATTTCCCCGCTTTGAACGCCTTGATTTTAACAAGTTCGGCATAGCGGAGAAACAGGGCGGAAGTCTCGCGGCTTTCCGCCGACAACTGTTCGCCGGACAACCCTTTCGCCAGTAACTGTTCGTCGGACAGTCCTTCCGTCGGTAACCGCTCGTCGGACAACCCGCTGACGTCAAGCTCGGCCACGGTTCTCACCTACCTAACCCAAGAAAATTGTAACATTATGCCTTTTCATTGTCAATGAAATTACAAAAAAAAAATAAAAATTCTAACTTTTTCGCACAATATCGGTTTTTATATGAAAAAAAATGTTAATTTTGCACAAAAATTCCGCCATATTTTTCCCTGCCAAATGTAAAAATATCACGACCTTCCGAGTCGACGGCGACAATCAGCGGAAAATTTTCAAACCCTAACTTCTTGACGCTTTCACAACCGAGGTCGTCGAACGCGACGGTCTCACACGATTTCACGTACCGGGCGGCAAGTGCGCCGGCCCCCCCTATCGCGCACAGATAAACGGCATTATTGCGTTTGACCGCTTCGATTACCTCGGGGCTTCTCTGTCCTTTTCCGATGGTCGCGATTAGCCCCATATCAAGCAAAGCGGGTGTGAAAGCGTCCATTCTGCCCGACGTCGTCGGACCGCAGGAACCGATTATCGCGCCGGGCGGGGCGTCGGTGGGTCCGGCGTAATAAATCACCGCCCCCGCAATCGGGAACGGCAGCGGCTCGCCGTTCTCGGCAAGCCGCGCCATCCGCCGATGCGCCGCGTCCCTCGCGGTGTAAACGTATCCGAAAAGCGACACCCTGTCGCCCATTTTAAGGGACGGCGCGATTTCTTTGAGTTGGTCAACGGTTATTTTCATGGAATTTACATCAGCAAATCCGAAATTTCAATATTGTCGGAAACCATATCCTCGTCTTCTTCCGCGTCTTCGTCAATATCGAAGTTCCACATCAAATCCTGCGGGTCGGGCGGAATACCGACGATTGTTTTTTCGCTCGCCGCCGCGGGCGGTCTCGACGTTCTTTTGGGCGGCGCGTCAAGCGTAACGTCCCCCGCGTTCCTAAACGTCCCGCCCGCGCCGGAGATAGAAAACCCGCCGTCGTCGTTTCGCGTCGCTTTAAGCGCGCCGACGTCGTGGGAAAGCATCATCTCAAACAGGCTTTCGTCAAGGTCGGCGCCTTTATCCTGAGTTTTAACCACGTCCTTCTCGGTCAGGTTCTCGCCCTTAACGGATTTCGCGGTGGGGGAAAGCATTAACTCCTGAAACTCTTCCGAAAATTCGCCGGTGTTATCTTTTTTGACAAGCGGGGGAGCGGTTTCGCCCTCGGCGGAATCGCCGTCAACCGTGAAAGCCGCGAACTCGCTGAATTCGTCGCCCCCGGCGGAATCGCCGTCAATCGCCAAATCCGCGAATTCGCTGAATTCGTCGCTCATGCCGCCGCTTGACGAAGCGTTCGCGGAATCATCGACGGCGAAGTCGGCAAATTCGCTGAATTCGTCGCTCATGCCGCCGCTTGACGAAACGTTCGCGGAATCGCCGACGGCGAAGTCGGCAAATTCGCCGAATTCATCGCTTTTTTCGGGGACGTTAGCCGCGACCGCCGGTTCGGCGTAACTTTCGGAAACGGATGCGGCGCCCGCCGAATCCGCGCCGCTCTTCGCGGCGGCGGCGGCGGCCTCAAACAAAGCGGAAATGGCGAAATAAGCGCCGTCAAGCTGTTTTTTCCCTTCGTCCAACTTGGCGATAACGGTTTTGAACGATTCCGGATTTCCGCCGCCCGCGCCCGATTTCGCGGATTTGGATTTTTTCTTGGCGTTCCCGATGATTTCCGCCGCTTGGCTTTTGGCGTCGTTAATGATTTTATCGGCTTCGGCTTTCGCCGCTTTAACCGTTTTCGCGCCGCCGCCCCCGCCCCCGCCGCCGCCTTGGCTCTTCGCTTTTTCAAGCTCGTCGGAAACGCGGTCCAAATTGGTTTGCATATTTGAGCAGCGCGTTTCAAGTTTTGAGCATTTTTCGCGCGCGGCCTCAAGCTCTTTGGTCAGTTCGGCGATTTTCCCGGAACCGTCCCCGCCGCCGCTTGAGTTTTGATGCTTGAGAATTTCCTTGGAAATACGCTCCTCGGCTTCCTCATCCTTCTTTTTTATCAAGTCTTTTATATAAAGGTTGACTTCTCTCTTATCAAAACCCATCGGAACGGTTTTGAAAACCCCGCTCTGCGCGCTCTGCTTTTGTTGTTTCTCGGCCATTGGAAATCCCCCTTAAAAATATAAGTCATAGGTATTATAACATTTTTTATTTAATAATTCAATGGTAATTATTTATAAATTATACATAAATTTTTGAAAAAAATATAAAAAACGTACCTTTTAGACAAAAAAATAAAAAAATAAATAAAAAAGGCTTGTATAATTCGTCATTTTAGTATATAATTACAATGTATAAGCTGTAACAAGCAAAGGAGATTGTTATGATTGATAAGACTATCGCTTTCGGCTCGGTTCACAATGAACGCGAAAACGAAATGAGGGAAATACTTATTACCGTGTACGAGGCCCTGCGGGAAAAAGGTTACAACCCCATAAACCAGCTCGTGGGCTATATTCTGTCGGAAGACCCCACCTATATCACCACATACAACAACGCGAGGAGCCTTATCAGGCACGTTGACCGCGACGAACTTTTGCAGATGCTCGTTAAAAGCTATTTGGCGGATTAACGGGAGGGGATTTCATAAAAAATCACGATATGAACGTTTTAATGTCGACGCCCGCGTTCCGGTAAAGACGGAGCGCGGGTTCGTTATATGCGGCGCTATTTCCTTTTGTTTATCTTAAACAGTAACGCCGCTCCGGTAATCGCCGCGCCCGCCGAAAGCGCCCCGACCGTTATAAGCAGGGGCAAATCGGAGGCGAACGCGGGTTCGGGATAATCGGTCCGGCTCGGTTCGCTCGTTTTTGCCGGTTCGGCGGGCGGAACCAACGTCGGGAGTTCTTTGTCGGCGGAGTCTCCCGACGTCGGCTCTTCAACGGTTTCGGATTGCGAAAACGCGGGAAGCCCGCTTGTCTTTTCCGTTTCGGAAGAATGGGATTGCGGCGGGGACGGTTCGTCCGCCGCCGTCGGTTGCGGCGGTTCGCCGGTCGTCGTTTCCGGAACGGTTTCCTCAAGGGAGGCGTAGTAGAGGGGCGCGCTGAAATAGGAGCGGTATTCGGCTTTTTCGGCGCGGTGGTTTTGCGAGAAAGCAAGCGGCGATATGTCGAAATATTTCCGCGGGTTGCTCTTGGCGTTATACTTGCCGTTTTTATAGACGTTCCCGCTGTCCCAGCCGGAATCGAGCATTACCCAACGATTTTCCGCGCCGTGCCAAAACGCCGTCCATTCGTGATGGCGGTTCGCGGTGAGGAGGGTTTCGTATTCGCTGATGTTAACCGCGTTCCCTATGACGGTTACCGCTTTTATTCCCGCCGCCTCAAGCATGGCCGCGGTTAGGTTGGCGTAACCGGCGCAGGTGGTTCGGGAAACGTCAAGTACGCGGTTAAGCGCGATTACGTCAAGGCTTACGTCGTTTTCGCGGGCGTCGGAATCGTAGTAGATATTATCGGCGACCCAGCCGGAAATGGCGCGCGCTTTATCGTAATCGTTTTCCAGTCCCGCGATTATCCCGTCGGTAAGCGACTTTATGCGGAAAAGGGTTTCGTCGGCGGTCTCCGCCGTTCCGTCGACGTTGACGAGGTACAGCGCCGATAAAAATTCGCCGACGTCGGTATGGTTCTCCACGATTTCGCCGTTTTTGTCGGCTAAGCCGTTATCGCCGAAAAACCAACCGTCGCCGTATTCGACGCGGTAATTGTACACAAACCCCGATTTCATCGTAAGCCTTATATACGCATGGCTCGCGTAACTCGGAATCCCTTCGAAAACGGCGGTGTACGCGCCGTCTGAAAGCGGTTTGAACTCAAGGGAAACCTTTCTGAAATCCGCGACGATTTCAAAGTTTGAAACGACGTCGCCGCCGTAGAACCCCTTGGCGGTGATTTTATTCCCGTCGGCGGTGAAAACCGAATAACGCGCCGGGTCCCCCGTCGTGGCGAGGGTGTTACGGCGCGAAAGCCCGCTTTGATAATCCGCGTCAACCGCCGTCCGATAAAGACCGGGGGAAAACGCGGTTAAGGCGGCGGCGAGAAAAACGGCGGGGACGACAAGTTTTTTCATTGAAGTTTTCATTTTAAAAGGTTGTACATCTCAAACATATTCGGCGGGAGTCTTTCGCCGTAGGCTACGCGCGAGGCGAGCCGCGCTAAGCGTTCGCCTATATCGCGCTTGTTTTGCGGGTGGAGGTCGTTGTGTTCGCCCAAATCATACGCGGCGGCAAGACCCGTGTTCGGGAGGGATAAGCATAATTTTTGCCGTTCGCGGAGTATTTCCCAGTCCGCGTTTCCGGTATAACCGTAATACGCGGGTTGCGTGATTAAAAACGGCATATCTTCAATCCCCCATAACTCGCGCCAGCCCTTTATCACGGCCGTCAGCTTTTCGCCGTAACGCGAGGGTTCGCCCGCGTCGGATTCGCCTTGGTACCAGATTACGCCTTTTACGGCGTAATTCGACAACGGGGAAATCATGCCGTTAAACAGCCCCGTCGGCTTATACGCGAAAAACGTCTGCGGTTTTTTGGGCTCGAACGGCGCGCCCAATCGGCGTTTCCACGCGCCGCCGACGTTTATCGTCTTTGTTTCGGCGGCGATAAAATAATTCTTCCCCGCCGTAAAGCCGCCCGAACCGTTAAAGCAAAGCAACCTTACCGCTATTGTCATTTTCCCCTCCGGCAATACGAACTTATATTCCCGCGGGGGGTAACGGTAATGGGTCGCGCCGATTTTTCCGCCGTTTATAAATACCTCGTCCATATCGACGGCGGTTCCGAGGAAAATTGCCGCCTCTTTCCCGGAAAGGCTTTCGGGGATTTCGACGGTTTTGCGGTACCAGTAAGAGCCGGACTTTTCGACGGGGGCGCAAAGCGAAACCTCTTCCCAGCCCGAACAGTCGTATTTAGCGTTCATAAACCCTTGCCTTAACCCCTCGTCCGCCTCGTTCAGCCGTTTGTGATAATCCCGCTCGTATAAATCGTAGTCGCTTAAGATTTTTTCGACGTATCCGGGACTTTGACATTCGACCGCTTCGTCAAGGTCGCCGCTTAAATTCAAACTTTCCAGCATATCGCGGCTCATCCAAGCGGCGACAGGCGTTCCGCCCACCGCGCAGGCGAACAGGCCAATCGGGATTTTATAACGCCCGCGCAGATTTTTCGCGAAAAAATAGCCCGCCGCCGTAAAACCCGGCGCCGTCGCCGGATTAAAACTCTCCCACGCGCAATCCGACAGCCCGCGTTCGGCGACGGGCGCGTCGAAATTGTAAACCTGCGGGACTTTTAACTGCCGGATGAGCGGGTCGGTCGCGGTCAACTCGCGGGGGTAGTTGTGGCGGACGCGATCCAAAGTCAGCTCCATGTTCGACTGACCCGAACAGAGCCAAACGTCGCCCACAAGGACGTCGCGGATAACAACCTCGCCTTCTTTTGAAACGACCGTCATTTCGCAAGGCTCGGCGGTTTCGGGGAATTTGCCCGTTCGGCAAGCCCACGCCCCGCCTTCGTCGGCTTCCGCCGTGAAGCGTTCGCCGCGAAAGGTTATCCCGACGATATCGCCCGGGGCGGAAAGCCCCGAGATTTTTATGTCCGCGTTCCTTTGGAGAACCATTCCGTCCGAAAAGAGCGGGGAAAGTTTTATCATAATTATGACCATGCCGCCTCACCCTGCGCAAAACTCAATGAAAATTGCGGCATGGTGATTCGTCCTTTTTTGTTTTTCAACCTTTATACCTTATACGTCCGCGTCTACGCAAATTCCCCGCCGTCCGCGCACAAGACGGCCGTTCTCATGACGTTGACGGTTTCAACGCCGCCCAACACGTTCCACGGGTTTATGTTAAGCCTGTTTCCGGCTGGGAGCGTCAAAAAACCGTTTTCCCATTTAAGCAGGGGTTTGGCGTCGATAACCCGCGTTCCTTTTTTTGTTTTCTTTTCAACGATAATTTCCGGGCGAGAAAAAAAATCCGCCAATTCTTTCGGGTGCGGGGACGTTATCTCGTACTCCGCCTTTTCAATTTCATCGGCGTCGCGAACGGGGGCGACCGCCGAATTTACCTTTAACCCCTCCGCCCCTTTTAACGCGAAATCAAGCCTTTCGGCAATCTCGCGAAAGGGCAGCTCCCTTGTCAGGCGCATATCGAAAGACTCGTTCGCCCCTTCGATTCCGAGAGCCAAAGGCAGGGCGAAGGTCATATAAACACGCGGGTTGAAACCTTCCGTAAGCCATACGGGTAGCGCGGCGCGCTTAACGGCGCGCGTCATCGCGCGGTACAAATCCAAATGCGAAATATACTTCGCCCGCCCGGTTTTTGAAAAAAACACGCGAATATTTATAAAATCCATTTAACTTCAGTCTTTCACGGGTTCCAAAAGCGAATAGTTTCCGTCGTCGCGTTTGTAAACGACGTTGGTTTCGCCGGTACCGCCGTTCTTGAACATAAAAAACGTGTGCCCCAGCATATTCATCTGTAAAATAGCCTCTTCAACCGTCATCGGGCGCAGAACGAACTGCTTTTTCCTGACGACGCGAAACTCGGTCTGTTCCTCGATTTCATCGCCGTACGCCTCGTTGAACGCGGAGGAATGGAGCCGCTTTTCCACCTTTGTCTTGTTTTTTCTGATTTGGCGCACAATCCTGTCGATGCAGGCGTCGAGCGCGTCGGTCTTTTCGGCGGCCGTCTGTTCCGCCCGGAAAATAAGATTGTCGTGCTTAACGGTAAGCTCCAGCGTTATAATGTCCCGAATTGCCGAAATGGTGATTTTCGCTTCGGTTCCCTCGCCGAAAAAACGGTTGAGTTTGTTGGACAGTTTTTTGTCCGCGTAATCGGCGAAAGATTCGCCCAAATTCATTTTCTTCGCTGAGATGGTAACGTTCATATACGTTCCTCCTGTGTTATTTCTTGTTCTTTAAATTCTGATAATACAAATCCATGACGGAATTACCCGACGATTTGGGCTTCAACGTAACCGCCTCCATTTCGCCCGACGTTTCCCCGTCTTCTTCGGTTTCCGCCGAAGAAGCGTTCCAAACGGAAGACGGCGCGATTGTTACCGGAACCGGCGGAGGCGGCAAAGACGAAGGGTTCGTCATCGGCTTTATCTCCCATTCGGACGGGTAAGCCGGCACGGTCTCCAAAACGGGCGGCGCTTCGGGTTCCCGGACAAACGGCGACGCGGTCGCGGGTTCGGGTTCTTGGACAAACGGCGGCGACGCGGTCGCGGGTTCGGGTTCTTGGACAAACGGCGCAATCTCGATAGCGGGAGCGACGTCGTCGTCGTCGGATTCGTCCTCTTCCACAATCGGCTTAACTTCAAAAATCGGCGGCGGCGGCGGCGTAACCGGCGGTTTGACCGGGGCGGCTTTCGGGGAGTTCATGTAAATGGAGTGCGGCATCATATCCTCCACCGCCGACTTGTCAATCTGCGACCGCCCGAATTTCGGGCGGGTCGGTTCCCCGTCGTCTCCGTAAAGTTCGTTCGCGCCGCTCACGACCAAACTGCCGTAGCGCGTTTCGGGCTCGCTGTCCCACGCGCTTTTCCCGCGCGGCGTCATATCCAGCGACAGCGCGTTCGGCGAATGGGACGGCGACGCCGTATTCGCGGACGGCGACGAACCCGTCGCCACCATATCTATAACCGCCGCTTTCGGTGAATGGGAGGGCGGTACGGTCTCGGAAACGGCGGACGGCTTTCTCCCCGCTTTCATGGGCGTAACGGACGGTTTCGCCTCTTTCTTCGGCGCGACGGACGGCGGCGTTTCCATCGGCGCGACGGACGGCGGCGCTTCCATCGGCGCGACGGACGGCGGCGCTTCCATAGACGCGACGGGCGGCGGCGCTTCCATAGACGCGACGGACGGCGGCGCTTCCATAGACGCGACGGACGGTCTCCGCCTCGCTCCGGGGATGAATATATTCGCGCTCGGTATTTTTGAAACCGGAATCAGCTTGTCCTCTTTTGAACCCGGGACAATTCCGACGTACGCCTTGAACGTATCCATTATCGGGGAATATTCGACGGGGGCGTTCAAGCGTATAAAATCGCAATTTTCGCTTTGACGCTGTAAATTGCTGATAAAATCATACCGCCACTGATTAACCGCCTTAACCTCCCGCTGAGACTGCTGATTTTTTTTGAATTTGCCGAAAAATCCGCCTTTTTTTACCTCCGCGACGTTTTCCTCGTCGTCGTTTGAAACGCTTATTATGACCGCGCTTTTAAGCGGCTCCTTACACTCGCCGGATAATCTCGCCAGCAAAGCGTCGTCAAATTCAATCGTTTTTTCTTTAGCCGAGCCGTCGGTTTTCACCGGCATAAAACCGTTTTCGTACACCTTTACGCCGTCGGGGAAAAAACTTTCCGGCAGACAAGTCAGCGCGAAACTTTCCGGAAAATTAACAACCGCCAAACGCCCCGCCAGTTCCATGAGCGACGACCTGAACACGGGCGGCAGTTCCTTAACCGAGTTCGCGTCCAACCCTGAAACCATGTCTTCCTCAATCGTTCCGCTTTGGGCTTTTCCGGGTTCTTCCCCCGCGAGCATATAACAGAGCTTATCGATATAAAGCCACGCCGTCCTTACGTCGGAAAGCGCGATAAAAAAGCCGAAAAGCTCCGCCTGCCCGTTCCCCGGCGTCCCCGCGCTTTCCGTTATTTTGAACATCGCCGCCCCGCTGTTCAAACAGAAGAAATGCAGGTTGTTGCTTGTGAGCGTTTCGTTCGCGTATCTTGCGCCGTCGAATTTATACTCGCCGTCGATACGGCGGAAAAAGTTGAGCAGGGTGGCGAAGTCCGCTTCGTCAATCCCTTCCGGGCGTGAAATCGCGTACAAATCCAACCCTTCGTATTCCGGTTCTTTTGAGGCGGCGGAGACTGATTTTTGCGGCGAATACTTAAAGTAAATTATCTCGCGGTTAATATCGAAGCTCATGTTATTTTCCCTCCCGCGCGAACGTTTCCTTCTCGAATCTAAGCCCGTATTGCTGCTTTTTCCAACCGCTTTCAACCAGAAAGTTCACAATGCTTTCCTTTTGCAGTTCCAGGGCGGGCAGCAAAAGCCTGTCGTTCACCTGATAATACTTTGTCGTGAATTTCGCCCCGCCGTTTTCAAGGGAACACACCTGCCAGCAGTATTCGTAAACCTCTCTCCCTCTTTCGCGGACGACGATATAGACCGCCGTTTTTTCCGTGCCCGTCGCGGCGGGTTTTTTATAATCGCAGGAAACGGGCCTGTATTTTTCCGCGAAAGCGTTTTCCCGAACCGACGCGGGTTCGGGGCGCTCGTAATCAAAAATGTTTTTTATCCCCAGCGCGGTTTTATTGACGTAGCTTGAAAAATCCTTCGCGCGGGCGCCGAATATAAACCCCGACGGAGCTTCCGAATAAGCTATGAAGTTCATCAAATTTTTGAACGCCGCGTTGTTTTTCACGGCGGGGTGAACCTCGCGAGGGACAGACGCGCTCCTTAACGGGTTTATGGGCGACTCCGCCGTGAAAACGTCCGGAACGCTCTCCTCCTCCTCAAAGCGCGCGCGGAAACTCTTCGTCGGGGGGAGCATGGCGTTAATCAAATTCGGTATGTCGAGGAAGAACCGTTTTTCGTTTTCGCTCTTAACCGAAACGCCCTCGAACGAAAATATGCTCCTCCCGTATGAATCGGAATACTTGGTTTTCGCCATTCTCGCCAGCATACAGCACCCGCCCGCTTTGATATAGAAAAAGTTCCCGTACCAGTCCTCTTCGCTTAAGGCGTCGAAGGTCTGCTTTTCCCTTAACGCGATTATACTCTGGCAGGTTTTGTAGATGTCGGCGGGCATATAATCGGGCTTGTTAATCCATGTGTAATCCCCGCCGTAGGTTCTGGTCCGCATAAAAACGCCGTATTTCATAATCCACCCCCGTATGTCTAATTTAAACTGAATACCGTCAACTGCTTTTTCGGGACGTATTTTTCGACCGCGACGTCGCTTTCGACAAACAAATACTTGTCGCCGCTTTTTTCCGCCCGCATGCGTTTGAACCGTTTTTGCCGCATATCCTCGAGCATTTTCCGCACAATCCTCGCGTTGCCTTTTCTTGAATCCCCGCTCTTGTAAAGTTCGCGGAGCTTAAGCGCCGCTTTTCTGTAAGCGGGCGCGGTTATCGCGTCGCCGCCGTCGCCGAGCATTTTCCGCAGGATTTTCCGCAGTTGCGGCGACGTGTAGTCCGGAAACCAATAGGTGGCCGTCCGCGATTCAAGACCCGGGTTGATTTTCAAAAACGCGTCGTAATATTCCCCGTACAGTATGAATATCACGTTGAAACGGGGGCGGTCTTCCTCCATGCGGTTAAGCATGGCGTTTACCACGCTCCGCCCGAAAGAGCAGTTCTCGGGCAGGAGCTGATACGCCTCTTCGATTACCAGCACCGTATTGTGCCGCACCGCCTCGTCCATTTTCTCGTTGATTAACTGCTGCGCCTGACCCACATACTGGCCGAGCAGGGTTCCCGCGTCGACGTAAACGGGGTTGGTTCCCCCGAGTATTCCGTGGAAATGGTACAGTTCCGCCGTGAGTTTCGCCGCCGTGGATTTTCCGGTTCCGGGATTGCCGCACCATATCATGTGTATGGGACCGGGATAAGGCAGCTTTTTGTCGGCACATTCTTGAAAAAGCGCGCTTTGGTCGTCGAACATTTCTTCTAAAAAACCCAGCCCCGTATACCGCCTCAACTGCCTGTAAACGTCGTTTTCATCAAAAGAGCCGCGTTTTATAAAACTCTTTTCATATCTCCCGAAATCGGCTTTGGTAACGGTACATTCCGAAACGCGGCCGCCGCTCCTCGCGAAAGCCGCCCGTATAACCGTTCTCGCCAAGTTCTTTATGTCGCGGGCGTTGGCGAATTTCAGCCTGTCCCTGTCGTTGTAGTAATTTTGAAAGAATACCGGCAAGTCGCGCGCGACCTCGCCGTCAAGGCTTATCCCCGATTTTTTTATATCGGCCGCGAATATTTCCATGAGAACGGGCGGCGGAAAATCGTCAAGGTCGATTACGTTGCCTTCGCCGAACCGCGAATACAGCCCCTCGTTCATTTGCCACACGTCGTCCATTTTCGATTCGTAACCGGAGAAGATTACGCAAAAGCGCTTGGATTTGTCCGTCATCGCCGCGACGAGCGTGTTGAACACTTCGGCGCAGTAATTCTCGCCGGAAGACGAGCCGCCGCCTTTGTTGACGAGCGAATACACCTCGTCGATTAACAAAACGCCTTCCTGCGCCTGTTCAATCATGTTCGCGGTGTTAATCGCCGACGAACCCACATACTGCCCCACAAGACCGGAACGGTTCGCGACGACGGTATGCCCCGATTTAAGTATGCCCCGCCCGGACAGTATCCTCCCTATCAAGCCCGCAATCTCGCTTTTACCCACGCCGGGCGGTCCTTGCAAAACGAAGTTCGGGACGGGGGCTTCCCCTCCTGTTTCCCGCCTTGTTCCGAGACGCTGAACAAAAAACTCCGAATTGCCGGCGGCGGGTTGCGCGGCCTCGTTTTCCTCGGGTTTCGGGATTGCCGTCAGCGCCTGTTCCAGGGCGCGCGCCGCCGTTTCCCACCCCCGGGTGGTTTTCAGCAGTTCCATGGGGTCGTCGCGGTTATAGTCGCCGGCACACTCGGGGAACAACTCGCGCCTTAATATTTTCGGGTCGACAAAAACCTTGTCCCCTTCCGACGACGCCATGTATTTCTCGAATTTTTCCTTGATTGGCTTTAGGTCGGTTATATCCGACTCCCTGCCGTAAAAAGCCGTTTCGCGGGTTAACGTTTCAAAATCAAAACGGTTAAAGGTCAGCCTTACGCGGGTCTCTTTCCCCGATGAAACGCGCCTTATCCCGACGACGCGCAGATATTCCAGCAAGGAAGCGATTTCGTCGTTGCGCGGGTTACGCACAATCAAGCAGGAATTTTTATTGAAGCTCGCGCCCGCGCCGGCGTTCTCGCTTACGAAAAGCGACGCCATTGACATTTCGCCGCGCGCCGTAAAAATCTGCTGAATGTTCCCCGCGTCAAGGTTTTTCGACAAGAACACGCATATGTTGCGGTTTTCCGTGCCGAGACTTTTCCAGTCGTCGAAACAGGCGTTGAACACCCGCCTGTTTTCGGGCGAGGTCTTGTTCACAAAATCGTCGAGACTGGTGAAAATAACGGCGACGCGCTTTTCGGTCTGAGTCATAAAACGGTTCAATTCGGCGACGGCCAGACTGTCCTCCAATCCCGCGCGCTCGTAAGGAAGTTTCCCGTCGCGGTCGCCGTCGTCGCCGCCCGCCCCCCGCGGTTCGCCGGCGCGTTTGAATTTGCTCATTCCCGCCTTTTTCGCGGATTTCGCCGCCTTGCCGTTAAGAAAATCGCGGCTCGCCTTATCGACGGTTTTCAGCCTGCCGAGCGCCCCCGAAAAGAATATTACCGCGTCGAAGCCGCGGTCACGCAGATAACCGCTCAACAGTTCCTCGAAACCGAGCAGCTTTAAATCCCGCGTACAGTAAACGTCGCGCAGATTGCCTATTATGCAGAACATTCTCGTTGACGACAGTTCAAATATGGAATTCATGACATTTCCCTTACGCTCAGCCTGTTTCGGTTCCCCGTTTCTTCCGCGCAACGAAGTTCCGCTTCCATGCCCTCGCCGCGAAGCGTTTCGTCGCTCCCCATTTTTTCCAGAATCCGAACGCGGTATTTGTCTAACCTGCGCCCACATTCGGCGGTTCCGTAATCCTTCGCTTCGCCGAACACCCGCATTTCGGTTTGCAAGGCGTCGCGTTCGTCAAACCGCGAGGCGAACATAACGCTTATTTCCTCGCCCGTATTCGGGTTGACGAACCTTTGCGCGCTCGCGTTCGGGGTTTCTTCCTCTCCGGCGTCCTCCTCGCGCAAGCCGCACCCTTCCAGCGCGTCGGCGACACATTCGCGCATATAATCGCGCAAGAACGCGTTGTTGACCAATTCAATCCCTTTTAACAGCATTCCGTTGATTTCCCGGTACAGTTCGTCTATGCCCGAGCGTATATCGTCCAATTCCCCGTCGGCGAACGCGTAAACGGGTTTTTCCAGCCGCTCGGCGAACATTTTCACTCTGTCGGTAAGCCGCCCGTATTCGTCCCCCGTAAATTCCGCCAGGTCAATATCGTAAATTTCGCTTTCCCCGCCGATTTTTTCGGCGGTTGTTATCGGCGAGTTTTTAACCTCGAAACTCCGCCCCGAGGTTAATAATTCCCGACATTCCGCCAGAGAACTCACGCACAGCGCGTACATCGCCTCCGGAAGGGCTAACCGCGCCTCCGTCCGCGCAATCAGCGAAGCCGCTTCGTTAACCGCGTCAAATGCCGCGATTATCGCCGCCTCGCGGTTCCCCGAACCCAACAGCCGCTCGGCCGAACAAAGGTGTTCTTCCAATAAACCGCGTTCGGCGAAACCGTAGCGTTTTTCCAAATCGGCGCAAAACATCCGCGCTTTCGCGATTGTTTTTTCGGCGGCGTCTTTAACGAAAGCGTCCCGCCCGGCGATATCGCCCGACAGTTTTTTTGCTTCGGACAGCAGTTCCTCCCGCCAAACGCTTGTTTTATATTTGAATTTATCCGCTTCGGCGTTCATTTTCCCGATAAACCCGCGTGAAATTTCCTCGGCTTTTTCGGCTATGAAAATATTGATTTTTTCCCGCGATTTGCCCAGTTCTTTCATGTAAGCGAAACGGTCGCCGTCGTCTTTCAATTCCGCGCGAACGGCGGACGTCCGCTTTTGTTTTTCCGCCTGTATTTCCTCGATAACCGCGTTTATCCTGCGGCTTTCCTCGTTTGCGACAATCCACAGCTTCGCGGCTTCGGCGGCTATTTCAAAGTCAAGATTGCCGCGCCTGCGCTCCTTACGCTCTTTTCCGAGGTTTAAAACAGACTTGCCGAGCGCCTTCGCCGAAGCGCCGTCCGCTTTCAGCAAAGCGAGGACCAACTCGCCCGACAGACGCGCCAACCTCACCGCGCCGAGCGAATATATACCGCCCCTCATTTCACCGCTCATACCGCACCCCCGCCGTTAACCGCCCTGACAAGAACCGCCCGCGTCTTCTCCGCCGCCGACGTTTCTTCGGCGTAATCGGCGATTACCTTGCCCTTGAAAACGCCCTTAACGGCTTTTTTCACCGATTCGGCGACCGAACCCGCGTTCGCGCCGTAAATTCCCTCGTCAACCTCAATCCCGATATGATTTTCGTACCGCGAGGCCGCTTTGTTGAATATCGGGAATATATCGACGGCGAACGCCCCGAAAACCATTCTGAAAGCGTCTTTCTTGCCCGCCGATTTTTCGCCGTTTTCGCCGTCGCGGAAAAAATACCAGTCCTCGCATTCGTACCCCAGCGAGTTCATAACCCTTTCGACGTCGGGGGCGATTATATACATCCGCTCGTCATAGGCTTTTACCGCGCTTATAAAATCATCCCGCGCCTTTGAAAGTTCGGCGGCGTTCTTACGCAGGATTTCGCTTTTTTGGTAGACGCCGGCGGTGCTTTCGGGTTTGCTTGATTTTACGGAATCAAGGATTTCACGCGTTTCGCCCAAAACCCCGGAATAAACGCCGCCCGTCCAATAATCCAAATCCGCGCCCGCGAACGCCCGCCCCTCGTCCTCGTAAAACGCGCCGCTTAACCCTTCGACCGTCTTTATTTCCGCGATAACCGTCTCAAGTTCCCGGGCGTTTTCCAAAAGAACGTCGGAATAGGATTTATGCCGCTCGCTCAACCGCGAAATTTCTTCCGCGTCCAAATCAATCCGAAGCCTTAACCCCGCCGCCGCGCCGATTACCGATTGGTATAAGCCGTTCTTATAGAATCCCTTCAATTCTTCCGCGCCGCTCTTATAACGCGCCGCCGCGCCCGGCGCGAATTCTTCGAAAGGGTATTTGCCGCTTATCGCGTCGCAATAATCCAAAATATCGTTCAGCGCGTTCTCCGCCCGGACGCGCTCGCGCTCGCGCTCTTCCGCCAAGGCGCGGGCGTCTTCCCTGACCCGCGCGACCGCGAGGGCGTTTTCACGCGACTCGTCTTCGTAAAGCCGTTTTAATTCCGATTCCAGCGCGGAATATTTTTGCTTGATATCCGACATTCGCCGCCGAATTTCGGTCTTTGCCTCTTCTTCGCCGAACCCCGGTTCTTGAAACCCGTTCCCCGTCTTTATGTCGCCGGCTACCGCAATATTGCCGCTTTCCAGCAAATTCAGCCGCTTTTTGGAAACGTCGCGGTATTCGTCAAGCTCGCGCCGCAGTTTTTTTAACTCGGATTCCAACCGCTTGATTTCAGCCATTGCTTAAATGCTCCGATATGGTTTTGTTCCTGCGCTCCACCAGTTCGGCCATGGCGTTCTCCAGCAACCCCGCTATTTCCTCCAATTCGGAAAGCCTTTCGGCGACCATAGCCGACCGGCCGCCGTCTATTCCGCCGAGGATGCCGATATCCGCTTTTATGTCGCCTTTTAAATTCTCCAGCCTTTTTTTTATATCGCCGTCGAAGCCGTTTTCCGGATTGTCGGCGGGAATTTCTTTGTCTTGCGTAATCGGGGCGCTTTGGGCGTTCGGGGTGCTTTGGGCGTTCGGGCGGTACTCCGAAAATCCGAGCAAAATCCCCCCGTCGGCTTTTTTCAGTATTATGCGGTTTTTCCCCCTCGGAAAGACGTACCTGCCCTTATCGGCGAAAGAATTGTCGTCAAGCAATTCGACTATCCCGAAAGTGCCTATCGCGTCTGAAACCGCGGGGCTGTCGAAATAAACGCCCATTTCCTCGTCCGAGCCGTCGTGCCTTATGTAAAGGCAGCCGTCGGCCATAAAAATATCAAAGCTCCCGTAGTTGTCGTCGGGATTGAAAGCGCGCGTTCCGCCGCCTTGAATCACCCAAATATCAAGCGGGTCGTCCCCCGTTTTAATGTTTTCGATTTTTATGAAGTCGCTTTTGTCTAAAATCATGCGTTATAAATTCCTCCATAACTTCTTCGCGCTTCGGGAGGGGACGCCGACCATCACCCGCTTGCCGCCGCTTATAAAAAATTCGGTTTTCCTGCCTTCGTTTCCGTCGTAATAACCGCAGTTCCCGTACCTTTCGGTCAGATGAACCACGTTTTGGTTCGACGAACCCCTGAAGCCTTTGTCGTCGTCGAGCGATTCAACGTATTCGCCGTCAATCAGCGTGTCGGTTTCGTTCAGCAGCGCGCCGGACAACTCGGAAAGCGCGTAGCCGGTGTAAACGATTACGCCGAAATCGCGCTCCTCGCGGACGGCCTTGATAAGAGCCGACAGCCCTTCCGCCTGCAGGAACGGTTCGCCGCCGCTGACCGTAATCCCCTCTACGCCCTTAACCGAGAGAATTATATCGGTTAACCGTGGTATTTCAACCGCCTCGCCGCCGCGCCTGTCCTTCATGCTCCGCGCGATACAGCCCGCGCAGTTCCTTTCGCAGCCCTGAACCCACAGGGCGAATCGGTTATACGGTCCTAAAACCCTCGTTTGTCTTACATAAAAGGCGATTTTTAAAATTCCGCTCATACTTTTACTCTTCGCCGGAAAAGGCGGCGCGCGCTTCGGCGTCCATTCCGCCCGTCTCGTCCATTCTGAGCGTTAACTCGACGGGGCGGGGCGAGGTAATTTCAGACGGCAGGGGAACCTTTATCTTTTTTGCGAGTTTGATTTTGTCGCCGTCGGGCTCAAGCGTGCTGTTCACGTGTTCAAACCCCTTTTCGCGCCTAAACAGCATGACCGCGCATATTCCGTTCCTTATATCGCTTGCGGACGGGCGAAAGACGGTTTTGACCTCAACCCCCCCCTTAACGGGCGTTCCCGCCGGAATGAGCGTCTGAAACGCGTATCTTTGCGATACGGGGTCGCTTACGGTTATCCCGTAATCGTATTCGGCATATTCCGACGCTTTCCCCGGGACAATCCCGTTATCCGATATGTAAAGCGCCGCGCCCCTCAAAATATCTTCCCCGCTTAAACTGCAGATGTTGACGTCTTCCGGGAATATGTCGTTGATTGTTTTCGTTACCGCCGGCATAACCTTGGCGGCGTTCGCCCCTTTCGCGGGGAACACGCCGTAACCGTAGACGGCGACGCGTGAGATTTCGCCCGGCGCCTTTCCCGTTTGCTTCAACATGGAAAGTATGCGCGTTCCTATCCTTTCGGGGGCGACCAAGGTTCCCTCCCTGCTTATTTTGACGTTTTTGCCGCCGCCCTCGGAATAACCCAGCTCGAACGAATAGCCGTCGGTCCCGCATAAAAGCGTGCTGTCGCGCGCGCCGTAAAAGGCGTCGCAATAGTACAGGGCGGCGGTCGCTTTCGGAACGATTGAAAAGGCTTCCTCCGAAGCGGGCGGAACTTCCGGCGCGTCGGGCTTTTTTACCGCGTAAGACCAGCGTCCCTCTTTCGCGTAGACGACCTCCAAGGCGTATTGCTTCCTCACCAGTCTGAAAGGTATCAGGAGCGGCGTTTGCGATACGGGCGCCAGCGTTACGCCGTCGATAACGTAGCGGCTTTCGGGCATGAACTTATAACTTTGCGAACCTGTGAACGAGCGGGTTATTTCACCGAAAACCTCGCCCGTTTGTATGTTTTGCGGCAATACCGAAAAACGGCAGACATACCCGCTCAAAACCGCGAGAATGTCTTTCAGGGAAGGGCGCTCATCGGCGTCGACCGACGTCATCTTTTCCATGAGCAGGGATACCGGTCTGCCGTCCTCGGATTTAATCATGGAAAACCCCGGGCTTCTGCGGCGCGCCTTCAGCAACAGGGCGGGCGAAACGTTCCTGCTTTGATAATAGGTTTCTTTATTCAACAGGAGATACAGTAACATCCCCAGCGAGAACACGTCGCTTTTTTCGCCGTTCCTGCCGTTTTCGGGCGCGCGGAAATCCGAGGCGGGGTTCGGCAAATCGGTTTCGTTCCCGTTAAAGAGGACGTTATTAAGCTCGTCAACCTCGTACAAAGCGGGTGAAACGGCACCCTGCCCCTTGCCGTCCGACAAAAGCCGGGTTATCTGTAAAAATACGTCGAGTATCTCGTTTTCCTCGCGCCGTTCCCTTACCCATTCGGTTAATTTCATATTTATGACCATGCCGCCTCACCCTGCACAAAACCCAATGAAAATTGCGGCATGGTGATTCGTTCTTTCTTATTTTTCAACCTTTCCCCTTACAATCGTATATTACAGGAAATTTCCCTGCCCGTCGATACTTCTTCGGCCGAAACGGATATATACTTATCCTCGCTAACCGAAAAGGTTATCCTCACCGTTTGATTTTCCGCGAAATCAGGGGTCAATCCGCTTAATTCCAACCTTGAAACGGTTTTCTTTTCCTCGGAAACAAATTCCGCTATTTCAACCACCATAGCCGTCGCGAAATCGCGGCCGGTTTTGAACAAACGGGAAACTTTCCTGCCGGGGTCGACGTCTTCCCCCGCCTTGATGAAGTAAAATATGTCGTCTTCGCCCTTTTCGTTGACGCAAAGCGCGCCGATGGAGGTAAACGATTTATTGGACACTTGAACCGGCAAATCGGAATTGCAGATTGCCGCCCCCTTCGCGACGAGGTACATCCTGTCCGGCGGTAACACGACTTTATCCCCGCCGAACGTTTCGGCGGCGAACTCCCGCAGGAACCGCTCCCCCGCCATTCCGCCGACGAGCAGAACCTTATCCGTGCCGTCGGGTCGGTATTCCCCGCCGAACGGCGACATCACAGCCCCTTTAACCCTGTTTATCAAATCGGAAGCGAGCGCGGCGTATTCCTCATAGGTAATGTCGAAGTCAAGCTCGAAGCTGCCGTCCTCGAAAAAGTCATGGTCGTATATGTTCGCGGCGAAAATACCGTCCGCGGATAAACTCTCTTTCGCCTCGCGGGAAAGCGCTTCCACTTTTTTCGCGTACTTAAGCTGCGAGCGCGAAGGGAAACTCAAATCCGTATGCGCGGGGCTTTCGTCGCGGATGTGCCTGTAAACCGCGCCGGCTATCGCTTTATCGAAATCGTCGCCGCCAAGACCGCGGTCGCCGCCGGATTTAAGAACCTTTACGCGGGAGGGGTCGGTCGTCGAGCCCATACGGTCGATTTCAACCAAAGAAACGTCAAGAGTCCCCCCGCCGAAATCTATCACCAAAACCCTGCCGCCGCCCAATCGCGGACCGTAGGCGATTGCCGCCGCCACGGGTTCGTCTATAACGCAGTTATCGCCGATTTTGAACCCCGCCGCGACGAGCGCCTTGCGCGTTTCCGCTCTTTGCCCGCTTTCAAACGAGGCGGGAACGGTTATGAAAGCGTTGAACTCTTTTTCTTCGGGAAAAACCTCGCGCAGACGCCTGAGCGCCGCTTCAAGGACAAGGCGGGCGACGTCCGTCGGGTTAAGCGCCAGCGCCCCCGCGACATAACTCTTCTCCGGCCGCCCCATTCGGGTTTTCGCGGAGGAAACAAAATTTTCGGGGTTTACGCCGCCGCGTCTTAAAGCGTCCTCCCCCGTTATGACGGTGTTTTGGGCCGCGTAAACGCAAGACGGAAGAAGAAAACCGCCCTTCATATCAAGAAGCTCAAGGCTCCCTTCGCCGGATATGTAAGCCACCGCCGTGTTGGCGGTTCCCAAATCGATGCCCACGTTCATATACAATACCCCTATTATCGCATATTATAATAGCATATTATTCACCGATTGTAAATATTTTTTGTGAAAAAGATGTAATTTCGTTGCACAGGCAACGGATAATGCCGGTCGGAAAAATTATGGGATAAATCTTTAAAAACACAACTTCAGCCGCTTCCTTTTTTTTCTGAAAACTATTGCAATTTTCGACGAAAAATGATAAAATGATATGCGAATATATGGAATATGTTTATATCAAAAACGTCAAAATCGCGAAAACCGCCGCCCTCGCCCCGATGGCGGACGTCGCCGACGGCGCTTTCAGAACCGTCGCGAAGAAGTACGGCGCGGCTTATACCGTCGGGGAAATGGTAAGCGCGAAGGGCTTGGTTTACGGCGATAAAAAGACGGCGGCGCTGTTGAAAACCGCCGACTTTGAAAGCGGGTTCGAGCGCCCGCGGGCGGTGCAGCTTTTCGGGAGCGAACCGGAATTTATGGCGAAAGCCGCGGTTATCGCGGCGGGCGAACGCCCGGATATAATTGACGTAAACGCGGGCTGCCCTGTCGCGAAGGTGGTTAAGACCGGGGCGGGGAGCGCGCTGTTAAAGCCCGAAAACGCCAAGCTGTTCGGCGGGATAATAAACGCCGTCGTTTCCGCCGTCGATATTCCCGTAACCGTGAAAATCCGTTCCGGTTGGGACGAAAACAGTATAAACGCCGTCGAAACGGCTAAAATCGCCGAATATTACGGCGCCTTGGCGGTCGCCGTCCACGGGCGCACGAAAAGGCAGGCGTATTCCGGAACGGCGGACTGGGGCGTTATCGCCGCCGTAAAAAAAGCGGTGAACATCCCCGTAATCGGAAACGGCGACGTTGACGGCGCGGAGAAATGCGTTCAAATGTACGAGCGGACGGGGTGCGATTTGGTTATGGTCGGCAGGGCGGCGCGCGGGCGGCCGTGGATTTTCCGCGACATAGCGCGTTACGTTGAAACAGGCGAGCCGCCTTCGGCTTTGGATTTGACGGAAATATTGGCGGTTATGCGGGAGCATATCGAGCTGATTGTCCGGGATAAGGGCGAAAGCGCCGGAATGAGGGAGGCGCGCAAGCAGGCGGCTTGGTACTTGAAAGGCATACGCAACGCCGCCGGTTACAGGGAAAAATGCGCGCGTTTGGTTTCGTTGAAGGATTTCTATGAGTTAGCCGGGCGTATACTGGCGGACGCGGGGAGTTAACCGGTGAAAAAGTTTTTGGCGTCGCTCGCGGCGATAAGCGTTTTTTTAAGCGGGTGCGGGTATTTCGATTTTTTCGGGGACCTTTTCGGAAAAAAAACCGAAACCGCCGAAACCGCCGAAACTGCCGAAACCGAGCCGCAAACGGACGAACCGGAACCTTATCCGGTGGTTATCGACGGCGTCGTTTTGGACGCTTCCCCCGGTGAAATTATCTGCCTTTCCCCCGCGCTGGGCGAAATTTTATATGAATTCGGCGAGGGCGGCAGGCTTACGGGCAGGAGCGGGTACTGCGACTATCCCGCGGAGATAAGGGGCGTTCCCGATATGGGAACGGGCATAGGCTTGGACACGGAAAAAATAATAGGCGCTTCGCCGGATTTGCTGCTGTCGTCCGCCCCGGTAACGGCGAAGGACAGAATAATACTGGAAGGGGCGGGTATTGTAACGGTTATTGTCCCCGCACCGAAAAACATCGAGGAGTTCAAGGACGTCTACAGGATTATGGGGGTGATTCTGTACGGCGCGTTTGTCGGCGCGGAAGAGGGCGAGCGGGTGTTCGCGGATATATCCCGCGCTCTTTACAACCCGGGCGCCGTTGATTTAAAAAACTTCGTCTATATAACCGAAAATTTGGCTTTGGCGACGGGCGACACGCTTGAAAGTTCGGTTTTGTCCTGTTTCGGGAACAATCTCGCGGAGGACGGGGCGGGTTACGTTTACGACAAGGAAAAGCTGCTTTTAAACCAGCCCGACGTTATAATCTTAAACGGCGTCTACACGACCGGGGACTTGCTCGCGGACGAGGTTTTCTCGCAGCTTGACGCGGTTATCGAAGAAAGGATAATCGTTGTTGACAACGCTTATTTTGAAAGGCCGTCGGCGCGGATTGTCGGGCTGATTTCGCGTATGCGGACCGAATACGACATGATGAGAGGATAATAGTCGTTCAAATTCAAAATGCTTCGCGTTTTGAATTTGGACGGGGTTGCGCCGTCGCGGCGGAAACCCTTTTGAAACGAAAACTCTTACAAAGTTTTCATTTCAAAAGATTATAATCACGGGGTGCCGATTTGTTTACGAATTTGAGGGTTTATCTGCTGGACATACTTGAGGACACCTTGAGCGTCATTAAAACGATGACGCTTGTGGATTATGTTGAAATTCTCATTTTAACGTGGTTTATGTATATACTGATACGGTTCGTCAGGGAAACCCGCGCCGAACAGCTTTTGAAGGGCATTTTCTTTATTTTTATCGTTTCCGTGCTTTTGCAGCAGCTTGATTTTAAGGTTCTCGGGCTGTTAAGCGAAACGATTATAAATATGGGTATCATAGCGGTTATAGTGATGTTCCAGCCGGAATTGAGGCGCGTTCTTGAAAAAATGGGCAGGGTCAAGTTGGTTAAAACCATATCGTTTAACCTTGAAAACCAGCCGTATAACTCCGCTTATCGCATAAGCGGGGCGATAGACCAAATATCGCAGGCGTGCGAAAAACTTTCCAGGACGGCTACCGGCGCGCTCATAGTAATGGAGCGCGACACCAAACTCGGCGAGCAGATAAGCACGGGAACGATTTTAAACGCCATCCCGTCGGAAGAATTGTTCGGGAATATTTTTTATCCCAACACGCCTTTGCACGACGGGGCCGTAATCGTTCGGGACGGGCTTGTTTTGGCGGCGGGATGCTTTCTTCCCAAACCGCAAAAAGAAGAGCTTATCTCGAAGGATTTGGGTTCCCGCCATCGCGCGGCAATCGGGATGAGCGAGGTTTCGGACGCCGTCGTAATAATAGTTTCGGAGGAAACGGGGATAATTTCGACGGCGGAAAACGGCGTTTTGCGCCGCGGATACGATTATCGCAAACTGCACGAATACCTGACGGAAGCGATTATACCGACGCCGCAAAGCAAACCCAAAACGCGCCGCGAGAAGAGGAAAAAGCCGGTTGAAATCAAGGAGGACGACGCTTGAAAAAGGTTATTTTAAACTTCTTGGACGCCTTGGCGACGAACATAAAAACCATTGTCCTCGCGCTCGTAATATCGGTTATAACGTGGTTCGCGATTTCGTTCCAACTGTTCCCCGACGTGATTATGAACGTCGAGAAAGTCCCCGTTACGGCGACGCCTTCCGATTACGCCGATATGATTGAAAACAACCTTGAGCTGTCCGGCGAGTTCAACGCGATGGTTACGGCGAGGATACAGGGAAAGCGTTACGACGTGGTAAAACCCCGCCCCGAGGATTTTATCGCTTATCTTGATTTGTCGGACGTGAAAGAGCCGGGCGAACATACGGTGAAGGTCGTCGTCGAACCCGTCGCCGACGGGGTGAAATACGATATACTCAACGATAATATCACAAAAAAAATAAACGTCATCCAAACCGCGGAAATAACGCTCGACGTTATTCCCGTCGCGGACGATATAGCGGTTATCGAGGGGATGCAAATCGATTATGACAACCTTGACGTATACCCGAGGACCGTCCGCTTATCCGGCGAGAAGTCGTTGATAGACAAGGTTGAAAGGGCGGTGGCGAAGGCGGTTTATGCCGAGGTTTTGCCGGCGACGGCGGACGATATAAACGGCGAGCTTGTTCTTTACGACAAAAACGACAAAATTGTGAGCCATACCGACATTTACGTCAACAACAGGGATTTTAAGGTAAGGGTGCCCGTGTTCAAGCAGCGGACAATCCCGGTGAAGGTTCAAATCGACGCGCCGTCCAATTTCAATTTGGATTCGCTGTTGAGCCGATTGCGCGTGGACCCGGAGGAGCTGACGATTTCGGCGCCCGATTCGTCCATCGACTATTATGACAACATAGTCGAACTGTCTTTGAACGAGTTGACTTTGGCCGATTTGCAGGGGGGGGTCGTGAAAGAGTTTGAACTGCCCCCCGCGTATACCAACATGACGGGAAAAAACTATGCCTTGTTGACGTTTGACGACGTGGACGATTACGGTTCCATGGTTTTTGAGGTCGAGGTGTCGGACGAGAATTTCAGCACGCGGAACCCTCAGCCGGGATACGAGGTGAAATATATAACCCGGCAAATTTCCGTGAAGGTGGCGGGGCCGTCGAGCGTGGTTCACTCGATGTCGGCGGCCGACTTCAGGGCGACGGTGGACTTGCTGGGCATAGAGCTTTCGGAAGGGACGCGGGCAATCGGGGTCAATTTCAGGATAGCGGGGACGGACGCCGAGGCTTGGGTCGTAGGCGAGTATAAAATCAATATTGAAACGGTTAAAATCGAAAAAGAAGAATAAAACGTCGATAATAAAGAAAGGTCGGTTTGGCTATGGATAAATTACAAATCACGATTTGCGAGCGAGTTTATTCGCTGCTTACGGACGAGGAGCCGGAGCGTATAGCGCGGATAGCCGCCGCCCTCGAGGAGAGGATAAACGAGTTCAAAGCGCGGTTTAAGGGCAAGTCGGAGGCGGAGGTTATCACGCTTGCCGCGTTCGACGCGTTCGACCGTTTGGATAAGGACAAGACCGCGCTTGAAAAAACCGTGGAGGAAATGGAAGAGCGGATTAAACGGTCGGAATTGGAGAACCGCAAGCTGCTCATCGACAATATGAACAGCGCCGAAAGCGAAATGGCGCAGCTCGCCGTCGTCAAGGAACAGGAAAACAGCGAGTTGCGCGCCAAGCTCCTCGAATATGAAAAGTTATGGGACGAACACGCGAAGTCGGCGTATCACAGCGCGGGGGTCGAGCTTTCCGAAATCGCGTCGATTAAGGAAAGGGAAAACGTCGAATTGAGGGACAAACTTGTCGAGTATGAAAATCTGTGGAACAAGCATATAGACGATACTTACAAGAGCGCGGCGTCTGAAATGGAGGCGGTCGCCGCCGTGAGCAACGCGGAAAACGAAAAGCTCCGCGACACCTTGAACAATTATGAAAAATCCTTTGACAACTATGTTAAGACGAAAGAAAACGAGATAATCAGGCTGCAAAAGGAACTTGAGGACGCGAGGGGCGAGAGCGACGAGTTGAAGCAAAGGCTTGCCGCCTTGGCGGACGACGGCCAGCTTACGATATGTTAGGGTTGGGGAAATTCCGCGCGTTCGGCGCGAAAGGGGGCGCGCGACATGCTTAAAAAAACCGTAAGCTCGTTAATGTGCGGAATGTATATCTCGTTAGGCGCGACGGCTTTCATCGCGCTGGAAAATCCCGTGGCGGGGGCGTTTTTTTTTACGGCGGGAATACTTATGGTGTCGGCGTTCTACGGAATGCTCGCGACGCGGGTAATCGCCCTGTTCCCGTATGGCGAATACTCGGTTTTCGATATAATTCTCTCTTTGGCCGGAAACACGGCGGGCTGCGTGATATACGCCGCTTTGCTGAGTTTGACGCGGTTCGGGAACGTCGCGAACGTCGCCAAACTTGAAAGGATAACCGATTTAAGGCTTTCCGACAGTTATTTAAGCCTGTTTATTTTGGCGGTGTTCTGCGGGTTTTTGGTCGCCTGCGCCTGTCTCGCCGCGAAAGTTTTCCCCGATAACAAGCCCGTGTCGCTGTCGCTTACGATAATTTTTATCGCCGTGTTTGTCGCGTGCGGATTTGAGCATATCGTGGCGGACGCATTCTTTTTCTCGTATTATTCCGCCGTCAAAGGGTTTAAGGCGGAGTTCGCGCCGATTTTCTTGGTCGTGGCGGCGGGGAACATCGTCGGGGGCGTGTCGACGGGATATTTGGAAAGGTTCAGAAACGGGGAGAAATAATTTATGCCTATAAGGGTACTTGACAAAAGCGTGGCGGAGTTAATAGCGGCGGGCGAGGTCATAGAACGCCCCGCTTCCGTCGTGAAAGAGCTTATCGAAAACTCGATAGACGCGGGCGCGAAATCCGTTACCGTTGAAATCAAAAACGGCGGTATAACCTTTTTGCGCGTCAGCGACGACGGAACGGGCATCCCTTTCGAAGAGTGCCCCGTCGCTTTTTTGCGCCACGCCACGAGCAAGGTTTCGACGGGCGACGATTTGACGGCGATATCCACGCTGGGCTTCAGGGGGGAGGCTTTGGCTTCCGTCGCGGCGGTTTCCCGCGTGAGCCTGATTACGAAAACGCGGGGCGAGGAAACGGGAACTTCTTATAAAATCGAGGGCGGCGCCGAAACGGAATACGCCGGCGCGGGCTGCCCCGACGGAACGACGGTCGTCATACGCGATTTGTTCTTCAACACCCCGGCAAGGCTGAAATTCCTTAAAAAAGACGTTTCCGAGGGGAATTACGTTCAAAGCGCCGTGGAAAAAGCGGCGTTGATTAACCCGGGCGTTTCGTTTAAATTTATAAGGGACAACAAAATAATCAAAGTAACGCCCGGGGACGGAAAGCTGTATTCCTCGATTTACGCGATATTCGGAAAATCGTTCGCGACCGGGATGGTTCCGGCGGACTTTTCGCAAAACGGCGCGGGCGTGAGCGGGTATATCTCCGCGCCGCTTTTTTGCAGAAGCAACCGCTCTTATCAAAATTTTTACGTAAACTCGCGCTATATCCGCTCGCTTACCTGCGCCGCCGCGCTGGAAGAGGGTTACAGGAACAGCGTCATGTCGGGGAAATTCCCCGCCTGCGTTTTGAACATATCAATCCTCCCCGCCGACGTGGACGCGAACGTTCACCCCGCGAAAACGGAAGTGCGCTTCGCCGACGACAGGGCGGTTTTCGACGCGGTATACCTTTCCGTGAGGAACGCGCTGCTTAATTCAAGCCGAAACGTTCCGGAGGCGAAAAATCCGGAATTCCCCCGCGAAACGGCGTTCGCGGGGGAATTCCGGGATATTTTCAAATCAGCCGGCGCGGGGAAGACATACGGCTTCAATTCGCCCGCAGCCGAGTACGCTCCCGCCGTTACGGGGCGGCAAGCCCCCGACACGAGCGGTTTCAAGCATTTGACGGGCGAGGCGTTCGTAAAAAAAGAAAAACCGCCCGCCAACGCGAACGCGCTTATCGAGTATGGGGACGAACGAACGAAAGTCATAGGCGAAGCCTTCGACGCCTATATAATATGCGAGCGGGGGGACGGCGTCGTTTTTATCGACAAACACGCGGCGGACGAGCGCTTGAGGTTCGATAAAATGAAACTTGAGTTGGCAAACCATTCGCAGCTGCTTATCGAAAGCGTCAAGGTGCGGCTTGACGCGGAGGGTTACAGCGCTTTGATGGACGCTTCCGGCGAGTTGGCGGAGGTTGGCGTTGAGATTAACGGGGGCGACGGCGCGGATTTCACGGTCGGCGTCGCCGCTTTTCCCGCCTTGCTTAACCCCGGGGAAACCGCCGGTATCGTTTCCGAAATCGCCGAACTTTTGAAAAAAGGCGCGAACGCGGACGCCGACAGGTTAGGTTTGTTTGACGAGGTTTTACACGCGGTGGCGTGCAAAGCCGCGATTAAGGCGGGGGACAAGACGGTTCCCCGCGACCTCGAACAGTTGGCGCGGCGGGTGTTGGACGACGGCGGACCGCGATACTGCCCGCACGGAAGACCGATTGCGGTTACGGTAACAAAGCGCGATTTTGAAAAGATGTTCAAAAGGATACCGTAAGGGATAAACTTTTGGACGGGGTTGCGGCTCCGGCAAAGTTATAAATTCGGTTCGTAGCACGGCATGGGGTTTAATTTGTGCAGGTTGGCTTTATTCAAACGGCGGATTTTTTCTTTGACCGCTTCATCCTCGCATATCCCCTCGCGAATGTATCTGTCCAGAACGTCGTAGGAGAACCCTAAGTTTTCCTCGTCGGAAAGCCCCGAAAGCCCGTCTTCCGGCGTTTTGCCCACGATTTCCGGGGGCAGGTTCAATTGCGCGCCGAGCGCCTTTACCTCCGTAACCGTCAAACGCGACAGCGGGCTGAAATCGCCGGCGCCGTCCCCGAACTTCGTGGCGTAGCCCACCCAATCCTCGCTTAAATTGCAGGTATTGGCGACGCGCCCGCCGACAATGGCGGACACGGCGTAGAGAACCGCCATCCTCACGCGGGCGGGGGTGTTGATTTGCGCCTGCCTGTTCGGGGTTAAGCCGCCGCCGTTTATCGCGGCGAACACCGCTTCGACGCTTTCGGCGATGTTGACGGTGCGGCGTTCTATCCCCAATAAATCCGCCACCCTTTCGGCGACGGCTATGTCTTTTTGAACCCCTTGCGGCATTAAAACTCCGTAAACCCTGTCCGCGCCCAACGCTTCGACGCACAGCGCGGCGGTGACGGAGCTGTCTTTCCCCCCGCTCAACCCGACGACGGCGCGGCAGTTTTCCCCGTTCTCTTTGAAATAGCCCCTTATCCAAAGCGCCGCCTCTTCTTTTATCCTTTTCGCGTCAAACATGGTTCCCCCTTTTTTCATTCGCGCGGACTTTTTTGAAAAACCCCTCTTCCGTAACAATCGCGGTAATCAGATTGCCGTCGGTTATGTCGAAAGCGGGGTTGAAACATTTTACCCCTTCCGGGGCCATCCGCTCCTTGAAATAAAGCTCGCAGATTTCAGAGCCGTCGCGCTCCTCTATAACTATGTCGCCGCCGCTTTTACGGGATAAGTCCACCGTCGAGGACGGGCAGAACACATAAAACGGGATTTTGTAATGCTTTGCCAATACCGCCAAGCCCGACGTCCCTATTTTGTTGGCGACGTCGCCGTTCGCCGCGACGCGGTCGGCGCCGACGAAAACGGCGTCGATTTTCTTGTCGCGCATAACCGCGCTTGCCATGCCGTCGCAAATCAGCGTAACGTCCAGACCCGCGTTCATCAGTTCAAGCGCGGTTATGCGCGCCCCTTGCAGGAGCGGGCGGGTTTCCCCCACGAAGACGTTGAAGTTCATCCCTTTCTCCGCGCCGAGTATAAGCGCGCCCAAACCCGTTCCGTAGCGCGAAGTCGCCAAGGGGCCCGCGTTACAGTGGGTCAGGACGCCGTCGCCGTCTTTGAGCAGCCCCAGCCCGCGTTCGGCGATTGCCGCGCACATGGCGGCGTCTTCGTCGCGGATTGCGTAACATTCCTTCTTTAAATCATCGGCTTTCATCATGCGTGAAACCGCCCATTCAAGATTGACGGCGGTGGGGCGCGCGGAAACGAGATAATCGGCGTATTCTTTCAATTTCGGAGGGGGCGCCTTTTTTGACAGAACGTACAGGGCAAACCCCGCGAATATCCCGAGCGCGGGTGCGCCGCGCACCTTTAATTCCTTAATCGCGGCGTACATATCCGCGGCTTCGCTTAATTCGATATACTCGATTTTATTCGGTAATAACCTTTGGTCTAAAATTATTACCGAATTTTCATCGCCGGAAAGGCGTATGTTAGTTAAATTCCGCTTTTCCAATGTTTTCAACGGCTCCCTTTATCAGCTTCTTGAACAGCGGGGCGGCTTTGTCCGCCGCTTCCATAACCTCGGCGTGGGTGAGCGGGCTGTCGGTCAGACCGCAGGCTAAGTTGGCGACGCAGGAAATTCCGCAAACCCTCATCCCCGCGTGGTTGGCGGCTATCGCTTCGCACGCGGTGCTCATCCCCACCGCGTCCGCGCCGAGAACGCGGCACATCCTTATTTCGGCGGGGCTTTCAAAACAAGGACCGGTCAGTTGGATATAAACGCCCTCTTTCAAAGGCACGCCGAGTGAAGACGCCGTTTCGCGGATTAGCGCGTTCAGCTTTCCGTCGTAAATTTCGCTCATATCGGGGAATCTTACGCCGAGTTCGTCAAAATTGGCTCCGATGAGCGGGTTCGGCGCGAAGTTCGCTATCTGGTCGGTAATCAGCATAAAGTCGCCCGCCGCAAAAGACGCGTTAATCCCGCCGGAAGCGTTGGTGAGGAACAGGATTTCCGCCCCCATTTTGCGCATGAGCCGAACGGGCAAAACCACGTCGCTCATAGCGTATCCCTCATAATAGTGAACCCGCCCCTGCATAACCGCGACGGGACACCCCCCGATATCCCCGAACACGAACCGCCCCTTATGCCCCTGCACGGTGGACTGCGGGAACCCCTCGATTTCAGAATAGTTTACCGTCGTTTCAACGGCGATTTCATCGGCGAGCGCACCTAACCCCGACCCGAGGACAAGCGCGACTTTCGGTGCAAATCCGTTAAGTTTGGCACTTATGCTTTCATAGCAGTCATTGAGTTTTTTCATAGGATTCATCGGCGGCGTCCTCCCGATTGTCATACTGTTCACCGTTTATAAACGGCGAGCAGAGTCAATTCCGTCGGCGAAATTCCGTCGCCGTGATAACGCAGGTAAAAGTCGTATCCCGGACAGATTTCATCGACCATTCGCGGTATTTCCGTAATATCCTCATTGTTATGATAGAGCGATATCGCCAGCTTGGGCTTGTCGTTCGCGATATGCTTCCGGCAGCCGCGGACAGCCGCCTGTTCCGCCCCCTCGACGTCCATTTTGATAAAGGTAACGGGTTCGGTTATGTCCTCGTCAAGCGCGGCGACCTCCACTTCGGCGGAAGCGTTTTCCGCGTTTGCCGAAAGGACGTTCGCGGAATCGTGCGCGGGGTTCGCTTTCATGTACATAACCCCTTTTTTCTCGCCCACGCCCTTTTGCCTTATTTCAACGTCGGGGTAATCCTCAAGATTTTTCTTTAATTTGCCAACTGTTTTCGGCGATATTTCATAACAGTATATCTTTTTGTAACGCCGCCCGTAGGTTCGGACATAATCCTGCACCGTATCGCCCACATACGCGCCGAGGTCGACCAAAACCTCGTCAAAACCGCATTTCATTATATCCGGGTCGAAATAATCGCTGAAAACCGTTTCCTTCGCTTTCTCCAAACCGTCGAAATCAAAATTGAGCCAGTTCTCAACAAAGGCGCGCAGGACAAAACGCGAGCGGTAATCCGCCAAACGCTTATACAGCCGCACGAAACCGTCGGCGCGGTTATACAGTTGCGCCGCGCGGTTCTTAAAAACGCCGTAGTCTTTCCCGCGGATGTTCAGCGTTCCCCAAAACGGGTATTCGTTGAAATAACTTTCAAGCGTTTTCCGGTATTTGTCGGGCAGCAAATCGAATTTCTGAAGGATATGAGCGCATATCCCGCCTTCCGACATACCTTTTATCCGCCCGAACAATCGTATGAAATCATCGCCGAAGTATATGTCAACCGGAAGAGGTTTACGCTCGCTTTTCGCGGTTTTTCCGGCGACGGCGTTCAGCCACTCTTCCAATTCGGAAAAATCGTCGTCAACCGAGCGGACCGTCGGCGGAGGGGGGAAGCCGCCCGTTTCCGGACCCGCGAAAACGGCTTTTACGGCTTCGTTTATCCCGTCGAGCATATACGCCTTTTCCGAAGGGTTGCTTTTCGCGTAATTCAACGCCTCGTAAACGGTCTTGATTAATTCGTCAATTTTGCGTTCCGCCATAAATCCTCACCCCTAAAAACGGCGAATCGTATTACCCGCCCGTCGCTTTTACATAAAATTTCCTTCTCCTCGGACCGTCGAACTCGCAGAAATATATCGCCTGCCACATTCCCAAAAGCGGTTTTCCGCCGGATATGATTACGTTGACGGAACTGCCGCAGAGACTCGCTTTAACGTGCGCGGCGGAATTACCCTCCCCGTGGCGGAATTTTTCAAGGTTCGGGCTGATTTCTTCCAGGGCGAGGAGCATATCGAACCTGACGTCGGGGTCCGCGTTCTCGTTGACGGTAATCCCCGCCGTCGTATGGGGGCAGAACACGACGCACGTTCCGTCCGTCACGCCGCTTTGCGAGACGGCTTCGGCGACCTGCCGCGTAATATCGTAAAATTCTTCTTTCCCCGTGTTCAGGTTATATTCGTACAGCATGGATTCTCCTTAACCGCAAGGGCGGATTTTTATCCGCCCTTAACCGTGTGTTTTTTTACCGCGCGCTCGTTTTATACGAATCTTCGGATTTTCGCGCTAATCCGACGAATACGGAATCAAAGCCAGATGCCTCGCCCTTTTGACGGCGGTCGTCAGTTCGCGTTGGTGGAACGCGCAACAGCCCGTGATACGGCGGGGCAGAATTTTACAGCGTTCGGTGAGGCACTTCCCGTTTCTGAGCCTCGCCACGTCCTTGTAGTCGATGAACGCGGTTCTGTCGGCGCAAAACTGGCAAACCTTTTTTCTGGCGCGCTTGACGGGGCGCCCGCCCCTATCGTTAAAATCTCTTCTTTCAGCCATTTAAATTCTCCTTAGTTTTGTTGTCGGCATAACCGACGAACCGCCGTTCAAAACGGATATTCGTCGTCGTCGCCGCTTTCGGTGAAATCGCCGGACGAACCGCCGTTCAAGGCGTCGGGCGCGGAGTTGACGGTTTCGGCGGGGTGCGGCGCGGCGGGGGCGTTCTGATAGGAACCGGAATACGCGTTATACCCCCCCGCGGGCTGATAAGCCTGCTGTTGCTGCAACGGCGGCTTTTCCCCGGTGAAATGAATGGAGTCCGCCACTATTTCGACTATGTTTTGGGTGATATTGTTTTTATCGATGTATTGGCGCGTTTGAAGCTCGCCGTCAACCATAATCATGCGCCCCTTACCGAAATACTTCGCCACAAATTCGGCGGTGGAACGCCACGCGACTATGTTAAAAAAATCCGCTTTCCGTTCTTCGCCCTTTACTTGATAATTCCTGTCAACCGCTATTCTGAACGACAGGACGGACACGCCCGACGGCGTGGACTTAAGTTCCAAATCGTGGCAAATCCTGCCCATTAAAATGACTTTGTTAAACATTCAAAAATTCCTTTCCCATCTTATTCTCCGCCGATTTTCCCATCCGGCGCGGCGACCGGTTCCGGCTTCGGGTCGGGTTCCGGCTTCGGAACGGCGGCGGCGCGCTCGATTCTCAACACGGTCAAAAACCGCAGAATACCGTCCGTGATATTCAAAACGCGCTCAAACTCCATCGGAAAATCGGGTTTTGAATCAAATCCGTACAAGACGTAATACCCCTCGGTTTCGTAGTTAATCGGGTAAGCGAGCCGTCTTTTCCCCCATTCCGAAACGCCGACAAGCTCCGCGTTGGAGCCGAGCAATTCCGAAAACTTGGCTTTCAGCCCCTCGACCTGCTCCTCGCCGTTTTTCAGCGAGAACACCACCATGGTTTCATACTTTTCGGTTAATTTTGCCATTTGTACCTCCCTTACAGACATTAGTCCCGCAATCGGCAAAGCCGCGCTTTCCGCCCGGGCGAAAACGCCGCTTTGAAACGTTTTGCGAGCAAGGAAATAATATTGCCAATTTTTCAATCGACCGACACATTATAGCACGAAAAAAGCGCGTTGTCAATAATTTATTTAAACGGGGCGTTAAAAATCAAGACAAAAAATTTCAAAAAACTCTTGACAAAACATAAAAACAGTAATATAATGGTGTATTGTACTCATAATGGATAGATGTGCGCCGAAAGGGTCGCGTTTATGTAAGGGGGAGAAGGCTTATGGTTAACGTTAAACCGGTAAAACTGGGAAAAACCACGCGAATGAGCTTTTCGAGGATTAACGAGGTGCTGGAAGTACCGAACCTTATCGAAGTACAGAAAAACTCGTACAAATGTTTTCTCGGCGAAGGGATAAAAGAGGTTTTTTCCGACGTTTCTCCAATCACCGATTCAAACGGGAAACTGTCCTTGAGTTTTATCAAATACCGGCTTGACGACAAACCTAAGTATACTATCAGCGAATGTAAAGAGCGCGACGTTACCTACGCCGCGCCGCTTAAGGTTACGGTTCATCTCAAAAACGAGGAAACGGGCGAGGTTGTCGAAAATGAGATTTTCATGGGGGATTTTCCCCTGATGACCGACTCCGGCACGTTCGTAATCAACGGGGCGGAGCGCGTAATTGTTTCGCAGCTTGTGCGCTCCCCCGGGGTGTACTACGGCTTCGACTACGATAAAACGGGGAAAAAGCTGTTCAAGGCCACGGTGATTCCGAACAGGGGCGCGTGGCTGGAGTATGAGATGGACTCGAACGACGTGTTTTATGTCCGTATCGATAAAAACAGAAAAATCCCCGCCACGGCTTTAATCCGCGCTTTGGGCAAGGGAACGGACGACGACCTTTACGATTTGTTCGGCGAGGACGAACGCTTGGTTCAAACCATTTCGCAAAAAGACGCGACCAAGAATACCGAGGAGGCGCTGCTGGAGGTTTACAGAAAGCTGCGCCCCGGCGAGCCGCCCACGGTTGAATCGGCGCAAAACCACCTTGACACGCTGTTCTTTGACGCGAGGCGCTATGATTTGTCGCGCTTCGGCAGGTACAAATACAACAAAAAACTCGGTGTCGCCTCAAGGATTGTCGGGCACAGGACGGGCGCGCCGGTGGTGAACCCCATGACAGGCGAGCTTATTCTTGAGGCGGGCGCGTCGGTTAAGCCCGACACGGCGAGGGAGATAGAGCAGGCCGGGGTAACGGAGGTTATGCTTGACATTGACGGGAAAATTGTTAAGGTCGTCGGCAACGGCATGGTTGATATAGCCCCCTATATCCCCGAAGGGGTTGACCCCGCCGCTTACGGAATTAACGAAAAGGTGTCTTTTCACGTTTTGAGGAATATCCTTGAGACCGCCGGCGGAAAGAAAGAGGATATCATAGAGGGGATTAAGGAAAACGCGGACAAGTTGGTTCCCAGGCACATCACCCTTGAGGATATTTTCGCTTCGGTGAGTTATTTTATCAATCTTTGCGAAGGCGTGGGAACGGTCGACGACATCGACCACCTCGGGAATCGCCGTATACGCTCGGTGGGGGAGCTGCTCCAAAACCAGTTCCGCATCGGCTTCGCCAGGATGGAGCGCGTAATTCGCGAGAGAATGGGGTTACAGGCGCAGGATATGGAGAACGTTTCCCCCAATTCCCTCATCAACATACGTCCCGTCGTCGCGGCCATAAAAGAATTTTTCGGTTCGTCGCCGCTGTCGCAGTTCATGGACCAAAACAACCCGCTCGCCGAGCTGACGCATAAGCGCAGGCTTTCCGCCCTCGGACCCGGCGGGCTGTCGCGCGAGCGCGCGGGGTTCGAGGTGCGCGACGTGCATTATTCGCATTACGGGAGGATGTGCCCCATTGAAACCCCGGAGGGTCCGAACATCGGGCTTATATCCTATTTGGCGTCGTTCGCGAGGATAAACGAATACGGCTTTATCGAGGCCCCTTACAGAAAAGTCGATAAGGAAACCGGCGTGGTGCTTGACGAAGTGGTCTACATGACCGCCGACGTCGAGGATATTTACACAATCGCGCAAGCCAACGAGCCGCTTGACGGCGAAGGGCGTTTCGCGCGGCCGCGCGTTACGGGCAGGTATAAGGACGAAATCCTTGAGGTCGAACGGGAACGCGTGGAATACATGGACGTTTCCCCGAAGATGGTCGTGTCCGTGGCGACGGCTATGATACCTTTCCTTGAAAACGACGACGCCAACCGCGCGCTTATGGGCGCGAATATGCAGCGTCAGGCAGTGCCGCTTATGGTGACGGAAGCGCCCATAATCGGCACGGGTATGGAGTTTAAGGCGGCGATGGATTCCGGCGTCGTGTTGACGGCGGAGGAGGACGGCGAGGTGACTTCCGTTACCGCGGACGAGATTATAATTACCAACGGCGAAGAACAAGAAGCGGTGTATAAGCTGATAAAGTTTAAGCGTTCCAACCAGGGAACCTGCATAAACCAAAAGCCGATTGTCGAAAAAGGGGACGTGATAAAAAAAGGCGACGTAATCGCCGACGGACCCGCCACCAACCGCGGCGAGATTTCCCTCGGGAAAAACGTGTTAATCGGCTTTATGACATGGGAAGGCTATAATTACGAAGACGCGGTTTTAATCAATGAAAAATTGGTTTACAACGATGTTTTCACCTCTATCCACATAGAGGAATACGAGTTGGAATGCCGCGACACCAAATTGGGCCCGGAAGAAATCACCCGCGATATTCCCAATCTCGGCGAAGACGCGCTCAAAGACCTTGACGAGCGCGGAATTATCCGGATAGGCGCGGAGGTGCAGTCCGGCGATATTATGGTGGGTAAGGTAACGCCGAAAGGCGAAACGGAATTGACCGCGGAAGAACGCCTGTTGCGCGCCATTTTCGGCGAAAAAGCCCGTGAAGTCCGCGACAATTCGCTTAAAGTCCCCCACGGAGAAAGCGGCATAGTGGTGGACGTCAAGGTGTTCAACCGCCAGAATTGCGAGGAATTGCCGCCCGGCGTGAACATGGTGGTGCGCTGTTACGTCGCGCAAAAACGCAAGGTTTCGGTGGGCGATAAAATGGCGGGGCGGCACGGCAACAAGGGCGTCGTTTCAAGAATACTTCCGCAGGAGGACATGCCGTTCCTTCCGGACGGAACGCCGCTTGACATAGTGCTTAACCCCTTGGGCGTCCCCTCGCGCATGAACATCGGTCAAGTGCTTGAGGTTCACTTGGGGTGGGCGGCGAAAAAGCTTGGCTGGAAAATTATGTCCCCGGTATTCGACGGCGCGGTCGAGGGGGATATACTGGATTGCCTGAAGGAGGCCGGTCTCCCCGAAAACGCGAAAATCGAGCTGACGGACGGGCGCACGGGCGAGAAATTTGACAGCCCCGTAACCGTCGGGTATATGTATTACCTTAAGCTTCACCACCTTGTCGACGATAAAATCCACGCGCGCTCAACGGGTCCGTATTCGCTGGTAACGCAACAGCCCCTCGGCGGCAAGGCGCAGTTCGGCGGTCAGCGGTTCGGCGAAATGGAGGTGTGGGCGCTCGAGGCTTACGGGGCGGCGTATACGTTGCAGGAAATTCTGACGGTTAAGTCCGACGACATAGTGGGGCGCGTAAAAACTTACGAAGCGATTGTAAAAGGCGACAACGTTCCGAAAGCGGGCGTGCCGGAAAGTTTCAAGGTGCTGATTAAGGAGCTGCAGTCTCTCGGTTTGGACGTAAAGGTTCTCGACGAAAGCGAGGATGAAATAGATTTAAAACAGACGTTCGACGAAGAGGAGGAAGCGGGAACCGTCAGCGCCGACGAGTTTGACTATGTGGCGGACGACGCCGAGCTTGCGGAAAATTATATTACCGGCGATATCGACGAAAGCGACTTTTTCACCGATGACGACGAAGACGACGATTTTGACGAAGAGGAAGAGGACGCGGAAGAGGATTTCGACTGACGCGAGGTTCGCGTATTCCCTTTACCGCCTAAATTGTCGGCGACTGTTTTACAACAACTATTCGCGGAGGTATAAATTGGCGACAGCATTTAATTCTATGAAAATAGGACTGGCTTCCCCGAAGCAGGTTCGCAGTTGGAGTTACGGCGTGGTCGAGCGCCCCGAAACCATCAACTACCGCACGCAAAAACCCGAGCGCGACGGCTTGTTCTGCGAGAAAATATTCGGACCGCAAAAAGACTGGGAATGTAACTGCGGCAAGTATAAGCGCATACGCTTTAAGGGCAAAATATGCGAGCGTTGCGGCGTGGAGGTTACCCGCAACAAGGTTCGCCGCGAAAGGATGGGGCATATTGAATTGGCCGCGCCCGTTTCGCATATATGGTATTTCAGGGGGACGCCGTCGCGGATAGGGCAGGTGCTTGACATCTCCCCGAAGAGGCTGGAAGAGGTTTTGTATTTCACCAAGTATGTGGTTATAGACAAAGGGCGGACTATTTTAACCAAGGGGCAGCTCCTCTCGGAAAAAGAGTACGTTGATATGAAAGAGCGGTACGAGGACGATTTCTTCGCGAAAATGGGCGCGGAAGCCGTTAAGGAGTTGCTCTCCGAATACGGCAATTACCGTTACGACCATTATATATCGGCGAACAAACGGGATTTTTCCCTGATAACCGGCTTAACCGAGGATGAGATAGAGGATTTCCTCGCCAAGCGTTACCGCGTTATCACGTTTTTCCCCGAAGGCATAAACGAGGAGTCGGGTTATACGAAACAAGAGGCGTCGTTCGCGGAAAACACGGTCGTTACCCGCAAGGAATACGAGGAAGTCATAGTCCCGCTGAATATCAAGCGCAGAAAAAGCGGTTATAAGATAATCGAGACGCTTACCGGTTCGGAGTATGTGGAAAAGCTGTTCGAGCAAAACTGCTCCGCAAGCTCGATTTCGCGGGCTTATCCGAGGGAGAGCTGGGTCAACAACACCGAGTGGGTTTCACGGGAGCTGAAAGAACAGTTGCAAAACACCCAGCAGGGGCAAAAGAGGCTTAAACTGCTCAAAAGGCTTGACGTAATAGAGGCGTTCAGAAAAAGCGACGCCTGCCCCGAATGGATGACGCTTGAAGCGGTTCCGGTAATCCCGCCCGATATTCGTCCCATGGTACTGCTTGACGGCGGGCGTTTCGCGACTTCGGACTTGAACGACCTTTACCGCAGGGTCATCAACAGGAACAACCGTCTTTACAAGATGATAGAGCTTCGCGCTCCCGAAATCATAATCAGAAACGAAAAGCGCATGCTTCAAGAAGCGGTGGACGCCCTTATCGACAACGGCAGGCACGGTCGCCCCGTAACGGGGCCGTCGAACCGCCCGCTGAAATCGCTTTCCGATATGCTGAAAGGCAAACAGGGGCGTTTCCGCCAGAACCTTTTGGGCAAGCGCGTGGATTATTCCGGGCGTTCGGTTATCGTGGTGGGGCCCGATTTGAAAATGGACCAGTGCGGCTTACCTAAAGAAATGGCGATTGAGTTGTTCAAGCCGTTTGTGATGAAGGAACTCGTAAAGCGCGGTTTGTCCAACAATATTAAAAGCGCGCGCAAAATGGTGGAACGCACGAAAGACGACGTGTGGGACGTGCTGGAAGACGTGATTAAAGACCACCCCGTCCTTTTGAACCGCGCGCCTACGCTTCACAGGCTGGGAATACAGGCGTTCTCTCCGGTTTTGGTCGAGGGCAGGGCGCTTAAGTTGCATCCGCTTGTCTGCACCGCGTATAACGCCGACTTTGACGGCGACCAGATGGCGGTGCATCTGCCCTTATCGGAAGAAGCCCGAAACGAGGCGAAAACGCTTATGCTCGCCGCGAAAAACCTGCTCAAACCGTCGGACGGGCGTCCCGTCGTCGTTCCGACGCAGGATATGGTTTTGGGTTCGTATTATTTAACTATCGATGAGAACGACATTAAAAACGACGACGGCAAAACCGGGACCGACGAAAAGGATTTAAGGGTGTTCCGCGATTTTAACGAGGCTTTGATGGCGTATAACGAGGGAATAATTTCACTGCACTCCGCCGTAAGGGTTCGCGTCGCCAAAGAAATCAACGGGGAAAAACGCGCGAAAATCGTTAAAACAACCGCGGGGAGGATTATCTTCAACGAGCATATCCCCCAAGACCTCGGCTTCGTTGACAGAAGCGACCCGGAACGCGCCTTTGACCTTGAAATCAGTTTCAAGGTGGGAAAGAGCCAGTTAGGGCAAATCATCGACAAATGCATTAAAATCCACGGGACGGAGAGAACCTCGAAAGTCCTCGACAAAATCAAGGCGCTCGGGTTCAAGTATTCCACAAAGGCGGCGATAACCGTTGCGGTCAGCGACGCCTCGGTTCCGGAGAAGAAGAAGATAATACTTGACGAAGCGGATAAAAAGGTCGAGGAAATCAACGTATACTTCAATCAAGGCTTTATCTCCAACGCCGAACGTAAGAACGCCGTCCTTGAAGTGTGGAACAACGCGACCGTCGAGGTTTCAAAAGAACTTACCGGAACGCTCGACAAGTCCAACCCGATTTATATGATGGCGGATTCCGGCGCGAGGGGTAGCATCAACCAGATACGCCAGCTCGCCGGAATGAGGGGTCTGATTGCGAACACCTCGGGCGAAACCATAGAAATCCCCATTCGCTCCAATTACCGCGAGGGTCTGAATATCCTTGAGTATTTCATTTCCTCGCGCGGCGCGAGAAAAGGCTTGGCGGACACCGCCCTGCGAACGGCGGACTCGGGTTATCTGACCCGGCGTCTTGTGGACGTTTCGCAGGAAGTCATAATAAGGACGGACGACTGCCATACGGAAAACGGCATAGACGTTTATGAAATACGCGAGGGCAAAGAGTTAATAGAGCCGTTGGAGGAAAGGTTGAGGGGCAGGTATCTCGTCGAGGATTTCGAGGACGAGGCGGGGAACGTTCTCGTACCGAACAGTCGCTTAATCAAGGACGAGGACGCGCAAATAATCGCGAAATCCCAAGTTAAAACGGTAAAAATCCGTTCAGTGCTCACCTGCGCGGCGCGGCACGGCGTCTGCGCGAAGTGTTACGGGGCGTCGTTGGCGGACGGTCAGCCCATTAAAATAGGCGAAGCGGTCGGGATAATCGCGGCGCAGTCCATAGGCGAACCGGGAACCCAGCTGACAATGAGAACTTTCCATACGGGCGGCATCGCTTCGGCGGAGGATATAACGCAGGGTCTGCCGCGCGTGGAAGAGCTTTTTGAAAGCCGCCGCCCCAAATCCAGCGCTATTATGTCGCGGCTCACGGGAACCGTTAAAATAGAGGAAATCAAGAAAACGCGCCACATTACCGTAACGGCGGACGACGGCTCGTCGGAAAGCTATTCCGCACCGTTCGGTTATCGGCTGAAGGTGGAAGAAGGCGACCGGATTGAGGCGGGCGACCCCATAACGGAGGGAAGCGTGAACCCGCACGACGTTCTCGCCGTCAAAGGGGAGCAGGCGGTTCAAAATTATATTATCGCCGAGGTACAGAAAGTGTACCGCTTGCAAGGCGTGGATATCAACGACAAGCATATCGAGGTCATTGTCCGCCAGATGATGCGCAAGGTAAGGATTGAAAACCCGGGCGACAGTTACCTTTTGCCCACGTCGGCGATTGACAAAAACGAGATTGCCAAGATTAACGCGGATTTGGACAAGCGCAGGGTGGTAGGGGAAAAAATCGAGTATCCCACCTACAGTCCGCTTCTTTTGGGGATAACGAAGGCGTCGCTGGCTACCGACAGCTTTTTGTCGGCGGCTTCGTTCCAAGAAACGACGAGGGTGCTTACCGAAGCGGCAATCCACGGAAAGGTAGACCCGCTTTTAGGGCTTAAAGAAAACGTTATTATCGGCAAACTTATTCCGGCGGGCACGGGAATGGAATCCCAAAGCGGCGAGTTTTGACAAAACGCGGGGATTTTTAGCTAAATCTTATAAAAACAGCAACGTTTTTTGCCGTTAAAGCGGTAAAAGTCAACGAATTTTTTCGGTATAATTGACTTTTGCCGCTTTTCGGTATATAATTACTTAGCGTGTGCGATTACTTAAGGAAAGGAGGAGGGAAATTGCCGACATTTAATCAGCTTGTAAGAAAAGGGCGGGAAATATCGGAGAAAAAATCGAAAGCGCCCGCGCTTCAAAAAGGATTGAACACCTTGAAGAAAGCGGCCACCGACATTTCTTCGCCGCAAAAGCGCGGCGTCTGCACCGCGGTAAGGACGCATACCCCGAAAAAGCCTAATTCCGCCATGAGAAAAATCGCGAGGGTTAGGCTGTCGAACGGCATTGAGGTTACCGCTTATATTCCGGGCATAGGGCATAAACTTCAAGAACACAGCGTCGTTCTTATCCGCGGCGGGCGCGTCAAGGATTTGCCGGGCGTGCGTTATCACATAGTCCGCGGGACTCTCGACGCGCAGGGCGTCGACGGGAGAATGCAGGGCAGGTCTAAGTACGGGGCGAAACGCCCGAAAAAAACAACAGGTAAGTAAGTTAGCGTTATTGACCGCGTAAGCGGAGGTATATTATTTTTATCTCCCGCGGACGGCGGAGGCGGGTTAGCTTTCGAGTACCTATGAATTCAATCATTTGAAGGAGGGAAGAAAAGTGCCGAGAAGAGGTAACGTGCCCAAGCGCGATGTTTTGCCGGACCCCATGTACGGTTCGGAATTGGTAACGAGGCTGATTAACAACATCATGCTTGACGGCAAGAAAGGCGTGGCGCAGAAAATCGTTTACGGCGCGTTCGACATTGTGGGCGAGAAAACGGGTAAGGACGCCCTTGAAATGTTCGAGCAGGCGCTTGAGAACATCAAGCCGCGCCTTGAGGTAAAAGCGCGCCGGGTGGGCGGCGCGACGTATCAGGTTCCCATGGACGTAAGCGTGAACAGGCAAAGGACGTTGGGGTTGCGCTGGCTTAAGCAGTATTCGAGGAACCGCGGCGAAAAGACGATGAGAGAACGTCTCGCCAACGAAATTCTCGACGCCGTTAAAGGGCAGGGCGGCGCGTGCAAAAAACGCGACGACACTCACAGGATGGCGGAGGCGAACAAGGCTTTCGCGCATTATAAATGGTAAGTTATGGTTAGAGAAGTATCGTTGGACAAAACCCGCAATATAGGTATAATGGCCCATATCGACGCGGGGAAGACGACCACGACGGAACGGATTCTGTTTTACACGGGCAAAACCTACAAGCTCGGCGAGGTTCACGACGGAACGGCGACGATGGACTGGATGGAGCAAGAGCAGGAACGGGGAATCACGATAACGTCGGCGGCCACCACGGCGTTTTGGAAAGAACACAGAATCAATATCATAGACACCCCCGGACACGTTGACTTTACCGTCGAGGTGGAACGTTCGTTGCGCGTTTTGGACGGTTCCGTAACGGTGTTCTGCGCCAAAGGCGGCGTCGAGCCGCAATCCGAAACGGTGTGGAGGCAAGCGGATAAATATCATGTCCCGCGAATGGCTTATGTAAACAAGATGGATATTGTCGGCGCGGATTTCTTCAAAGTAATCGGCATGATGAAAGACCGGCTGAAAGCCAACGCGGTGCCTGTACAACTGCCGATAGGGGCTGAGGATTCTTTCAAGGGTATAATCGACCTCGTGGAAATGAACGCCAGAATTTATCCCGACGAGGAACAGGGCAAAACGTGGGTGGAAAGCGATATTCCGGATGAAATGGCGGAACTGGCGCAAAAATACCGCAACGAGCTTCTTGAAGCGGCTTGTGAACACGACGACGGCATAATGGCGAAATTCCTCGACGGCGAGGAAATCGCAGTTGACGAGCTGAAAAGGTGTATTCGCAGGGCGTGTATAGCCAATACGGTGGTTCCCGTCGTTTGCGGCACTTCTTATAAGAACAAGGGCGTGCAGAAGCTGCTGGACGCGATTGTCGACTATATGCCCTCCCCGACCGATATTCCGCCGATAAAGGGGATTAACCCGAAGAACGGCGGCGAATGTGAGCGCCATTCTTCCGACGAAGAACCGTTTTCGGCTTTGGCGTTTAAAATCGCCACCGACCCGTTCGTCGGCAAGCTTTGCTTTTTCAGGGTGTATTCGGGTAACGTGGGGGCCGGCGCGGGCGTTTTGAACGCCACGAAAGACAAAAAGGAGCGCATGGGGAGAATTCTGCAGATGCACGCCAACCACAGGCAGGATTTGGACGTTTGTTTCGCGGGGGACATAGCGGCGGCGGTGGGGCTGAAGAACACCGCTACCGGTGATACCCTCTGCGACGAAAGCCATCCCGTCTTATTGGAGTCGATGGATTTCCCCGAACCCGTAATCAGCCTCGCGATTGAACCCAAGACGAAAGCGGGTCAGGAAAAGATGGGGGTGGCCCTGTCAAAGCTCGCGGAGGAAGACCCGACGTTTAAAACCTTTACGGACGGCGAAACCGGGCAGACCATTATCGCGGGGATGGGCGAACTGCACCTTGAGATTATCGTAGACCGCCTGCTGCGCGAATTCAAAGTGGAGGCCAACGTGGGCGCGCCGCAGGTCGCTTATAAAGAAACCGTAACCGTTTCGGTGGAGCAGGATACGAAGTATGCGCGTCAATCCGGCGGCAAGGGGCAGTACGCCCATGTGAAGGTTCGCGTGGAACCGAACGAATCCGGCAAGGGATATGAATTTATCAACAAAATTGTCGGCGGCGCGGTTCCGAAGGAATACGTTCCGGCGGTTGACGCCGGGATTAAGGGCGCGATGATGGCGGGCACGCTGGCGGGTTATCCCGTGGTGGACGTGAAGGTAACGCTGTACGACGGTTCGTTCCACGAGGTTGACAGTTCGGAAATGGCGTTTAAAATCGCCGGCTCGATGGCGTTTAAAGAAGCCTCGCGAAAAGCCGTCCCCATATTGCTCGAACCGATTATGAAGGTCAGCGTTACGGTTCCGGAGGAATACATGGGCGACGTTATCGGCGATTTAAGCGCGAGGCGCGGCTCGGTTTCGGGGATGGACGACAGCGGCGGGGTTAAGCAAATCAACGCTTTTGTTCCGCTGTCGGAAATGTTCGGGTATTCAAACGACCTGCGTTCCAAGACGCAAGGGCGCGGGCAGTTCGTTATGGAACCGAGCCATTATATAGAAGTTCCGAAGTCGATTATCGAGGGTATCCGGAACCGCGGATAACGCAATATCGGCGAACGCCGAAAAATTATTGTAAAAAACACTTGTTTTTTACGGTGAAATCTGATAAAATAAAAGTCGTAACAAAACAACACGCTTAGGAGGAAACGAAAATGGCAAAGCAAAAATTTGAACGCACCAAACCTCACGTCAACATCGGCACAATCGGACACGTTGACCACGGAAAGACCACATTGACGGCCGCAATTACGAAGGTTCTCGCTTTCGCGGGCAAGGCGAAGTTTGAGTCTTACGACATGATAGACAAAGCCCCTGAGGAAAGAGAACGCGGGATTACCATCAACACCGCCCACGTCGAATACGAAACGGACGCCCGCCATTACGCTCACGTTGACTGTCCCGGGCACGCCGACTATATCAAGAACATGATTACCGGCGCGGCGCAGATGGACGGCGCAATCCTTGTCGTAGCGGGCACGGACGGGCCTATGGCGCAGACGAAAGAGCATATTTTGCTGGCGAAGCAGGTAAACGTTCCCGCCATGGTGGTGTTTATAAATAAATGCGACGAGGTTGACGACGAGGAACTTTTGGAGCTTGTCGAAATGGACATCCGCGACATACTCAACAAAAACGGTTTCCCCGGGGACGATACCCCCGTTATCCGCGGTTCCGCCCGAGACGCGCTTGATTCGTCCAGCCAGGACATCAACGCCCCCGAGTTTAACTGTATTCACGAGCTTATGAAAGCGGTTGACGATTTTATACCCACCCCCGAACGCAAGAGCGATATGCCGTTTATGATGTCGGTTGAGTCCGTAACCACCATTCCTGGTCGCGGAACGGTCGCCACGGGGCGCGTCGAGAGGGGCACGCTTAAACTCAACGACCAGGTTGAAATCGTCGGTCTTTCCGGCGAACCCCGCTCCACCGTCGCCACCGGCATAGAAATGTTCCACAAGCTCTTGGACCAGGCGGAAGCCGGGGACAATATCGGCGTTCTTCTCAGGGGCGTGGCAAGAACCGAAATCAGGCGCGGTCAGGTCATCTGTAAACCGGGTTCCATCCGTCCCCACACCAATTTCTCGGCGGAGATATACGTCCTTACGAAAGACGAGGGGGGGCGCCATACGCCGTTCTTCTCCAATTACAGACCGCAGTTCTTCTTCGGCACGACCGACGTAACCGGCGTTATTAAGTTGGCGGCGGACAAGGAAATGTGTATGCCCGGCGACCATGTAACCATAGACGTTGAATTGATTACCCCCATCGCCATTGAAGAGGGTTCGCGTTTCGCCATCCGCGAGGGCGGTAAGACGGTGGGTTCCGGCGCGGTAATCAAAGTAAGCGAATAATCGCAAAGCGAGATTAATTAAAAGGGGTATTGAAATGTACGCGGTAATCGAAACCGGTGGAAAACAGTATCAGGTTAAAGAGGGAGACGAGATTTTCGTTGAAAAGTTGGGCGTTGAATCGGGCGAGGTCGTTTTCGACAAGGTGGCGTTGCTCGGCGGCGAGGACATTGTAATCGGCAGTCCCTACGTCGAAGGGGCAAAGGTTCGGGCTTCCCTTGTCAAAAACGGCAAATCAAAGAAAATCACGGTGTTCACCTACAAGCCCAAAAAGGGTTATAAACGCAAAAAAGGTCATCGCCAACCCTACAGTAAGGTCAAAATCGAGGCGATTAGCAAGTAAGGGCGCAAAGCGCGGGGGCGGGTGTTTCCTCCCGCCGGTCGTCGCTGTGAGGAAAGGGTGAAATAAAATGGCGCATAAGAAAGGGATGGGTTCGACCAAGAACGGTCGCGACAGCGAGTCGAAGCGGCTCGGCGTTAAACGGGCGGACGGGCAGTTCGTTCCGGCGGGGAGTATCCTCGTGCGTCAGCGCGGCACGAAAATCCACGCGGGGAGTAACGTCGGCGTCGGCCGCGACCACACATTATTCGCCGTAGCGGACGGAAAGGTGAAATTCGAGCGCATGGACAAAACGCGGAAAAAGGTCAGCGTTTACGCAGTTTCGCCGGATTGAGCCTCGGTCGTTTCAGCCGAGGTCGCCGTATCGGGGGAACGAAGAAAAGAGTGCGGGCAGGGTTCGCCGTATCGGGGGAACGAAGAAAAGAGTGCAAGCAGGGTTCGCCGTATCGGTGGAATGAAGAAAAGAGTGCAGGCAGGGTTCGCCCTGCCTGTGTTATAATCTTTATAAAAAGCGAAAGGTTTTTATGTTTACAGACGTCGTTAAAATTTCGGTTCGCGCGGGGAACGGCGGTAACGGCGCGGTATCGTTTCACCGCGAGAAGTATGTGAGCGCGGGCGGTCCGGACGGGGGCGACGGCGGAAAAGGCGGCGATATTATCTTCGTCGCGGACGATAATCTGTCAACTTTGATTGATTTCCGCTTTAAGAAAAAGTTTGCGGCCGAAAACGGGCAAAACGGCGGCGCCAACCGCAAAACCGGGAAGTCCGCCCCGAACGTCGTTATAAAAGTGCCGCGGGGAACGCTCGTCAAAGACGACCGCGCGGACAGATTAATCGCCGATATTTCCGGGGACGAACCCGTAATAATCGCGAAAGGCGGCAAAGGCGGCAAAGGCAACGCGCGTTTCGCCACGCCGACAAGGCAAGTCCCGCGATTTTCAAAACCGGGATTCCCGGGGGAAGTTTTTGACGTTACGCTGGAATTGAAGCTTTTGGCCGACGTGGGGTTAGTGGGATTCCCGAACGTGGGGAAATCCAGTTTAATCAGCGTTGTCAGCGCCGCGAAGCCGCAAATCGCCAATTATCATTTCACCACGCTTACCCCCGTGCTCGGCGTCGTAAAATCAGGGGAAAGTTCATTCGTCATGGCGGATATTCCCGGGTTAATCGAGGGCGCGAGCGAGGGCGCGGGATTAGGGCACGATTTTTTGAGACATGTGGAACGTTGCCGTTTAATCGTACACGTCGTTGACGTTTCGGGGAGTGAAGGGCGCGAACCCAAAGACGATTTTGAGAAAATTAACCTTGAATTATGCCGTTTTTCGGCGGATTTGGCGAACCGCCCGCAAACCGTCGCGGCGAACAAGGCGGATATCGCCACCAAGGAACGGATTGAGGAGTTTAGGGAATACGTTAAAAATTGTCGGCTGTCAACCGTAAACCGTAAGCTGTTCGTTGTTTCCGCCGCCACCGCGCAAGGCACGGACGAGTTAATCGGTCATATAATCGGGGAATTGGCAAAGCTCCCGCCGTTGAAGCGCTATGAACCGAAACCCTTGACGTTAGCCGAACTTGACGGAACGGCGAACGGAAAGCGGACGTTCACCGTGGAAAATCCCGATAAGGGATATTTTGCCGTGAACGCGCCGTGGCTTGCTCCGATTATAGCCGCGGCAAACATGGACGATTACGAAAGTTTGCAGTATTTGCAAAGGACGCTGCGCTCTTCGGGGATAATCGACGCGTTGGAAGAAGCGGGGATAAACGAGGAAGATACGGTGGCGATATTCGATTTCGAGTTTACATATGTGAGATAACGCATGAAAATTATTACCAAAGAAAAAGCGAGGAATTACAGCCCCCTTACGCTGGCGTTTTTCGGCGACAGCGTATATGAAGTTCTCGTTCGCGGCAGAATAATTTTAAACGGTTCCATGCCGTCCCGCAAACTTCACTCCGATGCGGCGGAAAAGGCGCGCGCCGCCTATCAGGCGAACGCCGCCGGGCTGATAAAGCCGCTCCTTACCGAAGAAGAGGCGGATATATTACGGCGGGGGCGCAACGCCAACCCCCGCGTCCCGAAATCGGCCGAACCGGAGGATTACCGCCGCGCCACGGGATTGGAAGCGTTATTCGGGTATTTGGCGCTGATTGGGGAATTTGAACGCGCCGAGGAATTATTCGGGGTTATTTGCGGGGAGTAAAAAACTTATTAGACCTCCTCGAAAACCGTATCGCGGCGGAAAGCGAGACGGGGGCGGTTTATTCCAGCTCTTTCCTCAGCTTTTCCACAATCCTCTTTTCCAATCTTGAAATATAGCTTTGAGAAATCCCCATTATCTCCGCCGCTTCTTTTTGCGTGCGCTCCTTTTCGCCGTTTAACCCGAACCTTATCTCCATAATCCGCCTTTCGCGCAAGGGGAGCCTGTCTATTGCCGAAAGCAGCGAATTTCTTTCGGCGTCGTTTTCCATATCGGCGTTTACCGTATCGTTTTCGGCGCCCAAAACGTCGGACAAAAACAGTTCGTTCCCTTCGCGGTCTCTGTTAAGCGGTTCGTCAATTGAAATTTCATGTTTGTATTCGTTTGATTTTCTCAAGAACATCAGTATCTCGTTTTCAATGCAGCGCGAAGCGTAGGTGGCCAATTTGACGTTTTTGTCGGGGTTGAAGGCGCCGACCGCCTTAATCAGCCCGATTACGCCGATTGAAGTCAAATCCTCAATGTCGGCGCCGACGGACTTGAACTTTTTCGCTATGTGCGCGACCAATCTCAAATTATGGATAATCAGCGTTTCGCGGGCACCGTAATAATCGGTCGCCAGCATGGCGAAAGCCGTTTCCTCTTCTTTCGGCGTGAGCGGCGGCGGAAACTGTTCCGCCCCGTTCGCGCGGGGTTCGGTCGCGATTTTTCGGAACCGTTTCATTTTTATGACCATGCCGCCTCACCCTGCGCAAAACTCAATGAAAATTGCGGCATGGCGATTCGTCCTTTCTTGTTTTTCAACCTTTTACCTCCGCGTATAGTCGTTTGTACAGTTTCTCATTTAATTGCGTTAAATGAGAAACGGGGATTTTGCGTCTCTGTTTATTATACGTTACCCCCTTCGCGAACTTTGGCGAAACGCGGTGGAAACCCTTTTAAAATGAATTTGGCGGACAGTGAAATTATACAAACAAGACTATGATTGTCCGTATAATTTGTAAACTTTTACAAATTTCACGAATTTTACGGCGCGTACTGCTTCGCGTATTGCTTTTTTATGAAAAATATGATATCATTTTAACCGGGATATTTTCATTTGTTGCGCAAAACGACCTTTCGCAAACGGGCGAAGTATGCGGCTTTGGCGGTTAGGGAGAATTATCGGATTTGCATAATTCACATTTAAACGGTCCGGCTGAAAACGCCGAGGCGTCCGTGTTCACGGAAAAAGAGAAAAAAGCGGGGGCGCGCTTCGCGTTTGCCGCCGTCGGCGTCGGTAAAGAAAAAAAGCGTCGTTTGTATCTTTTTTTAAAAAGGCTGTTTGATGTAATCGCGTCGTTTTCGGGTTTGATAATTTTATTTCCGCTTTTCATTGCCGTTATAGCGGCGATACGCCTCGAATCGGAGGGAAAAGCGATTTACAGGCAAACAAGGCTCGGCAAAAACGGCAAACCGTTTACATTTTACAAATTCCGCAGTATGGCGAATAATTCCGACGAGCTTTTACTGCGTTTTACCCCGAAGCAAAAAGCGGATTTTGAAAAAAATTTCAAACTTGACGGAGACCCGCGCGTAACGAAGTTCGGCGCGTTTTTGAGAAGGACAAGCCTTGACGAACTTCCCCAGTTGTTGAACATACTTTTCGGCGAGTTAAGCGTGGTCGGGCCGCGCCCGATTGTGGAGTGCGAAACCTATAAATACGGCGAAGCCGTAGGCAAGCTGTTGAGCGTCAAGCCCGGGCTTACGGGATACTGGCAGGTAAACGGCAGGAACGGCACGACGTATGAGCAAAGAGTTGAAATGGATATGTTTTATATAGACAACCGCAGTCTGCTTTTGGACGCGAAAATTTTTTTCAAAACCTTTAAAGCGGTTTTTACCGGGAAAGGCGCTCGTTGACTGGTTTGCGCCTGTTTCAAAAGGAGATTGGGTTATATGTCCAACAACGAATATGCCTTCGACATATCGGCGTTGCTGCGTATTTTCAAAAAATACGCGGCGGTCATTGTTGTTTTTTCCGTCGTTTCGGCTTCAATCGCTTTCGTGCTGTCGGAGTTTGTTTTGCATAAGAAATATTCGGCCGCCGCCAAGTTTTATATAGAAAACAACAAAAACCAAAGCGAAGCCGTGAATATAAACGATATAAACGCCGCCAAAAATATGGTGAACACTTGCGCCGAATTGTTTACGACGCGTAATATAACCCAAAAATTGAAAGATGAGACCGGCTTGGATTTTACGGTGGATGAGATGATGGAAATGATAAACATGGGGACGTCAAACAACACGGAGTTTTTGAAGATTACGGTAACGGCCGAAGATTCCCGCACGGCGGTATATATGCTTGAAAAATTTCTTGATATTTGCACGGACGAATTTGAAGCCACGATAGATTCCGGCAGGATAAGGGTCGTCGATTCCGCGTATTCAAACGAAAAACCCGTTTTCCCGAACGTCGGGCTGTTCGCGGCGGTCGGATTCGTTTTAGGTTTCGTCGCCGCCTATTCGATTGTTTTCGTCAAAGAAATACTTGACGTAAAAATAAAAGCCGAGGACGATTTATTCAAAATATATGAAATACCCGTGTTTGCGGAAATTATGTGTTTCGACGCGAAAGTGAAGGGAGAATACGGTTTATGAGCAAAGAGGGGATTTACCTTCCCAATCAGATTGACACGAAAGAGAAGAACCTGTTAAATCCCCAAACACCGTTTATTATTGCCGAAGCGTATAAGACCGCCCGCGCCAACCTTATTTTTTCACTGGCCACAAGCGCTAAAAAAGTGATTGTTGTAACAAGCGCCAATTCGGGCGAAGGCAAAAGCACGACCGTTTCAAACTTAGGGTTGACTTTCGCGGGGATGGGGGCGAGCACCCTTATCATAGACGCGGATTTGCGAAAACCCAGCGTGCATAAGCTGTTCGGTCTCGATAACAAGGCGGGTCTGTCGACGTTGTTCGGCGGATTTTGCGAATATGAATATGCCGTGCGTGAAAATATAGAAGAAAACCTTGATATTATCACTTCCGGCCCTATTCCGCCAAATCCCGCCGAATTGCTCGTGTCCGACTTTATGCGCGATATTTTAAATAAGTTGTCGGAGCATTACGATTATATACTGATTGATACCCCGCCCGTCAATGTGGTAACGGATTCGCAGCTGATGAACGGTATCGTTTCGGGGATTGTGTTTGTCGTATGGGAAGGCGGCACCACGCATACCGATATAAACAAAGCGTTGCGTTCGATTGAGATGGCGAACGGCAGGGTGTTGGGTTTTATAAAAGCGAACTGCAACGCGAAAGGCGCCAAAAATTACAGAAAAGACAATTATTACAAATATTCCGACGGCAAAAAATCGTAATACTGTTTCTCGTTTAATTGCATTGCGCCTGACGGATTGTGGAGAACGGACGCATGAGGTTGGATTTTCATTCGCATATACTGCCGAAAATGGACGACGGGGCGGCGGACGCGGAAGAATCGTTGAAGTTGCTTAAACTGTTAAAAGACGACGGCGTTGACGTTGTTGTGGCGACCCCGCATCTGTATCTTCATAAACAGGATATGGACGGGTTCATCCGAAAACGGGGCGAAAGCGCGAATGAACTCGACCGAGCGGTTAAAGGCGGCGATTATCCGCAAATAGTCGTGGGCGCGGAAGTATATTTTTCACCCGCGTTAAGCGGCTTGCCGCTGAAGGAGCTGTGCGTGGCGGGAACGGGCCATATGATGCTTGAGCTTCCGTGCGAATCCTTTTCGGCGGCGTTCTTGAATACGTTGGCGAATTTCTTAAGCGCGTGCGAAGTTAATATAATACTCGCCCATATTGAAAGATACTTTGATTATAACAAACCCGAAGTAATGGATGAGATACTGTCTTACGGCGTTTTGGCGCAGGCGAACTGCGATTCTTTCGAACAGGCGAGATACCGGAAGACGTTGTTCAAACTGATAAAAAGCGGAAAGGTCCGGCTTATAGGAACGGATTCGCACTCCGCGGAAAGAAGGCCGCCGGCTTTCGGGAAATCCGAGCGCGTTATCAGAAAGAAACTGTCCGACGATACGTTTGAGGGCTTAATGAAAACCGCCGAGGATATTCTTTACGGGAAACTTTTAAAATGAAAACTCCTGAGAGTTTTCATTTTAAAAGTTTCCGCCGCGGGCGCGGAATCCCTGTTTTTCATTTAACGCAATTAAACGAGAAACAATATAAGGAGCGGAAATTGTTGATTTATCACGCGTTGCTTATAGGGTTGACCGTAATCGGAATCCCGTTTTGCCGAAAGCGCGGTTTATCTGAAGGCAAAATCCCCGTAAAGATATATCTGTTTTTGGTGTTCGCGGCGTTCTTTATCCTCGCGGCAATACGGAAAGGCACAGGCTACGATTATAATCTTTACGCGACATGGTACAATCAGTTGATTTTCGATGATTACGACCGGGTGTCGGCGTGGAGCCGCGAGAAAGGGTTTGCCGTGCCGCTTAAGATATTGACGGTAATTACGCTTGAATGGCAGCCGATGTTTGCGATTATCTCTTTTGTTGTAGCCGCCGGAATTGTCGTTTATATATACAAAAACTCAACCTGCGCTTATATGAGCGTCGCGGCGTTTATATCGCTGGGGTTTTATTATAACTCCCTTAATTTTATGCGGCAGTTCATAGCGGCGGTTATCGTGTCGTTCGCTTTGGGTTGCATAGACTTAAAACAGCCTGTCAGGTTTTTGGTTTTGACGCTGTTCGCCTCGTGTTTTCACTTTTCGGCTCTGCTTATGCTCCCTTTTTACTTTATTTTAAAAATAAGGATGAATTGGGCGGCGTTAAGCGTATACTGCGTGATTACCGCGTTGTCCCTCGTGTTCTCGATACCCGCGACGGAATTTGTGACGGAATATTTTTACAAGGGCTACGACCCCGTGAAGAGCGTTCATATGACCGCCGGGCTTCCGGCGACGTACGCGATAATCTTCGGAATACTTTTTGCGGTTTTTTACGCGTTTAAAGAAGAACTCATAAAAAAGCGCGGTTTAAATTCGGTTCTCATAAACTCGTATTTTTTCGGTCTATACTTTGAGGTTTTGGGGATAAAACACTCCGTTCTCTCCCGTTTCGCGCTTTTGTTCCTCATCGCCCCCGTTTTGGCGTTAACCCCCGACGCCATATCGGTAATTGTTCAAAAAATAAAGGATAAATACGGCAAATACGCGTTCCGGAACAAAATATTGCCGGCTTTGGCGGTCTCGGCGTTTTGCGTATACGGGATAACGGCGAACGCTATTCTTTTAAGCAATAATTACAACGGCGTGGTGCCGTACCGAACGGTTTGCGATAACGGCGGCGACGGAGGCTTGGCGGAAAACGAATGACGTTTATTGAAAAAATTGACCGCAGATTTCCGAAATTAGGCGATGGGCTGAAAAAGTTTTCGGAAAAAAGGGGGACGACAGTTTGGCAGGATATGCTGTTGTGTACGGCGGTTACGTTTGCCTGCGCCTTTTACGAATACGAGAAGTTTCTGCCTGCGTTCGCGACAAACGCGATAAAGTCGGTCTTGGTTGTCTTGTTCGTTTTCTGTTGGCTGTGGTGCGCGTTTTTGAACGGTTTTTGGAAAAAATACGGGTTTCTCATATATGCCGTCGCATTTTGGGCGGCGCCGCGCTTGATTGTATTGAAAAAAGAACGCGCGGGTATTATCGATTATAACAAGTATTTGGACGCCGCGGCGCAGTTCTCGCGTTTGATAACGGATACTTCGCTGGCGCGGCTGTCGGATTTGCTTGATACGCCCGCTTTTTATACGGCGGTATCCTTATTGGCGTGGTGTTTGGCTTTATTTTACGCGGGAACGCGATTCAGAAAATGCTTTGACAAAAATAACCGACTTTAATTTGAGAATTTTTAAGACAAAGGAGAAATGAGCCGATGAAGAAATTTATCAACGGTATCGGCGCGGCTTTTATCGCGGTTTCGATGCTCGCGGTTTCTGCGGCGGCGGTCGATTACGGAACCGACCCCGATTATGAACCGCCCGCCGATTCTCATAACGGCGTGATTACGGCTGACGCTGTCAAAGACGCGATTGAGAGAGGCGACTATATCATTATCGGGGAAGGTGCCCTTTTGTCCGTCGCGGCTCTCGCCGAAATCGCGAAGGGCGGCGAGCCCGTCGTGTTCGTCGGGAACGGGTTTACAATCACAATTTACCCCGGCGACATAGGCGACAACGCGAAAGCGATTGACATTTCCGCGCAAATCGTGGCGGAAACGAAAAAAATCGAGGGCAGGGACGTTCGCGGCGTTTATATTTATCCGGCTCATTCCGGGGATTTCGGGTTCACTTTGACGCTTACCGTTCTTTCGGCGTACCACGAATTGGCGGAGAACGATATGTCTAACGTAAGGGCGTACTACATCAACGACGACGGGAAAGTCGAAAGCGAGCTTGACGTCGTCGTGAGCGGCGGCGCGACTTCGATTAGGATTGACCACGCTTCAAGCTACGTCCTCACGGAAGAAGCGTTGCTTTCGGACAAAGACAAAAAGGCAAACACGGGCGTTCTCGCGGGCGATTCAAAAAATCCCGGCACGGGCGTCGTCGCGGCGCTGGGTTCCGCCGCCGTATTCGCCGGGCTGACCGCCGTCTTATCCTCCAAAAAGAAAGCGAAAAAATAACGCCAAAAGAAAATCGTTAAAAGTGAAGCATGAACGAAACGATAAGGGTCGCCCACATAATGGGGGAAATAGCCAAAGGCGGGGTTGAATCGGTCGTTTTTAACTATTACAAATTCATTGACAGGACGAAGGTTCAGTTCGATTTTATCATTCACGACGGTTCCCCGTATGAAATCCCCGATGAAATACTCGCTTTGGGCTGCAAGGTATATAAAACGCCGCCTTACGCTCGGTTGCCCGCTTATATAAGGGCTTTGAAAGAAATTTTCGAGCGCGGCGGCTATAGAATCGTCCACTCGCACATGAACGCGCTTTCGGCGTTCGCGCTGTTTGCGGCGAAAAGGGCGAAGGTCCCCGTGAGGATAGCCCACAGCCATGCGACCGCGGGAAAAGGCAGGGGCGAGTTTATCAGGAATATGCTCAAATACGCCCTGCGCCCGTTCTCGCGGATATATCCGACCCATTTGTTCGCCTGCTCCGAACACGCGGGGAAATGGCTTTTCGGCGGCAAAGCCTTCAAGCAGGGAAGGGTAACGGTCATACACAACGCCGTCGACCCCGCGAAGTTCGCTTACGACGAGGAAATCAGAAGCAGGGCGAGAAACGGTTTGGGCTTGAACGGCAAGTTTGTCGTAGGTCATGTCGGGCGGTTCATGCCGGTGAAAAATCATTGTTTTTTGATTGACGTTTTTTATGAGATACGCAAAAAAGACAAAGACGGCGTCTTGCTTTTAATCGGCGACGGCGAACTGCGGCGGAAAATCGAGGAAAAGGCGGATAAGCTGAACCTGCGCGAAGACGTGCTGTTTTTAGGCGGCAGGGACGACGTGAACGAACTTTACCCGGCGATGGACGTTTTGGTTCTGCCGTCCTTGTACGAGGGGCTGCCGGTCGTCCTTGTCGAAGCGCAAATGGCGGGGCTGCCGGCGGTCGTTTCCGACAGAGTGCCCGGCGAGGCGAAATTTTCCGATAAGGTTGAATTTATGGGTTTGCGCGAAAGCGCGGAAGCGTGGGCCGAAAAGATATTGGCGAAACGCGCCGTTTCGCGGGTCGGCGCGGGCGGATTGCCCGAAGGGGCGAAATTCGACATCAGGGAACAGGCAAGGAAGTTGGAAGACCTTTACGGCAATTTCACATGAAATGTGAAATTGCCGTATGAGAGGATTTTTTGAGGTGCCGACTTGGTTATATATATTCTTTTTTTTACGTTGGTCGCGCAAATGTTGTTGTGTTATTTGATATTCGGTAAGGATATTATGGCGCCGCCCTTTATTATGTGCGCCGCGTTTATTTTCAGCGTGCTGTGTTGTATGTATAACATCGATTATTGGAAGGTTTCCCTAAGCTGGAAAACATACGGCGTAATAGTCGGCGGCATATCGGTTTTTATCTTCGTTTCCGGTTTCGTCCGTGCTCTGTTTCCGGTGCCGGTCGTCCGCCGAAACGAAAAGACCGCGCCCGACTCGACCGATGAACCTGTTTATGTCAAAAGAGGAGCCGTAATCGCGTTTTTAATATTATCTTTTGTCGTGACCGCGCTGTATTTGGGCGAAGTAATGCGCATTGCCCTGTCTTACGGCGGCGGCGCGACTTGGGCGAGCCGAATGTACGCTTATCGCAAAGCCTATTCTTACGGAATACTGAACATGGACGAATCAATACCGATGGGTATCAGGCTTGCGTATAATTTCGTATTAACGGGCGGGTATGTGTGTGTTTATTTGTTTATGCACGAGCTTGTATACAAGAAGAAAATAAATAAATTATTGTCGGTTGCTTTAATCGCCGTATTACTTGCCTCTCTCGTCAACGCGAACAGAAGGCTCTTGCTCGCGTATCCGATTATCGGGTTGGTTATATATTATGTTTTGTGGCACAGAAAGCACGGCTGGCACAGAATGATGAGCGGCAGATTTGCGCTGAGAGGCGCGTTGCTGTTGATGACGTTTTCGGCTTTGTTTGTCGCTTTCAGGGCGACCGTGGGCAGAAATACCGAATATTCCCCCGTCTATTACGTTACTTTTTATGCGGGGGCTTCCGTTCAAAATTTAGACTTGTTTTTGCAAAATCCCCCTCCCGATTCCTCTTTATGGGGCAAGGAAACGTTTTCGGTGTTGTATAACAACATCGGACAGCTTTTCGATATACCCGCGTTAAGGTACGTTCAACAATTGGAACCCCGTGTGTCAAACGGCGTTTCCACAGGGAACGTGTATACGGGGTTTCGCGATTATCTGTACGATTTCGGATTGCCGGGATTTATAGTATTAACATCGATAATGTCGGCGGTAATGATGATATTCTATCTTTCGGTAAAATCGAAAAGAAGCGGTTATAAACACGAACGGCCGGATTTTTCGTTGCTTGTGTACGCTTATGCGGCTCAAGGCGTTTTTCTGCATTTTTTCAATGAAAAATTTTACACTTTCATCAGTATCAGTTCTTTGAGGGACGTCGTTTTTCTGTACGTGATAACCTTGGGATTTTGCGCTCGCGGGACAAAGGCAAAAAAAACGCGGAACGCGAGGCGTCGTTTCGCGTATTCGCGCCGGTTCATAAAGGGGTGATAAATATTGATAACCAATACGGGCGGCAATTTGCTTTTGACGGGGTTCAAGCGCGTAATGCTGTTTCCGGTCGCGACGGCGGCGCGGATATTTTTCTTTTTTTTCTTCCGCTTTTCAAAGAGTTCAAAAAAAATAAGCGAATTTAAAGACAAATTCGAGGGGGACAGATGCTTCGTTATCGGTAACGGACCCAGCCTCGCGATCGACGATTTGAATCGCCTGAAAAAAGAAACCACATTCGCGAGCAACAGAATATTCGACGTTTTTGATAAAACCGATTGGCGTCCCACGTTTTATTTATCGACCGATTTGGACGTGATTTTTGAAAACGCGGAAAAAATCAGCGACTTGGAGTTGGGATATAAATTCGTTAACTTATTGGCGTTTTTTAAGGGAATGAGGGCGAAAAACGGCGTGATATTCGTTTTCGGGTTCGGGCGTTACTTAATCAGAAAGCATAAATTCATAAAAAAGAGCCACAGCGGGGACGTTTCAAAATATGTGTCAATTTCCCATACGATAACGGCTGTTGCCATTGAGATGGCTGTTTATATGGGTTTCAAAGAGATTATATTATTGGGCGTCGACCACTCTTACGGCCGCGTTATTGATAAGAACGGTATTTTGAGGGAAGACGAGTCGGCAAGCGATTACCGCGTTACCGGGGAACATTCGTTCAAGCCCGCCTTTTTAGTCGATTCCACCGAATCGTGCTATAAATATTTCCGCGATTTTTCCGAGAAAAACGGCATAAAAATCCGCAACGCCACCCGAGGCGGGAAACTTGACATTTTTGAAAGAGCGGATTTTGACGGCTTGTTTGAAAGCGCGGGGGGGTGCCGAAAATGAAAGTAAAAGCGTTAGTCGCCGTGCGTTCCGGTTCGCAGAGGGTGCAAAATAAAAATGTGAAGCCTTTCGCGGGGAGCAACTTATTGAGCATTAAAATAAATCAGCTTTTAAGGATTGAAGGGCTTGGCGGCGTCGTCGTCAATTCAAACGACGACGGAATGCTCAAAACGGCAAGCGAACTGGGCTGCGAAACGGTGAAAAGGGACGGGAAATACGCTTCGAACACCGTGAGCATGTCCGACGTTTACAAAAACATGGCCGAGAATTTCCCGGGGGACGTCGTCGTCTACGCGAATGTGACCAACCCGCTCGTTAAGGACGAAACAATTGAGCGCGCCATAAAAGAATACTTAAAATTCCTTGAGTTTGACAGCGGATACAACTCGCTGAACAGTGCGCATTTAATCAAGGAATTTCTGTTTGAAAAAAACAAGCCGATTAACTATAACCCTTACAATCAGCCCGGAAGCCAGGATTTACCCGACATATACGCGCTGAATTTCGCGGTTTCGGTCATTTCCAAAAGCGACATGATAAAGTTTAAGAACGTCGTAGGCGATAAACCGTATATCTATTCAATCGACGAAACAGAAGGCGCGGATATAGACAACCCCGTTGACTTTGAGTTCGCGGAATATTATTACAGAAAGACCGTGTCCGACCCATGCCCACCATCAAAAAAAACCTCCTTTACCAAAACGCCTATCAGCTTTTAACAATTTTGATTCCTCTCGCGCTGGCTCCCTACCTGTCAAGGGTTTTGGGCGCCGAGGGCATAGGCGTTTATTCTTATACGTTCTCGGTAACAACCTATTTCGTTTATTTCGCGATGCTGGGCATAAACCATCACGGCGCGAGGGCAATCGCCTCCGTCGGCGGCGACAGGGAAACGCTTAACAAAACTTTCAGCAACCTGCTTGTTCTCCATTTGGCCGTTTCCGTTATCGCCGCCGCCGCGTTTGCCGTTTACTGTATGTTCTCAGCCGAAGATTTTCAGCCGTATTTCGCTATTCAGTCGTTGTTGATTTTGGCGGCGTTAATGGACGTAAACTGGTTTTTTATGGGCATGGAGCGTTTTAAGATTACGGCGATGCGGGGTATATCTTTTAGGCTTATTATGGTTGTCTGCGTATTTATTTTCGTGAAATCCGAAAACGATTTATGGATTTACGCGCTGATAGTATCCGCGGGAGCCTTGGCGACCCAGGCTGTAATTTGGCTTTTTCTGAAAAGATACGCGTCGTTTGTCAAGCCTTCCCTAAGCGGTATAAAACCCCATATCAAACCTGTTCTTTTACTGTTTGTCCCGATTGTCGCGTTAAGCGTATACCGGACGATGAACAAAATTATGCTGGGCGCCATGACCGATAACGTACAGTTGGGCTTTTTTGCCAACGCGGAAAAGATTATACTCGTTCCCATCGGTTTCATAACGGCTTTCAACGCCGTGATGGTACCGAGGATGTCAAGAGTTAACGCGAGAGGCGATGAAACCGAAAAAAACAGGCTGACGATGATTTCGATGAAATATGTTATGCTCTTGGCTTTTGCTTTGGCTTTCGGCATAGCCGCCATAGCGAACGACTTCGCCCCGTTGTTTTTCGGCGGGGGGTTTGAGGATTGCGGAGGCTTGATAACGGGCTTATGCGCGCTAATCCCGTTCCTCTCTTTCCAAAACGTAATAACGTCGCAATATTTAATTCCGAACTCAAAGGATAATTTGTATACAATCGCGAGTATGGCGGGCGCGGTCGTGAGTATTGTCGCCAACGCGCTGTTAATTCCTAAATTTCAAGCGATGGGCGCGGTCGCGGGTCTTGTGTCCGCGGAGGCGGTCATATGCGTGGCGGCGGCACTCTTTGCAAAAAAAGCGCTGCCGCTCGTGTCGTACCTTAAAAACAGCGTGTTCTTTTTATTCGCGGGGTTCGCGATGTTCTTTCTGACGCGGTATGTGGGTTCGTTGACGGGCGTCGGCGTATTATCCGTTTTAGTTCGGATTTTCGCGGGGACGGTATTTTATTTAGGCGTCAGCGCCGCGTATCTGTATCTTACAAAAGACGAGTTCTTTATGGGCAACATAAGCGTTATACGGGCAAAATTCCATAAAAACGGATAATTATCGTCCGCGCCTTTTTCATTATATCTTGATTTTTGCGCTAAGGTATGTTATACTTTAAACATGAAAACAGCATGGGGAAGCGTATGGAATTATTCGGAAAGCTGAAAGCGGGGCTTAAAAAGACAAAGGATTCGTTCGCGGGGGGCGTCGGGCGTATCGTAAATTCCTTTACCAAAATAGACGAGGATTTTTTTGAGGAACTGGAAGAAACCCTTATCATGTCCGATATGGGCGCCGTTACCTCCGATGAAATCTGCCAAAAGCTGCGCGCCGGGATTAAACGGACGGGAGCGACCGCCCCCGCCGAAATCTACGGGTTGCTCAAGGCGATTATCGCCGAAATGCTGTCCGGAGACGGCGAGCTTGATTTGTCGGCAAAACCGTCGGTTGTTCTCGTAATAGGCGTGAACGGCGCGGGTAAAACCACCACCGTCGGAAAATTGGCGGCTAATTTGAAAAACGGCGGGAAAAAAGTATTGCTCGCGGCGGCGGACACGTTCCGCGCGGCGGCGATTGAGCAGCTTTCGGCTTGGGCGGCGCGCGCCGAATGCGACGTTATCCGTCATTCCGAGGGTTCCGACCCCGCCGCGGTGGTATTTGACGCCTGCGTCGCGGCGAAAGCGCGCGGAACCGACGTTCTGATAATAGACACGGCGGGGCGGCTTCACAATAAAAAACATCTTATGGAAGAACTTCGGAAAATTTCCAAAACCGTCAACTCCAATTTGCCCGGCTGTTCTTTTGAGACCTTGCTTGTCCTCGACGCGACGACCGGGCAGAACGCCGTCAGTCAGGCGCGGCTTTTCAGCGAGGTGGCGGATATAACGGGCATAGCGCTTGCAAAACTCGACGGCACGGCGAAAGGCGGGATAATCATACCCATTAAAAACGAACTGGGCATCCCCGTTAAGCTGGTCGGAGTGGGGGAGAAAATTGACGATTTGCAGCCGTTTTCCCCAAAAGATTACGTTGACGCGCTTTTTGACGGTCAAGACAATCACGGCGGCGGTGAACCCGCGTGAAAATAATCGTCGCTTCAAAAAACCTCGGTAAAATTCAAGAATACGGGCAAATGCTCGCCCCGTTGGGGTTTGAGGTTGTTTCGGCGTCAGACGTCGGCATAAGCGCGGAGGTTTCCGAAGACGGCGCGACTTTTGAGGAAAACGCGCGTATAAAAGCCCGCGCCGTTTATGAGCGAAGCGAAGGGCTGCGCCCGAGGGGCGTGCTCGCCGACGACAGCGGACTGGAAGTCGATTATCTCGGCGGCGAACCCGGCGTATTCTCGGCGCGTTACGCGCCCGCGGGGCAAAGGCGCAAAACCGTTCTCGACAGGCTAAACGGCGTTCCCGTTGAAAACAGAACGGCGCGGTTCGTCTGCTGCGTCTGTTATATCGGCGAAAATGGCGGGGAAATCGCCGTTCGCGGGGAATGTGAGGGTTATATCGGCTTTGAAAACAGGGGAGAGAACGGTTTCGGCTACGACCCGATTTTTATGGCGGGGGAAAAGTCTTTCGCCGAAATGTCCGATACCGAAAAAAACGCGGTCAGCCACAGGGGGGCGGCGCTTAGAAAGCTGATGGGAGCGTTAAATGATAACGGGTAAACAACGGGCGCGGTTACGCGCAATCGCCAACGGATGCAAAACGACGTTTCGTTTCGGGAAATCGACGGAAATAGATTCGCCGTTGGTTTCGGAAGTCGAACGCGCCCTGTCCGCGCGCGAGTTAATCAAACTGCGCGTACTGAACGGCAGCGACTATACGGCGAGGGAAGCCGCCGCCGAGTTAAGCGCGCGAACCGGCTCGGAAATAGTACAGATTATCGGGACGCGGTTTGTTTTGTATAAAAAAAGCCCCGACCCGTTAAAAAGGAAGATTGATATTGATTAAAACAGGAATTTTCGGCGGCGCGTTCGACCCGCCGCACGTCGGGCACGTTAATTTGGCGCTTTGGGTCGCAAAGACGCTGTTCCTCAATAAAACGCTGATTATACCCACCGGGGAGCCCCCGCACAAAAGCGCTTCTTCCGTTTCTTTCGCGGATAGGTTTGAAATGGCCAAACTGGCGTTCAATTACCCTAAAATTTTCGAGGTAAGCGATATTGAGAATAATTCCCGAAAAAACTACACGATTGACACGATACGCGAATTAAAGGCGCAAAGCCCGCGGGATACGGAATTTTTTCTGATAATCGGCGGTGATATGCTCGCGAGCTTCGGCGAGTGGAGGGAATATAAGCAAATTCTGCGGGAATGTAAAGTCGTGGCGGCGGCGCGGGAGCATAACCGCGACGAACTGCGCGAGTATTCCGAACGGTTCGGCATAATGCTGATTAAGGCGCCGGTTATCCCCGTGTCCTCGACTGAAATCAGAGCCGCTTTGGCGGCGGGGGAGCGCGGCTACGGTATAAGCTCATTGCCCGAAAAGGTGTACGATTATATAAAAAACAAAGGGTTGTACAGGTGATTGGCAATTATGGATTATCAAGCATGAGTTATGAACCTCTGATTAAAAAGCTTCTTTCCAAAAAACGTTATACCCACAGTATAAACGTGGCGGATATGTGCGTTCATTTGGCGAAACAGTACGGCGAAAATCAAGAAAAGGCGTATATGGCGGGAATACTGCACGATATTATGAAAGAGGGTTCGCCCGACGATATCCGCGCGAGGACGGAGGCGTGGGGAACAGCCCCCGCCAACCGATTCCCCCCCGACCCGATTGAACTGGTCGCTCCCGCTTTGTGGCACGCGCCGGCGGGCGGGCACTACGCGAAAACGGAGCTTGGCGTAACCGACTGGGATATCCTCAACGCCATAAGGTTTCACACCATCGGGAGAGCCGATATGTCGTTACTGGAGAAAATCGTTTATTTGGGCGACCTCGTTTCAAAAGACCGCGAGTTTTCCGACGTGGATAAATTCAGGTGCTACGTCAAGGAAAACCTTGATTTCGCCATGTATCAGGCGTTAAAAATCACCATTACCGACACCCTGCGCAAAAACGGGAAAATCCCGTATTATACCCTTGACGCGTATAACTTTTACAACAAATTCAATAAGGAGAACAAAAAATGACGGATACTGAAATCCTCAAAATCGCGGTAAAAACCTTGGATGAGAAAATGGGAAAGGATATAAAGGTTATCGGAATATCGAATATTTCGGTAATCGCGAATTATTTTGTCATCGCCACGGGGACAAACTCGTCGCACGTAAAAACGCTCGCCGAAAAAGTGGAAGACGAACTGTCGCGAAACGGCTTCTTTCCCCGCAGAACCGAGGGTTATCGCGGTTCCGACTGGATTGTCCTCGATTATGTCGACGTTATTATCCATATTTTCTATAAGGAAACGAGAGAGTTTTACGATTTGGAACGGCTTTGGCAGGACGGCGAGGAAATTAATACCGAACAGTTTTTAAAATAGCCGTTTAAATTCAAAATGCTTTGAATTTAAACGGGGTTGCGCGTATATAAAAATAGCGCCATGCTGTTTTTGTCGATGAAAATAACCGCCTTGAGCGGTTATTTTCATTTTATCGGGGTTATGGGAATTTCGCCGATTTTTTGTTCTTGCCGCCGTTTGACGGCGTTATTTTTTTTAAAAAATAACGCCGAAAACCAAAAAAAAGTATCATCCGAAAATGAAAACCGATGTTTTGGGTAATAGAAACGCTTTTTCAAAAAAACGGGTTCGTCATGTTTTATAAAATCCGAAAAAAAATAGGGTGATGTTATTTTTGTGCAATATATACAAAAAAAAAAAAAAAAAAAGCGATAAAATTATGTATGTTATGCGAATTGACAAAATTTTTTACGACATGGTAAAATTACGTTAAAATAAATTAACGGAGAGAAACCATGAAAACAAACAAGGCGTTATGCGCAATCTTGTCGGCGGCGGACACGGCGGCGGCGAACCCGGGAACGGTGGCAAGCCTCCTCATCCCTATGATATTATCTTTGGCTATTTTAGGGTTTGCCGTTAAGTCGGTATTCTCCGCCATAGCCTCCGTCAAGCAGTCGCCGCAAAAGCCGTTTCTTTACAATGTTATAAAAGCCCTGCCTGTTTGGGCAAAGATTTTCTGGGTTGTCATTTTATTGAGTTTGGTTATAATCACCGCTAAGTTGATAGAACATGGTACGGGGAACAGCTCGAACGCAAATAACGCGGGTGCGTTTCCGAGCGGGAGATATGAGGCTCATATCCCCGAAACGGGCGATTTTGCCGGAGCCATAATCGTTGACGGCAACAAAATATCCTTTATATACGTAATGGCGGGGGGAGTCGAAACGCAACACCCTTTTTATGAGTATACGTATGAGGGCGGGAAGATAACCATGTACGCGGAAGGCGGGGTCTCAATAGCCGCGCCCAATTATGAATACAGAAACGGCTCTATTTGGCACACGGCAACTATCGGAGTAGTGACGGAGTATAAAAGGGTTGGCTGATATTCTTTGAGCGGTGTTTCACGCAGATGGATAAATTGCGATAAACAAATATCATTAGATTCTTTTGTGTACAAATAGCTTTTTTGCATTATCCGGCACTGCAATGAGCAATTTTCAACAACTTTCGATGATAAATTGCTCATTGCCTTGGCAGCAAGGGCGCGATTATCGCAAATTGTTCTTTTGTTATTTTCATGGGGAAAATATATCATATTTTTCCCTGCTTGTCAAGCAAATTAGTG
>JAIRWC010000032.1 GCA_031253495.1 Oscillospiraceae bacterium | reverse complement strand
CGCCGAATCGGAAGTTGCCGATATTGTCATACGTTGACCTATATGTAGCGATATTTTTTTAAAAACGATACAAAATGTAAATAATTTTTAAAAAAAGTATTGAAAATGCTTTTTAAATTTGTTATAATTATCCCAGTATCGGGAAGTTGAACTGTCGGAGGCTAAAAATGGCAATTATTTACGAGAACGAAGGCTTTGAAGAATTCGATGATATTGACAACCTTGACGATGCGATATACGACGTAAAAATAAAGGTTTTCGGGATAGGCGGCGGCGGCTGTAACGCGTTGGAACACATGGCGAAACAGGGCGTTGAAAACGTCGAGTATGTCGCGGTGAATACCGACGTTCCCGCTTTAAGGGCGAAAGACAAGCGTCTTATGCGGCGTCTCCAAATAGGGAAAAAACATACAAAAGGGCGCGGCGCGGGCGGCAACCCCGAAATCGGGTGCGAGTCCGCGCGGGAAGACAGGGTTGAAATCGAACGCGCTTTAGAGGGGACTTCCATGGTGTTTATCTCCGCGGGGATGGGCGGCGGCACCGGCACGGGGGCCGCCCCCGTAATCGCCGAAATAGCGAAAGAGAATGAGGTTCTTACGATAGGCGTGGTTACGAAGCCCTTTGACTTTGAACGCCAGCAGAAAATGAACACCGCGCTCAAGGGCATCGCCGAAATGCGAAAGCACGTGGACGCGCTGATTATAATCCCGAACCAAAAATTGCTTAAAATAAACGAACGCGCCATAAACTCGAAAGCGGCGTTTGAGATGGTTGACGACGTTCTTTACAAGGTTGTGAAAAGCATTTCCGAGCTTTTGAACACGACTTCCGACGTGAACGTGGACTTTGCCGACCTTACGGCCGTTTTGCAGGATTCGGGGGACGCGCACATCGCCATAGGTTCGGGAACGGGCGACAGCAAAGCGGATGAAGCCGTTTCGCAGGTTATCAACAGCCCGCTCCTTGAAACGTCCATAAACAACGCGGGGAAAATTCTCGTGCATATCGCCATGTCCGAGGACACGCTTTTGCAGGAAGTGGATTTGGTGGTCAACAGGCTGACGGAAGCCGCTCACCCCGACGTTGAGGTTACATGGGGCTGGAAAATGGATTCCACCCTTAAAGACACGATTGTGGTAACGGCCGTGGCGACGTCGTTCCGTGACGAGTCGTCGCTTACGAGAAGGGAGGAAAGCGTCGCGGCGAAAGCGAAGCAGCAACCTCCGCTCCGAACGGTTTCGTCCGGAAAGGCGGAACGCGACCAAGACGCCGTGTTGCGGCGGCAGCCGCCGCCGCCGGAATCCTCCGAAGGGGAAGCGAAGCCGCTCGACCAGTTCATAACGCAGAATTTGAGCGGAGACGGTTTTGACGACGACCCGTACCAGGCGTTGGAGGCGATATTCAGAAAAAATTAAAGCAACGGTTTACAGCGTGGGCGGTCGTTTTGACCGCCCGTAATATTAACGGTCGGCGTCGGCGCAACGGCGAATCGTATCAAAATGCTTTGCGTTTTGAATTTAAACGACTATAATCAAAGGAGCGGTCGCAACACACAATGTCAGTCGGTAAAATCATCATAAAAGGCGCGAGAGAGCATAACCTCAAGAACATAGACCTTGAGCTGCCCCGCGATAAGTTAATCGTTATGACGGGACTTTCCGGTTCGGGAAAGTCTTCGCTCGCGTTCGACACCATTTACGCGGACGGGCAGAGAAGATATATCGAAAGCCTTTCGTCATACGCCCGTCAATTTCTCGGGCAGATGGAAAAACCCGACGTGGACAGCATAGAGGGGTTAAGCCCCGCCATTTCAATAGACCAGAAAACCACTTCACGCAATCCGCGCTCCACCGTGGGCACCGTCACGGAAATCTACGATTATTTGCGTTTGATGTACGCGCGAATAGGGATTCCGCACTGTCCCGTCTGCGGCGGGGAAATCAAGCAGCAGACGATTGACCAGATTGTCGACAGGGTGCTGGAATTACCCGAAAAAACGCGGATACAGATAATGGCGCCGATTGTGCGGGGGCGAAAGGGCGAATATCAAAAAGAACTCGACGCCGTCCGCAAGCAGGGTTATGTCCGCGTGAAAATTGACGGGAGCATATACGAGTTATCCGAGAAAATCAAACTCGACAAAAACAAAAAGCACGATATTGAAGTTGTGGTGGACAGGCTTGTCGTAAAAGACGGCATAAAGTCGCGGCTTTCGGACAGCTTGGAAATCGCCGGGGATTTGGCCGGCGGTGTTATTCATATAGACGTCGGCGGGGATTCGGCGGCGGAAGGCGAAAGCGGCTCGCAGCCGGAGGCGCTCCGGTTTTCGCAGAATTACGCCTGCCCCGAACACGGGGTTAGCGTCGAGGAATTGACGCCGCGTATGTTTTCGTTCAACAACCCTTACGGAGCCTGTTCCAAATGCACGGGGCTCGGTGTGTTTATGCGGGTTGACCCCGATTTGTTAATCCCGAACAAGGATTTATCGATTCGCGAGGGGGCTTTTCGCGCGCCGGGATGGAGTTATTCCGAGGGTACCGTCGCCCAGACGTACCTCGACGGTTTGGCGAAATATTATAAATTCTCGCTTGACAAACCCGTGTCAAGTTTGCCTAAAGATATAATCAACATTCTGCTTTACGGGACGAACGGCGAAAAAATCAAGGTCAAACGCGTTTTCGAGAGCGGTTCCGCTTATTATGAAACCGATTTCGAGGGTTTTGTGAACAACTTGGAGCGGCGTTACCGCGATACCGGCAGCAACTATTCCCGCGAGGAAATACAAGGCTACATGAGTGAAACGCCCTGCCCCGCCTGCAAAGGGCAAAGACTTAACAAAGAGGCCCTTTCCGTAACCGTCGGCGACATAAACATAAACGAGTTTTGCAATATGAGCATTACCGGGGCTTTGGACTTTGTGCGTTCCATGACGCTGTCAGGGCGCGACATGATAATAGGACGCCCTATTATCAAGGAAATAAAGGAACGTCTCGGTTTCCTCAAAAGCGTGGGGTTGGAATATCTCAACCTTTCACGGGCGGCGGGAACGCTTTCCGGCGGGGAAAGCCAGCGGATTCGTCTTGCCACCCAAATAGGCAGTTCGCTTATGGGGGTGCTGTATATCCTCGACGAACCGAGCATAGGATTACACCAACGGGATAACGACAAGCTGATTTCAACCTTGAAACGCCTGCGCGATTTGGGGAATACGCTGATTGTCGTGGAACACGACGAGGAAACCATGAAAGCGGCGGACTATATCGTTGACATAGGACCCGGAGCCGGGATTAACGGCGGGAAAATCGTCGTCGCCGGAAAGCCGGCCGACATAAAAAAATGCGCCGAATCAGTGACGGGGCAGTATCTTTCGGGGAAGAAAAAAATTCCCGTGCCGAAGAAACGCAGGGAAGCGGATGGTCGGTTCCTCGTTATTAAAGGCGCCGCGGAAAACAACTTAAAGAATATTGACGTTAAAATCCCGCTTGGCATGTTCGTCTGCGTTACGGGCGTTTCGGGCAGCGGGAAAAGTTCGCTGATTAACGAGATTTTATACAAACATTTGGCAAACCGCCTTAACCGCGCCCGGACAAGACCGGGGAAGTTCAATAAAATCTTAGGTACGGAGCATTTGGATAAGGTAATCGACATCGACCAATCCCCGATTGGCAGAACGCCCCGCTCAAACTCCGCGACTTATACCGGGATGTTCACCGATATAAGGGATTTGTTCGCTTCCACGACGGACGCGAAAATGAAAGGGTACTCGACGGGGAGATTTTCTTTCAACGTTCGCGGCGGACGGTGCGAGGCCTGCGAAGGCGACGGGATTATCAAAATCGAAATGCATTTTCTGCCCGACGTGTACGTCCCCTGCGAAGTTTGCAAGGGCAGGCGTTACAACCGCGAAACCCTCGAAATACGTTATAAGGGGAAGAATATCTACGATATTCTTGAAATGACGGTCGACGAGGGTTTGGAGTTTTTTTCCGCGATACCGCGTATACGGCGCAAGTTAGAAACGCTTTGCGACGTGGGGCTGGGTTATATTAAAATAGGGCAGCCCGCGACGACGCTTTCGGGAGGGGAAGCGCAGAGGGTCAAACTCGCCGCGGAGTTGTCAAAGCGAAGCACGGGCAGGACGATTTATATACTCGACGAGCCGACGACGGGGCTGCATACCGCCGACGTGCATAAGCTGATTGAGGTTCTGCAAAAACTTGTGAGCGGCGGCAACACGGTTGCGGTAATCGAGCATAACCTTGACATAATAAAAACCGCCGATTATATAATCGACTTAGGCCCCGAGGGCGGGGACAAGGGCGGAAGGGTCGTCGTCCAAGGCACTCCGGAGGAAGTGAGTTTGTGCAAGACGAGTTACACGGGTGAGTATTTGAGGAAAGCGCTGTTTGGTTATGGAACTGTCTAAAATTACGGTGATAACGGGGCATTACGGGTGCGGAAAAACCAACTTGGCGGTAAACCTCGCGGTTTCGCTCGGAAAAGGCGGGGCGAACGGCGTTGTAACCGTCGCCGACCTCGATATTGTCAACCCTTACTTCCGAACGGCGGATTTCGCGGAACTGTTCAAGGCGAACGGCATAAGGCTCGCCGTTTCGGATTACGCCGGCTCGAGCCTCGATATTCCCGCGCTCAATATCAACATAAAAGGTTTGGCGAACGCCTGCGATTATCTGATAATTGACGCGGGCGGCGACGGTGAGGGCGCGAAGGCGCTGGGCAGGTTCGCGCCAGATATTGCGAAAATAGGTTATGAGATGCTTTACGTCGTGAATTTTCGCCGTTACTTAACGCGCTCGGCGGCGGAAGCGACCGCGCTGATGCGGGATATTGAAGCGGCTTCGGGGTTGAGTTGCTCGGCGATTGTCAACAATTCCAATTTAGGGGGCGAAACGACCGAAGCGGACGTCGCCGCCTCGATTCCTTTCGCGGAGGAAACGGCGCGGCTGACGGGGTTGCCTTTGCTGTCTTTTCCCGCGAAAAGATATGTCAAACCGATTTGGGAGTTATAGCCGTTTGAATTCAAAAGGCGAAGCGTAACCCCCGAAAACATAAGGGCGCAGCTCAATTTTATGAATTTTTTACAAAATCCCTTGACGTACTCGACTAAAAACGGTATAATCAAAGCGTTGAGCCGCTTTTTCGGTGGTTTTCGACTTTTTCATATCTTAGAGAGGGATTATGTTAAATGGAGTTTGTACAGGCAAAATGCACCGCTTGCGGGGCGAATTTAGAGGTTGACCCGTCGCTTGAAGCCGCTAACTGTCAGTATTGCGGGGCGGCGTATATCGTTGAGAAAGCTATAAATAATTATAATATCGAAAACGCACAGATTAACGCGCAGACGGTTAATGTGAGTGTCGGTGAAAACGCAACTAAACTGAAAGCGAACGCCGAAAAATCATTTGCGGCTGGGCAGTATAAAAACGCATATTTAGATTTTAAGAAAGCAATTGAATTGAATAGGACGGATTATGAAGCCTATTGGGGCATTGTAAGGGTTCATATGGCAGCGTTTTATGTTAAGATTAGCGACGTTAATCATATTGCGCAAAGCATGAATACAAAAAGTGTTGGTAGATATTACGGCTTTTGGGATTATTCGGACGAAGCAATAAGGACAAACTCACACGAACATGTATATATACAAAACGCCTATAAAAGCGCAGTTTCTTATGCTCCCGAAGAAAAAGCCAACGAATATAGGAAGATTGTCGCCAAACATAATCAACCGTTTATTGATAGTGAAAATGAAATCAAAGCAAAAGAAAAAGCTAAACAGCGTGAAATAGAACGGATAGCTCATATCGAAATGCAGAAACGAGAAGCAAAGAGAAAAGTAGTTCGCACTATTGGTGTGCTTTTGATAATTTTTTGGGCTGTTGTTCTTGTCGGCGGCTTTGCGGGGGCTTTTGGCGATATGAACGAAAATAAAGGGTTTGCTATTTTCGGGGGATTATGCGGACTTGCGGGGTTAATCACAACGATTAGAAGTTTCACTATGGATTGATTTGATTTTTCAAACTCGTATGGTTAAACAATTTCTTGACTAACTCTAAATTATGCCCGTTATCTTCATAGGCAAATGTGGCGTACATTTTGCGGAAACACCTGATCCAAGACGCAAATCACTTTACGTTTCAGGTCGCCGATGGAGCCAACAAGATAGGCACGAAAGCGCGTCAGGTTTTTCAGAGACAGCACCGCTTCATCAGGCAGACGTGTCTCTATAAAATCTCCGTAGCGCACAAGCTCGGCAATCAGCAGCGAGTCAATC
>JAIRWC010000010.1 GCA_031253495.1 Oscillospiraceae bacterium | reverse complement strand
TTTTCAAGCCGATTGCTCTTATCGAAAAAAGAATACTGCATTTTTTGTCCCTCACACTTTTTTCTTTTATTATACCATATCTCAACGATTATTCAATAGGTTGTTAGAGGGACTCAATTTTGTTTTCGATAAAAGCCCGCAGCTCGGGTTCATCGTTTATTTTGGCGTATCTGCCCTTGTTTTTGCCGTTATCATCGTGTTTCCTTTGAGCCGCATCCCATGAATATACGCTCTCGTATTCATAAGTTTTTCCGTTTAACCGTCGCCGCGTACCGCGTTTAATTTCTCTGCGAAGCGTTTTTTCAGAACAGCCGATTACCGCTGTTATCGCGTCTTCGCTCTGCTTTGTGTTCAGCATTTTCTCAATAACATATCTGTCATCGCGCAAAATATGCTTGTATTTTTTCGGTTTTGTGCTATACTGTAATTGTCCCATTTTGAGTTCAACCTCCTGATAGTTTTTTTTGTCAAAAACATTATATCAGGTTCGTTCCCGAAATGGGACCTTTTTTGCGCTCTTGGACAATTAAAGTTTCAATTCAGCGATTTTTTGATTTTTAATTTACAATACGGCCAAATTGCCGTCGGCGAGAAATTGGTATATTTCACGTTTCATTTCCATCTCAACAAAAATCTTTGCAACCGATTAAACGCGAAGAACACCAAACTTATCACAATGCCGATTACGATTACCCCCACTATCGTCCTCGTGTAATTGCCGAGGTCGGAATAGTTCTTCACGTAATAACCCAGCCCGTTCCTCGCGGCTATCATCTCAGCCGAAGTCAAAAGTATAAACGAAACCGTAAGCGCCTGCGACGCGCCGAGCAGAATTTGCGGCAACGCCGCGTTAAGCGTTATGTCAAACAGCATGGAAACCCGCCTTACGCCGAGCGTTCTCGCGGAATTGACGATGTTTCGGTCAATCAGCATAATCCCGTTCATTGTCCCGCCGAAAATAGGCCAGAACGACGCCAAGAAAATTACCATGGCGGAAACGGTTTTAAACGTCGGCAGCAACGCTATTCCGTAGGGAATGTAAACCACGGGCGGAATTGCCCCGATAAACTTTGAAACCATGGACGCCGCCGTTCCGAACCTCGCGCTGCTCCCGAACACAAGCCCCAACGGGATTGCGGTCACGCACGCGAGGGAGAAGCCTTTCGCGATTAAAAGCAACGACGCCGAAATGTGCCCGAGCAACGGGGTTACGTCGGTTATAACCTGCCGCAGAACAATTCCGGGCGGCGGAAAAAGCTGTTCGCTGATAAAGTTGAATTTCGCCGTCGCCAACGTCCACGCGATAAACACAATGTACACAAACGCCGAAACGTCCGAAAACAATACCAAGGTTTCGCGCTTTTTGACGGTGAGCGAAACGGCAATCAGCATAATTTCAACAGCCGCCATGAAAACCACGGCGTGAACCGCAGAATCCGCTATGGCAAGCTCGGTTTTGCCGCGAATTTTTGACATGGCGGGCGGCAAAATCTGAATTAACAAAAAAACGGCGAATAATAGGTGAGAAATCCTAAAAAGCCGTTGTTTGAGCGGTATTTTTTTATTCATATAATAAAACTGTCCCTTTCGATTTTTTTCTCTTTCTGCCCGAAAAAATCCGCGAACAACGTCCTGCGGAAATCATCGTACACAATGGATTTCATCATCTCGTCGCGGTAGCGCGGGCGCGGAAACTCCACCGCTATGTCGAGGTAAACGCTTCCCGGGCTGTCGGTGAGCATAATTATTCTGTCGGAAAGAAAAATCGCCTCGTCCAAGTCGTGCGTTACGAACACCACCGTCTTGCGCTTGGTTTCATCGCTCCAAAGGTCGAGCAACAGTTCTTGCAGCAATACGCGGTTCTTGGCGTCCACCGCGCCGAACGGTTCGTCCATAAGCAACACGTCCGCGCCCATAGCGAGCGTTCGCGCGATTGCCACCCGCTGCTGCATTCCGCCCGAAAGCCGCGACGGGTAACGGTGCGCCGCGTTCGTCAACCCCACCTTGTTTAAATATTCGTCGGCGACAGCGCGGATTTCCCGCCGAGGGTAACCCCGCCTTACCTGCGCCACGCCGAACATTACGTTTTTACGCGCCGTCATCCACGGGAACAGCGAGTATTGCTGAAAAACAAACCCCCTGTCGGAACCCGGACCCGTAACGGGCTTTCCGTCTATTAAAACCGTTCCCCCGGTGAAACCGCAAAGCCCGCCCAACACGTAAAGCAACGTACTTTTACCGCAGCCGGAAGAGCCGACGACGCTCACAAACTGCCCTTCGGGTACGGAAAAAGTAACGCCGTCAAGCGCGAGGTTTTTCCCGCCGCGTTCGCCGTATTCCACAATAAGCCCGCTTATGTCAATCTTGTTTTTCATACCGAACTCCCGTTCGCCGCCGAAAGCGGCGGGCGGGGGTTTAACCCCCCGCCTTTTAAAGCCGAAATCCGCCCCTTGCTCATCGTTCGCTGTTAAAGCGTTCAAGCAACCCGAGGTAAATCGAATCGTCGGGGTTTTCCTCAAGAATTTTCGATAACGCCGCCTCGTAAATCGCGGTGTTGTAATGCTGTTCGATGTCGTAATCCTCGGTGTACCCGAAATCAACCACGCTCGCCTTAAATTCCGTAGTTGACTTTTTGTCGGGGTCGGGGTGGGAAAAAGCGTAACCCCCGTACACCTCGAACCTGATGTCCTCAACGTCAATGTCAATGTACGTCTTGACGGCGGCTATGGTCTTGTCCTCTTCTTCCTGCGAGAACTTATACGCCTTGATTAACGCCCTCTCGAATGCCTCGTAGGTGTTGGGCTTGGCTTCAAGCGCTTCCGTCAAGGCGACCTGTCGGCAGCAGGGTTGGTTTTCAAACATATGCACGTCATTGCAGTAATAAATGACTTCGTACCCTAAGTTTTTCGCGATTGAAGTATAAGGGCTGTAGGCGCTCGCCGCGTCTATTTCCGCGTTCGCGAGGGCGTTGAAGGCGTCCTTCTGGCTGTCGAAATAGATAACGTTGACGTCCTTATTTTCTTCCGGCGCGCCGTAGCTAAGCCCCGCATCGGTTAAAAGCATAAGAAGCTCGAGGTCTTGAACACTGTTCTTGACCGTGGCGACGTTCTTGCCTTTCAAAACGGTAATGTCCCAGTTGTCCAAGCCGTCTAAGAGTTCGGGTTTGCAGACGTAACCGTGCCCGTTGGTCATCGCGCCGCCGAATACGGAAATTTGTCTGCCGTTACTTTGGAAAGTAATCGTGGGCACCGCTCCCAAAAAAGCCGCGTCAATCTGTTTGGCTTCGAGAGCGTTTACAAGCTCGGTTCCGTTGGAAAACAGCAATAATTCGGCATCAAGCCCCTCTTCTTTGAAGAACCCCTCTTCTTTCGCCACGAACCCAAGCAGGTGCGCGGTTGAGTTAAGATGCCCCAGCTTGAACGAAGTCTGTTCAAGAACAGGCGCGGAAGTCGTCGGAGTTTCGCCCGAATTGTCCTCCGAACCCGTGGTTTGGGAAGCACCGCTCGTGTCGGACGTGCCGCCCGCACCGGAAGTGCCGCCGGTTGAACCGGACTCGGATTTGTTATCGCAGCCGGCGACCGCCAACAGCAGGCACAGCGACAAAACAGCCGCTATAATATTTGTGAATTTTGTTTTCATAATGGTTTAGACCTTTCAAAAAATTATTATTGCCTTCGGCAGGTTCAAATTTCGGCAATTTCTACATCGGTCGGTGTTAGAGCAAATCCTTTTGTAATCAAGCATTATAATCCCTCCTTTGGGTTAATACATATCAAACACATATGTTTTATATGTTATTATTATAGCACAAAACTCTTATTTTGTCAACGGTTTATCGACAAAATGTTCTTATCGGCGTGAGAACGCTTAACCGTGGGAAAAGGTGTTTGACGCCGTTATTTTACTTAGGTAAACCCGTTCGCCGTAATCCTCCCCGCCGGGAACGCCTATCGCGTCGGCGCGGCAGTGTTGGCAGCAACGGAAAACCTTGATGTGTTCCTCGGCGGCTCCCCGCGCGCTTTCAATCTGCGAGCAGGTCGGAACGGGAAAATTTTTCAATTCGTGGCACGGAATAAGCGGGATAATGTTATAAAGCTTCGCGCCCGCATTTTTTACCGCCTTTGCCGTAACGCCTATATGCTCCCCGTTAATGTCGGGAACCAAAACCGTGTTCACCTTGACCGTAACGCCCGCGCCGGCCGCAAGGCGTATTCCCTCAAGCTGATTTTCAATCAGTATCTTAGCGCCGTGTTCGCCCCCGTACTTTTTGCCTCGGTAAATTATCCCCGAACAAAGCCGTGAAAGAATTTCGGGGGAAACCGCGTTGACCGTTACGGTGAGCGCGTTTATTCCGACTTGAACCAACTCGCCGATTTTTTCGGGCAGTAACAGCCCGTTGGTGCTCATGCACTTTATAAGCCGCGGAAACTCCGCGCCTATCAGCCGAAAGGTTTCAACCGCGTAAGGCGTCGCCAAGGCGTCGCCCGGTCCCGCTACTCCGACGACGGTTATTTCGGGGGCAAGTTCCAAAGCGCGGCGCGTAACCCCCAACGCTTCTTCGGGGGTAATTATGTTCGCGGTAACGCCGGGGCGGTTTTCTCCGCCGTTGACACTTCGGCTGCAAAATTTGCAGAAAATGTTGCAGTTCGGGCTGACGGGCAGATGAATACGCCCGTTGTTCGATTTTCGCCCCAAGGAAAAACACGGATGCAGTTTCTCAAGAGCGGTAAAGTCAACCGACAAATCAACCGCCTCCTTTGTTATGATAATCCGCTGTTTATATGCCCTGCGCCTGACTTGTAAGCGCGCCCGTTTCGAGGGCGATAAGTTGGTTCGCCCAGCTCGCCGCCCATTCCCGAAGCTCGGAGATTTCAAGCGGGGAGGGCGTCGCCGAAACCTCGTGCTTCGCGATTCTGTCCGCGAGTTCCATGTACACCGCCGCCTGTTCGGAATCGGGGGCGGCTTCGATGGTGGTTTTGCCCTGAAGCTCGCTTTGCGTAACCGTTACCGAGCGCGGAACATACTGCATGATTTTGGTTTTGGTTTTCTCGGCGAAGTCGTCCACGATGTGCTTTGCGTAGGGTTGGTTTATGGAATTGGCGATAATTCCGCCGAGTAGCGCACCGCCCGAATGTGAGTATTTGGCAATCCCTTTGAAAAGGTTGTTGGCGGCGTAAATCGCCATGAAATCGGCGGAGGAAACCGTAAACACGTGTTCGGCAATACCCTCGCGTATCGGCACGGCAAACCCGCCGCAAACCACGTCGCCGAGAACGTCGTAAATCACATAGTCCAAGTCGAGTTTTTCAAACGCCTTTTGTTGCTTAAAAAGCTCGACGGCGGTGATAATTCCGCGCCCCGCGCAACCCACGCCGGGGGAGGGTCCGCCCGCTTCGACGCAGTAAATGCCGTTGTAGCCCTCGAAAATTACGTCGGTCGCCTTGACGTTGGTTTTCTCGCGAAGGGTGTCGAGAACCGTGGGGATATATTGACCGCCGCGAAGGGTGTTGGTGGAGTCGCTTTTGGGGTCGCACCCGAACTGCATTACCTTAAACCCCAGCTTTGAAAGGGCGGCGGAAATGTTTGACGTCGTGGTGGATTTTCCAATCCCCCCTTTGCCGTAAACGGCGATTTGTTTGATTTTACCCGGCATGGTTTTCTCCTTAAATATACAGAAAATTAAACGCTATCTCATTGCGACAGCCGCGCTCAGTAAATCCTCGATTAGTGTAAGCCCGCCGTCGAACCCCGTGTAACCCCTGCTCAAAACCGCGCGGTTTGAAACCGGGAAACTCACCGAAAGGTGGGGCGCGCCGATTTTAAGCGCGGCGGCGCGGTCAAGCGAACTGCCGATTACAAAGGCGGGGGCGATTGTTTCGGCGTACTTGTCGGATTCCCGCTTGGGGTAAAGCTCGTTTATATAGCGCACAACCTCGCTCGCGTTGGTGTCGAACACGACTTTGGGACCGTTCAGCGGCGCGGGGGCTTTTAACTTGCCGGCGATATGCTCCTGCCGTTCGCCGTCGAGAACGTCGGTAAATTGCGTCAGCACGGGAATCCACCCGAAATCGTCAAGCAAGAACCGCGTAACCGCCACGGCGTAATTTACGTCGCCGATTATGACGGCGAATTTCTGCAAGTCTATGTCGTTGTAGGTGTCGGACAGCAGTTCCAAACAGCGGTAGTACCTTTTATTCTCCGCGCCGACAATAGCGTCAACGTCCGCTTCCAAACAAAGCGCCCCGCAAACCGCGTTAAGCAATTCCGCGCTCGCCGTCGGACCTATGGGAAGCGTCGCGGTTATGTAGGGAACGCCGTGGGTTTCCTCGTAAGCCTTTGCGGTTTCGTGCCCGTACACGTCCGAAAGCACGATGTTGAGTTCCGCCTCGGAGGAATTTTTCAAGCCGTCAAGCGAGTCTTCGTCGGTGAAAAAGGTGTTTACCTCAAGCCCCAGCTTTTCCAAAAGGCGGCGAACGCCTTTGAGGTTCCCGCGCCAAAAAACGTCCATGTACGGGACTATTCCCAGAATGTTCACGCTTTTCTTTTTCTTTGAAGCCGCTTTTTTGACGTATTGGTTTACAATTGATGTGAGAACAATGTCGTAACCTAAGTAGGAATTGCCCTTAAAGCCGCCGGTGTTCGCCGCGACAATGGCGTAATCCCCGCTTTCAAACTCGGCGGCTACCGCGCGAATATCGTCGCCTATTATTTCGGTAACGCAGCCCGTGATGATTACGTAAAGGCGACCTTCCATAATCTCAAGCGTGTTTTTCAACTGCTCGGTCAAGCGGTCGGTTCCGCCGAAAACGACATCCCTTTCGCCGACGTTGGAGCTCGGAACGGTAAGCCCTCCGCAATGCCCGCCAACCTGCAACGCCGAACCGCCGTTTTGCGCCCACGCGATACTTCCCGCGCAGCCCGACGCGCAGTGCATAACGGGAATGGTTTCGGGCAGAGCCTCCAGCGTGGAAAGCGCGCCTCCGAGCGAACAAAGATAGCGCGGACGTTCAATGTAACTGTTGTTAATGCTGTTCATCGCGCCGCCTCCTCTTTGGGATAATCTTCTTGGTAATCTTCGGGTATGTCGAGGTTGGATTTTACGTAAGAGAACGGGTTTTTGCCGTACCAGTCCTTTTTGTAAGGCAGGCTGACGTACCGGCTTAGGTTGGCGTTAAACGCGGGGTTGAGAAGTTGTCGGTACAACCGCCGAGCCAGTTCAAAAACGCCGCGGTAACCCACATAGGCAAGCCCCGTGTTGTAAATTACGTGGGAGGGGATTCCGAGCTTTGTCGCGGTGGAGTTGCCGTTCCAGTGCCCGAGAAACAGGTCGGGTTTCAACGACGTAAGCAGGTTGGCTTCCTCAAACGGCTGGACGTTGGCAATGTTGATTACAATGTCAGAGCCTACGTTCTTAAGCAGCTTTTCGTATTCGACGTTGGCGAATTCGTCGTGGTGGAACGAGCGGATTCCCGCGACGTCGAAACCCAAATCGCGCAGTAAATTCGCGGTCGCAAGGGCGCGGAACTCTCCCGCGCTTACGAACACCCGCTTGCCCTTGAACAGCGGGCGGTATTTCTCCAAAGCCGCGTTCAACTCGGCGGTTTCGCGGGAAATCAGCCTTTCGGCAATGTCGCTTTTACCCAAAACCTCCGCGACGTCGCGAATCCAACTGCTTGTGTTTTCAACCCCGATAGGCATATGCCTTATTATGTAAGGCACGCCGTACTCTTCTTTCAAGTGTTCGAGAAGATAATCGTCGTGGGTTGGGCAGACGCAGACCGACAGCCCCGCGTATTTCAGCTTGTAGATGGAATCGGGTTCGGCGAAACAAGGGAACGGGTTGACCGTTCGCTGTTCAAGCGCGTTCAGGTAACGGGTAAGCTCCTGTTCGTCCGCAAGCCCCATTGACGACACCCCGAAAAGGTTCACCGTGTGCGATTTTTTGTTCTCCAAACGCTGATAATACAAGTCGTCCTTGATAAGCGGCTCGTTCAAGTAAGGGTCGTCGAAAATCGAACGCGCTATTCCGTGGTACACCGCATCGTAAGCGGTAGCCCATATTTTTGTCTTAAAACCCTCGCAGTGAACCGGTATAATCCGCGCCGAAACCTGACTTCTCGCCCGTTCGACAACGCCGTCGACGTCGTCGCCGATAATTCCCGGAACGCAACTCGCGATTACCGTAATTGTCTTGGGTCGGTAGAGCTTATCCGCTTCCAAAATCGCGTTGTACAGCTTGTTTTCCGCCCCCGAAATGACGTCGGTTTCGTTCAACGCCGTGGAAAGCCACACCGCGTCCTTAACCGTTCCCGTTCGCATTCCGCTCCCCGAACGCGAGTTGGCGTTTTGGGAGTGGGAACACGCCCCGCACCCGATTGCGCCGTGGACGAGGTTCACGTTGTCGGGAATTGAGTTCAAAATAGCGATTGCGGGCAAAAGCAGGCATATTGAACCTTGCGAAAAGCCGCGGCACCCGTCGTTTAAACAGCGGCATTTTTTTGTCTTATCCGCGAGTTCGCCGAGCGTCCCCCCATAGACGATACAGGTGTTAAGTCGGTCCTCACGCTTTGGCGGCTCTTTCTGTTGGAAATAACTCATATATAACTCTCCTTACGGCAAATTTAACCAAGCGTATCTTGCAATGTCGGGCGGTCGAACAGCGGCGTCGAAAGATAGCGTTCGCCCGTATCGGGCAGTAAAACCGCCACTGTTTTATCCGCGAATTCGTTTCTGAGCGCGATTTTCGCTGCGGCGAACGCGGCGGCGCCGGAAGAAATCCCGACGAGCAGCCCCTCCGTCCGCGCCAAGTCCCGCGCCGTTTCAAAAGCCTCGTCGGCGCGAACCTTGAACACTTCGTCTATTATGTCGACGTTAAGCACTTTAGGGATAAAGCCCGCGCCTATTCCCTGTATCTTGTGCGGACCGGGAACCCCTCCCGACAGCACGGGCGAGTCATAAGGCTCGACGGCTATTATTTTCACATCGGGGTTCTTTTCTTTCAAAAACTCCCCGACCCCCGTAATTGTGCCGCCCGTTCCGACCCCCGCCACAAACGCGTCGATTTCCCCGTCCAAGTCGTTCCAAAGCTCGACCGCGGTGGTTTCCCTGTGAATTTGCGCGTTGGCGGGATTGTTGAACTGCTGCGGGATAAACGATTTCTTGAGCAAAAGAGCAATCTCCTCCGCCTTTTGAATTGCCCCTTTCATGCCCTTTGCCCCGTCGGTAAGCACTAATTCCGCGTTCAACGCCTTCAATAAATTGCGCCGTTCCGCGCTCATGGTTTCCGGCATGGTCAGAATAAGCCGATACCCCTTTGACGCCGCCACGAACGCCAACCCAACACCCGTGTTGCCGCTCGTGGGCTCGACTATGACGGTTTCATTGTCCAACCTGCCGTCTTTTTCCGCCGCCTCAATCATGGAAAGCGCGATGCGGTCTTTAACCGAGCCGAGCGGATTAAAATACTCCAGCTTTGCGATAAGCCGAGCCTTAACCCCCTTTTCGGCGGCGTAATCCGTAAGCCTTAACAGCGGCGTTTTCCCGATAAGCTCGGTGAGTTTGTTCGCGTATTTACTCATTATTTACTCCTGTTATCATTGTATTCGCGGACGGTCTTTGATATGGCTTGCAGGTTTTCAAGCGGGGTGAGCGGCGGAATATCGCACCCCGGCATTACGATATACCCGGGAACGCCACCCGCCTTTTCAACGCAGGAAAGCACCTCGCGCCGAATTTCCTCGTCGGTTCCGTTTTGAACCACGGTAACGGGGTTCAGGTTGCCAGAAAAGGCGATTTTCCCCCCAAGCCCCTCCCGCGCTTTTTCAATCGGCACCTTGTAGTCAAGCGACATAATCCGCGCGCCGCTTTCGGCGATTAAATCCAAGCGGTCCGACGTGTCCCCGCAGATGTGAAGCCCCGCGATAATATCCGGGGTTTTATCCTTTAACCGCTTAAACGCCTCTTTTATGTAGGGCAGGGCGAAGCCCTCAAAATGCTTCCTCGAAATCATGTCCCCCGACGCGGACGGGTCCGCCATAAAAATCACCCGCGCCCCCGCTTCGACATAACCGCGCATATACTCCAAATACAACTCGGTGGCGGCTCGCAGAACCTTGTGGGCGGCTTCGGGGTTTTTGTACACGCTTCGCATTAAGGCGTCCGCCCCCGTCAAAAGCCCCGCGAGCGTGAACGGCGCCCACATGCTCCCCCCGACAAGACGCTGTCCGTTTTCCTTTTCGGTAAGCCGCTTGACGGTTTCATAAACCGTTTGAACGTCCTTGTCTTTGGCGACGTCGGCGGGGTTCAGCCCGCCGGCTTCCTCAAGCGTTTTCAGCCTCGGCTCCGCCGCGTCGGGCGTGCCCGACCGCCGCCATTTAATTTTGCCGCCGACGGCTTTTATGACGATGTTGTTATAGCCCGAACCGACCCACGAAATTGCCGAATCAGCCAAAGTATAACCCTCGAACAGCCATTGCGCCGCCGTTTCCGGCGGAAGCCGCAACGTCTCTTCCAGCGAAGCGCCTTGGCGGTTGATTGCCCACGCCCCCGCCGAAAGAAGGGCGAAAGGCGTTTCCCCAATCGGTTCAAGGTTAACCGTTTTTCGGATAAGCTCGGTATAATTCATGCCCGTTCCCCCCGCGTTTAAATTCAGCCGTTTTTAAAACATACCTTGTATATATGTTTTGTATGTTAACATAATACACTATTTTACCCGATTTGTCAATAGGTTTTGAAAAAATCTTTGTGATTTTCCGTCCGTTCCCGTAAATGAAAAAATATTGACAAATAAAAAATATATGATATAATCAAAGTTGTATCGGCTTTTAAAGGAATATGTTTGTGATTTTCGCCTGAAAGGACGGCTGAAATGAGAGTAATCAAACCCTGCGTCTATTTAAACCCGGCGGAAATAAGCAAAGAGAAATTGACGAATATAGAGCGGGCGGCCCGCGTCTGTTATAAATCCGAGGAGAAAATGGGCGTTAAGCCGTCTTCGGACTTCCTTAAGGGAATAATAAGCCGCGGGCATGAATCGGTAATCGAGCATGAAAAAATTACGGTTTATTTTGTTGTTGACAGGGGCGTTTCCCACGAAATTGTAAGGCACAGAATCGCGAGCTACAGCCAAGAATCCACGAGGTATTGCAATTATACGTCGGAAAAGTTCGGGAATGAAATAACCGTCGTCGAGCCGTATTTTTATTCAGACGACGAAAAAAAATATAAAATATGGGAAAAGGCGTGTTTGACCGCCGAAAACAGTTATATTGAACTGGTTAAAACCGGCAGCCCGCAAGAGGCGCGCGCGGTGTTGCCGAATTCGTTAAAAACGGAAATCGCGGTTACGTTTAATTTCAGGGAATGGCGCCATTTTTTCAAACTGCGCTGTTCCAAAGAGGCTCACCCGCAGATTCAGCAAGCGGCGATACCGTTGCTTTTGCGCTTTAAAGAAAAATTACCGCCGATTTTTGACGGCATCGGTTATAATGAAAATTTCCCCGTTCAACACTACGCCGAAATAAAAATGTCGGACCCGTTTTGAATCGGATTTGCGCCGTCGCGCCGCGATACGGTTTCCGAGGAGGTCTGATACGATTAAACGAGAAACAGTATGAAGAAATGGCGGCTGTAACTTATGAAGACGGTATTCATAGTCGACGATAACGAGACCAACCGAATGACGGCGAAGCGGGCGTTGGACGGCGCGTATAAAACTTTCGCCCTGCCGTCGGCGGCGGCGATGTTTAAACTCTTGGAAAAGATTACGCCGGAGCTGATTTTGCTTGATTTGGATATGCCGGAGACGGACGGGTTCCAAGCCATGGCGGCGCTTAAATCGGACGAAAAGCTTAAAAGTATTCCCGTGGTTTTCCTCACGGCGATGAATGACGCGGATTCGGAAATTCGCGGGTTTGAAATGGGCGCCCTTGATTTTTTGAACAAGCCGTTTTCCCCGCCCGTTTTAATCAAACGCATCGAAACGCACATCGATACCGACAATCTAATCAAAGAAAGCCAGCGCGCCGTTCGCAGTATCCATAACGCGACGATTAAGGTTTTGTCGGATGTGGTGGAAAGCCGCGACGAGGTTACCGGCGGGCATATCGCGCGGACGCAGAAATATCTGGAAATCCTTGTGAACGAGCTTCTCCGCGCCGGAACCTACGCCGCCCGGATATCGGAATGGGACATGACGCTCCTTTTGCCTTCGGCGCAGCTGCACGACGTGGGCAAAATCAAAATCAGCGATTTGGTGCTTAACAAACCGGGGAAACTCACCGACGAGGAGTATGAAATCATCAAAACGCACTGCGGCGAAGGCGAGAAAATTATTGAACGCATTATCGCCGAAACAAAGGACGACGGTTTTTTGAACCATGCCAAGATGTTCGCGGGGTATCACCACGAAAAATGGAACGGAAAGGGTTATCCGAGAGGTCTTTCGGGGGAAGAAATTCCTCTTGAAGGCAGGATTATGGCTATCGCGGACGTTTATGACGCCTTGGTGTCGGAGCGCCCGTATAAAAAGCCGTTTACCCACGAACAGGCCGCGGAGATTATTAAAAAAGACGCCGGCGCGCATTTCGACCCGAAAATCGCGGAGGCGTTTTTGCGCGTCGCGGACGATTTTAAGGCGGAAACCCGATTCGCCGTTTTAAACGGTGATATAGTATAAAGACCGAGGGGAACGTTATGGACAGCAAAGACGCGTTTGAAAAATCGGCGCTCAGACCGACGCGGATTTCCGTCGTTCTTTACTCGGTCGTAAAGCAGTTGCTTTTTACCGTTTTTGAACCGGGGAACGCCTGGGTCGGTCGCCTTATAATCAGCGCCGTTTGGGTTTCCGTCGTTTTTTTGGCAACCGGCAGCAAAAAGCTCACAAGGCGGCAAATAACGTTTGCCGTTTTAATTACGACCGTTATTCAGGAAATCGTTTTTTACGCGGCGGTCGGCGGCGACCGTTTTATTTACACCTTTCTCGTCGGGTGTTCGCTGTTGAGCGTTATGTACGCCGACACGAATGCTATGAAACTGACGATGCTCCTGTCCTGCCTGTCTGTTTTCTTTTGCGTGTTTATACTCGGCGTCAACACGGTCGGGCTCGAATACGTGTTTATGGACGACGTTTATAATTTGGTCGGTCTGATTATGATTAACGCGGTCATTTTCCTTATCGCCAAATACACGATAGGCACGCTCGCCGAATCGCGGAGGGAAGCCGAAGAGTCGACCCGCGCGAAAAGCGAGTTTCTCGCCATGATGTCGCACGAAATCCGCACGCCGTTGAACGCCATTCTCGGGATTGCGCAGATACAAATGCAAAAGCGCGACGCGTCCGGCGAAAGCGGCGAGGCTTTTGAAAGGATATGCAATTCCGGCAACACGCTGCTCGGAATTATAAACGATATATTGGACATGGCGAAAATCGAAAGCGGCAAGCTGGAGC
>JAIRWC010000009.1 GCA_031253495.1 Oscillospiraceae bacterium | reverse complement strand
GCTCCAGCTTGCCGCTTTCGATTTTCGCCATGTCCAATATATCGTTTATAATTCCGAGCAGCGTGTTGCCGGAATTGCATATCCTTTCAAAAGCCTCGCCGCTTTCGCCGGACGCGTCGTGCTTTTGCATTTGTATCTGCGCAATCCCGAGAATGGCGTTCAACGGCGTGCGGATTTCGTGCGACATCATGGCGAGAAAATCGCCCTTCGCGCGGGAGGCGACCTCCGCCTTGTTTTTCGCGATTTCGTTTTCGATGACAAGCGTGCGGAACACGTTCATCTTCACGTTAATATTGCTCTCCATCGAGGCAATCACGCGGTTTTTCTGCGCGATTTCGCGGTTGGCGACGCGCAGCTCCTTTTTGAGTTTCTTGATTTCATCTTCATAATCGGCGGTTTTAATAACCAACGCCGTATTTTCCGTTTGCATACCAATAAACCGTTCCTCTCCGCCGTATTCGCCGATACGCCGCCGCAACGGCGCAAACCCGATTCGCCGTTTTTAAACGGTGAATAATATAAATTCACATTCCCCGCGAACGCTTGTATTCATCCGTTTTGATTGCCGCGAGGGGCGGGGCGTCGGAGCGGGAGTAATTAAACGCGCAGAGCGCCAGACTGAAATTATGAACCATGTTTGTCATACCGCCGTTTTCAAACTCTTCAATCTGTTTATGCGAATCGCTCGCAATCGGGCACAGTTCGCCGCCCGAGTAAGCGACCGCGTATTTAAGGGGCGTTCCGGTATTCTCCTCGTATTCCCGCGCGTGTCTGTCAATTTCTTGCAGTTCGGCTAAATTATTGGCGCTGATGGCCCACGCCTGCGCGGCGCTGCAGAAAATGATAAAGTTATTCCCGTTGTTTTTCGCCGCCGCTTTTAAAATATTGCATATGTTTGTGATAGCCGCTTCGGCGTCCATAAGGAAGAAAGAAACCTTGGCCCCTTTTTCCAAATCCCTTGCCGTTTGAATATATTTTGTCCCCTCGACAACGCCGAGAAACATACAGGGGGCTTTTCCCCCGTGCGGATAGGTCAAAACGACGGGTATGGACGCTATTCCCGCCGTGCAGTTTAAATGCGCGTCGGATATAACGCCTTTAGACCGCAAAAAATCCAAGGCGGGCGCCCCGTCGATAGTCTTTATGACAGCCTCGTCGCAATCCGTAATAACAGCCTCTTCCGTATAACTTTTTAAGAAAACCTCATAATAATCGTTGTTGCTGTGAAACTCCGGCGCGACATTGCCGTAAAACGCGATAAGCACGCATCCCGTAACCGAAAGCCTGCCGTTCCCGAACGTATAATTGGTGTCCGGCACCCCGTCGATATTAAACGCGTGCATACCGTAACACAGCGTCGGGCTTTCGGTTAAATCCACGGCAAGCCTGACGTTGTTAAGCGTATAATGACCGTGCGCGGTTAAAAACGTCATGATAAACTTAGGCTTTTCGTTTTTACGGAGTTTTTCATAATGTTCCGTCAGTTCGCCGTCTATCTGTTCTTTTGTTTTAACGTCAATACCGTCGAAAGCTTCCGCCGCGAAAGAAACGTCGTCGCCCGTAATCATGGTAACGGACACGGCGAAATTGCCGTACATGCCGCCGCTGACCCCGGTGTAGTTTGAAACGCAACCCGCTAACTCGAAGGGCATCAGCTCCGCGAATTTCAGTAAAATATCGTCCTCGGCAAAGTCATAGTGAAAGAAAATCAAACCGAAAGTATTCTCGAGCATATTCTCCGTTGGGTTAAGCTGCTCAAGAACCTCTTTCGCCGCCTCTTCAGGGTCGTCGATTTCCTTTGTGAACGCGGTGTAAAACTCAAGCATCGTATGGTATCCCCCTTGTTTTTAAGAGTTACTTTGCTGTAAAGTTACCGTTCGGTCGAAGCAATCCAAAAATCGTCGGAAGCGTCCAAATAAGCGGCGACGACCTGCGGGTCGAAATGCTGTCCCGCGCTCTCCCGTATGATTTTCGTGGCTTCGTCATGTGAAAAAGCCTTCTTGTACGGGCGCTCGGTTACCAAAGCGTCATATACGTCCGCAACCGCCATAATCCGCCCTTCAAGCGGAATTTCCCCGCCCGCCAGCCCTCTCGGGTAGCCGCTGCCGTTCCATTTTTCGTGATGATAGGCGGCGAATTTTAAAGCGGCGTTTAAAAACACGTCGTCGTTTGTTTGGCTTATGAGCTTTTTTATTATTTTTTCGCCTTCGGCGCAGTGCGTTTTCATAATATTGAACTCTTCGTCCGTGAGTTTCCCTTTTTTGTTTAATATCAAATCGCTGATGCTTATTTTTCCGACGTCGTGTAATTGCGCCGACGGTATAACCAAGTTCAAATCCCAGCCCGCGATTTCTTCGGAATAGACGTTCGCGCGGGCGAGTTCGTCAATCAACAGCGTAAGATACTTTTGAGTCCGGTCAATATGCCCGCCGGTAACCTTGTCGCGGCTTTCCACCAAATCCGAGATGACGCCGATGGTGGCGTTATGGATGTCGCGCACCTTTTGTTCGCTTTTTTTTACGATACGGTCTATTTCGATATGCGTTTCGATACGCCTTAACAGCACGGGCGGCGAAACCGGCTTAGTGATAAAATCAATCGCGCCCAGTTCAAACCCGCGGATTTCCGCGGCGGTATCCTGCCTCGCCGTAAGGAAAACCACCGGAACCTTTTTTAATTTTTCGTCCTTTTTTAAGAGTTCGAGCGCTTCAAAGCCGTTCATTTCCGGCATTTCCACGTCTAACAAGATTAAGTCGGGCATGATTTTTTCCGTCAGCTTAAACATTCTCTCGGCCGAAGGCAGGGCGAACGACCTGTAGGCGTCGCCCAAAGCGGTTTTCGCCCCCAGCAAATTCGTTTCGCTGTCATCGACTATGAAAATTGTTTTCAAATATTTTTCCCCCTTTTTTGCCCGCATCTCGCAAAAAGGGCGCGATATGCCGCGCCTTAACACATTCAGACATAATCGCGTCCGCCTGGCTGATATCGGTTTGTTTTAATCGGAAAGCGCCGTGCAAAACCTTATAAATACAGGGGATTACGCTTTCAGCGGATGATGGGAATCGAACCCACACGACCAGCTTGGAAGGCTGGGATTCTGCCATTGAACTACATCCGCGTATTTTGAAAATCGCTGATTTTTTAACGAGAGCGCTCATCTGTACGACCGTTTAAATTCAAAATGCAAAGCATTTTGAATTTAAACGGAGTTGTGCCGTTGCGGACCGCGCCCGTTGCGGGAAGCCCGGGGTTATTCGCCGCCCGGCGCTTCGTCGTCGTCGCCGGGTTCCGCGTCGGTTTCAAAGTCGGTTTCGGAAGAGATTTCGGGAGCGGGGGGATTGGTTATATCCCTTAGGATTTTGGTGTTGGACTCTTTCACCGTTTTCGTGGGCGGGTCGGTCGAAAAGTCAATCTCAAACGTGGCGTAAAGCCCCTCGAGCCCGGTGGCGAGGCATTTTATCCTTATGGAATACAGTTTAACCCCGCTGTCGGCGAATTCCCACTCGATATTCCGCTTTATGCCTATGTCGTAAATCTCGGCTTTTACCTGAACGCCGTCCACATAATACTTAAACTCGTAATCGCCCGACCATGAGCCGGTTATTTCAAGGGGTATCGAGGATTCGCGCTCGTCCGGCTCGCCCTCGCCCACAATCACCTCGACCTCCGTCCAGTTTTCCACACGCGTGTTCTTGTCCACGCTTTGTTCCATAATTTTACCCTTCATCTCGTTGTCGCTCGGCTCTAAGGTTTCCACGAGAGTGATGCGGTATTTCTGCGCGGTTTCCCTCGCCGTGTGTATGCTCACGCCCAAAAGGTCGGGGACGCTCGTCCAGCCGTCGTCGAAAGCGCCCTGGCTTACCCAGACCGTAACCTTGTCCCCTTTTTCAAGTTTGGAGCCGGGGCCCGGGTCGGTCTTTATGACAAACTCCTTTTCCACTTTGTCGCTGTAGTCGTATTTGTTGGCGGGGACAAGCCCCTGGCTTTCTATAAGGCGGCGGACGTCGTCGACGTGCATGGGCCCGCTCCTTAGATAATCGTCCACATAAACGATGCTGGGACCCAAGCTCACCTTTACCCCGACGATGGTGTTGGCTTTGATTGTCCTGCCTTCGGGCAGTTCCTGCCACATGATGACGCCCTTGGCGTATTCGCTTGAATTTTCCGATTCGGGGTTGAGCATGAGCCACGGGTAGGTTTCCACGGCGACGCCGTAGTCCATGTCCACAAGCATGGGCATTTTGTCGCTGACGCCCGGCGGCAGCTCGCCCCCGCCGTCGTCGACGACGGAACCCACAATCGCGTAAATCAGCCACGCGGTCAGTATCACGAACACCGAAGCCACCGCGAAAAGTATGGGCAGCAACGGGGAACGCCGCTCGATTACCTCGTCGTCGTCGTAATCGTCGCCGTCTTCGTCGTCGTAAGGTTCGCCCTCCGTCGCGGCGGGCGGGCGGAAGGGGCGGACGGCTATCGGCGCCGCGGGCGCGGGCGGCGGCGGAACCGGGTTGCCCACCTTGTCGAAGAACTTGGTTTTCCCGTCCGTCGAGAAGTATTTATACTCGAAGATTATATCCGGGTTTTTCTCGAACTCGCGCAGGTCGCTTATCATTTCCCCGGCGGTCTGATACCTTTTCGCCGGTTCTTTCTGCATGGCGCGCAGGGTGATTTCCTCCAGCCCCTCGGGTATGGAAGCGTTGATTTCGGCGGGGCGCTTGGGGGTTTTGTTGGTGTGCATAAGCGCGATTGCCAGCGCGTCTTCCCCGTCGAACGGCTTGACGCCCGTCAGCATTTCATAGAGCATTACCCCCACGGAATAAAGGTCGCTTTTTTCGTCCGTAACGTCGCCGCGGGCCTGTTCGGGGCTGATATAATGCACGGAGCCGATGGCCTTTTCGGAAATGGTTTTGTCAATCTCGCGGTTGAACCGCGCTATGCCGAAATCCATCACCTTTATCGTCCCGTCGCGCAAGAGCATGACGTTTTGCGATTTTATGTCGCGGTGTACTATCCCCCTGTCGTGCGCGTGCTGAAGGGCGCGCAGGATTTGCCGGACGAAACCGAGCGCCTCTTTCCATTTCAGCACGCCCTGGTTTTCGATATACTCCGTCAGCGTTATGCCGTCGATATATTCCATGACGATGAACTGCACGCTTTCGGTAAACCCCACGTCGAAGATTTTTACGATGTTCGGATGGGAAAGCAGGGCGATTGCCTTAGACTCGTTGCGGAAACGCCGCAGGAAGTCCTCGCTCCCCGCGAACTCGTTCTTTAGGATTTTCACCGCCACCGTCCGGGTTTCGGCTATGTCGTCGGCTTTGTAAATATCGGCCATTCCCCCCGCGCCTATCCGTTCGAGGAGCTCGTACCGCCCGTCCAACTGTACGCCGATGTAGTTGTCCATAGATAAAACCTCGCTAAAAATGACCGCCCTCAAACCTTCAGCAGACTATAATCGCCGCCGTTATGTTGTCCCTGCCGCCGTTACGCAGCGCGTAATCCACCAAAAGCCCGCAGACCTTGTTTTTGGGGTTGTTCACGATGATTTCCGCGATTTTCGCGTCGTCGCCGTAAGAATGAAGCCCATCCGAACAGAAAAGCAGGATGCTGTCCTTGCGCAAATCCAGCTCAAAATAATCGGGGGTGATTTCCGGTTCCGCGCCGATTGCGCGCGTTATGGCGTTCCTGTCCGGGTGGCTGCGGCTTTCCTCTTCGGTAATCCTGCCTTCTTCTATAAGGCTTCTGATATAAGTGTGGTCTTTCGTAACCTGCTGTATGCCGTCCTCGAAAATGTGGTAGGCGCGGCTGTCCCCGACGTTGATTATGTAAGCCATTTCGCCGTGTGCCACGGCGGCCACGCAGGTCGTGCCCATACCGTGCTTTTTCTCGTCTATGAGCGATTCGTCGTAGACCAAGGAATTGGCGGCGACGACGGAGGTTATCATAAGATTGCGGATTGTGTTGCGATTCACGTCGTCGCGGAACCCGTTCCTTATCCTTTCGGAGATAAAGTCGACGGTCAGCTGGCTGGCGCGGCTGCCCGCGTTTTCACCGCCCATTCCGTCGCACAAAACGACCGCGACCGCGCCGCCGGATTCGCCCAGCGCGCCTATCCAGACCCTGTCTTGGTTTTCGGTGCGTTTGCGCCCTATATCCGTTTTTGAAAAAAACCTCATTTTTTAAAATCCCAAATCCTTCTCAGTTGCCCGCAGGCGGCGTTAATGTCCGCTCCGAGGGTGCGCCTGACCGTGGCGTTTATATTTTCTTTCGCCAGCCGCCCGGCGAACAGCCTGATTTTCTCCGGGCGGGGGGCTTTGTACGGCCCGGCGGTTTCGTTGACGGGAATTAGGTTGACGTGGCACGAACCCGGCGGCAGCCTTTTCAGTAACCGCGCCAGTTCGGCCGCGTTCTCCCCGCCGTCGTTCACGCCGTCAATCAAGGCGTACTCATAGCTTATCCTGCGACCCGTCGCCTTAAAGTAACCGGCGCAGGAATTAAGCAGGGCGTCCAAGCCGAAACGCCTGTTAATCGGCATAAGCGCGCTTCTGTCGGCGTCGTTCGCGGCGTGGAGCGACACGGAAAGCGTAAGCCCCGGTTTAAGACGGGCAAGCTCGTCGATTTTGTCAACCAAGCCGCAGGTTGAAAGCGAAACGCGCCTTAAACCCATGCCGTGCCCCGTTTTCAGAATCTCGAGGAACCTGATTACGTTGCCGAAATTGTCAAGCGGTTCCCCCATGCCCATTAAAACCAAGCTGTCGACGGTCTTCCCGTCGCGGACGGTTTCGTATAACTGCAAAAGCATTTCCGACGGTACCAAGTCCCTCTTGAAACCCGACTGCCCGGAAGCGCAGAAAACGCAGCCCATCCGACACCCGACCTGCGTGGAAACGCATAAGCCGTTCCCGCGGTCGCGGCTCATAAAAACGGTTTCAACCCCGTCGCCGCCGTCGAGCGCATACAGATATTTTACAGTATTATCGGCGGTTGATACAAGTCTTTTTTGTATATTCAGCGATTTTATACAAAACTTTTCCCTGAGTTCGCCCCGTAATTGTTTAGAAATATTAGAAATTTCACCGAAATCCCTTATTTTTTTTGCGTGAAGCCAATCAAAAATCTGTTTCGCGCGGAATTTTCGCTCGGATAACACGGCGATTTCCCGCGCCAGTTCGCCGGGGCTTAACGAAAGGATATCGGTTAAATCCGCCGAATTGTTCATACTTTTTCCATAATCGCGGCGAAAAATCCGTCGCCGCCCGTTTCGTCTGGGATGAACGTCCGCTCCTCCGCGAGTTTGAAGTTGCCCGAACGTTCGAGAAAGTCCCTCACCACTTCCTCATTTTCGGCTTTGCTGAGGGCGCAGGTGGAATACATGAGGATTCCGCCGCTTTTCACGTACCGCGACGAGGTCGCCAGTATCGATTTTTGCGTTTCCGGCAGCCCGGCGAAGCTGTCGGGAGGTTTATACTTGATTTCGGGTTTCCGGCGGATAACCCCCAGCCCCGAACACGGGACGTCGCACAAGACCCTGTCGGCGGCGGGCATATCGGGATTAAACCTCCTCCCGTCGTTTTGAAGCGTTTCTATCACGCTCAACCCCAGCCGTTTCGCCCCCTCGCGGATAAGCGGCAGCCTTTCGGCGCGTATGTCGCAGGCGACAAGCCGCCCTTCGTTGTTCATCAGCTGCGCCAAGGTAAAACTCTTCCCCCCCGGCGCCGCGCACACGTCGATAACCGTTTCGCCGCTTTTCGGCGCCAGCATTTCGCAAACCTTCTGCGAGGAGATATCCTGAACGTGGAATTTGTCCGCGTTCGCGCCGGCCGCCGAAAAAGAGGGCAGTCGCGCGCTGACGGGCAAATCCGGATATTTAAGGACGTTCGACCTGACGTGCAAAGGGGGGCGGTTAAGGCTCGAGCGCAGGATTTTCTCCGCCGCCTCCTCCCCGTATTCCGCGAACCACTTTTTCACCAGCCATTCGGGGCAGGAATACTTTACGGACAGGCTCAAATCTTCCCCGTTGGGGAAGTCCCCGCCCGCGCGCAAAAAGTTTCTGGCTACGGCGTTGACGAAGGGTTTTATTTTATGGGGCGCCAACCTCACCGATTCGTTCACCGCCGCGCTTTCGGGGACGCAGTCCATGAAAAGGATTTGATACAGCGCCATCCGAAGGAGCGCCGCGGCTTCGGCGTCCATTTCGCCCAAAGCCACGCGGGAAAACTTCCCTATTATATAATCCAGCGTTATACGCCGTTCCAAAACGCCGTAAAACAGCGCGGAAACGAACGCCCCGTCCCTTTCGCCGAACCCCGCCCGCGACAGTTCCGCGCCGAGGGCGAGCCGGGAATACGCCTTCCCTTTTTCCATTCTCAGCAACAGGTCATAGACGCTCTTCCTCGGCGACTTCACCTGCGGGCGCTTGCCAACAGCCTTAACAGCTGCGTCAGCGAAACGAGCAGGGCGGCGATATAGGTGAAAGCCGCCGCCGAAAGCGTCTTGCGCGCCCCCGCGATTTCGTCCCCGTTAAGATAACCCTTGTCGGCGATTGTCGCCATGGCGCGGTTACTCGCGTCGAACTCGACGGGCAGCGTTATAAACTGGAAGAACACCGCGACGGAAAAAAGTATAATCGCCGCCTGAACCAGCTGGAACATTTCAAGCAAGATTCCCGCGAGTAAAACGACGTACCAGAACCGCGAGCAAATACTGACGAGCGGGAATATGGCGGTTCGGATTTTAACGGGGGCGTAATTCCGTGCGTGCTGTATGGCGTGCCCGACCTCGTGCGCCGCGACGGAAACGGCGCCTATCGTGTCGTTGTTGTGAACCGTCTGCGAAAGCGCGACGGTTTGGTTACGCGGGTCGTAATGGTCGGAAAGGTCGCCGGGACATTCGACGATTTTAACGTGATAAAGCCCGTTGTCGTCGAGGATTTCCCGCGCGATTTCGGCGGCGGAACGCCCTCCGCGCGTCCTTATCCCGTTATACTTGCCGAACGTCGCCTTAACCGAGACGGAGGCGAAAACCGAAACGATTATCGCCGCGATACACAAAATATACCAAATGTTCATGCCTTTTCTCCTTTAGCTTTCAGTTTTGATATTTTCAAGGCCGCGCCCTTTTAAAAACTCTTCCGTCCTCATGCGCCGCCCGCCTTCCGCCTGAATTTCGGTAAGCGAGATTTTCTCCCCGTCGCCGCAGGTTACGCAAAACCCCCCCGCCGTTTCCCCCACGACCGCGCGGTAAACTTTCAGCCTTTTATCCCCGGCGAAAGTATAGGCGCAAGGGTAATCGGCGAGCCCGCGGATATGGTTGTACACCTCCCGCGCCGATTTGGAAAAATCAATTTTACGGTCGCTTTTGCTTATCATCGCGGCGTAGGACGACAGGGAACCGTCTTGTTTGACGGCGGGCAGACCGCCGTTTTCAAGCCTGCCGAGCGCTTCGGGGAGCAGGCGCGCGCCCATTTCCGCCAGAATGTCGCGCAACTCGCCGGCCGTCATCGTATCGGTAACGACCGTCTTTTCCCGCAGCAGCATATCGCCCGTGTCCAAGCCCGCGTCCATACGCATAACCGTAACCCCCGATTCTTTCGCGCCGTCCATAACGCACCGGTTAATCGGGGCGGCGCCGCGATATTCGGGCAGAAGAGAGGCGTGGACGTTTATACAGCCGTATTTCGGGAGAGCCAAAACTTCTTCGGGCAGCATCAGCCCGTAAGCCGCGACGGCTATACAGTCGGCGTCGATGTTTTTGAGCGTTTCGTAAGCGTCGCCGTTTTTAAGGGACGGCGGTTGGAACACCGGTATCCCGCGTTCGACGGCTAACTCTTTGACGGGGGAAAACAAGATTTTTTTCCCCCTGTTTTTCGGCTTGTCGGGACGGGTGAACGCGGCGGCGACCTCATGCCCCGACCGTATGAGGGAACGCAGTATTATCGCGGCGAAATCCGGCGTGCCCATGAAAACTATCTTCAATTAAACCCCCGTTTTTTTGCGGTTCCTCAATTTTTTCGCGTTTTCAAGCTCCTGCCCCTCTTCAACCATTTCGTCGGCTATATCGGTGAACAGCACGCCGTTAAGGTGGTCGATTTCGTGGCATATCGCGATGGCGAGCAACCCATCCGCCTCTTTCGCGTAATCTTTCCCGTAGCGGTTTTGCGCTTTGAGCCTTATCTTTTCGGGGCGGACGACGTACGCCCATTCCCCCGGCGAGGAAAGGCAGCCCTCCACCTCGCGCTGTTTCCCTTTCGCGAGGGTTATGACGGGGTTTATCAGTTCCAACTTTTCGCCTTCCGTCTCGATTACGACGACCCGCCTTAATATCCCCACCTGCGGGGCGGCAAGCCCCACTCCGTTGAACGTCTTCATCGTTTCGTACATATCGTCAAGCAAAACCCACAGCTTGTCGTCAAAAGCCGTTACCGCGCGGCTTTTTTTCCGCAAAACTTCCTCGCCTGACATCGCTATCCTTCTCGTCGCCATACGAAAATCCTCCCGCACCGATACCATTGTACCATATTTTACCCGAAAAATAAAGGGTTACGGAAATTATTCCCGCGGGAATTTAATAAATTTAAACGACCATACCCCTTGACAGGCGAAAAAAAATATGTTATCATGTCTTTGCTGTTCCAAAGACAGCGGGTCGCGGCGAAAAAACGCCGCGCTAACGCGGTTAGACCGCGCCCGCCGAGGGATGGGGTTAACGCGGCGGAATAATCGCGCCCTTTTCCCTTTCGCTTGGGGGAAGGGCGTTGTCATCGTTAATATTACGGGAAAAGGAGGGGGAATATGCCCGGTCAAAAGGTTCTGAAAGAAAAAGAACGGTTTGTGGAAGAGATTGCCGAAAAGCTGAAAAGTTCCGTTTGCGGCGTTCTCGTCAGCTATAAAGGGATAAACGTCGCCGACGACACCAAACTGAGGAAATCGATGCGCGAGGCGGGCGTGGATTATTTCGTGGTGAAGAACACGATTTTGTCGCGCGCGTTTGAAAAAGCGGGGTTAAGCGAGCTGAACGCCCATCTCGTCGGGGAAACGGCTTTGGCGCTTTCGGCGACGGATATCATAACGGCGCCGAAGCTGGTTTACGGTCAGGTCGAGGCTTCAAAAGGCGCGTACCGCGTGAAAGCCGGCTTTATCGAAGGGAAGCCCGCGGACGCCGATACGATTACGGAATACGCGAAGCTTCCGAGCAAGGAAGTTCTTGTTTCAAAGCTGCTGTTCGTATTGCAGTCGCCCATGCAGCGGCTGGCTGTCGCCGTCAGCGAAACGGCGAAGAAACTCGGCGGCGTTCCCGCCGCTTAATTAAGGAGGTTATGTTTAAATGGCAACGGAAAAAATCACCGCAATGGTGGAGGAAGTAAAAGGGTTGTCCGTGTTGGAGCTTAACGAGTTTGTAAAGGCCCTCGAGGAAGAGTTCGGCGTTTCGGCGGCGGCGATGGTGGCGGCGGGGCCCGCCGTCGGCGCGGCGGCGGCGGACGAGGAGAAGACCGAGTTCGACGTCGTTTTGACGAGCTTCGGCGAGAAGAAGATGGACGTTATCAAGGTCATCAAAGAGGTTACGGGGCTCGGGCTGAAAGAAGCCAAGGAGTTTGTGGAATCCGCGCCCAAAGCCGTTAAAGAGGGTATTTCCAAAGCCGAGGCGGACGAGCTTAAAGCTAAAATCGAGGCTTCCGGCGCGACGGTCGAGCTTAAGTAAGGCGCTTTTACGCAAAAAGATGCGAAACGTTTGTTATCGCATCTTTTTTTGTGCAATATAGACAAAAAAAAAAAAAAAAGCATGTAAAAATATATATATTATACGAATAGACAACACGTTTGCGAATATGTTACAATTGACTTAAAGTATTTTTAAGGAGGGCGTTTTTATGAAAAAGCGTATTTTATCGGCGGTTTTGACAACGGCGTTTATGTTCGGGGCGCTCGGCGGGGCGTTCACGGTCGAGGCGGGGGCGGCAAGCAAATGGAGCGGGTACGTAAAGATTTCAAAAGTTTCGGATTTGCTGCTGATGAAAGACTCGACGAAGAAGTTTTATCTGTCGAAGGATATCGATTTAAGCGACCACGGCAACTGGTTGCCGTTCAATTTCAA
>JAIRWC010000029.1 GCA_031253495.1 Oscillospiraceae bacterium | reverse complement strand
ACTTTGTGAGTACGGTTGGTAAACACGGCAATGAGAAGACAATCGAAAATTACGTAAAGAATCAAGGTAAAGTTTACAAGCTGGTACATCGCGGCGAAGTGATAGGCTGAAAGGTTAGCTCAGATACCCCGACCCTTGGGTCGGGGTTCTGCGGCATTGATTTGTTCGGTTCCCAACGTCTAAACATGGCGGGCAACTGGAATAAGGTCATGTACCAAAAGCGCGACGGGCGGGATATTTACAATGAATTTTCTGACGTGACAGACGACGACGTCGAGGCATTTATTGACGAGCTGTATAACTGCCGATTTGATGATTTCAACGAAGCGTTTGGCGTTGACGGCTATGAACACAAGAAGCAGGTTCTCCTCTGCTTTTACATGAACGACCATACCGTCGCGGAATTGCTGTTGGTTGAAGGCGGCTATGTTGGCTATCGGTGCATGCTCGGTTCAAGCGCCGGTTATTTCGTGCAAATGCCGGGTGAAGCGTTTGACAAAATATTTAACGTTTGCATCCGCGGCGCATAAGGAAGGTTAACAGGGGACACACGGGAAAAGCCGGGGTTTTGTTTCCCCGGCTTTTCTTTGCGGTAAACGGCGTAAGACTTGAACCGCAAAGAGAACCCCGGCGCGTACTTCGCGCAATTTTACGGGGTGCTTCATACGAGCCGAGGTTCTCGCCTGCCGCTGATCGGACTTGAACCGATACGATAGTTACTATCGACAGATTTTAAGTCTGTTGCGTCTGCCTGTTCCGCCACAGCGGCAAAAGCACACATACCATTATACCCGTGCCCGTCAAAATTTGTCAAGCGATTTTCTTAAAATTTTCCCGAGGGTTCGCGGCGAACGTTTTCAACAGAGAAAATTGTGAAAACCCACCAAATATCAACGAGAAAATATTTATATTTTGTATGCTTGACAAACTTTTGATAACGCTGTATAATGTTAATTACACGCCGATTGAGTACAAGATGTGGTATCGGTACCGTTCGGCAAGATTTACGGGGCTCAATCCTTTCGCAAACGGGGGACGGGTATGCTTACAAAAATACAGAAAAGGGACGGGCGGCAGGTGTCGTTTAATATAGAAAAAATCGCCGACGCCATATACAAAGCGGCGAGGGCCGTGGGCGGGCATGATTACTCGACGTCGATGGAACTCGCGGAGGAGGTGTGCGAACGGCTTGAAAAGCAGTTTGTCGCGAACAACCTTTTGCCCTCGGTGGAAGAGGTTCAAGACGTGGTGGAGAAGGTTCTCGTCGAAACCGGGCACGCCAAGACCGCCAAGGCGTATATCCTTTACCGCGCGGACCGCACCCGCGTCCGTGAAATGAACACCCAGCTGATGAAAATATACGAGGACTTGACTTTCAAAGCGGCGAGCGACTGCGACATTAAGCGGGAAAACGCCAATATAGACGGCGACACGGCTATGGGAACCATGTTGAAGTACGGTTCGGAGGGCGCCAAGCAGTTCTATGAAATGTACGTGCTTTCCCCCGAACATTCCCGCGCCCATGTGAACGGCGACATACATATCCACGACCTTGACTTTTTTACGCTGACGACCACCTGCTGCCAGATTGACGTCAAGAAACTTTTCAAGAACGGTTTTTCCACGGGGCACGGCTACTTGCGCGAACCGAACAATATAGGGAGTTATTCCGCGCTGGCGTGTATAGCTATCCAATCCAACCAGAACGACCAGCACGGCGGGCAGTCCATACCGAATTTCGATTACGCCATGGCGGACGGCGTCCGGAAAAGCTACCGCCAGCTTTATGAAAAGAACGTCGTTCGCGGCATAGGGTTGCGCGCCGATGCCTTTGATTTTGACGAAATAACAAAAAGCGTTCAAAAATATATGAGAAAAATCGAGGAAGAAAAGGGGATTTATCCCGTTCTTGCCGACGATAACGGTTACAGGGAGGCGGAAAGGCCGTTTCTGGCGGAATTGTCGGGAGACGGGGCTTTCGCGGATAAAATCCAAAATTTCTCGGTTAAGCTCACCGCGAAAGAAACGGACCGCGCCACCTTTCAGGCCATGGAGGCGCTCGTCCACAACCTGAACACCATGAACAGCCGCGCGGGGGCTCAAACGCCGTTCTCGTCGGTCAACTACGGCACCGACGTTTCCCCGGAAGGCAGAATGGTAATCAAAAACGTCCTGCTCGCCAACGAAAGGGGCTTGGGCAACAGCGAAACGCCGATTTTCCCCATCCACATTTTTAAAATCAAGGAAGGGATAAACTACAATCCGGAAGACCCCAACTACGATTTGTTCAAGCTTGCCTGCCGCGTTTCGGCCAAACGGCTTTACCCGAATTTCTCGTTCATTGACGCGCCGTTTAACCTGCAGTTTTATAAAGAGGGCGATTACGATTCCGAAGTGGCTTATATGGGCTGCCGCACGCGCGTTATCGCGAACAACAACGACAAATCCCGCCAAGTCGTCTGCGGGAGGGGGAATTTGAGTTTTACCTCGGTTAACCTGCCGCGTCTCGCGATTAAGTCGGGCGGCGATGCGGTTAAGTTTTTTGAAATGCTGGAAGAAACGATGAATACCGTTATTGACCAGCTTATGTATCGGTTTAAGATTCAGTGCCAAAAGCGCGTGAGGAATTTTCCGTTCCTTATGGGGCAAGGGGTGTGGCTGGATTCGGACAAGCTGAACGCCGACGACGGCGTGGGCGAGGTTTTGAAGCACGGGACGATGTCGATGGGTTTTATCGGTTTGGCGGAATGTTTGCACTGCCTGACGGGTTCCCACCACGGCGAAACCGACGAGGCCCGCGAACTCGGGTTGCGCGTGGTTAAAAGGATGAGGGCGCGCCTCGATGAGGAAAGCGCCGTAACGGGGTTGAACTTCACGCTTTTGGCGACGCCAGCCGAAGGGCTCGCGGGGCGGTTCTTGCGGATAGACAGAAAGATTTTCGGGGAAATCAAAGGCGTAACCGACCACGATTATTATACCAACTCGTTTCACATTCCCGTTTATTTCGACATAACCGCCTACGAGAAAATTAAGATTGAGGCGCCTTATCACGCTTTGACGAACGCGGGGCATATCACCTATGTTGAAATGGACGGCGACCCCGCCAACAATCTTGAGGCGTTTGAGAAAGTGATTCGCTTTATGAAAGAATCGGGCGTGGGGTACGGCGCGATTAACCATCCCGTCGACCACGACCCCGTATGCGGTTATACCGGCGTAATCGGCGATACCTGCCCCGCTTGCGGGCGTTCGGACGAAGAGGGCGGACCGTTCGACCGCATACGCCGCATAACGGGTTATTTGGTGGGAACCGTAGACCGCTTTAACAACGCCAAGCGCGCCGAGGAAAGCGAACGCGTCAAGCATAATTGCGCGGTATGAAGACGGCGGCGGGCGGCGGGCGGCGCGGCTTTTGTTTTTGCGCATTTTCGGGAGGGAAAGACGTGAGTAAAATTCTGTACGAAGGCAAATCCAAAATAATCTGCGAGGGGCCGGACGACGAAAGCCTTATACTGAGGTACAAAGACACGGCGACGGCGTTTAACGGCGAGAAAAAAGAAGAGCTCGACGGCAAGGGCAGGCTCAACGCCGAAATTTCAAACATGATTTACGCCTATCTCGCGGAAAACGGTATCGAAACCCACTTGATTAAGGTAATCGACGACGTTACCGCGCTTGTGAAAAAGGCGGAAATCGTTATGGTGGAGGTTATAGTCAGGAATGTGGCGGCGGGCAGTTTTTCCAAAAAATACGGCGTTCCCGAGGGGACGGCGCTCAAAAATTCCACGACGGAATTCAGCCTCAAAGACGACGCGCTCGGCGACCCTATGATAAACGACAGCCAAATTACCGCGCTCGGCATTGCCACGCGGGAGGAGCTTGAGTATATGAAAGAGCGGGCTTTGAAAATCAACGGGCTGATGTGCGGCTTATTCGCCAAAGCGGGGATAAGTCTGGTGGACTTTAAACTTGAATTCGGCAGGTGCGGCGGCAAACTCATCCTCTGCGACGAGATTTCGCCCGACTCCTGCCGTTTTTGGGATGCGAAAACCAATAAAAAACTCGACAAAGACCGTTTTCGCAGGGATTTGGGGAACGTGCTCGACGGCTACCGCGACGTTCTCGAAAGGCTGAAAAATGTCAAATAGATACGAGAACCCTTTGTGCGGACGGTACGCGAGCGCGGAAACGCAGCATATCTTTTCGGACGACAACAAGTTTTCAACTTGGAGGCGGCTGTGGGTCGCCCTCGCCGAAAGCCAAAGGGAACTGGGGCTTGAGATAAGCGAAGGGCAAATCAACGAGATGAAAGCCTTCGTCAACGATATAAATTATGAAACGGCGGCAAGGTTTGAAGCCGAGACAAGGCACGACGTCATGGCGCATATCCGCGCTTACGGGGAACAGTGCCCCTCCGCCAAGCCGATTATCCACCTCGGGGCGACCTCTTGCTATGTGGGCGACAATACGGATATTATACAGCAGCGCGCGGCGCTGTTGGTTATAAAGAAACTGCTTGTAAACGCCGTGTCGAAACTGAGCGATTTCGCCGAAAAGCATAAATCCGTCCCTTGTCTCGCCTATACCCATTTTCAGGCGGCGCAACCCACCACCGTGGGGAAACGCGCGGCGCTGTGGCTTCAAGATTTGCTTTCGGACCTCGAACAGTTGGAATTTACCATAGGCAAATTAAAGTTGCTCGGGTGCAAGGGCACCACGGGAACCGGCGCGAGTTTTCTCGCCCTGTTTGACGGCGACCACGAAAAAGTGAAGTTACTCGAGCGTAAAATCGCCGAAAAAATGGGGTTCGGCGCGGATAAGATTTATTCCGTGAGCGGGCAGACCTATTCGCGGAAGGTTGATTTTTACGTCATGTCCGTGTTATCGGGAATAGCGCAAAGCGCGTATAAATTCTCAAACGACGTCCGTTTGACGTCGCATATGAAAGAGATTGACGAGCCTTTTGAAGCGGGGCAGGTCGGTTCGTCCGCGATGGCGTATAAGCGCAACCCGATGAGGAGCGAGAGGATAGCTTCCCTTTCGCGGTACGTAACGGTCGCCGCGCTGAACCCCGCGCTTACGGCGAGCGCGCAATGGCTGGAACGCACGCTCGACGATTCCGCGAACAGGCGCATAGTCGTTCCCGAAGCGTTCCTCGCGGTCGACGCCATACTTTCCCTTTACATAAACGTCGCGGGCGGGCTTACCGTTTACCCGAAAGTGGCCGAGAGGCGGTTAAACGAAGAACTGCCGTTTATGGCGACGGAAAATATTTTGATGCGCTGCGTGAAGAAAGGCGGAGACCGCCAGTTCCTCCACGAGAGGATACGCGTTCACTCGGTTGAAACCGCGAAAAAAATCAAACTTGACGGCGGGGAAAACGATTTAATCGAACGCGTTTTGAACGATCGGGCTTTCGACATAACAAGGGACGAAATGGACGAACTGCTGAAAGCCGAACTTTTCACGGGGAGGGCGAAGGAACAGACCGAGGAATTTCTGACGGAGGTTCGGGCCGTCCTCAAGGATAACGAGGGCTTGTTGGGCGCGGATGTGAAAATAACGGTATAATCGAAGGGGGAAACATGCTTACTGCGATTACGGGGATTAACTGGGGCGACGAGGGAAAAGGGCGCATGGTGGATTTGCTTTCGGAAAGCTACGATATTATCTGCCGGTATCAAGGCGGCAATAACGCCGGGCACACGGTAATCAACGACAAGGGTAAATTTATATTAAACCTTCTGCCGTCCGGTATCCTTCGCGACGGCGCCGCGAATGTTATGGGCGGCGGGATGGCTGTCGATTTGGAGCATTTATGCGGGGAAATTGACGCGCTGTCCGCGAAAGGCGTTTCTGTTACCCCGGAAAACCTGAAAATCAGCGATAAGGCTTTTATATGCCTGCCTTACCATAAGGCTCAGGACATAGCGGAAGAAGACCGCCTCGGCGACAAGAAATACGGTTCGACAAGGCGCGGGATAGCCCCCGTTTACGGCGACAAGTACATGAAAAAGGGCTTGAGGATGGGCGATTTGCTTGAACCCGCCGCTTTAAAACAAAAACTCGCCGACATCGTCGAATGGAAGAACATCACGCTTAAGGGCTACGGTCAAGGTTATGAAATATCCGATTTGTCGGCGGTCGCCGACTGGCTTGAAAAATTCGGGAACAGGCTCGTCCCTTACATAACGGACGTTACCGAGTATCTGTATTCGGCGGTCGGCTCCGGGAAGAAAGTCTTGTTTGAGGCGCAGCTCGGAGCTTTGCGCGACATCGATTACGGGATTTATCCCTACACCACGTCTTCCCAGTGTTTGGCGGCTTACGCGCCGATTGGGGCGGGTATCCCCGGAATGAGGCTTGACCGCGTGGTGGGCGTTATGAAAGCCTATTCGAGTTGCGTCGGCGAGGGTCCGTTCACGGTTGAAATGTTCGGCGACGAAGCCCGCGCCCTGCGCGAGGCGGGCGCGGAATACGGCGCGGCGACGGGCAGACCCCGCAGGGTCGGCGGTTTTGACGTTCCGGCGAGCCGTTACGGGGTGAAGGTTCAAGGGGCGGATGAAATAGCGCTCACAAAACTTGACGTGCTGGCTTATCTTGATAAAATTCCCGTTTGCGTGGCTTATGAGATTGACGGGGAGAGAACCGGCGCTTTCCCGTCGGGCGACGCGCTTGTCAGGGCCAAGCCGGTTTTCGAGTATTTGGAGGGTTTTAAAACCGACGTTTCAAAATGCAGGAAAATCGGGGATTTGCCCCAAGCGGCGGTGAATTACGTGCGGTTCGTTGAAAAAGCCGTGGGCTGCCCGATAAAATACGTTTCCGTGGGAGCGGGGCGCGACGATTATATAGTTATGGGCTAATTCCTTGCGGGAGGTTGTGAAATGTGCGGTATCATCGGTTACGCCGGGACCCGAAACGCGGTTCCGGTCATTACGGAAGGGTTGAAAAAACTGGAATACCGCGGCTATGATTCGGCGGGGATAGCCGTTTTCGGCGAAAACGGGTTTGAAGTCGTGAAACAAAAGGGGCGCCTGTCCGCGCTTGAGGAACGGCTGAAAGGCAACGCCATCAGCGGAAACGTGGGGATAGGGCATACCCGATGGGCTACGCACGGGGAACCGTCCGACGTTAATTCCCACCCCCACGTGGGGAGCCAAAGCAAAATCGCCGTCGTCCACAACGGCACCATAGAAAATTACAGGCGGTTAAAAGAACGCTTGGAACAAAAGGGCGTGCGGTTCGCCTCGCAGACTGACAGCGAGGTTATAGCGCAGCTCGCCGAATATTATTACGACGGGAACTTGATGGATACGGTCGTTAAGGTGTCGGGCGCGTTGGAGGGTTCTTACGCGCTCGGAATAATGTGCCTTGACGAACCGGATTCGCTCGTCGCCGTAAAAAAGGATAACTCATTGATTGTCGGGGTGTCCGAACACGGGAATTTCATCGCGTCCGACGTCCCCGCCGTGCTGAAACACACGAATAAGGTCTGTTACTTAAACGACAAGGAAATAGCGGTTTTGACCAAAGACGGCGTGAGTTTCTTTAACTTTGACAAAGAGCCCCTGCCGAAAGAAATCGAAACGGTTTCATGGAGTTTCGACAGCGCGGAAAAAGGCGGTTACCCGCATTTCATGCTCAAAGAGATTATGGAGCAGCCGAGGGTTTTAAAAGACACCGTCCGTTCCGTGCTGAGCGGCGGCGGCAACAAAAGCGTGATAGATAACCTTGATATAAGCGGCTTCGACAAAATCGTAATCACCGCCTGCGGTTCGGCTTACAACGCGGGGGTGGTCGCCAGGTACGTGTTCGAGCGGCTGTGCAGAATGTCCGTAGAGGTCGAGCTTGCCAGCGAATTTAGATATAAAGACGCCATAATCGGCGATAAAACGCTGGTCGTTCTCGTAAGCCAGTCGGGGGAAACCGCAGATACCATAGCCGCCATGAGGGAGGCGAAATCCAAGGGGGCCGCCACCCTTTCAATTATAAACGTCGTCGGGAGCACGATTTCCAAAGAGGCGGATTATTGCCTGTTTACGGCGGCGGGGCCCGAAATCGCCGTCGCGACGACGAAAGCCTTTTCCGCTCAGTTGGTGTTGCTGTACGCGCTCGCGGTGCGATTTGCCGTTAAGCTGGGGAAACTGCCGCCGGAGAAAGAAATCGCGCTTATGGCGGAACTTGAGACGTTGCCCGAGAAAGCGAAAATAATCCTCGGGCATACCGATTTTATTCAAAAATACGCTTCGGAGTGCGTGGTTTATAAAAGCATTTTCTTTATCGGCAGGAACATCGATTACGCGATTGCGCTGGAGGGTTCGCTCAAACTTAAGGAGATATCGTATATCCACTCCGAGGCTTACGCCGGCGGCGAACTGAAGCACGGGACGATTTCCTTAATCGAGGAGGACACGTTGGTCGTCGCCATTTCAAACTGCGGCAGATTGTTCGGCAAGATTATGAGCAACGCGGAACAGGTTATGAGCAGGGGGGCTAAGGTTCTGCTCATCGGTTGCTGCCCCGAAGCCGATTCGGCGTCTTACGGCGGAAAACTCTCGTATATCGGTCTGCCGGAAATTTCAGAGCTGTTTTCCCCGTCGCTGTCGGTGGTCGTTTTACAGCTTTTCAGTTATTACGTCGCCGCCAATAAAGGTTTGGACATAGACAAACCGCGTAATTTGGCGAAAAGCGTTACGGTGGAATAGGAGGTATTTTTTATGACGGGTACGACGCATGAAATCCTGGAGTTCATCAAAGAAAACGAGGTTAAGTTTATAAGGCTCGGTTTTTGCGATTTATTCGGCTTTCATAAAAACATCTCGATTATGGCGGACGGGTTGCAGTCGGCGTTTGAAAACGGCGTTTCGTTTGACGCGCACGCGATAAGCGGGTTTCGCGGCGTCACGCGCTCCGATTTATTCTTGTTCCCCGACCCCTCGACGCTTACGGCGCTCCCTTGGCGACCCGGTCCGGGGAGGGTCGCGCAATTTTTCTGCGATGTGAAAAACCCCGACGGAACGGAGTTCCCGCGGGATGGGAGGGCTTTGCTGAAACGGGTCGTCCGGCGTTGCAAAGAAATGGGTTATTCCTGCAAAATCGGGGCGGAGTGCGAATTTTATCTTTTTAAAGCCGACGAGGAGGGGGAGCCGACTTCCGCCACGTTCGACAAGGGCGGTTATCTCGACGTCGCCCCGCCCCTCGACAAAGGGGGGAATATACGCCGCGAAATATGCCTCGCCCTCGAAGAGATGGGCATCAAGCCGGAAACCTCGCACCACGAGCAAGGACCGGGGCAAAACGAAATTGATTTCGAGTTCGGCGGCGCTTTGACCTGCGCCGATAATTTCCTGACCTTCAAAACCGCCGTAAAGGCGATTGCGGCGCGTAACGGGCTGTTCGCCTCGTTTTGCCCGAAGCCGATATTAAACGCGCCCGGCAACGGTATGCACGTCAACGTTTCACTCCTGCGAAACGGCGACAACATCTTCGGCGGCGCGCAAGAGGGTAACTTAAGCGCCGCGGACGGCTTTATCGCGGGGATACTCGACAAAACGCCCGAAATTACGGCGTTTTTGAACCCGACGGCGAACTCTTACGAGCGTTTAGGCAAGTTTGAGGCGCCCAAATACGTTTCGTGGTCGCATCAGAACCGTTCGCAGCTCATACGGATTCCCGCCGCCGCCGGCGAGAAAATGAGGATGGAGTTACGCTCCCCCGACCCGTCGCTGAACCCGTACCTCGCGTTCGCGCTGATTATCTCCGCCGGATTGGACGGGATGGAAAACGGCGCGGCTTTACCGCCCCCCGTCGACGCGGATTTATACGCGGCGGACGGGAGCTTGCTGAAAACGCTCGTCCCTTTGCCGGAAAGCCTCGGCGAAGCCGTCGCTTTGGCGGAGAACAGCGAGTTCGCGAAGGGCGTGTTGGGCGAGGAAACGTTTTCAAAATACCTGTCGGCAAAAAGGGGTGAAGCCGCCGATTTCGCCGCCACCGAATACAAGGAAGAATTTTATAAGGAAAGGTACTTCGGCGTTATATGAACGACGCCGAATATTCACGGAAGGCGGTGACTTTTGTTGGAAAACGCCCTGATAGTTTCACATACTGAAAAAAGCACGGCTTTTTTTACGGAAATGTTGAACGCGGCTTCCGTAAAACAAGTCGCCGCTTTGCAGTCCTGCGGCGAAGCGCGCCGCGCCGTTCTCGAACGGGATTTTGACTTGGTGGTCGTCAACGCGCCGCTCATGGACGAATCGGGCGAGAGCTTCTGCCGCCATATAGCCTCCAAGTTTGTTTCGCAGGTTATCCTTGTCGTCAAAAGCGAATATTACGACGCTGTGTCCGCCGCTTGCGAGGATTACGGCGTTTTGACGATTTCAAAGCCGGTGAACAGGGCTGTTTTTTGGTCGGTTCTCGCGCTTTCAAAATCAACGCGGAACAAGATTTTGCGCATACAGGACGAAAACGCGCGTTTAAAACGGAAAATCGAGGATATCAGGATTGTCGATAGGGCTAAGTGTATGCTTATATCGTTCCTTGACATGAGCGAGCAGGAAGCCCACAGATACATAGAAAAACAGGCGATGGACATGCGCTGCGCGAAACGGGAGATTGCGGAAGGGATTCTTAAAACGTATGAATAACGGGAAATTAAATGAAGAATGTGCCGTTTTCGGGGTGAGCCTCACCGTTAACGAGGCGGTGGGCGTTACCTATAACGGGTTGCTGTCTTTACAGCATCGCGGCCAGGAATGTGCCGGAATAGCCGTAATCAGCGACAGCAGTATCAAATGCCGCAAGGACACGGGCTTGGTGAGCGAGGTGTTCGCCGACAAAAGCCTTGAGGCGCTCCCGAAAGGCAATATCGCCGTCGGGCATACGCGGTATTCCACCACGGGCGGCAATAAAAAGGAAAACGCGGGGCCTTTCGTCACGGAATATCTCACCGGGAGAATAGCCACCGCCCATAACGGCAACATTACCAACGCCGGGGAAATCCGCGAAAAGCTGAAGAAATTCGGCGTGAGGTTCGGCGCGACCTGCGACAGCGAGGTTGTGTCGTCGCTTATGGCGTACTGCATAACGAAAGAGGGCGGCGTCGTTTCGGGCGTGGCGAGGGCCGCCGAAATGCTTAAAGGCTCGTTTTCCCTTGTCATTATAAGCGGCGAGAACAAACTTATAGCCATCCGCGACCCGAACGGGTTCCGCCCGTTATGCGTGGGAAAGAGCGCGGCGGGGTACGCCGTCGCTTCCGAAAGCTGCGCGCTTGAATCCTGCGGCTTCGAATTCTGTAAAGACGTCGCCCCCGGCGAGGTCATAATTATCGAAAACGGCGAAATAACATACCAAAGCGCGGTTCTCTCGAAAAAAGAGGGGGACGACAGGGGCGTCTGCATTTTCGAGTTCGTATACTTCGCGAGGCCCGATTCGGTAATTGACGGGTTAAGCGTTTATGAAGCGCGGTACAACATGGGTTACGCGTTGGCCGAGGAATACCCGGTGGACGCGGACGTCGTCTGCGGCGTGCCGGACAGCGGTCTGGAGGCCGCTTACGGTTACGGCGCGAGGAGCGGAATCCCGCTGACGGCGGGTTTCGTGAAAAACCGATATATAGGGCGCAGTTTCATCTATCCCACGCAAACCCAGCGGGACAGCGCGGTCAGGCTTAAGCTGAACCCGCTTTCGGCGAACATCCGCGCTCAACGGGTGGTGCTTGTGGACGATTCGATAGTTCGCGGGACGACCAGCAAAAAAATCGTGCAAAGCCTGAAAAACGCCGGCGCGAAAGAGGTTCACGTAAGGGTTTCCTCGCCGCCGTTCCGCTATACCTGCCACTACGGAACCGACATAGACAGCGAGGATAAGCTAATCGCCAACAAAATGGGGTTAGACGAAATTTGCTCGTTAATAGGCGCGGACAGCTTGGGATATATCAGCATAGACGGGCTGAAAAGGGCTTGCGGCAAGTGCGCGGAGCCGTTCTGCACGGCCTGCTTTACGGGGAACGGCTCTTTCTCCCGCGATAAAAAGGATATATTTGAATAGGCTTGCCGTAAAACCGGCGCGCGGCGGAAGAAAGGCGGAATTATGTCAAACAAGGCGTATTTGATTTTGGAAAACAACAAGGTTTTTGAAGGGGCTTTTTTCGGGAAAGAAGGGGATGTTACGGGGGAACTCGTTTTCACAACATCAATGACGGGGTATTTGGAAACGCTTACCGACCCCAGTTATTACGGGCAAATAGTTTTGCAGACCTTCCCTTTAATCGGCAACTACGGCGTTATCCCCGGGGACTTTGAAAGCGCCGTAATCGGAGCCAAAGCGTATATCGTGAAATATCCGTGTCAAGAACCCTCGAATTTCCGCAGCGAGGGAAATCTCGACGCTTTTTTAAAAGAACGCGGCATAGTCGGCTTTCACGGAATAGACACGAGGGAGTTGACAAGGATTATCCGGAAGAACGGCGTGATGAACGGAAAAATCACCGCTTCCCCGCCCACCGCGGCGGACCGTTCCGAAGCGGCGGCGTATTCAATCAAAAACCCCGTCGCCGACGTTTCGCCGCGCGCGGCTTTTGTAATCGGGAAAGGTTCCCGCCGCGTCGCGCTTATGGATTTCGGGGCGAAGCGCGGAATAGCGGAAGCGTTGGCGGCGCGTAACTGCGAGGTTTGGATGTTTCCGCACGACGCTTCCGACGCCGAAATTATGAAAATCAAACCGAACGGGATTATGCTGAGCAACGGGCCGGGCGACCCCGCCGACCCGGAAAACGGCGGGATTGTCGAAACGTTGCGAAAACTTGATAAAAGCGGCGTCCCGATATTCGGGATATGCTTGGGGCATCAGCTGCTCGCGCTCGCCAAAGGCTATAAGACCCAAAAGCTGAAATTCGGACACAGGGGGGCGAACCAGCCCGTAAAGGATTTATCCACCGGGCGCGTGTACGTAACCTCGCAGAATCACGGTTACGCCGTCGTCGCCGAAAACGCTTCGTTCGTCAACGCGAACGACGGCACCTGCGAAGGGATGGATTACGGGAACTCGTTTTCGGTGCAGTTCCACCCCGAAGCGAGGGGCGGCCCGCTTGACACGAATTTCCTGTTTGAGCGTTTTATCGAAAGGATGGACGCCTGTTTCCCATGATAAAATTTTTGCGGCAAAGGCGAAAGGGACGGTCAAAAACATGAACGAGCTTATCCTTGTGCTTGATTTCGGCGGACAGTACAAAGAACTGATTGCCCGCGCCGTCAGGGGATTGTCGGTGTATTCGGAAATAAAGCCCGGAAATTTATCGGCGGGGGAAATAAAAAGGCTGAACCCCATGGGAATTATCCTTACGGGCGGTCCCGACAGCGTTTATCTGCCGGATTCCCCCAAATGCGCCCCCGAATTGTTTGAACTCGGCATACCCGTTCTCGGGATTTGCTACGGTATGCATTTAATGTGCCATTCGCTCGGCGGCAAGGTGGAATCCGGCGGCGCGGGCGAATACGGGCGGGTCGCCGTAAACGCGAAAAAGCCGTTTATCGCGTTGATGAGCCACCGCGATAAGGTAACGCGCCTGCCCGAAGGGTTTGTCGAAACGGCGCGCACCGATAACTGCGTCGCCTCGTGCGAGAACGCCGCGAAAAGGCTTTACGCGGTGCAGTATCACCCCGAATCGGCGCACACCGAAAACGGCGGGGAGATAATACGCCGCTTTCTGTACGACGTTTGCGGCGCGTCGGGCGATTACAGGCTTGACGATTATATAAAACGCCAAACGCGGGAAATCCGCCGAAAAGTCGGGAAAGACGAGGTGCTTTTGGCGCTTTCGGGCGGGGTGGATTCTTCGGTATGCGCGAGTTTGCTGTCGAAGGCCGTTCCGGGGCAGCTTGTTTGCGTTCTCGTGGACCACGGTTTGATGCGGTTAAACGAGGCCGACGAGATAGAACGGGTATTTTCGGGGAGAAAATTGCGGTTTATCCGCGTGAACGCGAAAGAACGGTTTTTGTCCGAATTGAAGGGCGTTACCGACCCCGAAAAAAAACGTAAAATCATCGGCGGGGAATTTATCCGCGTTTTCGAGGAAGAAGCGTCG
>JAIRWC010000030.1 GCA_031253495.1 Oscillospiraceae bacterium | reverse complement strand
GAATTTTACCATGCCCTCTTAGGGGCAAAGCCCCTGCCGGGCGGGCATACCCCTTTAAAACAAAACGTGGTACAATTTTATTCGGCATAAATGGTACAATTCTACTTGACAGTTACAAGAACACCAACGCGAAAAACGGCAAAAAAAATCCGATAAACCGCGGTTTATCGGATTTTTTTAAACAAAAGCGGGGGTTATCTTTTCTCTATCCGTTCCATAATTTTGCCGAACAGCTCGTCCGACGGGGTTACGGCGCTTTCTTTAACCGCGTCGAACACCTGTTTGCCGCTCATTTTTTCTCCCGCCGCGATAACGGCGCCCGTGTTTGTTTGCTTCGCCCGCCGTCTTTGCCTTATTAAAACGGTCAAAGCCGTCCCGATAAGGATTACGCCGCAGGCCAACGCGGACCATAACAGCGCGGAGCGGTTCGCGGGCGCGTCTACTCCGATAACGGGCGACAATATTTGCTCGCCGCCGCCGGTTATCGCTATCTCGCGGCCGTCGCCCCCCTCGACGATAATTCCCCCCGGCGCCCCGCCTCCGTCATAACCCATGTCGGCGCCGCCTTCCGCCTCCACCTTCGTCAAGACGAACGGACCGTACTTCGCGCCAAATCGGTCCGCGTATTCCTCATACGGGCAATCGTCAGCCAAGACGACCGTAATCGTAGCGGCGAACTTCGACGCGTAAACGCCCAGAATATTCCGGTCGGTTTCCCAATCGAGGGCAATCGCCTTATAGACTTCCTCGCGATAGTTGTAAGAATAGTCGTCGTCGAAAAACTTCATATAACATTCCGGCGAAAGCAACTCGATTATTTCCTGTTTGCCCCTGTCGGATTCGGAAGCGACGACGCCTATTTCCCAGTAACTCCCGCTCGTCCCCGGCGCCGTTCCGTCGGAAGATGTCATGAAAAACACCTCCCAAACCCATGAGACGTAATCGGGGTAACCGTTCTTATCCCAATATTCTTCGGGGTTTTTAACCGTCCCCTGTCCTTGAACGCAGTCGTCGTAGGGGTCGCCGTCTTCAAGGGGAGCGGGCGGCGCGGTTTCTTCGGATTCGCCGTCCTCGGCGAACGGTTCGTCTTTTACGGGTTCGACGTCTTCGACGTCTATGATTTGCGTGGTGATTCCGGCGGGCGCGGCGATTCCGGCGGGGTCGGCGATTCCGGCGGGGTCGGCGGGTATGACGAAATAATCGGTTTCCGAAGCCTCCGTCCCCGCGTGAACGCCCGCCGACAGGCTTAACCCCATAACGGCCGCGAAAAATAATGACGATAATTTTTTCATAACGCATCTTCTCCTTCGAGTATTTTTTTCAGTTTGCCTATCGCTTTTTGATACTTCCAGAGCGCCGTCCCGAGCGGGATTTTCATAATTTCGGAAATCTCGCGGAATTTCAGCTCCCCCATGGCGCGCAGGGTAACGATTTGGCTTTCGTCCTCGGGCAGGCTTTTTAAAGCGTCGTTGACGGCGATTTTCAAGTCGTTCGCGCCGTAAAGGCCGTTATCGGGAACCGTGTCCTCCATCTCGTCGAGCGAAAGGCATTTCTGCCGTTTCCGAAGCGCGTCCGTCGCGAGATTGCGCGCCGTTCGGAAAATATAAGCGCGGGGGTTTTTGACCGAAGGTTCGGGCGGCGAAAAATACAGTTTGATAAAAAACTCCTGCAATATGTCTTCCGCCGCCGATTTATCCCACATAATCCGGTAGATAATCGTGTACGCCGGAACGCGCAAGTTGTTGTAAAGTTCTTCAAACGCTTTTTTGTCGCCGCCGCGCAAGGCGTCGAGCGCGGCCGTAATTTCATTGTTGTTCACCTTGGCGGACCTCCGTTTCTGAAAGGATAAAACCCTTCCGTCTGCCATGACGAAAAAAAACGCCGTTTTATTGGCGTTTTTTAAAAAAATTTTCAAAGCCTGTTTTTAAAATCCCCGTAACCGAAGCGCTTAACGGTTTCAACGACGCCGTTTTCCCGCAAGACGGCGATATCCGGCAAAGGCGTCCCGTTGAAGGTGTTGTTCTTCACCATCGTGTATATCGCCATGTCGAGGAAAATCACCCGGTCGCCCGGCTTCGGCGCTTCGTCGAACGAATAGTCGCCTATTATGTCCCCCGCCAGGCAGGTGTTCCCGCCCAAACGGCAGGTATAAGCCTTTTCGCCCGCTTTCCCCGCCCCGGCGATTTCAGGGCGGTAGGGCGCCTCAATCACGTCGGGCATATGGCAGGCGGCGGAAGCGTCGAGTATGGCTATGTCCATGCCGTTATGAACGACGTCGAGGACTTCCGCCGCCAAATATCCCGCGTCCAGCGCGAACGCCTCCCCCGGCTCAAGGTATACCGCCAAGCCGTAACCCCGCGCTTTTTTAACGCACTTCTCCAACAAAGGCAGGTCGTAGCCCTCTTTCGTAATGTGGTGCCCCCCGCCGAAGTTTATCCATTTCAAATAAGGGAACAAATACCCGAACTTTTCGGTAACGGCGGAAAACGTCGCCTCCAGCGCGTCGGCGTTTTGTTCGCACAGCGCGTGGAAATGCAACCCCTCTATTCCCGAAAGGTCTTTGCCCCTTACGCTTTCCGCCGTCGCCCCCAACCGCGAAAACGGCGCGCAAGGGTCGTAAATCGCCTTGTCTTGGGTGGAATATTCGGGGTTGACGCGTAAACCCGCGCTTACGCCGGCGGGGACGGAGCCCTTGAACTTTTCCCACTGCCCGAACGAGTTAAACACGATATGCCCGCATATCCCCGCAAGCTCGGCGAAGTCGCTTTCGGAGTAGGCGGGGGAAAAAACATGGACTTCCCCCCCCATTTCCTCCCTGCCCAAACGCGCTTCATACAACCCGCTCGCCGCCGTGCCGGAAACGTATTTCCTGATTAACGGGTACAGCGAATACATCGAGAAGGCTTTCTGCGCCAAAAGGACGCGGCATCCCGTCCGTTCCTCAAGCCGCCGCAGGATTTCGAGGTTGCGGACAAGCCTCGCCTCGTCGATAACGTAGCAGGGCGTCTTAACGTTTTTCAATACGCTTCCGAGATTCATATTATCCGTGCTCAATCATCTTCATCAGCCGGTACACGGGGTTTATCCTGTCGTACACCTTGACGTCGTCCTTGCCCCTGAATATGTTCGACATGAACAGCGCGGTGTTTTTATAGAACATATCCTCATAATTCCCTATGTTCGCGCCCCCGCGCGGATAACGCTCGTCCGACATGAAATAGCCGGAAATATCGATGACGTAGCAATCGGTCTTTTCGATAAAATACCGCTCACATTCCGCGATAACCGCGGCGGTTCCCTCCACGTAATCCTTATCCACCGACAAAGGCTTTACCTCGTCGTCGAAGTCGATGTAATATTCCGCGGGGCTGACGCGGTTCAATATGATGTTGCCGCCGTATTTCCCGGCGACGGCGTCTATCATCTTGTCCAAGGCTTTTTGCGCGGTTTCTTTATCATAGTTTTTGAAATACCTGAAAAATTTGCACTCTTTTTTTATGTCGTTGAAAAACACGGTTCTCCTCGTAAACTCGTCTATTTCAAAGAAACCGCCTTTATACGCCGCCATTTCATAAGCCAAATCAAAGAAATCCGCGACAAGCCAGCGGCTGTTGCTGTTCGCGATAATTTCGCCCGCCTTTCTGTCAAAGCTGTTTTTGAAAGCGTCGCGGTATTCCTCGCTGCCCATGAACGACGCGACGGGCTCGAACATCTCTTCGGTATGCGCGATGGGCTCGGTGAACGCCCAGCAAAACGGGTTCTTCTCTATATAATTCCTCACCGCCGTCTTATTGCACAGCATGGCCGAAATATACGATATCTCCGTCCCCCACACGTCCACCTCGAGCGGAGAGGAAGAAAACGAATATTCCCTCAAAGCCTCGTCCGCGCCGACAAGGCTCTCGCCCGCCGCTTTCGCCTTCCTCGCGAAGCGCAGAAGCTTAAAATAAAACGGCAGCGTCTGCTTCGTTATTATCGCGTCAAAATCGGGGAAAAACTCGCGTATCCCGTTATAAACGGGCTTGATTAACTCGCCGAGGATTTCAAACGAGCGGTCGAACATAACGGAAAACACCTTGCCGGATTCGTCAAAATCGCCCTGCGCCGCGGCTTTAATCGCCTTGACGCCGTTAATGAACTCCCTGCCGTACCTGCCCGACAATTCCAAGACGTTTTCCGTCGACAGACCGGCTTGTTTAATCTCAATCAACTCGTCGGAATATTCCCGGATAAATTCCTTCGAGGATTTTTCCGCTATAATGTCGGCGGCACATTCCCTGTCGTTCAGCACGAACGGCGAGAGTTTCCTCAAAACGAGGCTGTCATAATAATACAGATACCTTTTCAGCCATATGTCCGCGTAAAGGACGGGTTCGGTTTCGCCGTTGAAAATCCCGTTCAAAACGCGCCGCGCGTGTTCCGAAAAAAAAGAGTCGTAGCAAGGGGCGTCGGCGCCCGCCGCGAAATATTCTTTGGCGACGTCTATAACGACGGGGTTGACTTTTTCAATGAAATAATCCTCCAGCCGTTTGATAATCCTTGAAAGTTTGGTGGCGCGGTCGCCGTCGCCCGGCGCCTCCCCGAACAGCCTCACCTGCTTTTGAACCGCGTAAAAACGGTTAAGCCTGTGGCTTATGAGAATAACGCGGTAGGGCGGATACGCCGCTTTCACCGCCTCCGTGAATTTGTCCATCCTCGCTTTCCAAAACGATTCTTTAACGGACGGGTTGACGCCGCCCGCCGGGATTGTCGCCGCACCGTAAAAATCGACAATCAGCCATTCGTCCCCGACCTCGGGAATTTCCGTTACGGTAAGCGCGGATACGCCGATGAGCGACGAGCTTACGGTAACGCCGTCCATTTCGGAAACGATTTCCTCAATCACGCGGGAACCGATGAGGCGCGCCCGCGTTTCTTCCGGGGCGGCGGGGGTATAGTCGGATTCGTCGGGTTCGGGCTCTTCTCCCTCGGGGCGCGCCGAAAGCGTTTCGCCGGCGTCCGAGGCTTCCTGCGGCAACGCGAATTCCGGGCCGAGAACCGCGTTCACGCGCTTAACGGCGGATAAAAAAGCCGGGGCGTTTTCGCCCTCCAACGGCACGGCGGCATAAGCGCAGCCTTTGAAGTTATCCGCGACGGTGCAGGGGATTAGCTTTATATCCGCGATTTTCGCGTCGGAATCGTCGTGGCGGGCTTTTCGCAAAGTTAGGGAAAGCAAGCAGGAATCGCGGTTCGCGGGGAGTTCCGAAACCGACGTGATAAAATTCCCCAGCGAATAAAACACGGGAACGTCCCTGCCGTCTTCGGTGCTGAAAACCGCGTTCCCTTGAATAACGCCGGGACCGCCCCCCACGACGCAGTCCGCCCCGAAAGCGGCGAGGCGTTCCGCGACCGCCCGCTGATTATCGCGAACCATGTGGGAATCCGCGACGCCCCAACGGCAAAGCGCGATTATAAAATCCGCCCCCTCGTTTTTGACCGAAACTATGTCGGCGGGGTTTAAAACAGCCGTCGCCCCGTCGAACCTAAACGTTACGAAAGCCGTTTTGATTCCGTTGATTTCCGCGATAACGCGCCCTTTTTCGTTTATGTCGGTATAATTTACGCCGCAACGGATAAGCTCGCTCCCGGTTTCCCCCGAAACGGGCAGAACCGACGCGACGCAGTCGAACCCCGCGCCCCTCACCGCCTCAATAAAGGCGGGCGGCGCGTTATAGTTCCTCGCGCCCCCCGCGAACGGGCAGTCGCGCGCCGACGGTTTCCTCGGCGAGTATTCGTAAACAAGCGTCCCTATCGAATAGTCCGCCCCGGCGATAATTTCCCGCGACGGGTCGAAGCAACCGGAATAGTCGCCGCGCGCGCCCTTGGCTTCCTGCTGTTCGGAAAGGCACATGACGTCGCCCGCGATAATTATCCTCGCCGTGTGGTTTCGCGGGGACAAGACGCCGTTTTTCCCGGAATAGCGCGGCAACGGCAACGGTTCGCGGGATTTTGGGCTTTCGCGCCCGACCGTAACGCCGGCGTGGGACGTCTTCCCGTTTTTCGCCGTAACGGTTATGCGGGCGGAACCGTTGCCCACCCCGACGACGGCACCCAAACCGTCGACCGTCGCGACGTTTTCGTCCGAGCTTTTCCATGACGCGCCCGGCGCGGCGCAGATAAAGCCGCCCCTTTGCCCCGGTTCGATATGTAAGTGGGCGGGGATTACGGCCATCGCGTCTTCGGCGGGGACGGCGGAAACGACGCCGGAAAAGCCGCCGTAATATTCCGTCCCCTCGGCGAATTTGCAGGCGCGCACCTTAAATTTATAATTCTTTTTGTTTTTCAGCCCGCGAACGGCGCAGCTCTCCGCGCCGGAGTACATATACGCCGAAAATTTGCCCTTCTCCGATTCGGAACCGTCCGAAATGTAAACGCGGTACGAATAGGCGTTCTCCGCCGCCCCCCACGAAAGGAAGACCGTTTCGTCCCCGCTTTCGGCGGTTAAGTCCGAGGGCGCGCCCAAGGGCGCGCAGGAAACCGGTTCGGATTCCGCCGCCGCCGCCCCGCCGTTCGTCGCTTTTATCAAAAACGTGTAAAGTTCGCCGTTTTCCAGCCCCGTCAGTTTGATTGAAGTTTCCTTAACGTTGCGTATACCCTTAAATTCTCCGTCTTTTTTCATATAAACGCGATAACCGTCCGCGCCCGGCACTTCGTCCCATTTGAGCATAACGCCCTTGTCGGCGCTTTTCGCGGCTATTTTGAATCCGTTGGGTTTCATACGGTATACCTCCGGCGGCGTTTTTAAATATATTATAAGGCAGACGGGGCGGAATGTCAACAGCAACATGGCGGAATGTGCGGATTTACGTTAATTTTTTCTTGCGTTTTTTTGAAAAACGTGCTATAATTTCCGTATGAAAAAGATTATTACGGTTTTTAAAGGGCTGACTTTGTTTATAACGGCCATATGGGGCGTCCTGTTCGGAACGCTCTCCCCCGTCGCCATGCTCACCATGCCCGCCGAAAACGGAATTCCCGCCGGGCTGCCCGGGCGGTATTATGTGATGTGGATGATAATCGCGCTCGCGGGGTTTGTAATCCCCTGCTTTTTGGTTATGCTCAAACTTTATAAAACCGCCGCCGTTTTATGCGCGGGGGGTACCGTCGCGCTTTTCATAATGCACTCGCTGATAACCTCAGGCGGCAGCGTTTCAGGCGACGTCGTCGCGCTTTATTTCCCTTTGGTGTTTGAAACGATTTCGGTTACGCTTATCGCGGTTTTGGGGAATATCGACGTAATTTCGGATAAGCGTTCCGAGCGCGAGAAGAGAAAGAACGCGCCCGCCCCGTCCATACTCGGGAACGGGTTATACGAAGGCGGGCAGAACGGCAAGCGCGGGAACGCGGGTTCGCGGAAGGGAAAGGGCGGAAAATAAATGGCGTTATTGGATGAAAGCATACAGTTCCATTTAAGGGTAACCGCCGGGCAGGTCGGGAAATACGCCATTCTCCCCGGCGACCCCGGCAGGGTTTTGAAAATCGCCGCGTATCTCGACGAACCCGAACATATGGCGTCCAACCGCGAGTACGTTACTTATACGGGGGGCCTTGACGGCGAACCCGTCAGCGTGGTTTCGACGGGGATAGGCGGACCGTCGGCCGCGATTGCCGTCGAGGAACTGTTTCGCTGCGGGTGCCGCGTGTTCATAAGGGTGGGGACCTGCGGCGGCATAAACGCGAAGGTTACCGGCGGCGATTTGGTTATAGTCTCCGCCGCCGTCCGGGGCGACGGGGCGAGCAAAGAATACCTCCCCCCCGATTATCCCGCCGCCGCCGACTTCGGCGTGGTAACGGCGCTGGCTGAAGCGGCGAAGGAGCTGTCAACCGGGGGAGAGGGCGATTCTTTCCATGTGGGCGTGGCGCAAAGCAAGGATTCGTTTTACGGGGAAATCGAGCCGGGGAAAATGCCGGTGGCGGATTTCTTGACAAGCCGCTGGGACGCTTTCGTGAAATGCGGATGCCTCGCCTCCGAGATGGAGGCGGCGGCGATATTCGCGGTCGCTTTGGCAAGGGGCGCGAGAGCCGGGGCGGTCTTGACGGCCTTATGGAACGTCGAGCGTTCCAAGGCGGGGCTGCCCGACAGGGTTTGCGAAAGCGGCGAAAGGGCGGTTAAGTGCGCCGTAAACGCGATAAGGGCGCTGATTGCGCGAGACAAACAAGGGGAGTGATTTTATAATGTACGGCGTTTTACCGCAATTTTTTTTGTTGTTTTTTCTGTTGGCGTTTTCGTCTTACTTCTCCGTTTGCGAAATCGCGCTGACCGCGTTAAACAAAATCAAGCTGAAAGTAATGCTGGAAAACAACGTAAAGGGCGCGAAAAAAGTCGAACAGGTAACGAAAGACAGCCGGAAGCTGTTTTCGACCATTTTGGTGGGCAGCAATATCACGAATATCGTCGCGCCCGTGGTCGCCACTTCGATAGCCATAAAAATCGGCGGGAACAACCCGCTGACCATAGGGATTTCCACCGTGCTGATAACGTCGGTGGTTTTGATTTATTGCGAGATGGTGCCTAAAATGATTGCCGTGCAGCACCCGGAAAAAATCAGTTTGACGGTGGCGGGGAGCGTAAGGTTTTTTATGGTCGTGTTTACGCCCTTTATTTTTGTGTTCAGCCTGATATCGAGGTTTTCCATACGGCTGCTCGGGGGGGACCCCAACAAGGCGAATTCGTTCATGACGGAAGACGAGCTTATCTCCCTAATCAACGTGAGCGAGGACGAGGGGGTTTTGGAAGAGCAGGAAAGCAACCTCGTCCGTTCCGCTTTGGAATTTGACGAAACGACGGTGGGCGAGATTTTGACGCCGAGGGTGAGCATTGTGGCCGTTTCATTGGCGGACAGCGTTGAAAAAATCCGCGACGTGTTTTTGGAAGAGGGGTATTCCCGCCTGCCCGTTTATGACAAAACGCCCGACGACATAGTGGGGGTCGTCAAAAACAAGGATTTTACGGGGAGGCTGTTAATCGGCGAGGAACCCGACACGCGCGCGGTGATGCAGGACGTTTTGCATATCCCCGCTTTAATGAAGCTGTCCGAGGCGCTTAAACTCATGCAAAACGAAAAATCCCACCTTGCCGTCGTGGTAGACCAGTACGGGGGCACGGAGGGAATAGTTACGTTGGAGGATATCCTCGAGGAATTGGTGGGGGAAATTTGGGACGAGGGCGACGAGGAGAAGCTGCCCGTCAAGTTTATGAACAACGGCGCGTTCGAGGCGGAGGGGAAACTCGCCTTGAACGATTTCAACCGCTTTTTCGAGAAAAAGGGAATGGACGTAGCCATAGATTCCGAAAGCAATACCGTCGGCGGCTGGGCTTTCGAGCTGTTCGGGAAAATCCCCGCCGAAGGGGACCGCGCGGAGAACGGGCGCTTTAAAATCACGGTTTTAAGCATGGAGGGAAAGAGGATAGGGCGTTTAAGGTTCGAGATAAAACAAACCGCGGCGGTTTGAAAAACGATAAAGCCGTTCCTCAAACCGCCGTAATTTCATACCGTTCCCCGCTTAAACCCAAAACGCTTTGCGTTTAAACGGCCGTGTCTGTTAATTTATTGTTATCCACATAGAGGGGCGTATGCCCTCTAAACCGGTAACGCCCACACCGCCGCCAATCATTCCCGCGGTCTGGACATATCTTGCGCGGTTGGGGGCATCGCCGATTGACCGTGTCCACCAAGAAGCTTCACCGCCGTCGGCGGCGTTCGCTTTTCTGTCGGAGGAATATTTAAAGTATTCCTCGGCTTCTTCCGCGCTCAGAAGAAAAATTTTATCGGCGGTGCTGTTGCCGCCGGGAACTTTGGTTCCGTCGCTCAATTCATAGTCGGAGTTTGCGAGGGTCGTTTCGACTATGCGCGCTTGGTCCTCCGCGCTGAACATTCCGTAGAAGTCGTTGTTAAGAAACGCGCGGAGCGAACAGCTTTCCCATGTTACCGCTTCATCCGTATCATGGAAAAAATAGTTGTCGGGCACTATTTCGCTGACAATCAATGCTTTACCGCTTTCAACCTTGAGGACAATCCACTTTTCACCGCCGAAGGTAATAACATCGCCTTCGTTAACTGCGGCGGCGGAAGGATTTGTGTCGTCGGGATTTGTGTCGCCGAGCGTCGAGCCTGCCGACGATGTTTCAAGGACGCCGCCTACGGCGTCTCCGACCGCGTCCTTGACCGCGTCGCACGCGGTGAATGTGAGGATTAATACGAGTATCGGCGCGAGGGATCGAATACACTTTTTCATTGCTACATGTCCTCCTTTTCTTTATAAGCGAACCTTTTAAGCTCGCATGCCCAGCGACCGCCGACATTGAATTTATTTCAACGTCGGCGAAACTGCCGTATCGTTCCGTTTGCGCCCCGCCTACGATATGCAATCGTATAAGTCGACTGTTTTCCCGCTTTTCAAATCTTCCGCGAAAGGCGCGAGGTCTTTGAATGTAACGTCGGTATCCTTCCCGTACATTTCCAACGCGGAGAGGGTCACGCCCCGTATGGCGTCTTCGACGCTGACGGAACCGTTTTTGTTTTTGACCAGCTTGTCGCAATAAAAATCGTCCTTGCCCTTTTCATAAGGGTCGTTTTGGCGTTCGTCGCTGAGCTGCGCGTACCGCCTGTCGTCGGTCGTCCATGACAAAATGTAATTCATTTTTATGACCATGCCGCCTCACCCTGCGCAAAACTCAATGAAAATTGCGGCATGGTGAGGAGTCCTTTCTTGTTTTTCAACTTTAATCTTCCTTTCCAAAACGCTTTGCGTTTTGGATTTAAACGACAGCGAACGGGGCGGGGCTAATCTATCTCCACCATAACCTTTTCGTTCGCCTTGACCGCCCCCGCCCGCATAATCGTCCGGATAGCCTTGGCTATGCGCCCCTGCTTCCCTATCACCCGCCCCATGTCGTCGGGCGCGACGTGCAGATGATAAATCGTAAACCCTTCCGGATTGGGTTTGTCTACGGTTACCTCTATCGCGGATTTGTCTTCCACAAGACCTTCTACGATTGCCGTTAATAACTCTTTCATTCTCGCCGTTCCTTTCCGGGCGGACGCCGAGCGGCGCCCTTATATCAGATAATTCCTTTGTTTTTCAGCAGCCGTTTAACCGTGTCGGTGGGCTGCGCCCCGTTTTTCAGCCACCTTTGAACCTTTTCGCCGTCAACGCTGACGACGGTCGGGTTTTTCGCGGGGTCGTAATACCCGATTTCCTCGATGAAACGCCCGTCGCGGGGAAAGCGTGAATCGGCGACGACTATTCTGTAAAAAGGCGCTTTTTTCGCCCCCATGCGCTTTAATCTGATTTTTACCGCCATTTTTTCCTCCTAATTAAGATGTGTTGATTGTATTTAACCGGCGCGAAGCACCGTTAAAACCCGCCTAACCCGCCCGCTCCCGCTTTCGGGAATTTCATTTTGCCGCCTTTGAACCGCTTCATCATAATCCGCGCCTGCTCCAACTGTTTCATAAGCGTGTTGACGTCTTCCACGCGGGTTCCCGAACCTGCCGCTATCCTGCGCTTACGCTTCCCGTCGATAAGCGACGGCCGGGCGCGTTCCGCTTTCGTCATGGATTCGATAATCGCCTTCGCCCGCGTTAAGACGCGCTCGTCAACGTCCTCTTCCTTGATTTTCCCGCTTATGCCCGGCATCATGCCGAGGAGGGATTTGATACTGCCCATTTTTTCAATTTGTTTGTACTGGGCGTACAGGTCGTCGAAGTCAAACCTGTTCTTTTGCATCTTTTCGGCTAACTTTTCCTGCTCTTTCCCGTCGAAGTTCCGCTTCGCCTTTTCGATAAGGCTTAACACGTCGCCCATTCCAAGGATGCGCGACGCCATCCTGTCGGGATAAAACGGCTCGAGGTCGTCGACCTTTTCCCCCGTGCCGGCGAATTTTATCCGCTTCCCGGTAACGCCGAGAACCGACAAAGCCGCGCCGCCGCGCGCGTCGCCGTCGAGTTTGGTCAGTATTATCCCCGAAAGCTCTATCCTGTCGTTAAACGCCTTCGCCGCGTTCACCGCGTCCTGCCCCGTCATCGAATCCACCGCGAGGAGGATTTCGTTCGGCAAGGCGGTTTCTTTAATCCTTTCAAGCTCGTCCATCAGTTCGCCGTCGATGTGGAGCCGCCCCGCCGTGTCGAGAATCACGACGTCGTAGCCGTTGTCCTTGGCGAACCGTATTCCCTCGCCCGCTATTTTCACGGGGTCCGAAACCGCGGGCAGCGAGAAAACCTTAGCCCCCGCCCTTTCCCCCGCGATTTTCAACTGTTCGACCGCGGCGGGGCGGTATACGTCGCACGCCGCGAGGAGCGGGCGGCGGTTCATCCCTTTGAGGTATTTCGCCAGCTTCGCGCAGTGGGTCGTCTTTCCCGCGCCCTGCAGACCGCACATCATTATAACGCAGGGCGGCTTCGACGGAAAGTTGATTTTTGAATCCGTTTCGCCGAGCAGTTTAACCAGTTCCTCGCGGACAATGTCTATAACCTGCTGACCCGGCGTAAGGCTTTCCATAACCCGCGCGCCGATTGAGCGCTCCGTTACCGCGGCGACGAAGTCCTTGGTTATTTTGAAATTCACGTCCGCTTCGAGAAGGGCGGTTTTAACCTCCCGCATGGCTTCCCTCACGTCTTTTTCGCTTAATTTCCCTTTGCCCCGCAAGGTCTTGAAAACCCTGCCTAATTTCTCGGACAGCCCCTCGAACGCCATTAAATCTTCCCCTTTATTTCAACGAGTAATTCGTCTATTTGCGCCATCATAACCTTGTTCGCCATTTCCGACCGGAAAATCAAACCCTCCAACACGTCTATGTCGTCTGAAAGCTCGCGGAATTTCCTAATCAGCCCTAACTTGGTTTCCAGCCCGAACAGCTTTTTTTCCGCTTTGTGTATGCAGTTCATAACGCCCTGCCGCGTTATCCCCGTCGCTTCGGAAATTTCCCCGAGCGACAAATCCTCTCCGTAATACAACTCGAGCGTTACGCGCTGACGGTCGGTTAAAAGCGCGCCGTATACGTCTAAAAGTATGTTTACCCCTAAGTTTTTCCGCACGCCCGCGCCCCCCTTTTTGCCGCCCCGCGCCCTTTTTTGCCGCCCCGCGCCTTTTTTTGCCGCCCCGCGCCTTTTTTTTACCGCCCCGCGCTCTTTTTTTACCGCCCCGCGCTCTTTTTTTGCCGTCTTTGTCAACGCGGCAAGGTTTACACCCTCCGGTTAATTATACCTGTGTTTGGGGCTGTTGTCAATAGTTTTTGCGAATAAGGCAAATAATTTTTAAAAAGGCTTTACAACGGGGGGGAAAAAGTATATAATATTTACAGCGAAAGCGTAAAATTTAAAGGAGGTATATTGTAATGAAGTTTACTACGGCAGTTTTCGGGGTCGCCACGCTGGTGGGCGTGGGTTATGTGGTCGGCAGGAAAATGTTCGGGAAGAAAAGCGACGAGCCCGCCGGGGAAGAAGAGCCTACCGTATACGCCAAAGAAAGCTATAAGGATAAAGCCCGCAAAGCGGGTCTGTTCGCGGTCGGCGCGATAAAAACCGGAACGGACAAGGCGGTTGAGACAATCAAGGACATACGCAGCAAGGACATGGTGAAAAAAGGGGAAGAAACCGTGGGCGCGGTGAAAGAGGCGGGCGCGAACATCAAGAACGACATAAAAAACGACATCAAGGACTTGAAGAACATGGTGTCCTCGATTAACGACGGCGGCGGAAGTTCCGCCGAAGACCTGTTCGAGGAATCGGGGGACGGCGTTTTCGGGGGGAAAGAGGACGAAATTTTTAAATCCCCGGATTCCGAGGATTCTCCCCCGAGAGAATGAAGCGGGCGGCGAGTTAGGGTTACGTCGGCGAGTTAGGGTTACGTCGATAAGTCGGAATAAGGTTTTTCCGGGTTGTTTTGTGCCAAACAAAATGTGTTATATAATCATCATCGCGTCGCCGAAACTGAAAAACCCGTACCCTTCCTTAATCGCCTCCGCATAGGCGCGCAACGCCTCTTCCCGCCCCATAAACGCGCTTACCAACATTAACAGCGTGCTTTCCGGCAGGTGAAAGTTGGTTATCAGCCCGTCGACCGCCTTAAAATCATATCCGGGCGTTATAAAAATATCCGTCGTCGCGAACCGCGGCGCGAACCGCGGCGAAACGCTTTCAAGAACGCGGCAGGAGGTCGTCCCGACGGCGATTACGCGGTTGCCGCGCGCCTTGCTTTCCCGGATTTTCCGCGCCGTTTCTTCTGACATGCGAAAGCGTTCCGCGTGCATTTTATGCCCGGAGATATTCGGGCTTTTTACGGGACGGAACGTCCCCAAGCCCACATGCAGCGTTATGTAAGCGATTTCGGCGCCCTTCGCCGCAAGGCGGGAAAAGACCCGTTCGGTGAAGTGCAAGCCCGCCGTCGGCGCCGCCGCCGAACCCGTTTCCCTCGCAAAAATCGTATTGTAGCGGGAATTATCCTTTAATTTTTCGGTAATATAAGGCGGCGTGGGCATATTCCCGATTTTATCGAGAATTTCAAAAAAATCGCCGTCGAAGTGAAACCTTACAAGACGGGTGCCGCCTTCGAGCGAACCGAGAATTTCCGCCGACAAATCCCCGCCGAAATCGACGGCGGCGCCTTTTTTCAGCCGCCGCCCGGGTTTTACCAGCGCTTCCCACAAATTTTCGCCTTTTTGCTCAAGCAAAAGCAACTCCGCGCCGACTTCCCCCCCTCGCCTAACCCCGAGAAGCCTCGCCGGGAATACCTTGGAATCGTTCAAAACAAGCAAATCGCCCTTATTTACATAATCGGCTATGTTGAAAAAAAAATCGTGCCTTATACCCCCGCCCGCGCGGTCGACGACCATAAGCCTTGAAGCGTCGCGCGGTTCCGCCGGCGTCTGCGCGATTAACCTTTCGGGTAACTCGTAATAAAAATCGGTTCTTTTTAAATCGGTCATACCGTTCCTTCGGGGTTCGGCGTAAACGCCGCCGCCGCATATCCCACCCCGAACGTCCCTTCGTAAGACAGCGGCTTGGACTTAAACCTTTCCCCGTCCAGCGCGCCCGCCATTATCACAAACGAGCGCAAACCACATTCCGCCGCTTTGTCGGCCAAATCCGAGGGAATATCCATAAGCCGGGACAAATCGCCGCTTTCAAAGGCTTCGACGACAGCGCGGTCGAAAACCGCGCCCTCTTCCGCGTAGCCGTAAGGACCGCTTTCTTTCAGCTTATGCGACAAATCGCCGCTCGCCACCAAAACGGCGCGCCGCCCGAGTCGTTCCGCGCTTTCGGCTATTATCCGCCCCAACTCGAAATGCGCCTTCAACCCCAACCCCGATAAGCCGACACGCATCAGCTTACAGCCGCCGTATCTTTTGCCGATAAAATACATCGGAACGAGGGTTCCGTGGTCGAGGGAAGGGTCGCGTTCCCCGCTTGTTCCCGCCGGAACGCCGCGCTCAAACGCCAGCCGTTTTGTTTCGGAGACAAGCTCGGCGTCATACGCCGCCTCAAACCGAACGCCCCCCGCCCCGAAGCGGGAAAAATCCCCCGCCGCGCCGTTTCCGGGCGAGATATGGAAATAATCGGCGTACATCACGCAGTGCGGCGAGGTTACGATAACCGTTTCCGGTTTTAATTCCGCTATCATATCGGCGCATTTATAAAACGCGCCGATAGTTTTTTTTATTTTCTTTTCCTCGCCCCGCCCTATTTCGGGAACGGCAATCGGCGGGTGCGGCACGGCGAAAGCGGCGATAACAGACATAAAAACCTCCGGCTTTTAACCCGCCGGCTTGTCCCGTTTGTTTTTCTTGGCGGGGGGCGGCGTTTTCTTCAAAGGGGCGCCGCGTTCGACGAGCGGTTCGCTTTTGCCCTCCACGCAGTCGGCGGTGATAATAACCTTGGCTACGCTTTCGTCGCCCGGAACGTCGAACATCACGTCGGAAAGGAGCTTTTCCATAATCGAGCGCAGACCGCGCGCGCCGGTCTTTTTTTCAATCGCCAGCTTCGCGATTTTTGAAAGCGCGTCGCCGTCAATCTCAAAATCTATTTTATCCAGCTCGAACAGGAATTTATACTGCTTGATTATGGCGTTTTTCGGCTTAACGAGAATCTGCGTGAGCGCCTCCTCGTCAAGCGCGTCGAGAACCGTAATCACGGGGAGCCGCCCGACGATTTCCGGAATCAGACCGTACTTTACCAAATCCTCCGGAATTATCGAGTGGAGCGTTTTGTCGCCGGACTTTTCCTTGGCGGTTTTCACCTCGGCGCCGAAACCCAGCGACGTCGAATTTATCCGCGACGTTATTATCTTTTCAATTCCGTCGAACGAACCGCCGCATATAAACAAAATATTCTTCGTGTTAATCTGGATGAATTCCTGATGCGGATGCTTCCTCCCGCCTTGGGGCGGCACGTTTGAAACCGTCCCCTCTATGATTTTGAGGAGCGCCTGCTGAACGCCCTCGCCGCTTACGTCGCGGGTAATCGACGTGTTTTCGCTTCGGCGGGAAATTTTGTCCATCTCGTCTATATACACTATTCCGCGCTCCGCGTCGTCGACGTTAAAGTTAGCCGCCTGGATAAGCCGCAAAAGCACGTTTTCCACGTCTTCCCCCACATAACCCGCCTGCGTGAGCGTGGTGGCGTCCGCAATCGCGAAAGGAACCTGCAGTATTTTCGCCATAGTCTGAACGAGCATGGTTTTCCCGACGCCGGTGGGCCCTATCAGCAAAACGTTGCTTTTTTGGATTTCGACGCCGTCTTCCCTGCCTTCGTTCTTGTCGTTGAAGTATATGCGCTTATAGTGATTGTAGACGGAAACGCAAAGAGTCCTTTTCGCCTCTTCCTGCCCGATAATATACTGGTCGAGGATTTTCTTGATTTCGGCGGGCTTTATGATTTCGCCGCTCCTTATGTCTTTGAGCGAATAATCGCCGTATTCGCCGCCGTAATCGTATTCGTCGTCGTCCTCGAAACCGTCCAAGTCCCGGTCGTACAGCATATGGTAGGAAGTCAGAACGCAGTCGTTGCAGATAAACCCGTTCTTGCCCTGAAGCATACGCTCGACTTGGTTTTCCAGCTTGCCGCAAAAGTTGCACCTGAGCATTTCGTCTCCCCCCCGGTATTATACCGTTCTTTTTTAATCGCGCCAAACGGGTGTTTTAACGCTTTTCCATTACCTTGTCCACTATCCCGTATTCCAAAGCCTGCCGCGCCGTCATAAAATTATCCCTGTCCGTATCCTTTTGGATAACCTCTATGGGCTGCCCCGTCATCCCCGCGAGCAGGGCGTTCATTTTTTCCTTGGTCCTTATGATATGGTCGGAACGGATTTTTATGTCGCTCGCCTGCCCCGACAAACCGCCCTGAACAAGCGGCTGGTGAATCATAATCTCGCTGTTCGGCAGTGCCATACGCTTACCTTTGGCTCCCGCCGCGAGAATGAAAGCCCCCATTGAAGCCGCCATACCCAAACAAATCGTGGCGACGTCGCACTTGATATAGTTCATGGTGTCGAAAATCGCCATGCCGTCGCTGATTGAGCCGCCCGGGCTGTTTATGTAAAGGTGGACGTCCTTATCCGGGTCCTGCCCCTCGAGGAACAGCAGCTGCGCCACGACAAGGCTCGATGTTATATGGTTCACGTCCTCGTGAAGCATTACTATCCTGTCGTTGAGCAGGCGCGAATAGATGTCATACGCGCGTTCCCCCCTGCCGGTTTGTTCTATTACGGTCGGAACAAGGCTCATATAATCCATGTCGTTCTCCTTATTGGCAATTTGGCGTTTCACGCAAAATTGCCGTATTGCGTTTGCCCGCGCTTTTTATTTATACGTTATTTTCGCGCCGTCTTTCAACAGCTTCAACGCCTTTTCGGTTTTAACGTCGTCCGCGACGGTTTCCTCCGATATAAGCCCGCGAACCTTTTCCGCCGTCATTTTCGACCGCTTCGCCATTTTCTCGTATTCTTCGTCAAGCTCGTCCTTGGTAACCTCAATCCCCTCGAGTTCGGCGATTTTTTCAAGCGCCAGCCTGAATTTAACCTGTTTTTCCGCCGTCTCGCGGAAGGTTTCCTTAAACTGCTCGACGGTCATGCCGTTTCGCGCGGCGTAATCGTCCAACCGCACGCGGTTGTTGTAACTCCAGTCCCGCGCCATTTCGTCCACGCGGTTCTCGAACATTACGGCGGGGACGTCCGCGTCCAAAGACTTCACGATTTTCTCGGCGATTTCACGCTCCAGTTCCATATCGCGGATTTTTTCCCCGTTTTCGGAAAGTTTCCCGCGGATATCCCCGCGCAGCTCCTCGAGCGTGTCGAATTCGCTCACGTCCTTGGCGAACTCGTCGTCAAGCTCCGCGAGCTCCTTTTCCGATATTTCGCGTATCTTGCATTTGAACACCGTTTCTTTTCCCGCCAAATTTTCGGAATGATAATCCTCGGGAAAGGTTACGTTCACCTCAAAATCCTCGCCTATGCTTTTGCCCTCGACCTGCTCTTCAAACCCGGGGATAAACGCCCCCCCGCCTATCTCAAGCCTGAAATCCCTCGCCGCGCCGCCCTCGAACGCCTCTTTACCGCAAAAGCCCTCAAAATCAAGTTTCACGATATCGCCGCGTTTGGCGGGGCGCTCGGTAACGTCAATGATTCTCGCGTTGTCGTTTCGCATTTTCTCGATTTGCCCGTCGATATCGGCTTCGGTAACCTCGATTTTCCTGATTTGCGCCTCCAGCCCCATATAACCGCTTATCCCCACTTCGGGCTTCACGGTGAACAGCGCCTTGAACGAGACACCCTCCTCCCTGCTTACCGATTTCACCTCGACCTCGGGCGAATCCACGATATCCAGCTTCAACTCGTCGACCACGTCGGGGACGGCGGTTTTATAAACCCCGTTCACCGCGTCCTCGTAAAACACGTTCTCCCCGTATTTCGCCTCAATCATCCGCCTTGTCGCCTTCCCTTTGCGGAACCCCGGCACGGCTATGTTTTTCCTCTGCTTCAAGAACGCCGCCTGAACGGCTTTTTCAAATTCCTCCGCGTCTATTTTAAACTCGACTTCGACGACGTTGGCTTCTTTCCTGCCGCTTGAGATAATCTCCATTTTTCGCTCCCTCTCGCCCTTATTTTTCGCTCCCTCTCGCCCTTTCGCCCCGCCTCGCGCGAAGACATTATAACACATACGGTTCAAAATTTCCAGCGATTTTTTGTGAATTTTATTTTTTTATGAGAACAGGCGTGAAACCCGCGGAATCGGCGGTAATTATACCGAAACGTATACCGTATTTTTCCCCCGTGAAAGCGTTTTTCGCGCCGCCGCCGTGTATATGCCCGTAATAACAGCGCTTCACGGCGTATTTCCTTAAAACGTCGAGAATGTACGCGTTTTCCTCGTTTTCGTAAACGGGGGGGTAATGGAGGAACACGACCGCCTCCCCCGTTTTTGACAGACCGTTTTTAATTGAGGCTTCCAGACGCCCCGCCTCCCTTTTAAGGATTTTTCTGTCGGGTTCCTCCCCGTCTTCCCCAATCCACCCGCGCGAACCGCAAACGGCGGTTTCGCCTATGATATAAGCGTCGTTGTGCAAAATCCTTATACTGTCGAAACCGTTGTCGGCAAGGAACCTGTCCATTTTCGCGCGGGTCGTCCACCAATAATCGTGGTTGCCTTTGATAAAGATTTTGACGCCGTTTAAGCGTTCGTGAACGAACGCGAAATCCTTTTTTGCCCGCCCGATGACCGACGCCCACGAAATGTCGCCGGCGACCACCACGGCATCGCCCTCCCCGACCGTTTTGTTCCAGTTGATTTCAAGTTTTTCGATATGGTTTTCCCACCCGGCGAATATATTCATCGGCTTTTCCCCGGAAAGGGACAAATGTAGGTCCGCAATCGCGTATAAACTCATAACATTCCCAAAACGGCCTCTTTTATCCCGTCTTTGCCCACGCTTTCCTTAAAACGGATTTTCTTGCCCTTAATCGCGGTAAGCGCCTTCGGGGCGGGAACGCCGGAGAGCTTTTCAAGTTTTTTGATTATACCGAAGCCTTTGTCGGACTTCGCGGGGGGCTTTCCGGACAGCGCCTCGTAAACCGCCGCCCCGAACTTATACGGGTTCGCCGTGGACGCGATAACCGTTTTGGCGTTATCCCCCGTTCTTGCCGCGTAATCGCGGTATACCTTATACCCCACCGCCGTGTGCGTGTCCATGAGGTAGTTATACTTGCCGAAAACTTCCCTAACCGTCGCTTTAGTATCGTCTTCGCCGCACCAGCCCCCGCAGAACGCGGATTTCATCTTCGCCGTTATCTTCGCGCCCACCACATACCTGCCCGTTTCTTTCAGCGAGGAAAACCAGCCGTTGATTAAAGCGGGGTTATTTCCCGAAATATGGTACAAAAGCCGTTCAAGGTTGCTTGAAACGAGGATGTCCATCGACGGCGACACGGTGGTTAAGAACTCGCGGTTGCGGTCGTAAATCCCCGTGTTTATAAAATCCGTGAGAACGTTGTTCGCGTTCGAGGCGCATATAAGCGTCTTTATCGGCGTTCCCATCTCCCTCGCGTAATAGGCGGCGAGTATGTTCCCGAAATTGCCGGTCGGAACCGTTACGTTAATCTCCTCGCCGCAAACGATTTCCCCGCGCTTAACCAGCCGCGCGTAAGCGAAAACGTAGTACGCGATTTGCGGGCAGAGCCGCCCCCAGTTGATTGAATTGGCGCTGGAAAACGCCACCCCCCTCGATTCGGCTGATTTAACCGCGTTTGAATCGGCGAATACGGCTTTTACGCCGTTTTGGCAGTCGTCAAAATTCCCTTTGACCGCGAACACGCGGACGTTTTCGCCCTCTTGCGTCGCCATTTGCAGCTTCTGCATATCGCTTACCCCGTTTTGCGGGTAAAACACGGCGATTTCCACGCCGTCAACGTCTTTGAACCCCTCCAGCGCGGCTTTCCCCGTATCGCCGGACGTGGCGGCAAGTATAAGCGTCCTCCCCGAAAATCCCGTTTTTTTGATTGAAGCCGACAGCATCCCCGGCAATATCTGCAAAGCCATATCCTTAAACGCGGCGGTGGGTCCGTGCCACAATTCCAATAAAAACTCGCCGTCGCCGAGCTTCGCCAGCCCGACCGCGTCCTCGACGCCGAAATTACCGCCGTAAGCCCCGTAAACCCACCCGCGGATTTCATCGTCCGTAAACGCGCTCAAAAACGGTTTCAACACCTCGAAGGCAAGGTCGGGGTATCTCTTTTCCGCGAGGGATAAAAAGTCGCTTTCCGTCAGCCTCGGCAATTCCTCGGGGACGAACAGGCCGCCCTCCGCCGATATGCCTTTCGCAATCGCCTCGGCGGCGGTTATGCCGACGGACGGGTCCCGCGTGCTCGCGTATTTCATAAGCGCCTCACAATAACATCGGTTCAAACGCGTTTTCGTAATACTCTATCCCGATTAACTCGGGGGGAGCGCCGCGCCCTACGGTTACCTCCGCCGCGTCGAACCGGACGGACTTGCCGCCGCAGCGCGGGTTTTCTTTAAGGAACGCTTGAGCCGTCTTGACCATTCTCCTTTGTTTTTCCTTGGTTATGGCGGAAAACCCCGTCGTTAAGCCGCCGCGCTTTCTCGTTTTAATTTCGACGAAAGCGATTTCGTTTCCAAAAACCGCGATTATATCGATTTCGCCGCATCTTTTGCGGTAATTGCGCGCCGTTATCTCGTACCCGCGCTCGAACAGATAGTCGCAGACGGCGTTTTCGCCGAAATCCCCGCGCGTCTTTCCCGCGTTGCTTTCCATAATAATATTCTCTCCGGCGCGCGCTACGGTATCTTCTTCAGGAACGATTTACGGTGGGCGGGGCAGACGCCGTATTTCCCAATCATCTCATAATGCAGCTTTGTGCCGTAGCCCTTATGCTTGGCGAACTGATACGCGGGATAGGCTTTATCCAATTCCAGCGCGTATCTGTCGCGGCTGACCTTAGCGAGGACGGAAGCCGCCGCGATTGAGGCGGATTTCCCGTCGCCGCCGATTACGGCCTCGGCGGCGACCCCCAATTCGGGGGTCTTGTTCCCGTCGATTAAAGCGAGGTTTACGGCGACGCTTTCGCTGATTTTGTCGAAGGCGCGTTCCATCGCCAACAACGCGGCGCCTAAAATGTTCAGCTCCTCTATTTCCTCCGCAGTGGCGGACGCGACCGCGTAAGCGATTGAATTGGCCGTGATTTCGCCGTAAAGGCGGTCGCGGGCTTTGGGGGTTAATTTTTTGCTGTCGTCCAAGCCGTCAATCACGGCTTTGGCGTTTAACACGACCGCCGCGGCGAAAACGTCCCCCGCGAGGCAACCGCGCCCCGCTTCGTCTATTCCGGCGATTATCCCGGCCGTTTCGCGCTTTTTCGCGTCAAAATCAAAAATGGGCGGCAGGCGTTTCAAGCGTGATTCTTCCAATTTTACCGCTCCTGAATTCGTCAAGCAAGGTTAAGGCGGCGCGACCGGCGTCGGGCACCCCCCCGGGAAGCGCCATGCCCCTCGCCCTCGCTATGCTTTCGATAACATCCCCGTCAAGCGATTGCAACCCGTATCTCTCAATCAGCTTTTCCGGTCGCTTCGCGGTTAAATAAGCCGCAAGGCTCGCCGCCAGCGATTCCAAATCCATTACCCCGTCTTTTACCGCCCCGGTATAGGCTAATTTCAAAGCCGTCTCACGGTCGCCCAGCTTCGGCGGCAATATGCCGGGCAAGTCGAGCAGTTCCAACCCTTTGCCCGCGTTAATCCACTGTTTTCCCCGCGTAACGCCGGGACGGTCGCCCACCGCGGCTTTCCTTCCGCCCGACAAGCGGTTAATCAGCGAGGACTTCCCCGCGTTCGGTATGCCCGCCACCATCACCCTTACCGCGCCGTCGCGTTTGCGGGCGGCTTTTTTAAAAAGCGAAACCAAACCGGTTAAGCCCGCCCCGCTCCTGCAATCGCAGGAAACGGCGCGTACGCCGTTGACGGCGTAATACTTCAGCCAAAGGCGCGTCGCGGCTTCGTCGGCGTAATCGCGCTTGTTCAAAAGCAAAACGCGCGGCTTGCCCGCCGCCGTTTCGTTTAAAAGCGGGTTCCTCCCCGATTCGGGAATCCGCGCGTCGGTAATTTCCGCCAAAACGTCGACGGACTTCAAATTTTCCTCGATTATACGGCGGGTCTTCGCCATATGCCCGGGAAACCAGTGGATATTGAAATTTTCGTTAACGCCGCCCATTTTATTTCACGAAACCGAAATCGCCGAAAGGCGAAACGCGCAAAAACGCTTTGCCCGCCACATAGTTCACGTTCACCATGCCGACGTATAACCTGCCGACATACTCGCCCTTACGCCATTCCCCGCAATAGCGGCTGTCCACCGAAAAGCCCCTGTTGTCGCCCATTACCATGACGCACCCGTCGGGAACCCTGACGCTTGTATTTTCGGGAATATCGACGCTGCTGTAAGTGCGTTCGTTTATCAAATGCCCGTCTTCGTAAATCCACCCGTCCTCCTCGAAAATTTCAAGAAGGGCGCCGTTGCGGTAAATCTCACCCGCCCTCGTGTCGAAGAGTATTTCGTCGCCCCCGACGCCGATTACGCGTTTGATAATCGGTTTCCCCATATCGCCGCTTTCATAGTCCCATAAGTCGCCGGCGTATATGACCACTATGTCGTTGTGCTTCGGCGAGTAAAAGAGGTTCGTAACCAGCATCCTGTCCTTATCGCGGAGCGTGGGGTTCATGGAACCGCCGTCGACCGAGGTTACCCTTACGACAAAGGTGAATATGAATATAATGGCGATTATCGCGACGATAACGCTCTCCGCCCATTCATACGCGTCTTTCAGCCGGTTTTTGCGTCTTTTCTTTTCAGTGGCGGGGTCGAATTTCTTTTCCTCGGCGCGGTCCATACGTTTCTCCTTAGGCGGTTTCAGGCAAAGGCCGGCGGGCGGTCTCTATAAAAGAAATAACGAACGTTTGTTCGTTATTTCGATTTCGCGGTTAAAATTTCGACTTAACCTTCGCCGCCTTGCCCACCCTGTCGCGCAGGTAATACAGCTTCGCGCGGCGAACCACGCCCTCTCTGACGACCTCGACCTTCGTAACGGACGGGCTGTGGACGGGGAACACCCTTTCGACCCCGACGCCGTGGGAAACCCTGCGAACCGTAAACGTTTCGCTTATCCCGCCGTGCTTTTTGGCGATGACGGTCCCCTCGAAAACCTGAATACGGGACTTGTCGCCCTCGGCTATCCTGACGTGAACCTTCACCGTGTCGCCTATCGCGAATTTGGGCAATTCGGGCTTCAACCCGCTCTCCGCTATTATTCTCAACGCTTCCATATTTACGGCTCCTTAACAGATGGTTTTATAAAATTCCTCGCGCACTGTGGTATTATAGCATAAATATTCAAAAAAAGCAAGGTTTTTTTGTGAATTTTACTTTCGCGGCGAAAAACGCGGTTATTTCGGGGGAAAACGCTATGGACTAACGGGGGAAGATATGATATAATGGACGCGGGGCGCCGTCGCGACGGCTAACCGTATAGACTCGCGGTAAGGGGTGTTTTTATGGTTTTTCGCGTATACACGGAAAAAAAGCGGGGCTTCGATATCGAGCGGGCGGCGCTGAAAGCCGATTTAACCGCCGCGCTCCGCGTCGGCGTGAGCGGCGTGAGGATAATTAACCGATACGACGCCGAGGGCATAACCGAAGAACATTTTAACAAATCAATCCCCGCGGTGTTTTCGGAACCGCCCGCCGACGACGTTTTTTTTGAATTGCCGCCGCTAAAAGGGGGCGAACGGATTTTTGCGGCGGAATTTCTGCCGGGGCAGTTCGACCAGAGGGCGGACAGCGCGGCTCAGTGCGTGAGTATTCTGTGCGGGTGCGAACGCCCCGTCGTCCGTTACGCGCGGATTTATATATTGGAGGGCGATATTTCAAAAGCCGATTTGGCGCGGATAAAAAACTACGTTATTAACGCCGTCGAAGCGCGGGAATGCGGCTTCGACAAACCGGAAACGCTTGAAACCGCCCGCGTTCTTCCCGATGGGGTAAAGACGCTCGGCGGGTTCGCGGAGCTTGACGAAAACGGCTTGGGGGCGTTTTTGAAAGAACACGGGCTCGCCATGGATTTGAGCGACGTTAAGTTTTGCCGCGATTATTTCAAAAGCGAGGGAAGGAACCCCACGGTTACGGAAATTCGCGTAATCGACGCCTATTGGTCCGACCACTGCCGCCACACCACCTTCGGAACGATTATAGACGAAGCGGATATAAAGCCGGATTACATAAGGCGCGCTTACGGGGACTATTTGAGCGACCGCGCGGCTTTGGGGCGTTCGGGCAAGCCCGTAACGCTGATGGACATAGCGACCTCGGCAATGAGGAAGCTCAAAAGCGACGGTTTGCTCCCAAACCTTGACGAAAGCGAGGAAATCAACGCCTGTTCGGTCAAGGTGAACGCGGTCGTAAACCAAAAACCCGAACCGTGGCTTTTGATGTTCAAAAACGAAACGCACAACCACCCGACGGAAATAGAACCGTTCGGGGGGGCGGCCACCTGTCTGGGCGGCGCAATCCGCGACCCGCTGTCCGGGCGCGCCTACGTTTATCAGGCGATGCGGGTTACGGGGGCGTCCGACCCGCTTTTACCCGCGGAACAAACGAGAAAGGGCAAGCTCCCCCCCCGAAAAATCACGACGACGGCGGCGGCGGGCTATTCGTCCTACGGGAATCAAATCGGTCTGGCCACGGGGATGGTGTCGGAAATCTACCATCCCGGCTATATGGCGAAACGGATGGAATTAGGCGCGGTTATCGGGGCGACGGCCGCCCGCAACGTCGTTCGCGGACGCCCCGAGGAAGGGGACGCGGTTATCCTGCTCGGCGGGCGGACGGGCAGGGACGGTTGCGGCGGCGCGACGGGCTCGTCGATGGCGCACGCGGTCGAAAGCCTGGCTTCCCGCGGGGCGGAGGTTCAAAAGGGCAACGCGCCCGAAGAGCGCAAGCTGCAAAGGCTGTTCCGCAACCCGGAAGCGGCGGGGCTGATTAAACGCTGCAACGATTTCGGGGCGGGGGGCGTTTCGATTGCCGTCGGCGAATTGGCGGACGGTCTGGAAATCGACCTGTCCGCCATCCCCAAGAAATACGAGGGTCTTGACGGCACCGAACTCGCCATTTCGGAATCGCAGGAGCGTATGGCCGTCGTCGTGGACAAAAACGACGTTGAAAAATTTACGGCTTTGGCGGACGCGGAAAATTCGCAAGCTACGCCGATTGCCCGCGTTACCGCCGAAAAGCGCGTGAAAATGCGGTTAAACGGCGAGGTAATATGCGATTTGTCGCGTGATTTTTTAAACTCCAACGGCGCGGAGAAACACGCCCGCGTTTTCGTCCCCGCGCCGAAAATCGATTTTTCCGCCGGTTTTAACGACTGGGAAGAAATGGTAACGGACTTGAACGTCTGCTCGCAAAAGGGCTTGACGGCGCGTTTCGATTCCACCGTCGGGGGGGGGACGGTCCTTATGCCGTGGAGCGGCAAAACGCAAAACACCCCCGTTCAGGCAATGGCGGCCAAACTCCCCGTTCCGGTCGGGAGCGAAACCGAAACGGCGTCGATTATGGCGTGGGGGGGCGACCCCGCGGTTATGGAGAAGTCGCCGTTCCACGGGGCGATGCTGGCGGTAATCGAATCGGTGGCGAAAGTCGTCGCGGCGGGCGGCAAATCGGGGGAATGTTATTTGTCTTTCCAAGAATATTTCGAGCGGCTGCGCGACGTCCCCGAACGCTGGGGGAAGCCGTTCGCGGCGCTGCTCGGCGCGTATAAGGCGCAAACGGGCTTGGGGCTGGCGGCAATCGGCGGAAAGGATTCAATGTCCGGCAGCTTTGAAGAGCTTGACGTGCCGCCCACCCTTATCTCGTTCGCGGTAACGGCGCGGGAAGCCGGAAAAATCATTTCGGCGGAGTTTAAGCGGAGCGGGAACGGGCTTTATTATATCGCGCCGGAATACGACGGGGACGGCTTGCCCGACTTTGAAAGCGTCAAGCGCGTGTTCGCGGTTGCGGAGCGCGAAATCGAAACGGGAAACGCCTTGGCCGTGTGGGCGCTTTCATTGGGGGGGATTGCCGAAGGCGTGTTTAAGATGTCTTTGGGCAACCGCATAGGCGCAAAGCTGGTCGATTTACCCCGCGAAAAGCTGTTCGGGGGGCGTCGCGGCGGATTTATAGCGGAAGCGGCGAACGATATCCCCGAGGCGGAAAAAATCGGCGTAACCGTCGGCGATTACAGAATTTCGCACGGCGGCGAAAATCTCGACGTTTCCGAATTGGAGAAAAAGTGGAGCGCGAGACTGGAACCCGTGTTCAAAAACTCTTTGCCGGCAAAACCCGCCCCGCGCGCCGTGTCGTTCGCGGGGGGCGCCGCCCCGAAACGCTCCCTTTCCGTAAAAATCGCGAAGCCCCGCGTGTTAATTCCCGCATTCCCCGGGACGAACGGCGAATACGACATGGCGGCGGCTTTCACACGCGCGGGGGGGGAAGCGGATATATTCGTCGTGCGGAATTTAACCCAAAGCGCGGTTCTCGAATCCTTGAGCGCGTTCGCGGAACGCGTCGCAAAATCCCAAATCATCGCCGTGCCCGGCGGGTTTTCGGCGGGCGACGAGCCGGAAGGGAGCGGTAAGTTCATCGCCGCGTTTTTCCGCGACCAAAGAATAAAAGAAGCCGTCCGCGAGCTTTTACGCAAGCGGGACGGGCTGATAGCGGGCATTTGCAACGGATTTCAAGCCCTGATGAAGTTGGGTTTGCTCCCTTACGGCGAAATCCGCGACGCGACGGAAAACTCGCCCGCGCTGACGTTCAACGAAATAGGGCGGCACGTTTCGCAAATGGTATATACGCGGATTTGCACGGACAGGTCGCCGTGGCTTTCCGAATGTAAGGTAGGCGAGATTTACGCCGTCCCCGTGTCGCACGGGGAGGGGAGGTTCGCCGCCGACGAAGCGCTGATTGAAGAGCTTATCGCCAACGGGCAGATAGCGGCGCAATACGCGGACTTGTCGGGCGCGCCCAGCATGGAACACGCGTTCAACCCCAACGGCTCGGCATACGCGATTGAAAGCGTAATTTCCCCCGACGGCAGGGTAATAGGAAAAATGGGGCACAGCGAGAGATGGTCCGAGGGGTGTTTCATAAACGCGGACGGCGTCAAGGAACAAAAGCTGTTTTCGGCGGGGGTGAATTATTTCAAGTAACGGCGGTTCGCCGGGGGCGGAGCTATTTGACGGCGGTTCGGCGGGGGCGGGGTTATTTGACGGCGGTTCGGCGGGGGTGAATTATTTCAAGTAACGGCGGCTTTTAACTCTTCGACCTTGTCCGTTTTTTCCCACGGAACGCCCAAATCCTCCCTGCCCATATGCCCGTAAGCCGCGAGTTGCCTGTAAATCGGTCTGCGCAGCCCCAACGCCTCTATTATCGCGGCGGGCCGCAAGTCGAACGTCTTTTTTACGGCTTCGGCGATTTTCTCGTCGGGAACCGTCCCCGTGCCGAAAGTGTCCGCAAGCACTGAAACGGGCTTCGCCACCCCGATTGCGTAAGCGATTTGAATTTCGCATTTTCCGGCGAGACCCGCGGCCACCACGTTCTTGGCGGCGTATCGCGCCGCGTAAGCCGCGCTCCTGTCGACTTTCGTGGGGTCTTTCCCCGAAAACGCGCCGCCGCCGTGCCTTGAATACCCGCCGTAGGTGTCCACGATTATTTTGCGCCCCGTCAAACCGGAATCCCCTTGGGGACCGCCGATTACGAACCGCCCCGTCGGATTGACGTAGTATTTGGTATCCCCGTCGAGGAGTTCGGCGGGTATGGTGGTTTTAATGATTTTTTCCGTTATGTCGGAGCGGATTTGCTCAAGCGAAACGTCCGCCTTGTGCTGGGAGGAAATTACGACCGCCTCGGCGCGGACAGGCTTCCCGTCTTGGTATTCTATCGTAACCTGCGATTTGCCGTCTGGCAGGAGATAAGGCAGCTCCCCGCTTTTACGGGCTTGGGTAAGGCGTTTGGCGAGCTTATGCGCCAATGAAATCGGCATAGGCATAAGCTCCGGCGTTTCGTCGCAGGCGAACCCGAACATCATGCCTTGGTCGCCCGCGCCCGTATCGTCGCCGTCGTACGAATGGTTCACGCCCATGGCTATATCCGCCGACTGCTCGTCGATGGAGCTCAAAACGGCGCAGGTATTGCAGTCAAAACCGTACGTGGCGTTGTCGTAGCCGATATCCTTTATAACCCTCCTTACAAGGCGGGGTATGTCGACATAATGCCGGGTGGTTATTTCCCCCATGACGATAACCATTCCGGTGGTGGTGCAGGTTTCGCAGGCGACGCGCGCCGTCGGCTCCGCCTCTAAAATCGCGTCGAGAACCGCGTCGGAAATTTGGTCGCAGATTTTGTCGGGATGCCCCTCGGTAACGCTTTCCGACGTGAATAACATTTTAGCCATTTATACGCTTTCCTTTCCGCGAAAAAATCAGCCCGGAAAAAATCAGCCCGACCTGCGGGACAGGCTGATTATAACATAAAAAAATCGCTTTGTCAATGTTTTTTGCGCGTTTTCGTTAAAACGGCTTTTCAATTTCAGAAAAAGTTATCGTTTTTTCCTCGCCTTTTTTCAGGAACACTTTTTCAAAGCCTTTCAACCAGCCGCGTTCGTCGTAACTCATCACCGCTTTTGCGCCGTCGTAATCGCCCGTGTTCCTCACGCGAAACGCGCCGCCCCCTTTTTCCTCGACCTCGAACTTCGTATACGACAGCCCGTGCCCGAATTTATAAAGCGGGGTTCCCTTGAAATAGCGATAGGTGCGGTTTTCCATGCCGTAATCCTCGAAGGGCGGCAAATCGTCCGCGCTTTTATAGAACGTTACGGGCAGTTTCCCCGACGGGGATATATTCCCGAAAAGCGCGTCCGCCAAAGCCTTGCCGCCTTGCGCCCCGGGATAAAAGCACTGGACGACGGCGGCGCAGTTTTCGTCTTGGTCGGAGAGATTTATACAGCTCCCCGTTACGTTGACGAAAATTACGGGCTTTCCCGTTTTCTTGATTTCGCCGTACAGCCGTTTTTGTGTCTTAGGCAGTTCTATGTCTATCCTGTCGCCGCCGTCCGTCCCGTTGTAAGCGTCGGATTCCTCCCCTTCGTACGACGCGTTCAACCCCATTATCATAATAACCGCGTCGGCGCTCCTCGCGGCGAGAACCGCTTCCCTCGCCGGGTTCTCCGACCATTCGCCGGCGACGTCGTCCGTTATGTGGCAGCCGTAAGCGTAACGGACTTTGACGCCGCGCTTTTCCGCCTCGTCTTGGATACCCTTGAGAAAGGTGGTGTGTTTTGACGGTCTGCCGTGATAATTGCCGAGCAGAACGGTCAAATCGTCGGCGTTGGGCCCTATGACCGCCAATTTCAGCCCGTTTTCTTTCCTTAACGGCAAAATACCGTCGTTTTTAAGCAATACAATGCTTTCCCGCGCCATTTCAAGGTTTAACCGGGCGTGCTTTTCACATTCGACCGCGTCGTAAGGGATATTGTCGTATTCGCAGTCGTCGTCGAACATACCGAGCCTGAATCGCGCCTCGAAAAGGCGTTCGCAGCATACGGTAATCGCCTCCTCGTTTACCAGCCCTTCCGCGTAAGCCGCTTGCAGCGCCCGGTACGCCGAACCGCAGTTCAAGTCGCATCCGCCGTTTACCGCGAGCGCGGCGCTTTGCGCTTCGGTTTCGGTAACGCGGTGGTGTTTGTTGATATCGCAAATCGCGCCGCAATCGGAAACGAAGTACCCTTCAAAACCCCATTCACCCCGCAGGATATCGCGGATTAAGGTTTCGGAAGCGCAGCAGGGTTCGCCGTTGACGCGGTTATACGCCCCCATGACGGCGCTTGGGGCGGCGTTATCCACGCAATACTTGAAAGCCCTTAAATAAGTGTCGCGCATGTCTTCTTCGCTCACGGCGGCGTTAAAGCCGTGGCGCAGCTTTTCCGGCCCGCTGTGCGCCGCGAAATGCTTAACCGTCGCGTCGAGCTTGCGGTATTTATAACCGGGATTGTCCAGTTCCCCTTGAAGCCCTTTGATAAACTCCGCCGCCATAACCCCGGTAAGGCAGGGGTCCTCGCCGTAGGTTTCATGCCCTCTCCCCCAGCGCGGGTCGCGAAAGATATTGATATTCGGCGACCAATAGGTTAACCCTTGATAGATTTGCGTATCCCCGAACGTTTTGTACTCGTTGTATTTCGCCCGCGCCTCGTCGGAAACGGCCGCGGCGATTTCCCCGATTAACCGCTTGTTAAAACTCGCCGCCATGGCGATTGCCTGCGGGAACACCGTCGCCGCGCCGGAACGCGCGACCCCGTGGAGGCACTCGTTCCACCAGTTGTAGGCGGGGACGCCGAGACGTTCCACGGCGGGCGCGTCGTAACGCAGCTGCGACATCTTTTCGGCGACGCTCATTTTTGAGACAAGCTCCTTTGCGCGTTGCTTGAAGTCCATTAAGAACCGCCCCCTTTTTTTTATAATCATTCAAAACGAGAAACGGTGCTAACTCCACTCTTCCTCGCCGCCGAGTTCTTTGCGTATCATTCTCGAAACGCCTTTTTCCTGCATGAACACGCCGTAAAGCACGTCGCACCCTTCAATCGTGGAACGCCTGTGGGTAATCAGCATCAGTTGCGTGGAATCCGAATAGCGTTTCAGATAATTGACGTACTTCGCGACGTTTACCTCATCGAGCGCCGCGTCCACCTCGTCCAGCATACAAAACGGCGTGGGTCGGTGCAACAAAATAGCGAAATAAATCGTAATCGCCACCATAGCCTGTTCCCCGCCCGAAAGGGCGATTAAATTCTTTATCAGCTTGCCCGGCGGGGCGGCGTATATCTCAATCCCCGAACCCAGCGCGTCGTCCGGCTCGGTAAGCTCCAGCCGCGCGCTCCCCCCGCCGAATATATCGGCGAAGATTTTCCCGAAATGACGGTTAATCTCGTTGAAGCTCTCAAGGAACCGCGCCCTTATATCGACGGTCAAATCGGCGATGAGCTTTTCCAATTCGCGCTTGCCCCCGCGAACGTCGGCAAGCTGTTCCGAAAGGTGTCCGTAACGCTCTTTGGTTTCCGTGAACTCGGTAATCGCCGCGTAATTCACCTCGCCGAGCGCGGCTAACTTCCGCCGGATTTCAGCCAATTGCGAACGCGCCGCCTTGACGCTTTCAAACGGGTCCGACTGCGCGGCGTAAGCCGCGGCTTCCGACGGCGCGAGGGAATAGACGTCCCAAAGCGAAGCCCTGATTTCCTCCGCCGTGCGTTCATACGCCGCCTTTCGCTCCAACGCGGCGGCGAGCGCGTTTGAAAACTTTTCCTTATGCCCCGTTTTTTCCCGTATTCCGGAATTTATTTCGCCCGCCCGTTTTTCAAGGTCTTCGCTCTTTTTTATCAGCAGGGCGGTTTCTTCTTTGTTCTCTCCGAATTTGCGGTTGATTTCGGCGATTAGGGAACGTTTTTCCTCAATCGCGGAAAGCAGCGACAAATTCTTTTCGTTTAACAGACCTATTTCATCGAGCAGCTTCCCCGCGCCGGCCTTCGTTTCCTCGCGGTTCGCGTCTAAAGCGGCGATTTGCGCGTTCAACCCCTCTATGTCCTTTGTTTTCGCGAGTTTTTCAATGTTAAAGCCGGTGATTGAGGCGCTGATTTCCTTGCGTCTGTTCGCGGAACGCTCGAGCAGCCGGCTTTTTTCGGCGGCAAGCGCCTCTTTTTTTTCCAATTCGGCGGCGACGCGTTTTAATTCCGCGTTGTTTTTCTCTATAACCGCTTTTTCCTCGGCCAAGCGGGTTTCGCAACGGTTAAGCGTTATTTCGGAATTGCCGCGCTGCTCCTCGAATTGCCTTATCATATCGTGAACGCCGCCGATTTCCGCGGTCAAGCGCATTTCCTCCCCGGAAATTTTAGCGAGGACTTCCCTCATCCCCTCACATTCAAGTTTCATTTTGGCGGTCTCCGCCGCCAAGACGGAATGGCGCGACTTTACCCCGTCAAGCTCGCCGGAAAGCCTTTTCAACTCGGCGCCCAACGTTTCGATTTCGCGCTTGCGGCTGATAATTCCCGCGCTTTCTTTAATCGAGCCGCCCGTGAAAGAACCGCCCGCGTTAATCACCTGACCGTCGAGGGTTACGATTTTGAATTTATATCCGTGCTTTTTGGCGATTAAAACGGCCGCGTCTATATCCTCCGCGAACGCCGTCCTGCCGAGGAGCGATTTTATTATCCCGTCGTATTTCCCGTCGTAAAGGACAATCTCGTGCCCCAAACCGAGAAACCCCTCTTCCCCGTCCAGCCCCGCCTGCTCCAGCGCGCGCCCCTTTACCGACGTGAGCGGCAGGAATGTGGCCCGCCCGCCGTTGCTTTCCTTCAAAAAGCGGATACATCGCTTGGCTACGGCTTCCGTTCCCACTATGATATTCTGCAAGGCGGGACCGAGGGCGATTTCCGCCGCTGCGGAAAACTTTTTTTCCACACGGATTATATCCGCCACCGTACCGTGAATATCGCTTAATTTCCCCGCTTTGGCCGCGACGATTACCGCCTTTACGCTGGACTGGTAACCGACCATGTTGCGCTCCACGTCCGAAAGCGCGGCGAACCTCGATTCCTTTTGCTGATAATCTTGCTTCACGCGGTCAAACTCATCCCGCGCCGCGTCTAACTTCGACGCTTTGGTTTCATAAAGCCTGCCGTACCCCGAAAGTTTATTCGCCGTTTCCTCCTTTTCGGCGGTCAAACCGCCCAATTCGGCGGTTAAAGCGGCTTCCCTCGATTTGAGTTTTTCCAGCTCCCCCGACTGCCCCGAAACGATTTCCCTCGCTTCGTCAAGCTGCGAATTTAAATCCGCGACGCTTTCCCCCGCGCGGGAAATATGGATTTTCGCCGCCGCGCCCGCCGCGTACAGCTCGCCGATTTCGCGGTCTATGTCGCGGTATTGAACGTCCAACTCAGAATTTTCCCTGTCCATGCCGGCAAGGGCGGAATTTTCATTTTCGATTTTTTTGTCAAGCTTAATTATTTCGTTTTCGATAACGCCTATCCGTTTTTTCAGCTCCCCCGCTTTCTTTTCGATTTCCCTGCCGCTTTTTTCGGAATTTTCTATCTGTTCCTTTATCGCCGATATCCGCCCTTTGTTGTGGGTGATTTCGTTCTCCGCGACGGCGACGTCTTTATCCGCCCCGGCTATTTCGTCTTTGGCGGAATCGCTTTGCTTGCGCAATCTTTCTATTTCGGAGAACAGCTTCAGCTTCTCTTCCGAAACCTCCTCCCCCTCTTCTTCAAGTTCGTTTATTTCCCGCTCGAAATGCTCACATTCCCCTTGGTTTAACAACACGGCGTTTTCCGCTTCGGAAAGGCTTGAACCGATATTTTCAAGCTCGCGAACACTGAGGGACACGCCCAATCTCTTCTCCTCCTCGCTTAAAGCCCGCGCCTTCTTCGCTTTTTCCGCCTGCTTTTCAAGAACGGCGAGGCGCGACTGCAGCTCGGCTTCGATATCGAGGAGGCGCAAAAGGTTTTCCTCCGCGCGGGAAAGCTCGCGCTCGGCCTGTTCCTTTTGATGCAGAAACTTCGACACGCCCGCCGCTTCTTCAAAAATTTCGCGCCGTTGCGTGGTTTTGGCGTTAACGACTTCCGCCACCCTGCCTTGCCCTATTATGGAATAGCCGTCCCGCCCCAAACCCGTCCCCATGAACAGCTCGTGAACGTCTTTAAGGCGGGATTTTTCGCCGTTAATCAAGTATTCGCTGTCGCCGGAGCGGTATAATTTTCTGGCGACGACGACTTCATCGTCGTCAATCGGCAGTTTCCTGTCGGAATTGTCGACGGAAAGCGCCACCTTCGCAAAGCCCATGGGCTTGCGCTTTTCCGTGCCGTGGAAAATCACGTCTTCCATTTTATCGCCGCGAAGCGTCTTCGCGCCCTGTTCGCCCATCACCCAGCGAAGCGCGTCGCTTATATTGCTTTTGCCGTTGCCGTTGCTCCCGACAATCGCCGTCATTTTGGAATCGAACGACAAAACGGTCTTATCGGGGAACGATTTAAACCCCTGGATTTCTAATGTTTTGAAACGCATTGCGGATTTCCTTTTTTAAAAATTAAACGAGGTCGCGCCGTTGCGGCAGCGCGCGGATTTCCGGTTCCCCGCCTTGTTTTTCCTTTATTTTGTAGGTATAGCCCAGTTCGAGCAGACGCCTTTTGTTTTCGCCCTTATGCCCGATGAGCTTGCTGAAGTCGCGTTTGTCGGCGTATATCCTGAATTTCGCGCCGCCGCTTTTCTCCATAAAATCTTTCATTTTGTTGAAATAATATCTACCCGCGCACAATTCGCCCATCACGGGGGAATAGTTCCCGCCGACGATATCGCCCTTGTCGCCGCCGTAGTTCAAACCCACGCGTATCACGCGGACGCCGTTTTCGACAAACCTGCCGTAAATCTCCGCGCACAGCCCGACGGTTTCGTCGAAGCCGAAAGTTTTATAACCCATCTCCGCCAGCCGCGTCCCCCGTATGATTACGACGGGATAAATCCGCGCCGTTCGGGGTTTAAGTTTAATCAGCTCGTCGGCGGTGCGCAAGGATTTTTGAAGTGTGTCCGCATACAGCCCCGTCATCATCTGCAGGCCGAGTTCAAAACCGAACCGCCTAACCAGCCCCGCGCTTTCCCGGACGTCGTCGGCGGTGTGCCCCCGCCCGTTCGCGGCCAGAACCCCGTCGTCCATACTCTGCGCGCCCAATTCTATCGCGGTAACGCCGTATTCGCGCAGTTGCCGCAAGACCGCCGCGTCAACGCAATCGGGCCGCGTGGAACAGCGTATCCCCGTGAATACGCGGGGGTATTTTTTGATATAATCGTTCGCGGTCTCAAGCAAAGAAGCGCGATAACCCTCTTCCAGCGCGGTGAACGTCCCGCCGAAAAAAGCGATTTGCGCCGTCGCCCCGCGCCGCTTAAGCGAAACCGCGTGAGCTTCCAAAATATCGCCGACCTGCGCCGCCGTAACGGATTTCCCCCGTTCGGAAACGGCGTTCTTGTCGCAAAAGGAGCATTTGTTCGGGCAGCCCAAATGCGGGATAAAAACGCTCGCGTTGGTTGATTTAACCTGTTTCATAACCGATTGAAGCCAGCGCTTCCCTCGCCGCCCGCTGTTCGGATTCCTTTTTGCTTCCGCCGCTCCCCGTGCCCAATATCCTGCCGTTGAGCAATACGTTCGCGGTAAAGACGCGATTATGCGCCAACCCTTCCTCCCCCGTTAACTCGTAGCTGATTTTGTCGTCGGGGTTTCGCTGGACGATTTCCTGCAAAACGGTTTTATAATCCCCCGCGGTCAGCTTTCCGCTCTTAAGCGTTTCGGCATCCGGCAAAAAGGGAATGATGAACGCCGCCGCCGCCGCCGCCCCGCCGTCAAGGTAAATCGCCGCGATTAACGCCTCGAACGCGTCCGCCAGAATTGATTTCCTGTCGCGGCCGCCCGTGTTTTCCTCCCCTTTGCCGAGCATAATCTCCCCGCCCAAGCCGATTTTTTTCGCGTAGCCGTAAAGCGCGGACTCACAAACGAGGGAAGCCCTCAATTTAGTCAAATGCCCTTCCGTTTGGGTTGAAAGGATTTCAAACAAATGCTTTGAAACGACCGCGGACAAAACGCTGTCGCCCAAAAATTCCAGCCGCTCGTTGCTGTCCTTGCCCGAAGTGTGGGACGAATGGGTCAGCGCCTCTTTCAATAAGCTCTTTTTATTGAAACAATAACCTATTCTCTCTTCAAGCCCGCTCATGACCGTTCCTTTGCCCCAAGGCTTTTTTCCATAAGATTTATCGCCCTGGCGTCCGAAAATTCCTTCGCTTGTTTAATCGCGTTTTTAAACGCCTTCGCGTCGCTTGAGCCGTGCGCCTTTATAACCGGTTTTACGGTTCCGAGCAGGGGGGAGCCGCCGATTTCGCGGTAATCGGTTTTCGCGGCCATATCCCTTACGCCGCCTTTCGCGAGGAGATAGCCCGCCTTTGTCGCCGCGTTCTTCCCGAACAGGTCTTTAAGCGATTTTTTCATAAACGCGCCCATGCCCTCGACGGTTTTCAGGTATATGTTCCCGGTGAAGCCGTCGCTCACTATTACGTCGCATACGCCGAGGGGAACGTCCCGCGCTTCCGCGTTGCCGATAAAGTTGAGGGAAGAGGCCTTCAAAAGCGCGTAAGCCCCGCGCTCCAGCTCCCGCCCTTTCTCCTCCTCCGCGCCGACGTTCAACAAGCCTACGCGCGGTCTTTCTATCCCCATGATTTTTTCGGCGTAAACGCCGCCCATTATCCCGAACTGCAAAATCATTTCCGGGCGGCACTCCACGTTCGCGCCGCCGTCGAGAAGGATGTAGTTCCCCGTTACGCTCGGCATAATCGGCGCCAACGCGGGGCGCTTAACCCCTTTAATCCGCCCTATTACCATACTGCCGCCCACCATCAGCGCCGCCGTGCTGCCCGCGCTGACGAAGGCTTCGGCTTCCCCTTTCCTTACCAAACCGAACGCGACGCCCATCGAGGTGTTCGCCTTGACCGTCCTGATTTCAAGCGGGTCGTCCCCTATTTCAATAACGCCGTCGGCGTGGGCGATTTCAATGTTTTCGCGAGACAGACCCAATTTTGAAAATCGGGATTTCAGCGTTTTTTCGTCGCCCGTAACAACGATTTTTGCGCCGAATTCCTTGACCGCCCAAACGCAGCCCTTTAACGCCTCGTCGGGGGCTTTGTCCCCGCCGAACCCGTCAACCGCTATTTTCATAATACCCCCTTTAAGTCCCTTAAAGCGCGCTTCGCCAACTCCCCGTACCTTTCCCGCTTGCCTTTCACGGCGAAGCCGAGCGGCGGCAACAACCCCATGTTCGCGCCCATAGGCTGAAAAACGCCGACGCTTTTGTCGCTCACATAACGCGCGAGCGCGCCTGTCAATGCGGTTTCGGGGAACGCGACGGGCTCTTTCCCCAGCAGCCGCGCCGCCAAAGCCATTCCCGCCATTATCCCGCTCGCCGCGCTTTCCATATACCCTTCGACCCCGGTAATCTGCCCCGCGAAAAAGACGTTCTCCGCCCCGCGAAGGGCGAAGTTCGCGTCCAACAGCCGCGGACCGTCGAGGAACGTGTTCCTGTGCATCACGCCGTAACGGACAAATTCGGCGTTTTCAAGACCGGGTATCATGCCGAACACCCGCTTTTGTTCCCCGAATTTCAAATTGGTCTGAAAGCCCACGATATTATACATACTCCCGCCCGCGTTTTCCGCGCGGAGCTGCGCGTTCGCGAAAGGGCGCCGCCCCGTCTTCGGAACGGTTAAGCCGACCGGCTTCATACACCCGAAGCGAAGCGCGTCCCGCCCGCGTTTCGCCAAAATTTCGACGGGCATACAGCCCTCGTAATAATTAGGCTTGTCAAACTCGCGCAACGGGGCGGTTCCGGCGGTAATCAGCGCGTCGCGAAACGCCTCGTACTCCCCTTCGTCGAGGGGGCAGTTGATATAATCCGCGCCGCCTTTTCCGTAGCGGGAGGCGGTGAAGGTTTTTTCAAAATCAATGCTTTCGGCGGTTATAACGGGCGCCGCCGCGTCGTAAAAATTCAAAAGGCCGCCGCATTTTTCCCTGATTGCCTCCGCTAAGGCGTCGCTTGTAAGCGGTCCGGTGGCGATAACGGCGTTCTTTCGCGGAAATTCGGTAACTTCCCCCTCTATTATTTCTATGTTGGGCGCGGATTTAACCCGCCTTGTTACCTCGTCGGAAAAAGCGGCCCTGTCCACGGCGAGCGCGCCGCCCGCCATAACCCTCGTAAGCTCCGCCGCCTCAAGCGTCAGCGAACCCAGCAGGCGCATTTCCGCTTTCAACAGACCCGCCGCGCTTGAAAGCCCGTCCGCTTTAAAGGAATTGGAACAGACAAGCTCGGCGAAACCGGGGTATTTATGCGCGGGGGAATATTTCAGCGGCTTCATTTCATAAAGTTTTACGTCAAAACCCCGCCTCGACAGGGCGTAAGCGGCTTCGACCCCCGCCAATCCCGCGCCCGCAACGGTAACCGTCATCTAACCCGAACTTCCGTTTCCGCAGCCCTCTTTCGCGCAGTAAACCGCCCCGCCTTTCCCCGCCTTTTTGAACATGGCGGAACCGCATTTGGGGCACGTTTCCGAAACGGGGGCGTCCCACGTCATAAACTTGCAGTTTTCATAATCCTCGCATCCGAAAAACGGCTTCCCTTTTTTTGATTTTTTGGCGAGCATCCTTTTCCCGCAGACGGGGCATCTGCCGTCCGCCTCGTTCACGATTTTCCCGGTTCCCTTACATTCCGGGAAACCGGAACAGCCGAGGAATTTCCCGTAAGGCCCGATTTTGACAACCATGTTCCTCCCGCATAGCTCGCAGGGAATATCGGTGGGTTCGTCGGGGACTTTCACCCGTTTGCCCTCCATTTCAACCTCGGCTTTGGAAAGCGTTTTCTCAAAATCGCCGTAAAACGACCGCAGAACGTTCACCCATTCGGCGTTCCCGTCCTCTATTTTGTCCAAGTCGGTTTCCATCTGCGCGGTGAATTTTGTGTCGACGATTTCATCGAAATGCTCTTTAAGCAACCCGGTGATTACGTCGCCCAAAACCGTGGGTTTAAGCTGTTTTTGCTGCCTTTCGACATACTGGCGGCTTAAAATCGTCGAGATGGTGGGCGCGTAAGTCGACGGTCTGCCTATGCCGTTCTCCTCCAGCGCCTTTATAAGGCTCGCCTCCGTATAACGCGGCGGCGGCTGGGTGAAGTGCTGATTCCCCGAAACGGATTCGACGCCGAGTTTTTCCCCCGCGGTTAAAGGCGGGAGGGCGGCGTTCCCCTCCTTTTCGGAATCGTCCGCGCTTTCCGCCGCATACAGCCTTGTAAACCCGTCGAACGCCACCGTGAAGCCGTTTGCTTTGAAAAGGCAGCTCCCCGCTTTTATATCGGCCGAAACGGTGTTCAAAGAGGCGTTCGACATCTGGCTTGCGATGAACCGCTCCCATATGAGCTTATACAGCTTATACTGGTCGGAAGTAAGGGACGGCTTCGCTTTTTCGGGGGTTATGTCGATTATGGACGGGCGAATGGCTTCGTGCGCGTCCTGGGAATTGTTTTTTGTTTTAAATACCCTCGGCTTATCGGGGAGGTATTCTTTCCCGTAAAGCCGCTCGATTAAAGCCGCCGCCGCCGCTTTCGCCTCGTCTGAAACCCGCAGGCTGTCGGTTCTCATATAAGTGATTAACCCCACCATGCCCATGTCGGCGACGTCCACGCCCTCGTAAAGCTCCTGCGCCGTTTTCATCGCGCGTTTCGCGTTAAAAGAGAACTTGCCCGACGCCTCCTGCTGAAGCGTCGAGGTGGTGAACGGCGGCGCGGGTTGCTTTTTCCGCGTGGACTTTTTTACCTTGTCCACGAAAAATTCCGCGTCTTTTAAATCCGCCAAGATTTTGTCGGCGGCGGCCTTGTCCGCCAATTCGGCTTTTTTTCCGTTTGCTTCCGACAGTTTGGCGTCGAACGGCTTTTTCCCGCCGTTTGAAAGCAGACGCGCGTCCACGCTCCAGTATTCCTTGGACTTAAACGCCTCTATCTCCTTTTCGCGGTCGACGACCAAACGGACGGCCACCGATTGCACCCGCCCCGCCGACAGCCCCCTGCGCACTTTCTTCCATAAGAACGGCGACAGCTTATAACCCAATATTCTGTCAAGGATACGCCGCGCCTGTTGGGCGTTCACCAAATCCATGTCAAGACCGCGCGGGCGGCTCATCCCCGCGTTTATCCCGCTTTGGGTAATCTCCGAAAAGGTTACGCGAATGGGGTTGTCTACGTTAAGGTTAAGGATATTGGCCAAATGCCACGATATAGCCTCCCCCTCGCGGTCGGGGTCAGTCGCGAGATAAACGGTTTCAGACGCTTTCGCCTTGCTTTTAAGCTCTTTGATTAAGGCGGCTTTTTCTTTTTTGTTCTCGTAAAGCGGCGCGAAATCGTGTTCGACGTCCACGCCGAATTTCGATTTCGGCAAATCGCGGATATGCCCGACGGACGCCACCACGCTGAACCCTTTGCCGAGATATTTCCCGATTGTTTTCGCCTTGGCGGGCGATTCGACTATTACCAATTTTGACAAAGCTCAACCTCCGGTTTTCAGTATATAACAGATTATCCCCGCCGCCACCGCCGCGTTAAGCGATTCGGCGCCTTTTATGGGGATGCGTATCCTTTCGTCCGACAAAGCGAGAACCCCGTCCGAAACACCCCGCCCCTCGCTCCCTATCACCACGGCGGCCTTTTCCGCGAAAGCGGCTCCTCGAACCGGAACGGCCCCCTTTTTCGAGTCCGCCGCGTAAACGGCGAACCCCGCGTCTTTCAAACGTGGGATAATTTCGGGCAGTTTCCCCCTCGTATTCGGTATTCTGAACGCCGAACCGGCCGACGAGCGGATAACCTTGCCGTTATAAATATCCGCGCAGTCCCCGGAAAATATTATCCCGTCAAACCCGAAAGCCTCGCAGGAGCGTATAACGGCGCCGGCGTTCCCCGGGTCGCGAACCCCGTCGAGCAGGATTAGCCGGCGGGCGTCCGCGAACTCAAACGCGTCGTTTTTCTTTCCGAATAACGCGAACGCGCCTTGCGGGGTTTCGGTGCCGGAGATATACCCGCTTACGGCCTCGCTTATCACCGAGAAGCTCATCCTCGCCGAGAGCTTTCGGTATTTTTCCGCCGCTTTCGCGGTGAACAAGGCGCCGAGCGGTTTGAAACCCGCGTCAAGCGCGTCGGAAATCAATTTGGCGCCCTCGACCGCGAAAACGCCGCCGCCGTGAACGCGAAACAGCTTTACGAGCGGATTTTGCCTCGACGTTATAACCATAAATCTTGACAACCTGCCGTTACTGTGTTATTATTTACCCATGATTTATTCCGAACTGTCAAAATTAGACGGCGAACTGGGCTTGGCGTTCAACGCCGACGACCTCGCGCTTACCGGGAAAATTAACGGTTATGACGCGATAATCGCGGACGACAAACGCGCGGGGGAGTTTATCCTCGCCGTGTTCGCCGAAGCGGGTTCGGGCTGCGATTTTCACGCGTTATACGAAACGATGCCGAAAAACGCGGTAAACAGCCTTAATTTCGGGAAAACCGCCGTGTTCGCCAAGTTTTCCGCGTATCTGACGTCGCAGGAAAATCTTCCGTTGCTGCTTGAAGCCGCGAACGTCATAACTAACGCCTTGTCGGAAAGCGGGCGCGAACCGTCGCCCGCCGAAAAATCCGCCGTCGCGGATTTGAAAGCCGCGCCCGCCGATCAAAGTTCCCCCCGCCTCCCCTTGAAACCGGCGCTTTTGGGTGCGCTCGGCGCGGTTATCGGGGCGTTCGCGGGATTTTTTGTCTCGATTATACTGGCGCAGATAAACCACATGATTTTCTCTTGGCTCAACGGCGCGTTAATCGCGGTTATGACGATTTCAAATTTTATATTCTTGGCGAAGGGGATAGACAAACGCGGGATAATCGTCTGCTCGTGCCTAACGCTGGCGACCATACTCGCCGCCGCTTTTTCGCTGCCGTCAATCGCTTTCGCGAACCATTCGCGCGGCGTCGATTTGTCCGTGCTTTTAAAGTCGCCCATAACCGCTTCGGCGGCGAGCGCGGCGTTTTACGCCTTATACTTCACCCCGCGAACGCCTGAAAGCTGACTTCAAAAAGCTGTACGGTCGTCTCGATAACCATACAGCTTTCGTATTTTTATACCGCCGCTTTCGCCTTTTCGCAAAGGACCGCGAACCCCGCCCCGTCGTTGATTGCTATCTCGGAAAGCATTTTGCGGTTCAACCCGATATTCGCCTTTTTCAGCCCGTTGATAAAAGTCGAATAATTCATGCCGTTCGATTTGCAGGCGGCGGATATCCTCGTAATCCACAATTTCCTGAAATCCCTTTTCTTGAGCCGCCTGCTGATATAGGCGTACCGCCCCGATTTATACACCGCCTCTTTCGCGGTTTTAAAAAGTTTGCTTTTCGCGCCCCAATAGCCTTTAGCCAGCTTTAAGGTTTTGTTCCTCCTTTTACGGGTCGCGAGCGCGCCTTTTACTCTTGCCATTTTCTCCGTACCTCCTGTTTTGTTGTCAAACGGGCGCGGCGCCCCGCGCGTTTTATTTATACGGTATCAGCGTCTTTACCCGCGCTTCGTCGGATTGGTCGATATACGCCGCGCCGCGATTGATTCTCTTCCGTTTGGAATCCTTTTGGGTGAGCCTGTGCCGGCGGTTTACCTGCTGATATTTCACCCTGCCGGTTTTAGTGAGCTTAAACCGTTTTTTCGCGCCGCTGTGGGTTTTGATTTTATTTTTCATCCCGCTCTCCTTTGCTTTTTTCGGTATTTTTAGGTTTTTTGGGGGCTTTGTCCGTCTTGGGCAAAATGACGGCGGCGTAAAACCTGCCTTCGAGCTTCGACGGCTTTTCGTCGGACACGCCCGCCTCGGAACACGCCTCTTTAAACTTTTCCATCAGCTTTTTCCCTAAATTGAGGTGCGTAACCTCCCGCCCTTTGAACCTGATTGTTACCTTAACCTTGTCCCCCGCCTTAAGGAACTTTATCGCGTGGTTCACCTTCGTGTTAAAGTCGTTCGTGTCAATGTTAAGGGAAAGCCTCACTTCTTTCAGTTGCGTCTGCTGTTGGTTTTTGCGCTGGTCTTTCTCCCGCTTGGACTGTTCAAAGCGGTATTTGCCGTAATCCATTATGCGACAGACGGGCGGAACCCCTTGAGGCGCGATTAACACGAGGTCAAGGTCGGCTTTGTCCGCGAGCGCCTGCGCGTCCCTCCCTGACATTATGCCGAGCGCTTCGCCTTTTTCGCCGACGACGCGCACCTCCGGCAACCGTATGTCGTCGTTGACGAGCAGATTTTTTGTGCTGATAGAAGTACACTCCCTTTCATAAACGCCGAAAGCGCGAGGATACCCCGCGCTCCACGAAAGACCGTACAAGCCTTCCGTCAAACGGTCGTACAAGCCTTCCGTAAACGGCAAGCCTTCCGTCAAACGACCGTACAAGCCTTCCGTAAACGGCAAGCCTTCCGTCAAACGGCCGTACAAGCCTTCCATAAACAGCCGGCAAACTCATAAGGTCGGCGGGCGCGGTAACTCCGCTTACGTTTATCTACTGCGGTTAATTATAAACGATGTTTTTTGATTTGTCAAGGGATTTTATAAAGAAACAAAAAATTGCGAACCGCCCGCCTTAATCGAATATGTTTTTCGCGAAGAAATACAGCCCGTTCTTCCGGACCTTGAAATCGCGCCCGCCTTCAACGGAATGGCGGATGTGGTTTAATCGTCGTCGTAATGCCCGCGACAAGCTGCGATTTTCAAGACGTCATTATCAATTTTGAATATCAAACGGTTTTCTTTGTCTATCCTGACACTCCAATAACCTGACAAATCATGCTTGAGCGGTTTAGGTTTGCTTTCGCATTCATAGCCGTTGCGTTCGATGCTTTTTATAAGCCTATTAATTTTTTTAAGAGTTTTGCGGTCTTGGCCTTGCCAATACTCATATTCTTCCCATGCATTGTCATCCCACAGCTTCTTCATCAGTCCGCCTCAATTATTTCATGCTCCGTCCCACCACCGCTTTCGAGATTGTTAATGCGCCGCAACAATTCAACCTCAGTCAAACTGTATGGTTTTGCTGACACTTCAAACGGTAGTCTTTGATCTCTGACCACAATTCTGGCAAACATATTGACGGCTACGGAAGTATTTATGCCGACATCCGCGCAAAACTTTTCCAGAGATTTTTTTAAGTCTGCATCCATGCGGACATTCAACGTTGTTTGAGCCATAATCATCACCTCATTAACATTGTATATAAATATTCACACAATGTCAATATATATTTTCAAAATTAATTTTTCGGCAAAGCCCGCCCGTTTAATTCGCAATCCGCGTTTTTGGACTGCAAAATATCAATGAACAGGTACAAATCCTCGTTAATCGAAAAAATATAGGTATATATTTTTTCCTTGGTCGTCACGTCCCGATAAGCGTCGGTAAGATGGCTTTTCATCCCGGAACCGAGCATGGTCAGCGCTTCTTGGAAATACCCGCGCCACAGCCAGTTCCTGCGCCTGTAATCGTTCGCTTTGACTTCCCCGTTTTCCGCCTCTATGTTGTACGACAATTGGTCGCCCCATTTGTTGCAGAGGAAAATCCGCCTTATATGCGGGGACAGCTCGGCGAACATCCGCGAAAAATAATCGTTGACGTCGTCCTCTCCGGAAGCGTCGAACGCCTTTTTTGAAAAAAATCCCTCCACGCGTGAATCCCAGTATTTGCGGCGCGAGTTCACGCGGTCCGCCTTTTCGTGCAAACGGTTAATCAGCCGTCGGGACGACGACGAAAAAACGCTGCGGCTGGCGCTCGGGCTTAAGATTGACGGCTGCGGTTCCGCGAGCAAAAACCCCTGGTAATATCTGCCCTTTGAACCTATGCAGATATCAAGCTGGGCCTGCGTTTCTATCCCCTCGTAAAGCGCCTCAATCCCGACTCGTTCCGCGAACGACGAAATGGCTTTCATATATTCGCGATAGTGGTAGGATTTCTCGCTTTTATGCACGCAGCTCATATCTAATTTGAGAATATCGGGGGAAAGCAAGGCGAGACGGCCGATATCGCTCGCGCACTTCCCGTAGTCGTCGATGGCGATGCGGCATCCCATGCTTTTATAATAGGCGATAATATTGGCGACGGGTTCGCGGTCGGCGAAAAACTCTTCTTCCGTGATTTCGATTACGAGTTTCCTCAAATCCACGCCGAACTCTTTCGCCCATGAAACGGTGGGCGCCTCGTCCGGTCTGTTCTCGTATTTGGCTATCCATTCAAGCCGCATATTGATGAAAAGGTATTCCTCTTTCCTCTCCTCGGCGAACTTTTTCAAAGCCTGCTTCCTCACTATCCTGTCAACCTGAAGCGCGTCCTTTGCGGAAACGGACCCGTCGGAAAAAAAAGCCCCCAAAGACTTCACGGAGCCGTCGTCGTCAATATACCTGCCCAACGCCTCATAAGCGTATATGTCGTTGGTGTCCGCGGCGATAATCGGCTGAAAATACGGCACTATTTTCTTTGATAATATATCGTTCAATTCCCGCGCTCCTTTCCCGCGCCTTTTCTTATACGACAGAATTTTTAAGCGTTTATTTCCCCGTGCTTTTTAACGCCATGCGCGCCTTTTTGATGTCGGCCAAATTCCGCGAAAGCAGTTCTTCCGCCTTGCCGAGCATATTGTCGACGTAATCGTTGGTGGTGTGGCGCAGTTCCTTCGATTTTTGCTGCGCGTTTATCATGATTTCCTCGGCGCGCGATTGCGCCAGGCGCGTGATTTCCTGATGGGAAACGAGGCTCTTCGCCCGTTCTTCCGCTTTCTTTATAATCGCGTCGGCTTCGCTCCGCGCCTCGTTCATAATAATCTTGCGCTCGCCGACCAAATTCCTCGCCTGCTCGATTTCCTTAGGCATATTGGAACGTATTTCATAAACCAGCTCGTGCATCTTCTCGACGTCAATCAGGCTTTTCTTCCCCGAAAAAGGCACGGCGACGGCTTTGTCAAGCGTTTCGTCCATCATTTCCAAAATTTCTTCGATGCTCATTTTATTCTCATCCTTTCTAAAATGTCTTTAAGAATACAGTCCGGCACAAACGCGCTTATATCCCCGCCGAACATGGCAATCTGCTTGACGGCGCTGGAGGAAAGGAACATACTCGCCGCGTCCGCGGAAAGGAACACGGTTTCGGCCGGGTGGTACAAGTCCTTGTTGATTAAAGCCATTTGGAACTCGTACTCAAAATCCGACATAGCGCGAATCCCTTTTACGATAACGTCGGCGCCCTTTTTCTTAAAATAATCTATAAACAAGCCCGAATCGCTGTCAATTTCAATATTCTTTATCTTCTTCGTGCATCTGCGAAGGAAATCGACCCGTTCCCCGATGGAAAAATCGGCGGGCTTGGCGGGGTTGATTGAAACCAAAACGACGATTTTATCGAACAGTTTCGCCGCCCTTTTTATGATGTCGATATGCCCGAAGGTTACGGGGTCGAAACTCCCCGGATAAATAGCGGTTACCATTCGTTCCTCCCGTTTTCTGTAAATTGTTACGCTCTTCGCGCCGCAGGTATAAACCTTACTCGCCTTAAAGCCGCCCGCGGTTTCGGGCGACGCGGCTTTCGTTTCATGCTCGCAGACGATAATGCCGTTAAGGCTCATTTTCGGGATTAGCGACGGCAAAATTTCGGCGACGGCGTTTTTCCCGTAAGGCGGGTCGAGAAACGCTATGTCGAAAGTCTCTTTGACGACGCGCAAAAACGCGTCGGCGGGCAACCGCAAGACCCGCGCTTTTCCCGAAAGACCGGCGGCCGACAGGTTTTCGCGTATGACCGCAACCGCCGCCGACGACGCGTCGACGAAATACGCTTTCTTCGCGCCGCGGCTTAACGCCTCTATCCCCAACTGCCCCGAACCGGCGAACAAATCCAAAACCGCCGCTTCGCCGACGTCGAACTGAACGGCGCTGAACATGGCTTCTTTCAAAGCGGCGGCGGTAGGGCGGGTATTCGAGCCGGAGGGCGCCTTAAGGCGCTTCCCCTTGGCGGTTCCCGTGATTATACGCATGGCTTCGCTTCACATGTTTTCCTTTATAAAATCGTGTAATTCCCGCGCTTTTTCCTCGCTGATTTTCGCGGTTTCCCTCAACTCGCCGACGGCGGCGGCTTTCAAGGCGGCCTTGGTCTTAAACCGTTTGAGCAGCGCCGCCGCTTTCGCCTCCCCGATTCCGGGAACGGCGGTTAAAGTCAGCTCGAACGCCCCTTTTTTATGCTTTTCCCGCGTGAACGCGACCGAAAACCGATGAACCTCTTCTTGAATCTTGGACAGCAGGGAAAACGCGCCCTTATTGGCGCCGATTTGGATTTCTCCGCCGGAAGAGGCAATCGCCCTGGTTTTATGTTTTGAATCCTTCACCAAACCGAACAGGCTTATATCAAGTTTAAACCCGTCCAAAACCTCTTTCACCGCCGAAACGTGCCCTTTCCCCCCGTCAAGCAAAATCAAATCCGGAAGCGGCTTAAACCCTTCGTCGCCGTCAACGTAGCGTTTAAGCCGGCGCCCCACCACTTCCCTCATGCAGGCGTAATCGTCCAATCCCGCCACTTCTTTGACCGTGAATTTGCGGTAGCCCTTCCCGTAAGGCTTGCCGCCGCGGTAAACGACCATGCCGCCCGTTTTCGCGCTTTCGCCGATGTTGGAAATGTCGTAGCACTCTATATGTTCCGGGGGCGCCGGCAAACCGAGCAGCTTCGCCAATTCCTCAAGCGCCGCCGCCTCTTTCGCGGCGCGCCCGGTCTTCAGCGACAGATATTCCGCCGCGTTGCTCTTGGCCAGCATAACCGACGTCAGCCCCCCGCCCCTTTTCGGAACGGTAACGCTCACCTTTCGCCCCGATTTTTCGCTCATATACTCGGCGATTAACTCTTTGTTCTCTATCTCGCCGTCAAGGTATATCTCCGGCGGTATGCCGCCGCCGGAATAATATTCCAAAAGAAATTCCTCGCGCGTTTGCTCTTCGCCGTATCCGCCGCCGAGATAAAAACTTTCCTTGTCCGTCAGCCTGCCGTTCCGGTATTTTATGACGGTCGCCGCCGCGTTTGTGCTCCCCGCGAGCGCGACGACGTCGTAATCGGAAGTTTTGGAAGACTGCACGCTTTGAACCGATTCCACGCGTTTAATCGCGTTAATCTGGTCGCGCAGCCGCGCGGCCTTTTCAAAGTCGAGGTTTTCGGCGGCTTCGGACATTTCGGCGGTTAAGCGCCTTACGCTCTCCTTGCTGCCGCCTTTGATGTAATTAACCGCCGACTTGACCCTTTGCCTGTACTCCCCCTCGGAAACGCCCCCCAAACATATGCCCGCGCACCGCTTAATTTGATAATTCAGGCACGGGCGCGATTTGTTGAACTCTTCGGGAAACTTCCGCGAGCACGACGGCAGCATGAAAATCCTGTTGGCGTCGGCGACGGACTGCCTCACGGTAAAACCGCTGGCGTAAGGCCCTATGTATTCGGCGGTTTTGTCGTCGGCGTTGTGGGCGTAAGTCAAGCGGGGGTATTTCCCCCCCGAAACCTTAACGTAGTTATAACCCCGCGCGTCTTTCAAAAGTATGTTATACTTGGGGCGGCGCTGTTTTATAAGGCTCGATTCCAGCACCAGCGCGTCAAGCTCGGTAAAAGTTACGATAAAGTCGAAATCGCGTATCTTTTCAACTAATTTCGCGGTCTTGCCCGTATGGGCGCCCGCGTTGGCGAAATAAGACGACACGCGGTTCTTTAACTGCTTCGCCTTTCCGATATAGATAACTTCCCCCGCTTTGTCTTTCATAAGGTAAACGCCGGGGGAGAGCGGCAGTTTAGACGCTTTTTCCCTCAAATGAGGCAGCGCGGCGTTCATCTTCCCGTGCCGTAGAAGAACAGCGCGACGGTTCCCGGTCCGCTGTGCACCCCGATAACCGGGTTGATGAACCCCGTTTCAAACTCTTTGACGCCGTATTTGTCCTTAATGGACTTTTGGACGTATTTCAAATCGTCCGCGCAATCGCCGTGCCCGATGAAAACCTTTTGTTTTTCGGGGCTGACCGCCATTTCGCCGAACTTATCGACAAGGAAATCCAGCGACGCTTTCCTGCCGCGCGCCGTCGCCATTTTTATGAGCTTGCCGTCCCCGTCTATATGCAAAATCGGCTTAATCCCCAGAACCGTCCCCGCGACGGCCGTCGTCGTCGAAACCCGTCCGCCCCTTTTCAAAAAGAACAGGTCGTCCACGGTGAACCACTGGCAGATTTTCATCGAGTTGTCAACCTGCCATTGATAAACCTCTTCGATAGTTTTGCCCTCGTCCCGCTGCCTCACCGCGAAATCGACGGTAAGCGCCTGCCCCTGCGCGGCGGAACGCGTGTCGAAGACGTACATTTTCCGGTCGGGGTAGAGGGGTTTGAGCTTTTCGCAGACGTCGGCGGCGATTTCATAAGTAACGCTTAACCCCGACGACAGCGGGAGATAGATAAAATCCTTGCCCTCGTTCAGAATCCCCGTGAAGCGTGAGGTGAAGACGTCCGCGTTAATGCACGAGGTGGTGGCGGACTGTTTTTTCCGCAGCCTTTCATAGAACTCCGCGAGCCATTCTTCGCCGTGCGATTCGGTGAAAGTGTCGTATTCCCCTTCCCCCGCGTAGTATTTGAACGATATCATCCTGATATTGTTCTTCATAACGTATTTGTAGGAAAACCCCGTGGAAGAATCGGTGATGATTTCAAAAGACATGGCATAAACTCCCGCAATTCAAAGATATTTGTTTAATTCTATCACAAGAGGGGATAATTGTCAACCGAAACGGAATATAATACGCTTTCGGCGGCGCGAAACGCCAAAAAGCCCGCCGCGTTACACGGCGGGCTGACTGACGCTGTATTTATCCGCGCTTACACGCGACGAGACCGCGAAAAAGCCCCTGCGGCACCCCGAAACCCACGCGACACCCCGAAACCCACGCGGCGCCCCGAAATCCACGCGGCACCCCGAAGCCCCTGCGGCGCCCCGAAACCCACGCGGCGCCCCGTCATTTCTTTTCCTCGGGTTCGCCCTCCTCGCTTTCGCCGCTCTTCGCGCCTTCCCGTCCCTCTTCGCCCTCGCCGAAAAAATTCTCAAATTCCTCGTCGTCGACGGCGGTGTCAAAATCGTCGAAATCTATCTCATTGCCCGTCAGCTTTTTCTTAATGAACATCGCGGCGAAGACCGCGCCCCCTATCAACGCCAAAATACCGACGAATAAAATCCCCAATCCTTTGTTCATAACTCTTTTACCTTCCTTAAAACGTTCCGATAATATACCCCATTATATAATAAACGCGCCGATTTTTCAAGCCGTAAAGGAAAAATAGCAATTTACACAAAGACCGCGACGTTTTTTAGTAAGAATTATCAAGAATCCGAGCGGTTACGGAATTTTTATGCTTTCGGCGATTTTGATAAACTCTTCCGGCTCGATTTGCGCGGAAATCACGAACGCGTACCCCCCGTCCGACCATATCAGGCGACCGGGTTCGCCGTCGCCGGCGGCTTCGTAAAAGTCGGCCTCTTTCCCGCCGACCGACGCCGACCGCGACGGCGAACCCCCGTCGGTCAACGCCTCCGCGCCGGCCGCCGAAACGTATTTTATCTCGATAATCTTGCCGTCGTTATCGGAATATTCGATAACGACGGAAATAAAGCCGTAATCAACCCTCGTTATCCGGTATCCTTCCGGCAAATACGACGGGCGCAACTCCCCGTCGAAATCGCCGACCGTTATCAACGCGCCGTCAATAAGCCCGCCGCCCCCTTCGTCGTCTTCGTCCCCGCCGGATATTTTTACGGCGACGCCTTTCAAAAACGAGCCGACCGCGGGATTCGCCGCGAGCGACACGCACAAGGCGACCGCGGCGGCCGACGCCGCGAGTTTCGGGGCGACTTTTTTTAATTTCGCGGCGTTTTGCTTTCGCCTTAACTGTTTTTGAACGGCTTTTATGCTTTTCTCGAACTTTTCGCCGAACGCGTGCTCTTCCCCGCCGTCTTTGAACGACCCGACCTCTCGCTCGCAGTCCTCCCTTAACGCTTCGGCAAGGACGGAATCGAATATTTTATTTTGAACGTCCGTATTTTCCGACGACACGATGCCCCTCCTTTTCAAGCGCTTCCATAACCAGCGCCCTGCCGCGATTTACGCGGACGCCGACGGAGTTTTTCGTTATTCCCAAAAAATCCGCGATTTCCTCGTTCGTCCATTCGTAAACGAACCTTAGGCGCATGACGTCCCTGTATGTGGTTTCAAGCCCTTCCACCGCGCTTTTAAGCCTTTCGTAGCCCTCTTTCGAGATAACGTCGCCCAATACGTCCGGCGTAACGTTCGCCGCGCCGCCGCCCGTATCGCCGTTTTCGTCAAAAACGGTCGTCGCGCCTTTTTCGCGGCGGTTTTTCCTGTATATGTCAATTGAAACGTTCCTAACCAATATAACGAGGAAAGTTTCGGTTTTCTTACAAAAAACGCCGTCAATTTTAAAAATGTTTTTCGCCAGTTTAAAAAAAGCCTCCTGCACCGCGTCCTCCGCGTCCTCGACGTTGTTCAAAATCGAAAACGCGACGCGGTACATCATGCCTTTGTACCTTTCGTATACGCCGTTGAATTTGTCAACGTCGGTTTCGCTTTCAATCACGGGCACGCAAATGAACAGCATGGCACAACCCCGCTTTCAAAGTTCCTTTTCTACCGGTGGTGGGACTTGAACCCACACGCGGTCGCCCGCAACAGATTTTGAGTCTGCCTCGTCTGCCATTCCGACACACCGGCTGAAACGCCGTTTACATTCTACCACAAACGCCGCCCCCCTGTCAACCTCCCCTGTCAACCTCCCCTTCGCGAAATCACCCGCCGAAAAAAAGCCTTAACCGTTCCGGGCGTAAAACGCCGCGAACGCCTTATACGCCATATAAATATCGGTTTTCGCCGTAATCTCGAAAGGCGAGTGCATCGACAGCACCGGAACGCCCATATCGATGGTATCCACGCCTATCCCGGATATGAACAGCGCGACCGTCCCCGCGCCGCCCGCGTCAACCTTTCCCAGTTCGGCCGTCTGCCATATAACGCCGTTTTCTTCCAGCATCCGCCTGATTTCGGCGGTATACTCGGCGGAAGCGTCGTTAGTCCCCGCCTTGCCGCGAGAGCCGAAGAACTTTGACAGCACCGCGCCGCAGTTCATATAAGCGGCGTTCTGCTTTTCCGACACGTCGGGGAAGGTCGGATCGAACCCCGCGCTTACGTCGGCGGAAAGGCATTTGGACGCCGAAAGGGCGCGGCGCAAAGGGATATTGTCCAAATCCGCCAAATCGTTCATAAAATACTCGAGCATACGCGAACCCAGCCCCGTGTTGCCGTAACTGCCGATTTCCTCTTTGTCGGCAAGCGCGCAAACCGCGGTCGTTTCGGGGACGCCGCCGATTTCCGTTATCGCTTTGAGCGCGGTATAGGCGCACACCCTGTCGTCTTGCCCGTAAGAGCCGATAAGCGAACGGTCGAAGCCGACGTCGCGCGCCTTGAAAGCGGGGACGGCTTCAAGCTCCGCCGAAACGAAGTCGCGTTCGGTTATGCCGTATTTGTCGTTTAGGATTTTCATTATCCCCAACTTCGCCCCGTCCGAATCCCCGCCCGATTTAAACGGTCTCGAGCCTATCAGGATATTCAGCTCCTCGCCTTTTATCAGCTGGTTCGCCGGGCGTTTGTACTGCGCGTCGGCAAGGTGGGGGAGCAAATCCGTCACGCAAAACGCGGGTTCTTTGCCGTCCTCGCCGATTTTTACGGCGATTACGCCGCCGTCGCTCTTGGCTATTACCCCGTGGAGCGCCAAAGGCACGGCGGTCCACTGATATTTTTTTATCCCGCCGTAATAGTGGGTTTTGAGATAAGCGAGCCCGCCGTCTTCGTAAAGCGGGTTTTGCTTCATGTCCATGCGGGGGGAATCGATATGCGCGGCTATTATGTTCGCGCCGTTTTTAACGCCGTTTTTGCCGATTACCGCCAACATAACCGCCTTACCCCGGTTATCGGCGTAAACCCTCGCGCCGGCGGAATATTTTTCCCCCGGAACAAACTCGGAAAACCCCGCTTTTTTCGCGATTTTCACCGTTTCGAAACAGGCTTCGCGCTCGGTTTTCCCGGCGTCAAGGAACGCCTTATACCCCTCGCAGAACGTATCGGCTTTCTTGATTTCCGCGCCGCTCATGGTTTTACAGGCGTTTTTCTTTTCAAAGAAAAGTTTTTCCTTTAGTTCTTTAATTTTTTTGTTTTCCGTTTCCTTAGCCATTTTGCGCCCGCGCCGCCCTTTCGTATAATTTTAAGTATGTTTTGTACGCTTGGTTTACCTTATCCACATAATGCGCGGTATCCCGTCCGGGGATTTTATCGAGCGTTTTGCCGTCGGAGGAATACAGGGCGTTTTTCAGCCATTCGTCCACCCGTTTGTCGCCCGCGTGATACGCCGCCAAAGCGCAGTCGATATTGCCGTAATTACCCAAATGATAGGCAATCAGGTAACAGCCGTAACGGATATTGTCGTCGGGGTTGAACATATCGCCGTAATCGCGCTCCCCGTCGCCGAGCCGATATTCTCTGAGCCAGTCGAAAGTGTCCGGCATTATCTGCATAAGCCCCCGCGCGCCCGCGCCGGAAACGGCTTTGGGGTTAAATCCGCTTTCAATCTTGATTATCGCGTAAACCAAGTATTTGTCCAAATTGTTTTCGCGGGCGTATTTTTCCACGGTTTCGGAATAATCGAGCGGGTGCCGGGCGAGCAGGTATTCATAACGGGCGTATTCCGCGACGCTTACGGATAGGGGTATAAGCGCGGCTATGATTATCACGGTCAGCGTTCGCGATATTACGGTCAGCTTATCCTGTTTTTTCTCTTTTTTTATTGCCGCCATTCTTTAACCCGTTTATCATTTCGTTTATTTTTTCCGTAAATTGTTCCAAATCGCCGTTGTTTTCCACGACATAACCGGCCCTTTCCTTGAAAAAGCCCGCGTCGCGCTGGGCACCCAGCCGCAAAGCCGCCGAAGCCGCGTCGATTTTGTCGCGTTCGACAATCCGCCTTATCGCCGTATCCCTGTCGGAAACGACGGCGATTACAACCTTGCAGAAATCATCCGCCCCGCTCTGATACAGCGTCGGCGCGTCCAGCAGGAAATCCCGCGCGCCTTTTTTTGAATACTCGACGATAACCCGTATTATGCCGTAAATCACATAAGGGAACACGGTCTTTTCATAAAGCGACAGTTTTTCGGGGGAGGAGAACAAGGTCAGCGCGGCTTTCTTCCTGTCGAAAACGTTTTCGCCGTCATACAGCTCGGGGAATACGCGCCTCACCTCTTCGGCGCATTTGGAGCCGGAAATCACGCGCCTCGCGGTTCGGTCGCAGTCGACCGCGATGAACCCGCGTTCCGCGAAAACCCGCGAAGCCGCGGTTTTCCCCGCGCCCGACGTCCCGGTTAAGCCTATTATGTTCAAATCGCCGAAATCTGTCATCGTCATGCCTTTACAACGTTAAAACCGGCCGCGCGTATAATCCTGTTGTACAACGCCAAGCCCGCGCCGTTTGGTTCGGGAAGTTTGATATAAACGCGTTTCGCGCCTTGTTCGTCGAACTCCCGCAGCTTCGCGAACAGCGTCCGCGCTTCGGGGTCCGCGATGGCGCAACCGCCGGCGGCGACCGCCTTAAACGCCTCGTCCGAATCCGCCGTAACCGCGATTACCCGCGCCTTCGGGGAATAGTGCCTGTGCGCCGCGCCGGGGCTCGGCGCGCTCCCCCCGCCGGTGAAGTCCTTGTAAACGACCTCGTCTATCACGACTTCGCAATATTCGCGGAGCCGCTCCGCCGTAACCGCGCCGGGGCGCAGTATCCGGGCTTTATCCCCCTCGAGCGCGATAACCGTGCTTTCAAGCCCCACCTCACATTCCCCGCCGTCGATTATCAATGGAATCCGACCTTTCAAGTCCGCGTAAACGTGTTCGGCTTTCGTGGGGCTGGGCGCGCCCGAAACATTCGCGGAGGGGGCGGCCAAAGGGAAACCGCACGCCTTTATTATATCCAAGGCGGCGGGGCAACCCGGAACGCGGACGGCGACGGTGCCGAGCCCGCAACTGACTTCACCCGGAACGGTGTCGCCGACCTTTTTCATAACCATTGTGAGCGGACCCGCCCAAAAATCCGCGGCCAACCTGACGGCGAGCGGCGAAACCTCCAGCCCTAACCCGCGAACCGCCTCCATGTCCGCCGCGTGAACGATTAACGGGTTGTCTCGCGGTCTGCCCTTGGCGGCGAAGATTTTCGCGATTGCTTTCGGGTCCAACGCGTTCCCCGCCAAACCGTAGACCGTTTCGGTGGGGATGGCGACGACCTCGCCGGATTTGAGGAGCCGCGCCGCTTCGACTGTGCCGTCGATGCCGGCGGGTTTTATGAGCGTGTCGTAATTTCGCGTTTCATACATCTTCATACACGGCTCATTTTACCATGTTTCCCGATTTTTTGCAATACGTTTTTCACTATTGCCCGGTCTTTTTATGTTAAAAGTTAAGACATAGGCAACACTTTCGCGAAAATTTCTTGCCGAAGGCCGTATTCGGAATCCCCCCGCGCCTTTTGTGCAATATATACAAAAAAAAGCGCCAAAACTATGTATATTATACGAATGGAATTTGTTTTAAAAAAATGTTATAATGTATAAAAATTTTGTGAAAGGCGGATAATGTCAATGAAAAAGCGTATTTTATCGGCGGTTTTGGCAACGGCGTTTATGTTCGGGGTGTTCGGCGGGGCGTTCGCGGTCGAGGCGGGCGCGGCAAGCAAATGGAGCGGATACGTAAAGATTTCAAAAGTTTCGGATTTGCTGCTGATGAAAGACTCGACGAAGAAGTTTTATCTGTCGAAGGATATCGATTTAAGCGACCACGGCAACTGGTTGCCGTTCAATTTCAA
>JAIRWC010000017.1 GCA_031253495.1 Oscillospiraceae bacterium | reverse complement strand
GCTTGTCCGTTCCCGATTTTCTGCACTAGTTTTACCGCCTCCGCCTTGTACTCCGCCGTATATTGGCGAGGCGCTCGCTTCTTTTCCTTTGACATCTTCTTACCTCCATTTTTTTGATTTTATTATATCTTCTTCGAGGTATATGTGTCAACTTTTATTGTACTATATCACCAAAAAACCGCCCTTTTTTCGGGGCGGTTTTCCGTTCGTTTCGGGTCGGTAATGCACTTCAAAAAAAATTTGACATACAATTTGGCATACAAATCGTGCCTTACCGCTTGCAAATGGCTTTGTTATGCGCTTTTCCACTATCGGTTAATACATTCCGCCCATGCCGCCCATGCCGCCGCCCGGCGCCGGCGCGGGATTTTCTTCCGGTTTGTCCGCCACAAGGCTTTCGGTGGTAATCACCATCGCCGCCACGGACGCCGCGTTTTGCAAAGCGGAACGCGCAACCTTCGCGGGGTCTACTATCCCGCCCTTAATCATGTCCACGTAATCGCCCTTGGTCACGTCGTAGCCGTAACCCTTTTTCTTCGAGCGTTTAATCGTGTCGACAATGACCGAACCTTCCGCCCCGGCGTTTTCGGCGATTTGGCGTATGGGCTCTTCCAGCGCGCGCAAAATGATGTCCGCGCCCGTCTTCTCGTCACCGTCGAGCTTGGCGAGGATTTCCTCGACGGCGCCCGCGGTGTTCACCAAAGCGACGCCGCCGCCCGCCACGATACCTTCTTCAACGGCGGCTTTGGTCGCCGCCAAAGCGTCCTCGATGCGCAGTTTCTTCTCTTTCATCTCGACTTCGGTAGCCGCGCCGACTTTTATGACGGCCACGCCGCCGGAAAGTTTCGCGAGGCGCTCCTGCAGCTTCTCCTTATCGAAATCGCTCGTGGTCTCTTCCATGGCGGCGCGTATTTGCGAGATACGCTCCTTGATATCCTTGCCTTTGCCCGCGCCGTCCACGATAATGGTGTTTTCCTTGCTGACCTTAATCTGCTTGGCGCGCCCCAACTGTTCCATGGTGGCGTCTTTAAGCTCCAAGCCCAGTTCCTCGGTGATAACCTCTCCGCCCGTTAAGACGGCGATGTCCTTGAGCATTTCCTTGCGGCGGTCGCCGAAACCGGGAGCCTTGACGGCAACGCAGTTAAACGTGCCGCGCAATTTGTTGAGTATAAGCGTCGTGAGCGCCTCGCCCTCGACGTCTTCCGCTATTATAAGCAGTTTCTTCCCGCCCTGCACGATTTGTTCAAGCAAAGGGAGCAGGTCTTGAACGGCGGAAATCTTTTTGTCCGTTATAAGGATGTACGGGTCGTCCAATTCCGCGGTCATCTTTTCGCCGTCGGTGGAGAAATAAGGCGATACGTAACCCCTGTCGAACTGCATTCCCTCCACGACGTCGCTGTAGGTTTCGGCGGTTTTGCTTTCCTCGATTGTGATTACGCCGTCGGAAGTTACCTTTTCCATCGCGTCGGCTATGAGCCTGCCTATTTCCTCGTCGCCGGAGGAAACCGTCGCGACCTCGGCGATGTCCTTGTTGTTGATTTTTTGCGCCTGCTTCGCCAGTTCCGCGACGGAGGCGTCGACGGCTTTCGCTATGCCGCGCTTTACCGCCATCGGGTTCGCGCCGGCGGCTATGTTCTTCATTCCGTCCCTGACAATCGCCTGCGCGAGCAGGGTGGCGGTGGTGGTTCCGTCCCCCGCGATGTCGTTGGTTTTCGTGGCGACTTCTTTGACTAACTGCGCGCCCATGTTTTCATAAGGGTCGTCAAGCTCGATTTCCTTGGCGATTGTAACGCCGTCGTTGGTAATCAGCGGCGCGCCGAACTTTTTGTCAAGGACGACGTTCCTGCCTTTCGGGCCGAGGGTAATCTTAACCGTGTCGGCAAGGCGGTCTATCCCGCATTGTAAAGCCTTGCGCGCTTCTTCCCCGTAAATGATTTGTTTCGCCATGCTTATTTCTTTCCTTTCTTATCTTTTTTTTCCACGATTGCCAGGATATCGGACTGCCGAAGTATGGTATACTCGACCCCGTCGAGTTTTACCTCGGTGCCGGCGTATTTGCTGATTAAGACCTCGTCGCCGACCTTAACCTCCATCTTAATTTCCTTCCCGTCCACAACGCCGCCGGGACCCACCGCCGTTATTTCGGCGATTTGCGGCTTTTCCTTCGCCGAGCCGGCAAGAATGATGCCGCCTTTGGTCGTTTCCTCGGCTTCCAGCATTTTTATGACGACTCTGTCCGCCAATGGTTTGATGTTCATGTGCGTTCCTCCTTTGTTTTGTTTGGCGGGCGGCTGAAATCCGCCCTGTCTGTTAGCACTCTAAGCTAACGAGTGCTAACAGACGCTAATACTTATTTTATACATTTCTCGGAAAAAATCAAGGGGTTTATTTATATTTTTTGAAATTTGTGATATATCAACAAAATTAAATCGCTGTTGAGGAATATATTTGTTGTTTTTGTTGAATAAAGCCAAAAATGCTTTTCGTCGCCCTATTTTGCTTGAAAATTTAACAAAAATGTATTATAATAATGTTTGTGAGATAAGATTTGCGGTGTGAGACGAGGTTGATTGTGTTGGAAAAGATTCTTGTGGCGGACGACGACAGGGAAATACGCGAACTTTTACGGGAAGGGCTGGAAAAAGAGGATTACGCGGTAACCGCCGTCGGCGCGGGGGACGAAGCGATTGCGAAATGCAAGGAAATCAAGCCTGATATGATATTGCTTGACATAGTGATGCCGCGTATTGACGGCGTGCAGGCGTGCAGGGAAATCAGGCGGTTTTCGTTCGTGCCTATCATAATGATAACGGCGAAATCCGACGTTTCCGACAAGATTTTGGGATTGGAATCCGGCGCGGACGATTATATAGTCAAGCCTTTCGAGCTGAAAGAGGTGGTCGCGCGGATAAAAGCGGTTTCAAGGCGGAGTTTCCGGCGGCAGGAAAACCCGGAGGAGAAAAAGACCGTCCAATACGACGGATTGGTCGTAGATATTTCGGGTTATGAGCTGAAAGCGGGGGGAAAGGTGGTTTACGCCCCGCCGAAAGAACTGGAGTTGCTGTTCTTCATGGCTAAAAACCCCAACAAGGTTTTTACGCGCGACCAGTTGCTCGACGAAATATGGGGATATGATTATTTCGGCGACTCGCGGACCATTGACGTGCATATAAAAAGGCTCAGGGAGAAGTTGGACGGCGTTTCGGACAAGTGGGCGCTCAAAACCGTTTGGGGCGTCGGGTATAAGTTTGAGGCGGCGGCGGAAAGCCAAGGCGGATAGCGGGGCGCGACCGGGAAGGCAAGCGCCGAAAACTTGATAAGGAGAATGTTGAAATGGAAAGCAGCAAGGCGAAAATTCTGATAGTTGACGACGTTGAGGTCAATAGGTTCGTGTTGTCGGAAATCCTTTCGGACACGTATGAAATCGAGCAAGCCGCGAACGGGAAAGACGCCCTCGCGAAGTTGTACGGTGACGACAAAAAACCCCATCTCGCGCTTTTAGACGTTATTATGCCGGATATGGACGGCTTTGAGGTGAACAGGATTATGAAATCCGACCCATCCCTGAAGAAAGTTCCGGTCATATTTATCACCGCGACCGAAGACGAGAGGAAAGGGCTCGCGGCGGGGGCGGTGGACTTTATATCCAAGCCGTTCGACCCCGAAACGGTTAAGCTGCGCGTCGCCAACCATATCGAGCTTGCGCTTTACCGCGAACAGCTTGAAATCATGGTGGACGAAAAGAGCAGGGAGATTATCGAATCGAAGGAGCTTTTCCTTGACTCCATGGCGAACCTCATCGAATACCGGAGCCTTGAATCGGGGTTGCACGTCAAACGCACCAAGGAATTGACGCGGTTGCTTATCCTCCACATGATAAAAACGGGGAGGTACGCCCAGCAGTTCGTCGACGGCGATTATGAGGCGATGATAAAGGCGGTTCCGCTCCACGATATAGGGAAGATAGCCGTGCCCGACAACATTCTGCTCAAACCGGGGAGGCTGACGCCGGAAGAGTTTGACGTTATCAAGACGCACACGACGGTCGGCGGGCAGATAATAAAATCGCTCATGTCGAGCAAAAAGGACGTTTATTTAAGCCATTGTTACGATATTTGCCGTTTCCACCACGAGCACTGGGACGGGTTGGGTTACCCGGATAAGCTGTCGGGCGAGAATATCCCGCTGTCGGCGAGGGTGGTGGCGGTCGTCGACGTGTATGACGCATTGGTAAGCAAGCGGTGCTATAAGGATTCCCTGTCCCACGACGAGGCGGCGGATATTATAAGGAATTCGGCGGGCAACCACTTAGACCCGCTTGTGGTCGAGGCGTTCATGGAAATCAAAAAGGACGTTAAGGCGTTGAGCGTAAAGCTGCAGGAGGAATAGCGCGGTGAGGACGGCGCGGTCTGTGAAAATTTTGTCTGTTTTGCCTATTGACAAAAAACGGAATATGCCCTATAATTAGGCGGTGGATGTAACGGGGGCGAATCCCCGTTGGGATTTACGAAATCTAAAACTGTATTTTGGAGGAATTTAACATGAAGTTAAGGAAATTTTTGGCGGGAGCGGTCGCCTGCGCCATAGCGTCGGGTTTCGTGTTCACCGCGGTGAGCGCCAACCAGGTGGAGTGGAGGAATGTTCCCGAAACGGCCGGAGCCGCGAAAGTGGTTTTCTATTTTGACAGCGTCGTCGCCGCCGACGACGGGAAGATTGACGGCAATTATAACATCGAGCCCGTCAATCCGGACGCGACTTCCCTCGAGTTAAACCAATACGGGAATATCGGCGGCAACGTCGGCAACGAGGCGGCGCAAGCCACCGCGCAGGGCAAAACCGTGCTTGAAGCGGGGCAGGAATCCCTTGAATTTGACCTTGGCGGCGCCCCCGGGGTTAAGGGCTATGTCAGCATTAACCTGTGGAACGGCACTTATGAAGTCAACAGAATCGAGTTTATCGACGCGAGCGGGAATGTAATCGCCAAGATAACCGGCAATGATGTTGCGACTTATGAAGTTGTCGGCGAAGAAGGCGACGATGACGACGACGATGACGATGATGATGACGACGACGATGATGATGACGATGATGACGACGATGACGACGACGATGACGACGATGACGACGATGACGATGATGACGACGACGATGATGATGACGACGATGACGACGATGATGAAGGCGGCGACGTCGGCATTGACACCGGCAGCGGCGGCGAAGCCAATGTCGGCGGCGGCGACTCCAACACCGGAACCGGCGACGATAAAGGCGGAACCGATACCGGTGCGGGCGGCGTGGCAATCCTCTTCGGAACCGCCGTGCTGGCGGCGGGCGCGGTAGCCCTTACGAGAAAAAGGCGTTCTTAAGATTAAGGCGCAATTCCGCCTGATGTGTTATGATTGAAAAGCGGCTTCGTTTTTACGGGGTCGCTTTCCGTAACCCCGGCGAAAAATTTTGTTTGTTTTGCCTATTGACAAAAAACGGAATATGCCATATAATTAAACGGTAAGCGTAAAAGGGGGGCGAATCCCCGTTGGGTTTACGAAATCTAAAACTGTATTTTGGAGGAATTTAACATGAAGTTAAGGAAATTTCTGGCGGGGATAATCGCCTGCGCGGTAGCGTCGGGCTTTATGATTTTCCCGACAAGCGCGGATGAGGGCTGGGTTGAGGTTGACATATCCGGGGCTCTTACCGTAACCGAAGAGAAAAATGTGATTATTGACCTGAGCGTGGTGGAAAAGGGCGACAAATTAAAGCTGACTTTCACCCTTTCCAAAGCGTCTGACGCGGGCGGAAACCTGCGCGTCGGTTTGACCGTCGACGGAAAGTACGATTTCTGGGCTTTGGGGGCCGGCGGTCTCCACACCTGGAAAGACGGCGCGGAAAACCTCTATGAGGAAAAAGACGGCGTGTTTTATGCAACGGATTTGATTGCGAGGGCGAATATTGACGGCGCGACGAAGGGCGATACCGTGTACGTCGCGGAATTTTCTTACGGCGTGGGCGGCTCGTATGACGCGGCGCTGATTGACGAAGTCGACGGAATAAGGATAAGCAACGGCGGCGGATATAATATCGGCGCCGACGACGACATAAAGAATGTTAAACTTGAGGTTTGGGGCGAACTTCCCGCGGTTATTGCCGAACTGGGCGACTTCAACTGGGCGGGCGGCGGAGCCGATAACCAAAAAGGCTGGAAAACCGAAGGCTTTTTGGACGGGGCTGAAGATACGGGTACCGGTTCTAACCTTAAAATCGCCGACCTCTTAGCGGCGAAGTATTTGGTGCTTGAAATCTCGCCCGACGAGGATATATACGCCGACGGCGAAACCTTTGAGATTGCGTGGCAGTGGAACGAAATCACGGACGGCGAGGGCAAGGGTTCCGGTTGGAACTCCGGCAGGCTAAAGCCGGAACTTATTGTGGGCGGCGACATGATAGTCATCGCGCTTAAAGACTTCCCGAAGTACGACGAGCTTATCGCGTATCTTGAAGACGGTATAGGGATACAGTTCTATATCGGTTATTACGGCATGACCTATGACGAGCTTAACGTTACGAAAGCGTATCTTTCGCGTGAGCTTCCCGACGGGTGGGAGCCGGACGACGACCTCCCCTTAAAGCCGGAAGAAGGCGATGACGATGACGACGACGACGACGATGACGACGACGACGATGATGACGACGACGGCGACGGCGACGGCGACATCGGCACCGGCGGCGGCGGCACCGGCGGCGGCGACGCCAACACCGGAACCGGCGACGATAAAGGCGGAACCGATACCGGCGCGGGCGGCGTAGCCGTTCTCTTCGGAACCGCCGTGCTGGCGGCGGGCGCGGTAGCCCTTACGAGGAAAAGGCGTTCTTAACCTTAACGCGTGGTTTCCTTGATTTGTTCCGATTAAAAAGCGGCTCCGTTTTTACGGAGCCGCTTTCTTTCGCTTATTTTTTTATAATTCGATTAAATTACAGTCCTCATCCCCTTCATAATAACAGGCGACAAACAGTTTAACCGCGCCCGTTTCCCGCTCGAAAACGCGGGAAGGCGGGAAAGCCGAGGTGTCAATCCGCCGGAACCTTTCCGCGAACCCGCGCCCCGTGAACTTCGCGTAGGCTTCTTTTTGCGTCCATATCCTCAGAAAATCGCCGCCGTTTTCTATCGCGGAAAGCTCGCTGCGAATACAAACGCGGTTTATGGCGGCGGTGCTCACCGCCCTGCCGCATTCCGCGTCAACCCCCACCGCCCCCCGCCTTGAAACGGCGCAGGCGGCGGCTAACCGGCAGTGCGAATAATTGAAGAATATGCTTGAGTCTTTAAAGTACGGCTTGCCGCTCGGCGTCTTCGTCATCTCGGGGCGGCGCAAAATGCCGTATTCCTCGCGCAGGGCGTAATCCAAAAGCCGTAAGGCCATTTCCCGCTGTTCCGGCAGGGCGAGCCGCGTTTTAAAGGTTCTTAAATAAAGGTTCACGGGCTTGGGGGAACGGCGCCTTTATTCTTTTTGGAAAGGCGGACGGCGACGGAAATTATCGTCAGCAACGCCCCGAGGGCAAAAGCCGCCCCCCCCGTCAATAACACGGCGTTCCACGCCGGGGCGAGGGCGGAGCTTACCGCGGACTTATCCACGCCCACCGCTTCCGCCACGCCGGAATAGGCGTAACCCGCGAAAAATCGGGACGCCGCGACGCAGCCGCCGGAAACGGCGGCGGTAACGCCGCAGTAAATCAGCGCGGCGGTGAGGCGGCGGTTAATCAGTATAATCAGCGTTATTATCAAAGCCGCCAAAACGGCTATGATTATGAGCGCGTATATCGACAGGGCGCTGCGTATAATCCCAAGCCCGACGGATATGTCCCGCGTTACGTCGTCCCACGACAGCCCCCCGCCGCCAAGCCCGTCCTCCAGCGCTTTCCTTATGTCGGTCAAATCCGAGGCGACAAGCGTGTAACCCGTCATATCCCTTATTTCGTCGCGGTTCTCGTCTAAAAAGTTCACGATATCATCCGCCGAAACGATGGTCGCGTTGCCTTCGCCTCCAAGCAGATAATCGCCGTTTTTAGAGATTATCTCCGCCAAAAAGTCTTTAAGCAGGTCGCTTTCGAGCATTTCTTCTATGTCGCCCTCGCTGATATCGAAGGTTTCCGTATAGTATTCGTCTATCGACTTGTATATAGCCTCAGACAAGGTTTCGCCCCCGTCTAAATCCACGCCGCGTATATCCGCCTCGACCGATATATTGGCGAAATCGACGCCTTTCACCATGTTTTTGACCGTGTTTTCGCTGAAAGTCAGCCGTATAATGACGCTCGCCTGCGCGCACGTCAGCGCCGCGAACAAAATCACGGACAAAAACACCGAGAACACGGCGGTAAAGAACTTCGCCGCGCCGGACGGCGGCTTAACCGGCAAAACCCCCGGCTCCCGCGAAAAGTCCCCGCCCACGCGCTCCTCCGCGAGGAACGGTTCGGCGTTTTTGATATCGAACTCGGTGTCGGCGGGCGGCGGGATAATCGGCGCGGCGGGCGCCGCCTGTTCGGCGGGCGGTTGGATAATCGGCGCGGCGGGCGCCGCCTGTTCGGCGAACGGCGGGATAATCGGCGCGGCGGGCGCCGCCTGTTCGGCGGGCGGCGGAATAATCGGCGCGGCTGGTTCTATTTCCTCCGGTTCCGGCAGGTCAAAACCCTCCGGCAGTTCAAAATCGCCGTCGTTTATCGCCTCCCCCCCGAAAGCGAAAGGAACGGCGGGCGCCTTCGCGCCGCAGTCCGTGCAGAAAACGACGCCGGGGGATAACTTCGCCCCGCACTGGGTACAAAATACGTTGTCCATAATTTTCTCCTGTTTTATACTGATTATTTTTTCGGCTTGAATATACGGCGGTAGTTCCACGCGTACCGTATGCCGGAAACGACCGTTAAAGCGGCGCAGATATACATGAGCGCGTCCCCCGTTAACCGCGCGCCGGGGGGGAACGTCTTCCCGAAAACGGCGGCGCAGGTTAAAAAGAAGCAAATGGCGAGCATTGTGAAAGCGGTCTTGAGCTTCCCGAAAACGTCCGCTTGTATCACGATTTTCTCATCGCTTTCGACGGCGGCGAGCCTTATTCCCGAAACGACGAACTCCCTCGCCGTTATCAACGCCGCCACCCACGCCGAAACCCACCCCAATTCCACAAAGCAAATCAAAGCGCATAAGGTCAATACCTTGTCGGCGACCGGGTCGAGGAACTTTCCGAACGGCGTAACCATATTATACTTCCGCGCGATACGCCCGTCGAGGAAATCGGTGATACCCGCGGCGGCGAATATGGCGAGCGCCCATAAATAGTTGAGCGGAATGGCTTCAATAACCGCGGCCGCCACGAAGAACGGCGTCAGGATTATCCTGAACAGCGTAAGCCTGTTCGCTAAGTTCATACCGTTTCACCTATCGGGTTGTTGTCAACCACGTCCGTTATCCTCACGGTAACGAACCGCCCCAAAACGGGTTTTTCCCCTTTCGCGGAGAAATAAACCATGCCGTCCGTTTCGGGCGCGTACATATAGTTCCTGCCGAAATACATCTCGAAATACCTGTCGTACCCTTCGACGACGGTTTCGTATTCCCTGCCTTTCAGCCCCTCCAAAAAAGCCGTTTTCCTCACCTCTTGCTGTTCTTCTATCACCTCGGCGCGGTGGCGGCGTTCCGCCTCGTCAACCTGCCCCGGGAATCCGGCGGCGGCGGTGTTTTCCTCCCCGGAATAAGCGAAGCACCCCAAATGCTCGAACTTCACGCTGTTCACGAATTCCGCCAGCTCGGTGAACCGTTCCTCGGTCTCCCCCGGGAACCCCACCAGCAAGGTGGTGCGAAGCACGATGCCCGGAACGGCGTTCCTCAATTTCGCGATTAAATCCCATAAGCTCCGCTCATCCCCCGAACGGTTCATCGCTTTCAGGATATCGCGGTTGCAGTGTTGTATGGGCATATCTATATATTTTACGATTTTTTCCTCGGTTTTTATCGTTTCTATCAGCCCGTCGGTTATCCTTTCGGGATAACAGTACATCAGCCTTAACCATTTCAGCCCGCTTATCCCGCAAAGCTCCCTCAACAGCCCCGGCAAATCGGGATAATTCGTAACGTCCTGCGCCACAAGGATAATTTCCCTCACGCCGTTTTCGGTTAAGCCCCTGACCTCTTCCAGAAGGCTTTCTTTTTCGCGGAAACGGAACCCCCCGCGAAACGTCGGTATGGCGCAATAAGAACAGCGGTTGTCGCAACCGTCGGCTATTCTGAGATAAGCGTAGTGCGGCAGTGTGGAAAGCAACCTCTCCCCCTCCATGCAATGCCCACTTATATCGCCGAACGACGCGGCTTTTTTATCGAGCAGCGCGCCGTAAATCGCCTCCACGATATCGGAATTTTTCGCTATCCCCAAAACGCCGTCAATCTCCGGAAATTCGTCTTTCACCTCTTCGCGGTAACGTTCGGCGAGACAGCCCGTAACGATGATTTTTTTGTTTAAGCCGTCGTTCTTACGGTTAATCGCCTCCATGATTTCCTCGATAGCCTCTTCCTTCGCCGATTGGATAAAACAGCAGGTGTTGATTATAACCACGTCCGCCAAGCCGGGTTCGTTCACAAGCCTGAACCCCGCCTTGGCTATCCTCGCGAGCATTAACTCGGCGTCGCACTGGTTTTTCGGGCAGCCGAGGGAAACCATCCCGACCTTTACGGTGTTAAGCATCGTCGCTCCTTTGTTTTAAAGCTCGTCGGGGGAAAACTCCTCAAAATCCTCCTCGCTTTCAATAAGTATGGCTTTCTTGCCTTTCTTGGAAGCGGATTTTTTCTCCTCCCCCGAAACGGGCGGAACGCCGCCTTCGCCGTTTTCCGTTTCCGGAGAGCCGTCGGTTGCGTCGTTTATAATTTCGCTCATATCTATTTCGGCGGATTTTTCACGGATTATCTTCTCGATTTCGTCCGCCAAATCCCCGTCGTCAATCAGATACTGCTTGGCGTTTTCCCGCCCCTGACCCAACCGCATATCCCCGTAATAGAACCACGCCCCGCTTTTCTTGCAGATACCCAATTCCACGGCCAAATCGAGGATTTCGCCTATTTTCGATATCCCCGCGCCGTAAATCATGTCGAACTCGCAGCTTTTAAAAGGCGGCGCGACCTTGTTTTTAACCACCTTGCACTTCGTCCGAACGCCGATTTGTTCCGTGCCGTTCATAATCTTCTCGCTTGAGCGGCTTACTTGAATCCGCACAGACGCGTAGAATTTCAGGGCCCTGCCGCCAGGCGTCGTTTCGGGGTTGCCGTAGCCGCCGATTTTCTCCCGCACTTGGTTTATAAAAATCGCCACCGTCCCCGTTTTGGAGATAATGCTGGTTAATTTCCTCATCGCCGCGGACATGAGCCGCGCCTGCTGCCCCACGTGGGTATCGCCCATTTCTCCCTCGATTTCGGCTTTCGTAACCATCGCCGCCACGCTGTCAAGCACGATTATCTCAATCGCGCCCGACCGCACGAGCCGCTCCATAATTTCAAGGGCTTGCTCCCCCGTGTCCGGCTGGGAAACAATCAAATCGTCCACGTTGACCCCGAGCTTCTTCGCGTAGGAGGGGTCGAGGGCGTGTTCCACATCCACGAAAGCCGCCATACCGCCCAACTTTTGCGCCTCGGCAATCGCGTGGAGCGACACGGTGGTTTTCCCGCCGGATTCCTGCCCGTATATTTCGATAATCCTGCCTTTGGGCAAGCCGCCTATCCCCAGCGCCAAATCAAGGTTAAGCGAGCCGGTGGGAACCGATTCGATATTCATGCGCTGTTTATGGCTGTTCATAAACATTACCGCGCCCTCGCCGAAGTCCTTTTCGATTAAAGCGATTGCCGCGGCGAGCGCTTTCTTTTTTTCCTCCTTTGAAGAGGATTTCACGGGGGGGAGCTTTGTCGCTTTGCTTTTCGCCATGATGTTTCTCCTTTATGTTTGTGTTGAATAAACCACCCTGTTTATTTTGTTGAAGTCCTTTTTTATCTTAGGTGAAAGACCTATGTCGCGCATTAACCGGCAAATCCGCCCCGCCTGCCCGTCGCCGACCTCGCAGGCGAACAATTTGGCGCCTTTCAAAAAACGTCCCCAAACGCCGAAGAATCCGCGATAAAATTCCAGCCCGTCCCCGCCGCCGTATAACGCCTCATACGGCTCGTAAGTTACCTCTTTTTGCAACGCCGCCATTTCCCTCGCGGACAGGTAAGGCGCGTTTATCAAAACGCAGTCGAAACCTTGAAAATCCCGCCGCAGGTTCAAAACGTCCCCTTTTATCGCTTTAACACGGCTTTCGGCGTTGTTGAGCGTTATGTTTCGCTTTAAGTATCCGAACGCTTTCGCGGACTTTTCGACGGCGGCGACCTTACAGCCCGTTTCCTTGGCGAGCGCGATGCCTACGCAGCCCGTTCCCGCGCATAGGTCGAGAACCAATTCCGGGGCGTGTTCTTTCGCCGCGTCCACCAGCAGTTCCGTTTCGGGGCGGGGGATAAACGCGCCCTCTCCGACTTTGAAAACGTAACCGTAAAACTCCCACTCGCCTATTATATACTGTAAAGGTTCCCCGTTTATCCTGCGGTTTACCATGTCGCGAACGTCGCCTTTACCGTGTTTTACAAGCCAGTTCGCCTCTTGCGAAGCGTTTTCGACCCCCGCCTTAAGCAGGATTTCTTCGATTTCGCGCCTTACCACCGGTCTTGTTCCTTGTCCTCGGGAATTACGGGGAGCATGGCGGCTATGGCGATTTCAATCTGTTTTTCGTCGGGCTCGCGGGTGGTGAGGCGTTGCAAGCCCAGCCCCGGGGCGGAAATTGCCCTCATGAATATATTCTTGTCGTAACGCCCCGCCAATTTTATCACCTCGTAGGTTATCCCCACCAAAACCGGCAAAAACAGCAGCTTTACGCCCGTCCGTATAATATTCGCGACTATCGCCGAAACGCCGAGCCATTCCGCGACGTCTTTGCTGCCGATTGGCAGGAAAAACTGCAAAACCGAATAGAATATTATGCTGATTGCCAGCACCAGAAATATAAAACTCGTCCCGCAACGCGGGTGGAAGCGTTTGTGCCTTTTCACGTTTTCGGGGGTTAACTCCTCCCCCGCTTCATAAGCGGCGATGGTCTTATGCTCCGCGCCGTGGTATTCGTAGGTTACGCGTATTTCTTTCATAAAAGCGATTACCCGCATATAAAGCACGAACAGCGCGACGCGGATTAACCCCTCGAAAAGCGGTTGGAACCGCGCGGCCTCTTTCCCGAAAATCCATGAAAAGCATTGCGTCGGCAAGAACACGAACAACCCTATCGCGAGCGCCGCCCCCCCTATTGCCCCGATTATGCCGATTGCGGCGACCCACGCGGATTCCTTTGCCTTTTCCGGCTCCCCGGGTTCTTCCGGCGGCGTTTCGACAATTTCCACCTTTGCCGCAAGGTTCGCCTTTTCGTCCTCCTCCTCGTCCAACATCCCCGATTTTTCCATCGACTTCATCATATATTTATAACCGTTTTTCATTTGCAGGACGAAGTTGAATATACCGCGGATAAACGGCGCTTTCTGATACCATTTGTTCGCGGGAACGGGGTTCACCTCAAGATAAACCGTTCCGTCCTTTTGCCTTACCGCCATCGCTTCTTTCCCAAAACCGCGCATCATAACGCCCTCGATTAACGCCTGACCGCCGATTTTCGATTTATGCGCCGGCGCCTTAATGGTTTTCTCTTTGCTCAAACCGCCACCTCTTCCGTCGGCAGGGTTATCCTGACCGTCGTGCCCGCGCCGACTTCGCTTTCTATATCCAGTTTGCCCGAATGCATTGAAACGATTTCATCCGCGACCGCCAAGCCTATGCCCGAACCGCGCCGGGTATGGTTAGCCTTGAAGAACTTCATTTTCACCTTGGGCAGGTCGTTCGCGGAAATGCCGCACCCGTCGTCCGTTACCGAAATCACGGCGTTTTCCCCGTCCGTCGCCGCGTCGACGACGACCTTTCCGCCTTTTTTTCCGTATTTTATGGCGTTGTCAATAACGTTGATGAAAACCTGCCGTATCCTGTTGCTGTCGGCGAACAAAAATATCGGCTCGTCCGTTTCCCTCGCGAAAACGAGAGAAATTTCCTCCCTGTGGGCGCGTTCCGCGTAAACCGTTACCGCGTCCGTCAATTCCGCTATTAAGTCGGTGTTCGTCATGTGCAGGGAAAACCGCCCGCTTTGTATGCGCGAGAAATCAAGGAGTTCCTCGACCATCCCCGTAAGGCGCTCGGTTTCCGCGATTATCACCCTCATGCCCTTTTCGGTGGTTTCGCCGTCCTTTAACTCAAGCACGGTTTCGCTCCAGCCTTTAATCGCCGTGAGCGGTGTGCGCAATTCGTGCGATACCGAGGAAATGAAATCGTTTTTTATCTCTTCCGCGTTTTCCAGCTCGTCCGCCATGTCGTTGAACACGCGGGAAAGCTCGCCTATCTCGTCGTTGTTTTTAGTCCGTTCAATCCTCACCGAAAAATCCCCCCCGGCGAAGCGTCTCGCGGTGTTGCCTATCTGGCGGAGCGGCGAAACTATCGAACGGATAAAATACAGCCCCAAGAACAAAAGAAGCAAAAGCATGGCTATGCTCAAAGCCCCGATAAGCAGGGTGATGGCGTATAACCGCGCGTCCACCTTTTCAAGCGACGCCGCCATCCTGACGGCGGAATAGATGCCGTCTTGCGCGAAAGGGAGCGCGACCGTTACCGCCATATACTTTTCCTCGCCGTTGAAATAGCCGACATATTCGCCGAAGCCGCCGGAACTTTCCAGGGCGAGCCTGTAATCGGGCATATCGTAATTCTTTTTGGGGGAAAAGCCGCTTGAAGTCAGCGCGACCTCGCCCGACGCGTTAATCGCCATAAGCTCCATCTTATCCTTGTTGTCGAACTCCTCGATTGAACGGCGCATTTCGTTGGGGTCGACCGCGCCGAAATTTTCATAATAGCGCGTCAGCACGCCGGAAACGATGTTCGCCTCGGATTGGAGGAGCCGCCCCACCGCGCTGTAGTAATAGTTCTTCAGCATAAAGAACAGCGCGACGTCCATGACGGCTAAAATTATCGCGACGACGGCGAAGCTGTTCGCGAACCAGCGCGTCGCTATACTTCGTTTACCCACGCAATCACCTCGGTCGGCGAACCGCGTTCGCCCGTTTACGGCAAATCCCGCCGGCGGCCGGCAAAGCCGCGCGTCAACGCTCGCCGTCCCCGCCCCATTTATAGCCGAACCCCCATATGGTCTGTATGTAGAGCGGCTTGGCGGGGTCGTCCTCAATTTTGATACGCAGACGGCGAACGTTCACGTCCACGATTTTTTCGTCCCCGAAATAAGAATCGCCCCATATGCGCGACAAAATGCTTTTTCTGTCCAGCGCGGTTTCGCGGTTTTTTATAAAAAACTCAAGGATGTGATATTCCACCTGCGTCAAATCTATGATTTCCCCGTTTTTGGAAATGGTGCGGCTTTTGACGTTTATCCTGAACGGTCCCGAAACGACGTCCTTTTCCGCGTCCTCAAGCGGGCGGGTTATGGCCACCCGCCGATGAATGGCGTCAACCCGCGCCACCAACTCCGACGGGGAAAAAGGTTTCGTCACATAGTCGTCCGCGCCCGTCATAAGGCAGTTCAC
>JAIRWC010000003.1 GCA_031253495.1 Oscillospiraceae bacterium | reverse complement strand
GTCAAGGATTTCGTCAAATTTTGCCCCCTGCCTTTTTTACGATATTGGTTTCACTTTTTACCTTTACCAAGTTTTTAACTTTCGCCCCAAGGGGCGGGGTATTGAACCCGTTCCGGAATAAAAAGTTCAAAACGCGAAGCAATTTGGGTTTAAACGGGGTTTGCGCCGTCGCAAGGTCATGTTTTTTTGTCCCGGGCGGACTCCCGTATCGCGTCGATGCGAATATCCGCCCGCCGCTTCATCACCTCGGTTACGGCGGGGTTTGTTTTTACCATATAGAAATAATTTTTCGCTTCGTCGACGTCGCCTAATTTTAAATTCAACTCGCCCATAACGTAGCATACCTGCTGCGTTTGTTTTTCGGAAATGTCGAAGTTCAAATAGGCGTACCGATAGTTTTCAAGCGATTGGCCCGCGGCGTAATTCTCCAGGTTCGCGTCGCCGCAATCGCCGTAAAGCCTGCTCACCTTATGCCAAAGGCTCCCCGCCGTGAGCTGATAATCCGGATATATCTCCGGCGCGCAAAGCAACGCCAGGTAATAACCGGCGAAAACGGCGAAAGTATCCCTGTCCCGCCCGGTTTGTATACGCGTTTCCAGTTTGTACGCGCCGACCCTTTGATTTATTTTGTCCGCGAGTTTCGCCGGCGTGTCGGCAAACGAACGAAAATCGACGCTGAAGAGACAATTGGGGCAGGTGGTAATTTCATAGTAAAGCGGTTCCGCGTCTTTGTACCTCACGCGTGAATCGGGGTCGGTCTCTTTCGGTCTGAGCCTCGACATAAATATCCCCAAATTATCGAAAGTATAACCGCAAAGGGGGCAGGTCGCCTTAACGCAGTAGACGAGCTGCTCGTTCGAGTTTGAAAGCGGCAGCACGTAACTGCCGTGCCCGTCGGGGAACAGCTTGCTCTTGCCCGAGGGGACGCCGCTTTCGGTCTTTCGCTGTTTGTCCAAGATAACGGTGTCTTCCGCCAGCCTTCGGCAAATGCTTTCGGTGATGGAGATTGCCGTGTCCGTGTAATTGCGGAAAAATTCCCTGACGTTTTCGCGCGTTACGATAAAAGCGACGACCTCCGTCAAGGCGACCAGCGTTTCGGTTTGTTCGCCGTCCGAGAAAAGGGACTGCTCACAGTGAAAGCTCCCCGGTCCGATAACTTTCAGGCAAGCCTCGTTCGCGCTCTTATAATTTTTGTAAACGCCGACGTTGCCCTTCAGAACGACGACCATCTCTTTGGGCGACGACGCGCCCTCCTTGACGACGACGTCCCCGAGCGAAAATTTCTTGGTATTTATCGCTTCCGAATTGGTGTTTGCCATAATGCCCCGCTTTCTTTTTTCCGAAACAAGCCGTATGTCCCCGCCTTATTTTTTCTTTAAACGGGAAACGGCCAAGCAGTTGATATAATGCTCCGTATCGCTGCTGCACCCCATTTTAAGACCCTCTTTTTCAAAACGCTTTTCAAACTCGTCGTGAAGCTCCCAATATATTTTCTGGTCGCAGAATATATAATCGGGATTATCCGTTTTGTTAAAAACCACATAGACCTTGCCGCTCGGGTTTTTTGCCAGAACCTCGTCAAGTTTTTGTTTTACCGCGGGCAGAAATTTATCGAATATCCCCGCCATTTCCGCCCTTTTTTCCTCAACGGCTTTCAAGCGCCTCGTGTATTTGGTCTGCGCCTCTTTAATCTGCTGCCTTAAGATATCGACATACGCGGGCTCCCCTTCCGCTTTTTCTTCCGGTATCGTCAGCCCGCACCTGACTATGCTGCTGTACATCCCGTCGTTTTCTATGTCAGTGATAACTATTCCCTGCTTTTCCGCCGCGCCGACGACGACGTCGGTGTACGGCTGTTTCGCCGGAATGGCAATCGGGTCCAAATGCTCCCCGACAAAAGAGTAAGCCAAGTCGGCGGGGAAATCGTCTTTGTAATATTTCGCTTTGCGGCTGAAACACCCTATAATCCTGGTTTCGTCAAAAATTTCGTCGCAAATCTCCCTCACGCGGTCGTCGTAAATCGGCTTACACCTTTCAAATTCCGCGAGAATTTCGGACTTGAGCGTATCCGCGCTTTCCGCAGGGGTGAAAAAATCGACGATAAACTCGATGTACCTGCCGTAGGAATTAAATTTGCTGACGCTTTTCTCGCTGTCCTCGTTCGAGAAAATATCATTGCTGAAGATGACGCCCGTCGCCGAAACGCTCACCTCTTCCTGTTCGGCGAACTGGCACAGGTTATCCACGAAAAATTTATGGTTCCCGTCCTCGCCTTCTATTATCACAAATTCCTTACCGGCTTCCGTTCCGTTTTTTATCGGAAACTCGACCCTGCCGCCCCAGACGCCCCTCACCGTGTTTTCAAGCATCCGCTCCCTTAAAACCTGAAAAAAAACTTCAATATCATGGTTTATTTTCTCGTTGAACTCTTTTGACTGCTTCAAAATGGATTCTACCGTCTCCCGCCTTAAGTCTACCGCGTTTTCCACAATCATCACCCCCGTAAAAATTTCGTCCCCTTAAATTTACCATATTTCAAGGGGTTTGTCAATAACGCCGCGCTTTAATATTGACTTTTTTGTAAAACAATGGTATAATCAACCCGAACACGTTTCAAGGAGGAGCAAATGAAAGTTACGCTAATCAACGGAAGCCCCCGCGAAAACGGGACCACCGCTTACGCCCTCGGCGTAATCGCGGGTTCCCTCAACGCGAAAGACGTCAAAACCGAAATCATAACGGTCGGAGCCATGAATTTGCGCGGGTGTCTGGGGTGCGGCGGATGCCGCGGCGCGGGGAAGTGCGTTACGGACGACGGATTGAATGAAATCGCGGCGAAAATGCGGGCCGCCGACGGGGTCGTAATCGGTTCGCCCGTGTATTACGCGGGTATCAACGGGACGCTGAAATGCTTCCTCGACCGCGCGTTTTATTCGGGGGCGGGGAAATTCCGTTTTAAGCCGGCGGCGGGCGCGGTCGCCATGCGCCGCGCGGGGGGAACGGCGGCGTTACAGACGATTAACCAATATTTTGAGCTGGCGGAAATGCTGATAACCCCCACGATTTATTGGAGCGGAATACACGGATTGAGCGGCGAGCAGGCGGGCAAAGACGCGGAAGGCGTTCAAATGATGGAGGTAATCGGCGCGAATATGGCGTATCTCATAAAAATGAAGAACGCCTGCGGTCTGCCCGAACCGCCCGACGTCGTAAGGGCGAGGACGAATTTTATCAGATAGGGTTTATGATTTTTTAAATTCAAAACGCGAAGCATTTCGAATTTAAACGACCTTAACAGCGGAGCGCGGCGTCGCCGCGCGTAAAACGTAAGGAGAAGATTATGAAAAAGACAGCGTTACTGTTGACGGCGGCGATTATGCTGGCGTTAACCGCCTGCGAACCCGCGAAGGAGGACGCGCAAACCACGGAAGACACGCAAAGCGTTTCGGAAGACACGCAAAGCGCTTCGGAAGACACGCAAAGCGCTTCGGGAGAGGACGGTTCTTCCGAAGGGGGGGGAGCTCCCCAAGACGAAACCCGCGCGTATAAGCTGTATGAAGTCGTTACAAACGCCGTAACGTTCCCCGTGTTTATGCAACCCGTTTTGGACGAAATCATCGACTCTTATATCGGCGACCCGGCGAACGCCGACGAATACTGCGTCTACGCGAACGCAATCAGCGTGGGCATCACCGAAGTTATCATAGTCGACGCCAAGGACGGAAAAATCGACGAGGTGTACGAAGCGGTTAAAAAAAGGTTCGACGACATAAAGGAGAACGCGGCGTTTTATCCCGGCGAGGTGGGCGAGGCGGCGGCGGCGGTTATGGGGAAGAAGGACGATATCGTCTACATGATTTGCCACGCCGAGGCGGCAATCGCCGAGCAGGCGCTGCTGGAAAACATCTGAATGTATGAAAGCGAGAGTAATCGACGGCGGGATAACCCTTTCGGTGGGCATGATAGTAAAAAACGAGGAAAAATTTCTCGAAAAGTGCCTCGAAGCGTTGAAGCCGCTTTTATCCGCCGTGAAAAGCGAGCTGATTATCGTTGACACCGGCTCTTCGGACAAAACCGTTGAAATCGCGGAGCGTTACGCCGATAAGGTTTTAAATTTCGAGTGGGTGAACGATTTTTCCGCGGCGCGGAATTTCGGTCTGAAGAAATGCGTCGGCGAGTGGTTCATGTTCCTTGACGCCGACGACCATTTCGACGGCGATTTCAGCGAGATGACCGAGTTTTTCAACGATAAGGCGAAAAGCGCGAAATACAATTCCGCCTACTACGTAACGCGCAATTATTCCAAACCCGGCGACGACGCCCACTCCGACCTGTTCGTGCAAAGGATAGCGCGGCGGACCCCCGAACTTTGTTTTACGGGGAAGATACACGAAACCTTGGACAATTTGTTCCTCCCGTCGTATTATTTTAAGACTTTCGCGCACCATTACGGGTATGTTTTTGAAAGCAAGGAGCAAAAGGAAGCCAAAAGGGCGAGAAACTTAGGTTTGCTTCTCAAGGCGCTTGAGGAGGAGCCCGACAGCATACGCGTTTTGTGCCAAATCGCCGATTGCACGGACGATAAGAAAGAAGCGGAGAATTATTTCCTGAAAGCGATTGAGCTGTTGAAAAAAGCGGATTATCCCTACGCTTACGTCAAGCCGTATCTTTGCGCGGTGAATTATTACTCCGACAGGGATTCGGAAAAAGCCGCTTTTTACGCGGACGAGTATATCAAAACCGCGAAAAGCGACGAAACGCATTTAATTGACGCCTACGCCTATAAGGCGGTGGCGCTGTACAGGCGGCAGCGGTACGGCGAATGTGTCGAGGCGATTTTGAAATACAGGGAATATTACGGCAAATTCCGTAACGACGAGCTTGACAAATCGACCATGATATTTTGTATCGTCAATTATCTCGACGAGAAGAAATATAATTTTTTGACCGGTTTAGTCGCGGTGTGCCGCGCCAAGGAAGAACGCTTTGACGAGGCGTACCGCCGCCTTGAGGAAGCGTACGGGATAAACGACGCCGAATATGTCAAAGACGTTTCTTCCGACGTGTTTCAAGAGGCGGTGTTCGCGGTTTCCGACGTCGCTAAGGGGAGGGCGGATTTTAACAAACTCGCGGAATATTATTCCGCGGTCGTCGCGGCCGGCGATAACGACAAGCTGAATTTTTTCAACGCCGCGCTTGAAAAGCTGTATTATGAATCGGAAGACCCCGAACGGTTCGCTTCGGAAGCCTCCGCCGCGTCAAACGAAGGGTTTTTCGGGCTGATGGGCTTAATCTCGCTGACCGACGGGGAGAAGCTGCAGGAATTCCTCGACGGTTTCACGCCGATTTCATCGGGGAAGCCGCACGGCTATTCCGAAATGTTTTATTTGGCGATAAAATACGGGGCGAACCTTTCCTCTTTGATACAAAAACTTAAACGCGAACAAATGGAGGAATCGTTAGTCGCGATTTCCCGGAATCACTCCGATTACGCGAGGTTGGTCCTCGATTATTGCGTGAAGGAGCGCTTTACCGGAAGCGTGAAGGAACTTTTTTTCGCGGTTTCGGCGTTGGAAAGGGCGGCGCTGTCGCCAAACGGGCTGTCCGCGCCGGAAAAGGCTTTTTTGTTCGAGAATTTCACGGATATGGCGGCGATTTACGTCGCGAACGTATACAACCCCGATTTGCTCAACGATTCGGATATAGGCGCGCTTTCGGAGCTTCACAGGTTCGGGTACTACATGGCGGTGGGGCGAAACGCGCTTGAAAAAGGGGATAAATTGGGTTACGCGCGCGCTTTGAAAGAGGCGTTGAGGAATTATGAGGAAATGAAGGATGTTATCAGCTTTCTGCTGGACGATTTTTTGACCGAGATGTGATAAACCAACCGACGAAAGGGGAGGCTGAAACCAAAGACATGAGAAACATCGGGCTTGACGTGGGCTCCACGACGGTGAAAATCGCCGTTACGGACGAAAACAACAATATCGTATACCAAAAATACCAAAGGCATTATTCCGATATAAAGAAAACCCTTGCCGAGGTGCTTACGGAAGCGGTTGAGTCGCTGAAAGACGACCGCGCCAACATTGCGGTAACGGGTTCGGGCGGCATCAACGCCGCGAAGTGGCTCGACATTCCGTTTGTGCAGGAGGTAAGCGCGGGGGCTGTGGCGGTTGAGGCGTTAATTCCCGAAACCGACGTTGCGATTGAGTTAGGCGGCGAGGACGCGAAGATTACATACTTCAAGGGCGGCTTGGAACAACGCATGAACGGCACCTGCGCCGGTGGGACGGGCGCGTTTATCGACCAAATGGCGGCGTTACTGAACACCGACATTACGGGGCTTAACGAACTGGCTAAGGGTTACGAAACGATATACCCAATCGCGTCGCGGTGCGGGGTTTTCGCGAAAAGCGACATCCAGCCGCTTTTGAACGACGGCGCGAGGAAATCCGACATTGCCGCCTCGATTTACCAATCGGTGGTGAACCAGACTATAAGCGGCTTGGCGTGCGGGAAGCCCATTCGCGGGAACGTGGCGTTTCTCGGCGGACCGTTGCACTATCTTTCGGAACTGCGCAAACGCTTTATCGAAACGCTTGGCTTAAAGCCCGAAAACATCATCTTTCCGGAAAACGCCAACCTGTTCGTGGCGATGGGGGCGGCGCTGTCCGACAAGCGCGCCGAGGTAAGCCTTGCCGATTTGCGGGAAAAAATAAGCGGCTTATCGTCGGTTGTGGTTCACGAAGTCGAGAGATTGCAGCCGCTTTTCAAGAGCGAGGAAGACAAGCGGGAGTTTTTGAACCGCCACAAGCAGGACGTTATCCCGGAAGCGGACTTATCGAAGCACAAGGGGGCTTGTTATCTCGGCTTAGACATGGGGAGCACCACGACCAAAGCGGTCTTGATTAACGGCAAATCGGAGATACTCCACACCCACTACGGCAACAACATGGGCGACCCGCTCAAGTCGGTAATGGGGATTTTAAAGGACGTCTACGCAAAGTTGCCGAAGGACGCCCACATAGCCAAATCGACGGCTACGGGCTACGGCGAGCATTTGGTAATCGCGGCTCTCGGAATAGACTACGGCGAGATAGAAACAATGGCGCATTACAAGGCGGCGGAAAAGCTGTTGCCGGGGGTGGAATTCATTCTCGACATAGGCGGGCAGGACATGAAGTGCATGAGGGTCAAAAACGGTGAAATCGAGTCCATTTTGCTTAACGAAGCCTGTTCGTCGGGTTGCGGCTCGTTTATCGAGAATTTCGCCAACGCGCTCGGCATGAAAGCCGCGGAGTTTTCGGAAATCGGCTTGACGGCGGAGAACCCGGTCGATTTAGGTTCACGCTGTACCGTGTTCATGAACTCGCGGGTCAAGCAGGCGCAGAAAGAGGGGGCGAGTGTCGCGGACATTTCGGCGGGTTTAAGCTATTCGGTGGTAAAAAACGCGCTGTTCAAGGTAATAAAAATCCGCGAGCCCGAGGCTATGGGCGAGAAAATCATTGTGCAGGGCGGAACCTTCCTGAACCAATCGGTGCTGCGGGCGTTTGAACTGGTCTGCGAGCGCAATGTGGTGCGTCCGGCGCAAGCGGGGTTAATGGGTGCTTACGGCGGGGCGTTAATCGCGCTTGAACGCGACGACGGGAACGCTTCGACAATTGCGTCGTCGGATAAGCTTGACAATTTCACGGTCAAGAAGTCTGCGGCGCGGTGCGGCAAATGCCCCAACAACTGTCTGCTTACGATAAGCAAGTTCGACGACGGGAAAAAGTTTATAACCAACAACAGGTGCGAGATAGGCGCCGGGTTAAACGAAAAAAAATCCGGATTGCCCAATCTGTACGATTATAAGTATAACCGCCTGTTCGATTACGAATCGTTGCCAAAAGACGCGGCGAAACGCAAAACGGTCGGGATTCCCCGCGTTTTGGGGCTATACGAGAATTATCCGTTTTGGCATACGTTTTTTACTGAGCTGGGTTACAGCGTTAAGCTGTCCCCCAAGTCCTCCCGCGAGATTTACGACCACGGGATAGAAACCATGCCGTCGGAATCGGTGTGTTATCCCGCCAAACTTGCCCACGGGCACGTTATGTCGCTGATTGACGACGGCGTAAAGTTTATTTTCTACCCCTGCCTTACCTATGAAACGGACGAGGGGCTGGGGGGGGACAACCATTATAACTGCCCCGTCGTCGCGACATACAGCGAGGTGATTAAAAATTCCGTTCCGGAGCTGCGCGAACATAAAATAGAGTTTATGAACCCGTTTTTGCCGATTTACCACCCCGAACGCATGGCGGAAAGGTTAACGGAGGAATTTTTCGGTTTGGGTATAAGCGGGGAGGAAATAGGGCGCGCCCTTGCGCTTGCCTACGAAGAGGACGCGCGTTTTAAAGCCGATATCCGAAAAAAAGGCGAGGAAACGCTTAAAAAGTTGGAAGAAAGCGGCGGCAAGGGGATAATTCTCGCGGGGCGCCCTTACCATGTGGACCCGGAAATTAACCACGGTATTCCCGAAATGGTGAACGGTTACGGCTTCGCGGTGTTAACCGAGGACAGCGTGGCGCACTTGGCGAAAATCGCGCGCCCCATTCGGAGCGTCGACCAGTGGGCGTACCACACGCGGCTTTACGCGGCGGCGACCCTTACGGCGAAAAAGCCTTATCTCGAGCTTGTTCAGCTTAACTCGTTCGGATGCGGTTTGGACGCGGTTACGACAGACCAAGTGGAGGAAATACTGCGGGAAAGCGGCAGGATGTACACGCTTTTGAAAATCGACGAGGTAAACAACTTAGGCGCGGCGAGAATACGCCTGCGTTCGCTGATTTCCGTGGCGGAGGACAGGCGCGCGAAAGGTTTCGCGGCGGCGGGGGAGTGCAAACCGTTTGAACGGCATCCCCTGTTCACCAAAAAGATGAGGAAAACGCACACGGTTTTGGCGCCCCAGTTATCGCCCCTTCATTTTGAGTTTTTGGAGCCGGCTTTCAGGTATTCGGGAGTAAATCTCGTCATCATCAAGGATTATTCCAAAGAAGTCGTGGAGGAGGGGCTTAAATATGTAAACAACGACGCTTGCTACCCCGCCATTCTCACCATAGGGCAGCTTATGCACGCGGTTCAAAGCGGGAAATACGACCTTGACAACACCTCGCTTTTGATTACCCAGACGGGCGGCGCGTGCAGGGCTACGAATTATATAGGGATGTTAAAGAAAGCGATGGCGGAAGCGGGTTACAAGAACCTGCCGCTGATTTCGCTGAATATTGTCGGAATGGAGAAAAACCCGGGGTTCAAACTGACGCCCGCGCTTTTAACGAGGGCCGCCGTCGCTTTGATTTACGGCGACGTTTTAAGCCGGTGTCTGTACCGCGTCCGCCCTTACGAGCTTGAAAAGGGCAGCGCGAACAAATTATACGAAAAATGGAACGAATTTCTCAAAACCGAGATAAAATCGTTCGGCAGGCGGCGTTTTAGGGACAACGTCAGGGCGCTTGTCGAGGATTTCGATAACCTGCCCGTCCTCGAGCTTGAAAAACCGCGCGTCGGCGTGGTTGGGGAAGTCCTTGTAAAATATCATCCCGCCGCCAACAATTTCGTCGTGGATTTGATAGAACGGGAGGGGGCGGAAGCCGTCGTTCCCGATTTGCTGAGCTTTTTGGGGTTTATGTGCGACCACGCCAATTCGCGTCGCGAATTTCTGACCGTGTCGTGGAAACGTTGGTTTATAAGCAATAAAGCCATAGATTTGTTCGAGTATCTGCAAAAACCCGTGGCGGACGCCATAGAGGGGACGAAGTTCGGGAGGCATATACCGTTCAGGGAAGTGAGGAAGTTGGTGGACGGCATAATTTCGACCGGCAACATAGCGGGCGAGGGGTGGATGCTGACGGCGGAAATGGTGGAGCTTATGCATGAGGGCGTGAACAATATAGTATGTATGCAGCCTTTCGCGTGTTTGCCCAACCATATAGTGGGCAAGGGGATTATCGGCGAGCTGAAGCGGAGGAATCCGCAGTCCAACATAGTGGCGGTGGACTACGACCCCGGGGCGAGCGAGGTTAACCAGCTCAACAGGATAAGGCTTATGCTTGTGCAGGCGGTTAAGAACATGAGCCTTCCGAAAGCGTGAGGGCGCTAAACGTTCCCGAGATACACGTAATCGAGGTTTTTTTTCGCGATTTCGCGCAGTTCCCGCAGTTTCGCGACGCTCGCGGGTTCGGCGGAGTAATTGTGTCTCGGAAAATACCGCGATAAATGCAAAGGAATATTTTTGTCCAGTTTTGAAATCCATTCCGACAGCGCCAGTATTTCGTCGGGCGCGTCGTTTTCCCCGGGGATAATCAGCGCGGTTATCTCGATGTGGCATTTCCCGTATGAAAGTTCGACCGTCCGCTTCACGCTTTCCAAATCGCCTTGAATTTTACCGTAAAATTCCGCGGTGAAGCCTTTCACGTCGATATTCGCGGCGTCGATAAACGGCAGGAGCTCCGAAAGCGGCTGTTCCGTTATATACCCGTTCGTAACAAGGACGTTCTTCAGCCCGCGCTCGCGGGCCAGCTTCGCGCAGTCGTAAACGTATTCGTACCCGACCAACGGCTCGTTATAGGTATAAGCTATTCCTATGTTGCCTTCGGGGATTAAGCCGGCCGCTTTTTCGACAAGCTCTTCCGGGGGGACGTAAGCCGTCCTTGATTCGGCGCCGGACATGGAAATTCCGTGGTTTTGGCAAAAGCCGCAACGAAAATTGCAACCGAAGCTGCCCGCCGATAAAATCATGGAGTTCGGGAAAAAACGGCGCAACGGCTTTTTTTCAATCGGGTCGAGGGTGACCGAGGTTATCCTCCCGTAATTAAGGCAGGTAATCGCGCCGTTTATATTGGCGCGGGCGCGGCAGAACCCGGTTTGGTTTTCTTCGGGGGAGCAGCCGCGCGGGCAGATAGGGCAGGTCGGCTTCATTTGTACCTCACGACCTCGAATCTTGCCAGTTTAACCGGTTCGCCCCCGTAAATCCCCGCCTTTCGCATAGCTATCGCAACCTGCTCTTCCGCCGTGTCGACGCCGTCCAAATCGGGCAGCAGCAAGCCGCGCCTGTATCCGCTCGTAACGACGACGCCGTATTTCTTCGGGTCGAGCATACCGATATCCGAAATCGGCTCTTCCGGCGCCAGCACGTCCACGCTGCAGCTCAATTCGTCCAATTCGTCTTCCGTAACGGGGTCGAAACGCGGGTCTTCGGAACACGCGCTCACCGCGTTTCGCAGAATTTCCTCCGCCACGCTGCCGGTGAGCGGCGCGATTGTTCCGATACATCCGCGTAATTGCCCGCGCTTTTTCAACGACACGAACACCCCCGCCCGCCTTTGCGTGAGTTCGGGCGGCAAGCCCGGCGGCAACGGCGCCCTCTCGCCCGTCTTTACGAAACGCGCGATTGAATAAACGGCTAATTTAACCTGTTCGCTCATAAAACCCCCTATTCTTTTATTTCGTGTTTTATATTTAAACGACTATAGCAACAAGGAGAACCGCGATGCTGAAAAAAACAGTTTTGTCTCTCGCCGCCGTTTTCGCGCTGACCTCCTGCAACGCCGAAGCAAGGGACGGCGATGTGGTGGCTTGGGTGAGCGCGGATATTGAAAACCCCGAATTTATGGAAATAACCTACGGTTATTTTGAAAAAGAATACCGTTATTGGCTTTACGGCGTTCAGGTTGACGAAAACGAGCCGGAAAACGCCGAAAGCGCGAGGGAAATGCGCGAACAGCTCATAAATTATCAGATAAACGACAAACGGTATCTTCGCGCGGCGGAGGATTTGGGTTTGGGGAACGATTCGCTCACGGACGAAGACCTCGCGGAAATTGAAGTTCGCGTTAACGAGATGAAGGACAATCTGCGCGCCAGTTTTTTGGAAGAGGCGTATTCCGATTTCGCGAGGGAACCCACCGAGGAACAGCTTTCGGCGAGGGTTAACATGCTGTACGAGCGGTTTTTGCGGGAGACGGGCATAGACGAGGAAACAATAGCCGTTTGGAGCAGGGACAAATATATAACCGAAAAACTTTTGGAATATACGGTCAGGGATATTTCCGTTGACGACGCGGAGCTTGAACTGGCAATCGCCGAAATGAAAGAAAAGGCCGAGGCTGATTTTGCCGAAAATCCGAACGTTTACGTTTTTGATTACGCCAATTACGGCGTTTTCATTCCCGAAGGGTGCAGGAGCGTCAGGCAAATCCTGATAAAATTAAAAGACGACGTGATTGAAAGCACGGAAAAGATGAGAGCCGACGGCGACGGGGAATACGCGGATATATACAGGGACGCGTCCCTGGAGCAAATTAAGGGCAAAGCCGAAGCCGCGCTTGCCCGCCTCGACGCGGGCGAGGATTTTGAAACGGTGATGCTGGCGGTTTCGGACGACAAGGAGCTTATCGAAAGCGGGGAGGGGGCTTACCGTATCCCGCCGGGTTTCACCTATTTCGGGAAAGAGTATCACGACGCGGTTTTTGAGTTGTCCGCCCCGGGCGATTATTCAAGGCTTGTTCCCACGGATAAGGGGTGGGTTATTGTCGAGTTTTATTCGGTTACGTCTTACGACGGCGAACAGTGGGAGAAAGTACGCGAGGAGGTGCGCGGGCTCAGGCTCGAATTTCTTAAAAACAACCGTAAAAACGATTTGGCGGCCGAATTGGAAGAAAAATACCCGTATAATATCGACAGAAAAAAATTAAGGATTTAGAACCTGTATTCAGCAGTCAAAACGCCCATATTTTCGCCGATTTTTCGTCATACTGCGTTAATTTTTCCTTAAATATCACTGATATTCGCGTCAAAATTGCCTTGTCTGACAAAAA
>JAIRWC010000019.1 GCA_031253495.1 Oscillospiraceae bacterium | reverse complement strand
AAACGAGGAAAAATACCTCGAAAAATGCCTTTTAGCGTTGAAGCCGCTTTTAGACGCGGTTTCAAGCGAGCTTATAATCGTCGATACCGGCTCGACGGACAAAACCGTCGAAATCGCCGGACGCTTCACCGACAAGGTGTACCGTTTCGACTGGGCCGACGACTTTTCGGCCGCCCGCAACTTCGGATTGGAGAAGTGCGGGGGCGAATGGTTCATGTTCCTTGACGCGGACGAAATCTTCGACGAGGATTTAAGCGAGATGTCAGGTTTCTTCGGTGACGCGGAAACGCGGAAGAAATATAACAGCGCGTCATACGTCGTTAAAAATTTAATAGGCGCGGGGGACAGCTATGATTTCGCCCCCCGCCGCATAGGGAGGCGTTCGGGGAATCTGCGCTTCGTCGGTTCCGTACATGAAAATCTCACGCCGCTTTCGCCGCCGCGTTACGATTTTAAGACGTTCGCGACGCATTACGGCTATTTGTACGACGACGAAAAACGCCGCGAACAAAAAAAGGAGAGGAACCTGTCCTTGCTTTTGCGGGAGCTTGAAAACACTCCGGACAGCGTGCGCCTCCTCTACCAGATACTGCCGGGGATGTCGGGGGACGAGCGCGCGGAATATTTGGACAGGGCGTTAAAGGCGGCGCGGAAAATCAACACCAATTTTTCGGCCCCGGTATTCTTAACGGCCATACGCGACGCGACAAGCGGGGGCGACCACGCGAAAGCGCTGAGTCTCGCCGTCGAGTATACGGACAGGTTCAAGAAAAAAGACGTGCTGCTCATCGACTTGTGCCGCCTGAAGGCCGACGCGCTCATATCCTTGGAACGTTACGGCGAAGCCTTGGCGGTATTCGACGAATACTTTGAATACTGCGAGCTTAACGGCGAAGGAAAGCTTGACCGCGAACCGTTAAACGCCATATGCGTCGAGTATTCTTCCGAGGAAAAGCTCTCGGCGGCGAAGGCGCGTTATTGCGAAACCCTGATAAACGCGGGGGATTATCCGAAAGCCGCCGAATATATACGCGATAATTTCCTTTCGTTTGAAGCGGAGCGGATTAACGACGTCATCGAGGCGTTGAAAAATCGGCTGTGCGATTACGCGGATGCGACCCTTTCCTATTGTCTGCCGGAATACTTTGACGGGGACGCGGGCGCCCTATATTGGGCGGTAACGGCGTTTTCGGGCGCGCTCATCAGCGCGAACTCCATCCCGCCGAAAGACCGCGCGCTTCTATACGAACGCTTCGCCCACTTCACCGCGCTTTACGTCGCTAACGTCTATAACCCGGACTTGCTCAACGATTCCGACGTTTCCTCGCTGCCGGAATTGGTCCGTTTCGGGTATTACGCGTCGCTGGCGCGAAACGGGGACGCTTCGGCGTATGAGGCCGCCGCGTCGGAATGCGCCTCCTACGCGGAAGCGATAGGCGCGTTATCGGGTAAATCCGTTTAATCGGCGAACCGCCGGCGGCAAAGGAGCGCGAGGAATATGAAGGTACTTTTTATCGGCGACGTCGTGGGGCAAAAGGCGGCCGCCAAACTCGGGAAAGCCCTGCCCGGCATAAAACTGTCGGAGGGAACGGAGCTTGTGATAATAAACGGCGAAAATTCTTCCGACGGCAACGGCATAACCCCCCATTCCGCGAAAATGCTGTTCGACATGGGCGCGGACGTGATTACCACGGGCAACCACGCTTTCAAAAGGAAAGAAATGGACGCCGCGTTTGAAGAGCGCCGCAACGTTCTGCGCCCGGCGAACTTCGGGGACGACTGTCCCGGCGCGGGCGTTTTCACCGTCGATTTCGGGTATTGCGCGCTGACGGTAATCAACCTGATGGGCGCGACGTATATGCCGCCCTGCGACAACCCGTTCAAATGCGCCGACGCCTTGCTGCGAAAATCGGGCGCGAAAAATATAATCGTGGATTTCCACGCGGAAGCCACCGCCGAAAAGAAAGCGATGGGCCGTTTTCTGCGGGGGAGGGTGAGCGCGGTTTTGGGAACGCATACCCACGTGCAAACCGCCGACGAGCGGATTGTCGGCGGCACCGCCTATATCACCGACGTCGGAATGACGGGCGCGTCGGATTCGATAATCGGCGCGGAAAAAAACATGGTTGAAAAATTCATACGTTATTATCCGCAAAAGTATTTTCCCGCCGAAGGGGAATGCGAAGTCAACGCGGTAACGGTGGAAATAGACGTTTCAAGCGGCAGGGCCGTTTCAATAAAGAGGATTGCGCAAAATATTTAACAGGGGGGCCACGCGGTTATGAACACGGAAATTGTCAAGGTTTCGGCAAGGTCGATGCCGAAATTGGTGGCGGGCGCCATCGCCGCCATAATCAGGGAGGGCGGGAGAGCCGAAATCCAAGCGGTCGGCGCCGGCGCGACAAATCAGGCGGTTAAGGCAATCGCGATTGCCCGCGTTTATATGGAGGCGGAAAAGGTCGATTTGATTTGCCGCCCCGCGTTTACGGTAATTCCGATTGACGGCACGGAAAAAACAGCCATGCAGTTAACGGTTGACACGCGGTGAACGCGGGCGCGCTTCCTCGGCGAAAATTTATTTAACGGCGTTTGGCGCGGCGGTTTCGCGCCTGACGCAAGAAAGGAAAGGTCATGTTTATGAAAAAGAAATTATCGTTTTTTCTGGCGGTCGTCCTCACGCTCGGTTTCACGGCCGCCTCGACCGGCTGCGACGGAAATTCCGGCTCGGATTCCGGTTCCGTGAACATAGGCGTCGTCTTGCCCACAAGGGAAGAGCCGCGATGGCTCCAAGACGAGGCTAAGTTTATGGAAGTAATCGGGGCTACCGACTACACGGTCGAAGTTATGTTCAGCCACGGGGAGACCGCGACCGAAAAGCAAAACGTCGAGGCGTTGCTTGAAAAGGGTATTCAAGTGCTGATAATCTGCCCGCAGACGGCGGACGCCGCCGGTCCCGCGGTTGAAGCCGCGAAAGCCAAGGGCGTTACGGTTATATCTTACGACCGTTTGATTATGGGAACCGACGCGGTGGATTATTACGTAACCTTTGACAGCGTTTCCGTGGGCGAGACGCAAGGGCGGTACCTTGCGGACAACGCGTCCGGCAGCGGGAACCCGCTTTACCTTTACGCGGGGGCGGCGTCCGACAATAACGCCTTTTTGTTCTTCGAGGGGGCGTGGAGCGTTTTGCAGCCGAAGATAGCGGACGGCACGTTCGTAATCAAGAACTCTTCCAAAGCCGCCGCGCTTCGGGACAAGGCGGAATTAAGCCGCGACGATTTGGCTGAGATTATCGGTCAGATTTCGACCAACTGGGACTTTAACACGGCGAAAAACCTTGCCGAGGCGAATATGACGAGCGCGTCGGCCGAGGACAAGAAGCATGTTTTCGTCTTGGCGCCGAACGACGGCGCCGCCCGCGCGATTGCCGACGTCTTGGCGGTTAACGTCGGCAGTTTCGTAATTACCGGGCAAGACGCGGAGAAAGAATCCGTGCAGTACGTCATCGACGGGAAGCAGTCCATGACGGTGTTCAAGGATACCAGAACCCTCGCGAACGACGCCATGGATATGGCGATTGCCATTATAAAAGGCGATTCCGTGAGCGCCCCCGCCGATTACGACAACGGGAAGAAGAGCGTTCCCTCCAAGCAGACGGCGGTCGTCGCGGTGGACAGGGACAACGTTAAAAGCGCGCTTATCGACACCGGATATTATGATGAAGCCGATTTCGCGTGGTGATTGAAAAAGGCGGCGTATACAGATACGACGCGCTCGCCTCCACCAACGAAACGGCGAAGGAAAAGGCGAAAAACGGCGCGCCGCGCGCGACGGTAATCATCGCCGACAGCCAGACGGCGGGGCGCGGCAGGCGCGGCAGGGGCTTTTATTCCTGCGAGGGCGGCGTTTTTATGAGTTTTGTCCTGCGTCCGCGTTTCGCCGTTACGGCGGCGGCGATTACCACGGCGGCGGCGGTCGTCGTATGCGACGCCGTTCGGGCGGCGGCGGGGCGCGATTGCCGGATAAAATGGGTCAACGACGTCCTTTTGGACGGGAAGAAAATATGCGGAATACTTACCGAGGCCGTTCCGGGCGACGGCGCGGTTATTTTGGGGGTGGGGATTAACGTCGCCCTCGACGGCGGTTTTCCGGAAGGGCTGCGCCGCTCGGCGGGCGCGATTTTTCCCGACGGGGCGGACGCGCGGTTGAAAAAGGACGTTAAAGACCGCCTTATCGGGTATTTAATCGGCGCTTTCGCCGATTTCCCCGACAAAACCCCTTATGAAGACGTTATGGCGGAATACAGGCGCCTTTCCGCCGTAATAGGGCGCGAGGTTACGGTTATCGCCCCCGCCGGGGAATACGCGGCGTTCGCCGAGGACATAGACGGCGCGGGGCGGCTGATGGTGAGGACGGCCGACGGAACGAGTGAAGCCCTTTCATCGGGGGAAATCTCGGTTAGGCTTTAAATCGCGTTAACGGCGTTAAATAAGGGACGGTATAAGGATTGGTGTGGGATTTATGCGGGAAAGAGCGAAAATAAACCGAACGCGGACGCTTGTTTTGTGCGCCGTTTTCGCGGCGGTTTCGGCGGCGGCGTCCCCTTGGGTCATTCCGGTGGGGCCCGTCCCCGTCGGGCTGACGCATATTTCGGTATTTTTATCGGCGGCGGTTCTCGGCGCGAAGAGGGCGGCGGCAAGCCAAGCGGTTTTCGTCGCGTTGGGGGCGGCGGGCGTTCCCGTTTTTTCGGGGTTTGAGGGCGGCTTGGGAAAAATCGCCGGACCTACGGGCGGCTTCATAGCGGGATACGTCTTCGCCGCTTTTGTCGCGGGGCTGGTTATCGAACGCTTCGGGCGGTCTTATCCCGCGTTGTTTTTGGGTATGTACGCGGGGTGGGCGGCGACCTACGCCGTCGGTCTGCCGTGGTTTATGCTGGTTACCGGTTCGGGGATTGTTCAGGCTTTCGTTTTGTGCGTCCTGCCGTTTTTGGTTCCGGACGCGGTTAAGACGGTTATATGCGCCGCGTTGGCGCGCAGGATTGACGCGGCGAGGCTTGAGGGGGAGAACTTGTGAACGTTTTTTCGCGGGTTACGGCAAAAAACGGGGGGACAAACGCCAAAACGGCGCTTGCCCTCGCGCTTGCGCTGTGCCTGTTGATATTCCCCCTCTTTTCGCGGATAAGCGTTTTTGCCTGTGCGGGGCATGAACACGACCAAAACGACCGGGACGGGGGCTGCTCGGCTTGCGCTTATATCCAAATCGCGGGGGATTTGCTGAAGATGTTTACCGCGGTTTTTAAGCGCGTCGCGTTCGCGGCCGCCGTTTTCGCGGCGGTTTCGGCGGCGGGCGTCGCCGCGCCGTCTTTTCGGGCGTTTCGAACGCCGGTGAGTTTAAAAATTAAGATAAACGGTTGATATAACCTCCGCAAGGCGGCGCTTCGCGCCCTTTTTAAGGGTTCGTCCGGCGTTTCCTTGTTTTTTTGCGTTTAAAATCAAATATTTGGGAGGTTATCTTTAAAATGAGGAAATTCATCGCGTTTTTGCTCGCGGCGGCGTTGACGGCGGCGTTATCCGGATGCGGTAACGCCGAAAAGCGAAACGCCGGCGAGTTCAAAATCGTTTGCACAATTTTCCCGCAGTACGACTGGGTTCGCGAGATTCTCGGCGTTCGTGCGGACGGGTTCGACCTGACGTTTCTCATAAACGGCGGAATCGACCTGCACAGCTATCAGCCGTCTGTCGGCGATATCGCGAAAATCGCGTCCTGCGACCTGTTTATCTATGTCGGGGGCGAATCCGACGAATGGGTCGAAGACGCGCTTAAACAAGCCGTCAACCCGGATATGGCGGTAATAAACCTCTTGGAGGTCTTAGGGGACAAGGCTAAACTTGAGGAAACCGTCGAGGGTATGGAAGAAGAGGAAGAAGAAGAAGAAGAAGAAGAAGAAGAAGAAGAAGAATACGACGAACACGTATGGCTTTCCCTGAAAAACGCGGAGATTTTCTGCGCCGCCATCGCCGACGAATTAAAGTCGCTTGACGCAAACGGCGCCGAAACGTATCAAAGCAACCTGAACGCGTATGTCGATAAATTACGGGCGCTGGATGAAAAATACCGGGCGGCGGTCGGCGCGGCGAACGTCAAGACGCTGATGTTCGCCGACAGGTTCCCGTTCCGTTACCTTACCGACGATTACGGGTTGGATTATTACGCCGCCTTTTCCGGTTGTTCCGCCGAAACGGAAGCGAGCTTTGAAACCGTCGTGTTTTTGGCGAAGAAAACGGACGAATTAAACTTGAGGAATATCATGGTTACGGAAAGCTCCGACCGGGCAATCGCCAATATCGTTATCGAAAACACAAACGACAAAAGCCGGCAAATCCTTACCCTTGACGCCGTTCAGTCGGTAACGGCGGCCGGCGCGGGCGGCGGCGCGTCGTACCTTTCGATTATGGAAAGCAATTTGGAAGTGTTGAAAACGGCGTTGGAAGTAAAGGAGTAAAATTATGCCGCAACTAACCTGTCGGAATCTGACCCTCGGCTATGAAGGGAAAACGGTGGTTTCAAACCTTTCGTTTACCGTAAACGCCGGAGATTACCTGTGCGTCGTCGGCGAAAACGGTTCCGGCAAAAGCACCTTGATGAAGGCTTTGTTAAAACTGAAAACGCCGACGTCCGGTCAGATTCAGACAGGCGGCGGCCTGACCCGGAAAGAAATCGGCTATCTGCCGCAACACACGGCGGCGCAAAAGGATTTCCCCGCGTCGGTAAGGGAGGTTGTGCGTTCCGGATGCTTGAACCGTTGCGGCTTGCGCCCGTTTTACAGCAAAGCCGAAAAGCGAATGGCGGAAGAAAACATGGAAAACACGGGTATATCCAAACTCGCGAAACGCTGTTACCGCGAACTGTCCGGCGGGCAGCAACAAAGGGCGCTTTTGGCGAGGGCGTTATGCGCCGCGGGCAAAATCATTCTGCTTGACGAACCCGTCGCGGGTCTCGACCCCGCCGCCGCCGCCGAAATGTACGAACTGATAGCGAAGCTGAACGCCGAAGCCGTAACCGTTATTATGATTTCGCACGATATTGCCGCCGCCGTAAAATACGCCTCCCATATTCTGCATATCGGGAACAAGTCCGCGCTCTTCTTCGGGCTGACGGCGGATTATCTGCAAAGCGAGGCGGGGCGGTCTTACGGTCGTCTTTAAACGGTGAACGGCATAAACGAAATTGCGCGAAAGGAGGCGAAACGCCGTGACGGAACTCGCGAACAAACTCGCTTCATACTTTGAATTCCCTTTCGTACGGCACGCCATGATTGTCGGCGCGCTTACCGCGCTGTGTTCCTCGCTTTTGGGGGTAACCTTGGTGTTAAAGCGGTTCTCGTTTATCGGGGACGGGCTTTCCCGCGTCGCTTTCGGGGCAATCGCCATTGCCGCCGCGATGAATTTAACGAACAGCTACCTTTTGGCTCTCCCGACGACGGTAATCGGCGCCGTTTTGCTCCTTCGCTCGGGGGGAGGGAACGCGACGATTAAAGGCGACGCGGCCCTCGCCATGATTTCCGTGAGCGCCATGGGCGTCGGTTATCTTGTGCTGAACGTTTCTTCGACGTCCTCTAACCTCGCGGGGGACGTTTGCGCCACGCTGTTCGGTTCCGTGTCGATACTTACTTTGACCGTAACGGACGTATGGCTGTGCGCCGTTTTGTCGGCGCTCGTGATTTTGGTGTTTTTGCTGTTTTATCACAAAATATTTGCCGTAACCTTTGACGAGGACTTCGCCGCGGCGACGGGGACGAGCGCGAAAGCGTACAACCTGCTGCTTTCCGCGGTTATCGCCGCGGTTATCGTGGTGGCCATGAACTTGGTGGGGGCGCTTTTGATTTCGGCGCTGGTGATTTTCCCCGCGCTGTCCGCCATGCGGGTGTTTAAGAGCTTTAAAGCCGTAACGGTTTGTTCGGCGTGCTTTTCCGTAGTATGCGCTTCCGCCGGCATATTGGTTTCAATTTTGGCGGGAACGCCGGTAGGTTCGACCGTCGTCGCGGCGAACGCCGCGGGTTTTTGCGCGTTCGGCGCGGTCGGGTTCGTTTTAAGGAGGAACTGAAAATGAAAAGGCGCTTATCTTTATTATTGGTCTTATGCTTGGTTTTGGCGGGGTGCGCGGGCAAAGGGAACCCCGAGGGGAACGCCGCCGTCGACTTGGATTTAACGGAGTTGAGCGTTACGGTGTTAATCGCCTGTTTGGACCAAATAAACGAGACCCCGGAGGATTATATGGGCAAAACCATAAAAATGAGCGGGGCGTATTACGCTTTGTATTCCGAAGAAACCGACACATATTACCATTACGCGTTCGTTACCGACACGGCGGCCTGCTGCGTGAAGGGGCTTGAGTTTTTATGGAACGGCGAGCATAATTTCCCCGACGACTATCCGGAGGAAACGGCGGATATTGAAATAACCGGGGTTTTCAATAGTTATGAAGAGTTCGGGCAGGCGTGGTATTATCTTGCCGTAGACGACATATCGGTTCTTTGACGCAAAAAAGCCGTATTCATAAAGGGCGTTTTCGGACGCGCCCGTTATGAATACGGCTTTTTTGTCTTTATGAATACGGCTTTTTTGTCTATACCGCGCAATTATTGCCGATTGGCCAATTCAATCAGCCCCGCGTCGAAACCTTGCCCGGGGTTCGCTCCGTCCCGCGCCCCGATTTCAAAGTATTCAAGAATTTCGGCGTACAGCTCGAAATTAAAATCGTCGCGGTTTAACACGCCGAGCATGGAAGCGTCAATTTTCAAAACCGCTTCCTCGCGGGCTTTCAAACACCCTTCCCCGCAACCGGAGCCCTTGTCGTGCAATTCCCTTGTTTTGGTCAAAACCTCTTTTGCCGCTTTTTTCAGCTCATGGTTCGGAACGGGGTATCGACCGTCGGAATCCCCCGCGCTGTAATACGCGCCGAAATCCGCGTTATCGGAACGCTTTAAAAAATAAATCCAACTGTCGCCTTTATTCATGGGGGTCAACCCGCTGAACGAAATCAGCGCGCCGCGTTCCTCGTCGAAACCGTAACGTTGTACCACCGTTACGGTTTCACCAACCTTCGCATCGCCTTTCAGCACATTTGTTATAAGCAATTGATTGTATGCGTTCGCGTCGTTTATAATCTCTTTTTTGAAATGGTCGTCGTAAACATAGCCGAATCCCGCTTTCGTTTCTCCGGTAAATTCGCCGATTACCACCAAATCCGCGCTGAAATCCTCCGTCAATTCCTCGCCCTCATAGTTAACCGTCACGGGTTCGAGCAACATATTTAACGAGCCGTAAACATTTCTGTCGCCGCGGATTATAACCACCTCTTTCACCGCGCCGCCGGAAGCGCCCGAACAGGCGACCGACGACAATAACGCGAACGCGAGAAAGTTGATAACAACCGATTTTTTCATTTCCATAATATTGTTTCTCCAAGCGTTCCGTCGCCATACGCCTTTCCGTTTAACCAACCCTTTCAAGTATAACATTTTTTTTGAATATGTCAACGGCGCGGTATGCATTTTTTGAAATACGGCTTCTTTTTTTTCGGTTGAAAAATCCTCTTGTTAGTGGTATAATATATAAAATGCTTAAAGGAGAATACACCGTATGACAATCAAAGACATTTCAACCCTGCTTAACTGTTCGGTACTCTGCTGCGAGGAACGCCTCGGCAGCGACGTGCATATGGCTTGCGGTTCGGACATGATGAGCGACGTCCTCGCCTTCGTGAAAGACCAGGCGGTTTTGCTCACGGGACTTTTAAACCCGCAGGTGGTCCGCACCGCCGAAATGATGGATATTATCTGCATAGTATTCGTCCGGGGTAAAACGCCGGGTCAGGACGTCGTCGAGCTTGCCCGGGAAAAAGGCGTCGTTATCCTTTCCACGAAAGAGCGTATGTATGAAGCCTGCGGAAAACTTTACGAAAGCGGGCTTAAAGGGAGGAAAGAGCCGTGAGCATCGTCTTAAAGCATGAAATCCCGGGCGACGACTTTTCCCGCGCGGGCGAGGCGAGTTCCGCCGTTAAGAACAAACTGAAGCAAATGGGTATTCCGCCCGAGGTTATACGCAACGTTTCGATAGCCGCTTACGAGGGGGAAATCAACGCGGTTATCCACGCGAACGGCGGGGAAATCACGGTTACGGTGGACCCCGACGCAATCGTGATTGTCATTTCCGACACGGGGAACGGAATCCCCGATATAGAGTTAGCCATGCAGGAAGGGTACACAACCGCTTCCGACAACATACGGGCGCTCGGTTTCGGCGCGGGAATGGGTTTGCCCAATATGAAGAAATACGCCGACGAGTTCGATATCCGCTCGGAAGCGGGCAAAGGCACGGTTATCACCATGAAGATATACATGAAGCGCCCGAAGGACTAAGTTTATGAATAAATTCCCGAACTCGGTCCTGCTTAACCCGGATAAGTGCAACGGCTGTATCAACTGCCTTAAGCGCTGCCCCACCGAAGCGGTGCGAATCCGGCGGGGCAAATCCGTTATAAGCCATATGCGCTGTATCGATTGCGGCGAGTGTATCCGCGTCTGCCCCGCCCGCGCGAAAACGCCCGTCCGCGACCCGCTCGCCGTGACGGACGGCTACAGGTATAAAGTGGCGCTGCCCCACCCCGCGCTTTACGCGCAGTTCAACAACCTTGAGGATAAGGCGGCGGTTTTGGGGGCTTTGCTCGCCTACGGGTTCGACGACATATACGAGGTCGGCGCCGCCGCCGAAAAGGTTTCGGAAGCGACAAGGCGGCTAATCGCCGAGGGCAAGGTGAACCTGCCCCTGATATCATCCGCCTGCCCGTCCGTTATAAGGCTTATCAGAGTCCGCTTCCCCAACCTTATACCGTATATTTCCCCGCTCAACGCCCCCGAGGACGTCGCCGCGAAAACGGCTTTGCGGCGGGCGGAAAGGAAAACCGCGCTCCCCCGCGAGGAAATCGGCGTTTTCCTTATCGCGCCCTGCCCCGCGAAAACGACGTCGGTCCGCGCTCCCGTCGGGCTTGAGAAATCCGATATCGACGGCGTAATCGCCATCAGCGATATTTTTCCGAAGCTGCCGTCCCTTATGAAAAACCTCGACCTTGAAAACCTGTTCCCCGACGGGGAGACCCTCAACACCGCCGGGAGGATAGGCGTCAGTTGGGGGGGGACCGGCGGCGAGGCGGGGGGCGTTTTAAGCGACCGCTGCCTTTCCGCCGACGGCGTGGAAAACGTTATGAAGGTGCTTTCCCATTTGGAGGACGAACGCTTCCAAAACCTTGAGTTCATAGAGTTAAGCGCCTGTTCGGGCGGCTGTCTGGGCGGCGTCCTCACGATTGAGAACCCGTACATCGCCCGGGTAAAGCTCAACGCCCTGCGGAAATATCTGCCCGTTTCGGGCGCGAGGTTGGACGGAAGCGAGAAAAAAAGCCTTTTCTGGCAGGGGGAAATCGAATACGTACCCGCCTACGGTCTTTCCGACGATATAGGCGAGTCCATAAGTTTGATGGAAAAATTGGAGCGGATACTCGAAAAACTGCCGGGGCTGGATTGCGGCTGCTGCGGCGCGCCCACCTGCCGCGCCTTCGCCGAGGACGTGATACGCGGGCATAAGGGCGGCTGTATCCACAAACGGGCGGCGGGGGATTTTTATTCGGAGATTTAGTCTGATGATTAGAATAATCACTTCTCTTTCCGCTGAAAAACGGCTTGAACGCCTGACCGCCGAGCTGCGCGAAAACGACTGTCTGATTGCGCCCGAGCAGTTTCTTTTTGAAACCGAGCGCAATATGTACAAGCTTCTCGGCGCGCGCAAAATCAGCGGAATAAACATTACGGGGTTTTCAAAGCTGTCGGCGGGTATCGTGAAAAAATACGGCTCCGCCAAGTCGTACGCCGACGAAATCATAAAAGGCGTTACCATGTATAAAACCGTCAACCGCCTGAAAACAAGCTGCGCGTATTATAACTCCTCCTCCCCCGGCTTCGCCGCGCGTATGCTGGACTTGGCGGGCGAGCTTAAGGCGGCGGGGATAACGCAGTCCGCCCTCAGGAAAGCGGCGGTCGCCGCGAACCTCGATTCCTCGCGGGATGGGGCGGGCGACGAGGCGTTATCGGCGAAGCTCGCCGACATAGCGGAGATTTTCTCCGTTTATTGCGACGCGCTTGAAGCCGATTATTCGGACAAGCTTGACGACGACGCGCGGGCGGCTTCCCTTATCGCGGAACACGGATGCTTTTCCGGGCTTCGCGTTTTCGTCTATGAGTTCGACGGCTTTTCGGAAAGCCAAATCGCGGTTTTAAAAGCCATCGCCGGTTCCGCGGAAAAGCTGTCGATTCTGCTGAGAACCGACGCTTCAAAAAACGGAGTTCCCGAATTTTACGCGATTAACGCCCTTATTAACCGTTTTAAAGCGGAGGCGGCGAATACGGGCGTCGGTTTCGAGCGTATCGATTTGGGCGGCCGCGCGTATTCCCCGAAAACCGAGCTTTGGCTTGCCGACGACGCTTACGCCGAATGTGAGTTTATCGCGGCGAAAATCCGCGAACTGATTACCGAAAACGGTTATTCCTGCAACGAAATAGCGGTTCTCGCCTGCCGCCCCGACATTATGCCGAAACTTGCCTCCGCCTTTTCCGATTACGGAATACAATTCTTCGCGGATTTGCCCGAACCGATTATCAAAAAGCCGCTGGCGCGGTTTATCCTGTCCGCGTTAGAGGCGGTTTCGCTTGACACGGACAAGGTGCTGGCTTATATAAGGAGCGGCTTTGTCCGCGTTCCGGCAAAACGGGGGAACCCGGTCGCCCCGCGAAATTTAAAGCTCGGTCAATCCCAAACCGACAAGCGTTACGGTTATGTGAAAACGGGCGGCAGACTTACGAAACGGCTTTCCAAGCGCGACATGGATTTGCTTGAAAGCGCCGCCCGCCGCTGGAACCTTACGAAAAAGGAGTGGGGGTCGCCGTTCCCCGAACAAAACCGCGAATTATGGGCGGCGGAACCGTTGAGAAAGGAAATAGTATCCGCGCTCGTCAACCTGCGCGACGCCGCGCGCGGCGTTACGGGCGACAAAATCACCGAGGCGCTGTGCGGCTTTTTGATAGACGTCGCGGAATTGCAGCGGACGGTTTTGGGCTTGTGCCGTTCGCCCGGCTTTAACGAAGCGGATAAAAAAACCTTCACGGACGAATACCGGCAGCTTTGGGATTTAATCGTCGAGGTCTTCGAGTCCCTGCGCGACGCGCTGAAAGGCTATTCCGTCAGCCTCGACGATTACGCGGAGTTGCTTCGCCTGTTCTTCTCGTCGGTGAACATCGCCAAGCCGCCGCAGGTTCTCGACGCGGTAACCGCGGGCGACCCCGAGCGCACCCGCTTAAACGGCGCGAAGGTTGTGTTTGTCGCGGGCGCGAACATGGGCGTTTTCCCGAAAAGCGCCGCCTTTGAAGGCGAGTTTTCGAGCGGGGAGCTTGAGGCGCTGTACGAAAACGGTTTGAAAATCAAGGCGAAGCGCCTTGAAAGATATTATCACGGGCGTTTCGTCGCGGACAAGGCTTTGACCCTTCCGTCGGAAAGGCTTTTTATAACCGCGCCGCTTAGGGACGGGGCGTGGGAGGAACTGCGGCCGTCCCCGATATTCGACGATTTGACCGCGCGGGGGAAAGCCGCCGGAATTAACCGCGTTTCCGACCTGCCGCTTTCCTTTTGGGCGAGAACCGTTAAAACCGCCCGCAAGCTGTTCGCCGAAAATCTCGGCGACCGCGCGAACGCGGCGGTTCTTAAAAAAGCGCTCTTTGCCGTCGGCGACGGCGCTTTCGCCGAAAAACTCGAGGCGGGCGTTTGGAGCGGGGAACATTTTTTAACGCCCGAAACGGCCGAAAGGCTGTTCAACTTTGAGGCGTTTTCCCCCACGGGATTGGAAACGCTGATGAGTTGCCGTTTCAAGTTCTTTTGCCGGTACGGGTTGGGAATCCGCGTTCCAGAAACGCGAAACGACGAGGAACCCGCCGGGACGGAACGCGGGAACATTATCCATTTCTGCCTTGACAGGCTGCTTCGCGCTTACCGGGAAACCCCCGAAATTTTCGAGGGGGCTTCCGACGCGAAAACGGACGCCTTGGCCGAACGCTGCATAAGCGATTACCGCGAAACCAAACTGCCGCCGGGTTACGCCTTCACCAAACGGCAGGAATATATACTCAAGAGTTTCAAACCGGGTATAATCCGTATGTTTCGGCATATCCGCGACGACTTCGCGAACAGCGCTTTCACGCCCCGCTCGTTTGAGGAACGCGTCGATTTCCTGTTCGGGGGCGTTCGCCTGACCGGGAAAATCGACAGGACGGACGTCCTCGTCGTTGACGGCGAATGTGAATATATCGGCGTAACGGATTACAAAACGGGCGGCAAAGAAATGGATTTCCCGTCGGTTTTCTACGGGCTGGACACGCAGATACTGCTTTATCTTTTCGCGGCGTGCGGGGACGGCGTTCGCAAACCCTCTTCGGCGTTGTATATGCCCGCGGACGGGTTTCGCTTCGGCGCCGCGCTCGAACCGGAAAACGGCTCGGTTTCGGCCGACGCTTCCAAAACCCGCGGAAACTGGCTTTCGGCGCATATTCCATGCGGGGTTTACGTGGCGGACGGCTCAAAAGCGGAAAAAGACTTCTTAAACCGCGAACAAAGGTACAGGGCGGAAAGCGGCTCTTTAAGAAAAGAGTTCGTCAAAGCGAAACGGCTTACCCCCGCCGCTTATGAGAATTTAAAGGATTATTGCGCCAAACTTATCGGCGCGCGCGTCAAACAGATAAAACGCGGGAATATCGCGGCGGCGCCCGCGGTCCCCGACAAAAACACCGCCGTCTGCGAATACTGCGATTATTCGGCGGTATGCGGGAACGGCGGGAAAAGGGTGAGGCTCATAAACAAAAACGCGATTGAAAGGGTTATCGAAGGTTGAAAAACAGGAAAGGGCTCCTCGCCATGCCGCGATTTTCATTGAGTTTTGCGCGGGGCGAGGCGGCACGGTCATAAAAATGAAAGAGCGCGAATGGACTTTTGAACAACGCGCGGCGATAGACCACCCCCCCTTCCCCGATAAGTCCGCCATCGTTTCGGCGGCGGCCGGCAGCGGGAAAACCTCCGTCCTCGTGGAACGGGTAAGGCGGCTGATTACGGGGGAGGGCCGCGAAAACGGCGAACCTGTCCCCGCCGATAAAATCGTACTTGTAACCTTTACGCGGAAAGCGGCGGCGGAAATGAAAGGACGGCTCGAGGCCGCCCTGCTTTCCCGGTTGGAGTCAAGCGGGTATTCATGGGCGGAAGAACAACTGGCGCGTCTTGACGACGCGCAAATCACCACGATTAACGCCTTTTGCCTGAACATACTGCGGGAAAACGCGGGACCGGCGGGGCTTGAACCCGGCTTTTCCGTCGCGGAAGACGAGGAAACGGAACTTTTGGCGAAAAAGGCCATGGACGACGCCCTTGAAAAGTTCTACGGGGGCGACGGCGGGGAAATAACCGCCGCGCTCGCGTTTTTCGGCGGCAACGGCGACGCCGCCCTGCGCCGCGCGGTTCGGGAGCTGTACGCTTTCACGAGGAATTTGCCCAATCCCGACGATTGGGTTGACGAACAGCTCCGGTTATATAAAAACCCCGACGCTTATTACCGAAAACTCGTCCCGCCTTTCTCCGCGATTATGGAAGCAAAGAGGAACGAAGCCGCCGCCTTAACCGAGGAAAGCCTGAACGCCGCCGAATATGGAAAAACGCGGGCGTTCCTGCAAAAGGCGCTTGATTTTTTCGACGGCTCCTCCGACGATTATCCGCGTATGTATATCGATAAAAACGAGGACGCCGCCGTCAAGGAATTGATTAAGGAAAACAACGGCAAAGCCAAAGCGGTCAGAGACGAGCTTTATTCGGCGCGCGGCCTGATTTTGAGTTTTAAGGAGGCTGTCGGGCGCTTGGAACCGGTTATAGGCGTTCTCGCGCGGCTGTATCGGCTTTACTCGGAATGTTTCGCGGCGCGGAAAAAGGCGGCGCGGGTAATCGACTTCGCGGATTCGGAGCATTTATGCCTTAAACTGCTGAGGGACAACCGCGCGGCTTCGGAACGCGTCCGCAGGAATTGCGAGTTTATCATCGTGGACGAATTTCAAGACAGCAACTTTTTGCAGTATGAAATATTCCGCCTGCTTGACGGCGGCAGAAACAGGCTGTTTTTCGTGGGGGACATAAAACAGTCCGTTTACCGCTTTCGCGGGGCGGACCCCGAGGCGTTCGCCCTCGCCGCGGGGAGCGGGGATTATAAGACCCTTTACCTGTCCGATAATTTTCGCTCGTCGAAAGAGGTCATACAAAGCGTCAACGATATTTTTGAAAGCGCAATGCCGGGTTATGACGAAAACGCGAAGCTGAGGGCGGGCAAAGGCTTTTCCGACGGGGCGTTCAAAACGGAGTTCGCGCTGCTCGGCGAAAACGATTTTCCCGATATCGGCGACGGCGCGGAGAAAGAGGCGCGTTACACGGCCTTGCGCGTTAAAGAAATGACGCGAAACGGCTTTTCGGTATTCGACAAGGACGGCGGGTTCCGCCCCTGCCGTTGGGGCGATTTCGCGGTGCTGACAAGCGCCGGGGAAAAGAACTTCCGCGTGTATAAAAAGGCGTTTGAAGAGGCGGGCGTCCCCTGCGCCGGCGAAGGCGGAAACGATTATCTCAAAACCGAGGAAACGGGGCTCGCCCTTGATTTGCTCGCCGTCATAGACAACCCCTACGACGATTTAAGCCTGCTGAACGTCCTTATGTCGCCGCTTTACGGGTTTTCCGCCGAGGAGCTGGCGAAAATGAGAGCGGGGAGGAAAGACGTTCCGCTTTATTCGGCGGTCGTCGCGGCGAACAAGGAAAGCCCTTCCGAAAGAACCGCCGCTTTCCTCGGCTCGCTGTCGAGGTTCAGGCGGATAGCCGACTCGCGCGGGGTAACGGAGCTTATATCCGCCGTGAACGACGAGGGCGGTTTCCTGCCGCTTATCGTAAAAGGGAATACGCAAAAACGCGCCAATTTGCGGTTGCTTTCATACTACGCCGAACGTTTTTCCGAAAAAAAGGCGGACGGGAGCTTGCCCGCTTTTCTCGCCTACATAAAGGATATAAGGGACGGCGGCGGGGACGTGAGGCAAGCCGCCGTAAACGCGGAAACGGGGCGGGTAAGGCTTTTGACCATCCATAAGGCGAAAGGGCTGGAGTTCCCCGTTTGCTTCGTGGGGAGGACGAACCAAAAATTCAATTTTCGCGGCGTGAAAGTTCCGCCCCTTATAAAACTCGACAAAGAAGCGGGAATATGCGCGCGCGTTTTCGACGGGGAAAACCTTTGCCGCTTCAAAACGCTCCACATGGAATACGCCGAGCGGCTTAACCGCGATTATACGAGGGCGGAGGAAACGCGAAAGCTTTACGTCGCCGCGACAAGGGCGGAAAGCAAGCTGATTTTCACGGGGTTCGCCAAAGACGGCAAAATTAACGCGGACAGCTACGCCGAACGGCTGGCGGGCATAGAGCGGTTGACGGTTGACGGCGCGCGGTTCGGGGATAACGCGCAACCGGAGGCCGGCGATTCGCGACGGGCGGACATATCGGGCGAGGTCGGGCAAATCGTTAAAAACATTACCGCCGTCTACCCGCGGGAAATTCTCGCCGCCGTGCCGCGCAAAATGACCGCGACGCAGGTGGGGGTTATCCGCGAAACGACCGCCGACGAAGCGGACGAACCCGCCGTGTTCCCCCGTAACCCGTCGTTTTACGGCGAGAAGCGTTTGACGGGGAAAAAACGCGGCGACGCCTATCACAAGGCAATGGAGCTGATTGACTTCACACGGGGGGATTACGCGGGGCAATTGCGCGAGCTTGAACCGCGCTTCACCCCGATTGAGCATAAGGCGGTCAATCCCGCCGACATAGAGGGGTTTTTCAAGTCGGAATTGGGGCGAAGGGCGGTTAAAAGCGGCAAGGTCGTAAAAGAGTATAAGCTGTACACGGAAATCGAGCCGCCCGTCCCGGGGTTTGACGACAGACCCTTTGTCCAAGGGATGGCCGATATGTTCTTTTACGAGGACGGCGAAATAGTTTTGACGGATTATAAGACCAACCGCAACACCTCGCCGGAAAAGCTTATTCGCGAATACGGCGGGCAGCTTCGGGTTTACAAAAAGGCGATTGAAGAGATGACGGGCGACAGGGTTAAGGAGTGCTGGCTGTACTCCTTCGAGCGGGGCGCGATTAAACTTTTTTAATTTATTTTGATATTTTTGTGATATTTGCGCTTTTTGAAGCGTGTTATGGTTAAAGACTTCGGAAAGGGGGTTGATTTATGGACAGGGAAGAATTAACCGAGGCGGTTGAAAAATACCGCGATACGGTGTTCAGAATAGCCTACGGCTACACGGGCAGCTTCGAGGATTCGGAGGACATATCGCAGGACGTGTTCTTGAAGCTGTTTAAATCGAACAAGAGGTTTGTTGACGAGGAACACAAAAAAGCGTGGCTCATACGGGTGGCGATTAACGCGTCGAAGAGCGCGCTTCGGTCCTCATGGCGGCAAAAGCGCGCGGATATGCCGCCGGAAAGCGTCCCGTATTACTCCGACGTTCAAGACAGGGAGCTTTTCGACTGCGTTATGCGGTTGCCGCCGAAATACAGGGCGGCGGTCTACCTGTATTATTATGAGGATTATCCCGTGACCGACGTGGCGCGGCTTATGGGGATAAGCCGGACGGCCGTTACGACAAGGCTCGCCCGCGCCCGCGAACAGCTGAAAAGAACCTTTGCAAAGGAGGAGATGGTTTATGAAAGATAACATCAAAAAAATGTACGACAATATAACGCCGAAGGGTTCCAACGCCCGCTTCGCCGACGCGGTCGCGGAAAAAGCCGAGGGTCAAAACCGAAAAAACGGTCTTATAAGCTCGCCCGTTCTGGCGCTGTGCTTTTCGGCGGTTTTGATAACAGGCTCGGCGTTGTTCGTCATGAACGCGCCTTGGTTGAGGCAGCCCGTCGATGAAGACCCCGTCGGATTCGGTATCGAAATCGACCATGACGCGGCGTGGACGGCGTTCGACGGGTTGGTCGAGAACGCCCGCGCGTTAAGGGGTATCGCCGTTATCCCCGAATATGAGGTTTTGGAAAAAAATCCCGAGGATTGGGAAATCGAAATCGCGGGGATTGCCTCCGACGGTTACGGCGGCGTGTATGTGGCGCTTAACATCGCCGCGAAAGAAATTTACGAGGGTGCGCCTTACGCGCTGACAGCGGATATAACGGGCCGCGGCAGCGAGAAAACGTTCGCGTTCGACGAAGAGGGGAAAGCGCGGGTGGCAATCAGTTTATACTGCGACGTTCCGGGGGACGGCGAGTTCACGCTTTCGCTCAGCGGCGCCGCGGAAGCCGCTTTCCGCGTGAAAGCCGACTTCCCTTCGTGCCCGTCGAAGAAATTCGAGTTCGCGGGGTCGACGTTTATCGTAACCCCGTTAGGCGTTATGGGGGACGACCCGTACGGCGAAGAGAACAGCGCGAGGAAACTCACGGATTCGGTAATCGCGGCGACGTTCGGCGACCAAACGTCTTTGAGGACGCAGCCTTATTCAAGCAGCGCGGCGGGTATAATTTTTGATTTAAAAACCGGCTGTTACGCCGTTTTATACGACATTGCCGCCGGGCGAAACGTGATAATCGACGTTAACGGACTGCTTAACGTCCAAGTCGTCGAATCGCCTTACGACGACGAAGAAGCCGATGAGTTCGACGTTCCCGAAAACGAGCTTGAAGCCGCGCTTGAAGCCAAGCTTTTCGAGGAAATAAAGCGGCTCAATCCCATAATCGGCGTCTTGGAATGGCAAACCGCAAAATATCCCGAAGATATAAAAATCGGCTGGAACAATCTGTATACGTACTGCAATGAAGACGATATGCTTTCGGGGGAGGAAGCCTATGCGTCGGGCCTTATCGACGGCAACGCGGAGTATTATGACAGCCATGAACGGTTTTACAAAATATCGTCGCTCAAAAAGTATTACGATTATTTATTCTCCGGGAAAGCGCGAAACATATCGTTCGACTTAAGCGAAAGTTTGGGCAATGTTATCGACGGCGAGTATTTTCAAGCCGCCGCGTTTGACGCCGCCCAAAGCGCGGCGATGTTCCTGCTCGCCGCCGAAAAAAGCGAGAGCGGCGACGCGGTTAAGCTGACGGTCGCCACGGGGTGGTTTTCGTTTACCGAAGACGGGAACGATTATTATGTCGACATAAACGGCGTTATAGTGGGCTATGTCGATTGGAGCGACGGGCGGCACCATTACTACCCCGATAGGTTTGGAGGGAAGCACGCGGTTCAGTACAGGTTTGTCTTGGAGGACGGGCGTTATAAGATAAGCGACATCGTGCCTTTCTATGTCGAACCGGTCGGATATATCCCCGACTATTTCGAGGAGCACGACATCGACACGGGCGCGGTAACGCCGCCTGCGTTTAAAGCGTGGTATCAGTCGGTGAAAGACGACCTTGTTACTCGGGTGGTCGGCGTCACGGGCGAAGAGCATACGGTAAACGGAAGTATGTTGGAGGGCTGGTTCGACGGTCTGGGTGAAATTAAACGTATTCCCCCGGGCGAGGTCCCCTATTATGAAATCGGGGATAATACCGGCATAATTACGTTTGAAACCGAATACGGCGTTCTGCGGTATGTCCGCGTGAACCCCGAAATCGCCTATATATCGGTCAACGGAAGCTGGTACGAAACGGCCGCGGTCGAGTTTAACGCCGAGGATTATACACAATCGTAACCGCGTAAAAGTCGCAATCCCCACTCCGCTTTGTGCATAACCGCCAAATCTCCTATCCGAAATCGCGATATTTTCTACGCGTAATTCGAGAAAAAAGTGTTGTATTTCTATTTTATTTGTGTTACAATATGTTTTGCCGCCGCGAAAACGGCGGCAAAAGCGCAATCGGGCGAAGTTAGGCCGTACGCGCGGCGGCGTGTGTGCGCGGCGGCGGGGTCGGCGGCGGCGGGGTCGGCGGCGGGGTCGGCGGCGGCGGTCGGCGGGGTCGGCGGCGGTTTTCATTAGGTTCGGTCGGGATAAGGAGTTATTGGAGATGGCAGTAAAAGAAAAAGTGAGAATAAAGGTTAAGGGATACGAACACAGCCTTGTCGATTCGGCGGCGGCGAAGATTATCGAAACCGCCAAAAGGAGCGGCTCGCGCGTGGCGGGGCCCATTCCGCTCCCCACGAACAGGGAGGTTATCACTATTTTGCGCGCCGTCCATAAATACAAGGACAGCCGCGAACAGTTCGAGCTTAAAACGCATAAGCGCCTTATCGACGTTATACGCCCCACGAACAAAACCGTGGAGGCTTTGCAGAGCCTTGAGCTGCCCGCGGGCGTCGATATTTCAATGGAATTTTAACGGTTAAGCGGGGCGGGCGACCGATACGCGGACATTATAAGGAGAAACCGTATGAAAAAGGGTATAATCGGGAAAAAAATCGGCATGACGCAGATTTTCGACGGGAACGGAAAGGTTGTTCCCGTAACGGTGCTGGAAGCCGGTCCGTGCGTCGTCGTCCAGAAAAAGACGGTCGCGAACGACGGTTATGACGCGGTGCAGTTCGGGTTCGGCGATATTTCGCCGAAAGGCGTGAACAAACCGAAACAGGGGCATTTCAAAAAGAACGATATCCCTTTCAAAAGGACGCTTAGGGAGTTTAAGCCGGATAACGTCGCGGAAATCGAAACGGGCGACATTATCAAGGCGGACGCGTTCGCCGAAGGGGACGTCGTCGACGTTTGCGGCGTAAGCAAGGGGCACGGTTTCCAAGGCACGATTAAACGGCATAACCAGTCAAGGATAAAAGAAACGCACGGCGCGGGCCCCGTACACAGGCACGCGGGTTCGATGGGCGCGTGTTCTTCCCCCTCGAGGATATTCAAAGGGAAGAAGCTGCCCGGGCATATGGGCGTCGACAGGGTAACGACCCAAAATCTCACCGTCGTAAAGGTGGACGCGGAGAATAACCTAATCGCCGTAAAGGGCGCCGTTCCCGGTCCCAAAGGCGGCATCGTCTGCGTTACGGACGCGGTTAAGGCGTAAAGGAGGAAATGAGCATGGCGGACGTTAAAGTCTACGATATGTCGGGGAACGAGGTTTCCACCTTGACGTTAAGCGACGGGGTTTTCGGCGTTAAGCCCAATGAGGCGGTTATGCACGCCATGGTGGTGAATTATTTGGCCAACCAACGCCAAGGGACGCAGTCCACCCTTACGAGAACCGAGGTTCGCGGCGGCGGGAAAAAGCCTTGGCGGCAAAAGGGGACGGGGCACGCCCGGCAGGGTTCGACAAGGAGCCCGCAGTGGAAGCACGGCGGCGTCGCGTTGGGCCCCAAACCGAGGAGTTACCGTTACGCGCTCAACAAAAAGGTTAAGAGGATAGCCATGAAGTCGGCGTTATCCTCGAAGGTTCTCGACAATGAGATAACGGTGCTTGACGCGCTGAAAACGGACGGGTTCAAAACCAAGACAATCGTTAAAATGCTTGAGGCCCTTAACGTCGGCAAGAAGGCGCTGATTGTCCTTGGCGCCAACGACAGGGCGGTCATAAAAAGCGCGGCGAATATCCCCGGAATTAAAACGACGCAGGTCAATACCCTTTGCGTCTATGATATCCTTAAATTTGACAGGCTGATTGTCGTGAAAGACGCGCTCGCGAAAATCGAGGAGGTGTACGCGTAATGAACTTCATACCCCAAGACGTCGTTTTAAGCCCCGTCATCACGGAGCGTTCAACCGAAGGGCTGGCGAACGGCAAGTACACTTTCAAAGTCGCGAAAAAAGCGAATAAAATCGAAATCAAAAAAGCTGTGGAAGCGTTGTTTTCCGGCGTGAGGGTCGAAAAAGTCAACACCATGAACGTCAAGGGGAGATTAAGGCGGCAAGGGCGCACCCAAGGTTACACCGCAAGCTGGAAGAAAGCGATTGTAACCCTGCGGGAAGGCTCGAAAACGATTGAATTTTTCGACGGGATGATATAATCGCGCCGCGGCGGGATTTTAGATTTAGGAGATATACTGAAAATGGCCATTAAGTTTTATAAGCCGACCACGCCCGGGCGGCGGGGGATGTCGGTCGTCGATTACGGCGGGCTTTCCAAAGCCGAACCCGAGAAAAGCCTGCTCACCCCGCTTAAAAAGCACGCGGGCCGCGCCAATTCAGGCGGCATCACCGTCAGGCACAAAGGCGGCGGCAACCGAAGAAAATACAGGGTTATCGACTTCAAACGCGATAAACTCGATATGGACGCCAAGGTTTTAACTCTTGAATACGACCCCAACCGTTCGGCGTTTATCGCGCTGGTGCGGTACGAAGACGGGGAGAAGCGTTATATCCTCGCCCCCGACGGCCTGAAGGTCGGCGACGCGGTGAGCGCGGGCGCGAACGCGGACATAAAGCCGGGCAACGCGTTACGGCTGATTGATATTCCCGTGGGTGCGGTCATACACAATATCGAGTTATATCCGGGCAAGGGCGGTCAGCTCGTTCGGAGCGCGGGGAACTCGGCGCAGCTTATGGCCAAGGAAAACGAAATGGCTTTGCTCCGCCTGCCGAGCGGCGAACTGCGGAACGTCCCCGCCAAGTGCATGGCGACGATAGGGAGCGTTTCAAACCCCGACCACGCGAACGTGAACTGGGGCAAGGCGGGGCGCGTGAGGCATATGGGGAAAAAGCCGACCGTCCGCGGTTCGGTTATGAACCCCTGCGACCACCCGCACGGCGGCGGCGAGGGGCGTTCCCCCATCGGCAGGGCCGGTCCCGTAACCCCTTGGGGCAAGCCCGCGATGGGTTACAAAACCCGTAAGACCAAGAAAAACACAAATAAATTCATAGTTAAGCGAAGAGGGCAAAAATAAGCGGGCGGCTTAACTACATTGCGGAGGATACGGCAGATGAGCAGAAGCGTGAAGAAAGGACCGTTCGTTCAAGAGGCGTTGATGAAGCGCGTAAAGACGATGAACAGCGCGGGCGAGAAAAAGGTTCTTAAAACCTGGAGCAGGGCGAGTACCATATTCCCTGATTTTATCGGGCATACTTTCGCCGTCCACGACGGGAGGAAGCATGTGCCGGTGTACGTTACCGAGGATATGGTGGGGCATAAACTGGGCGAGTTCGCGCCGACGAGGACCTACAGGGGGCACGCCGGGAGCAAGACCACGAAGAAATAGGATTTAAAACGCGGAGGCGCCGCGAACGGCGTCCGCCCGTATTTAAGGAGACAAACCGTTATGGAAGCGAGAGCGGAACTTAAATTCATACGCATTTCGCCCCGAAAGGTGGGGATTGTGTTGGACTTGATAAGGAACAAGAAATGCGACGAGGCGCTGGCTGTTTTGAGGCACACCCCGAAGTCCGCGAGCGAACCGTTGCGGAAGCTTCTTACGTCGGCGATGGCGAACGCGGAGAACAACCATTCCATGGATTTGTCGGAGTGTTACGTTTCTGAATGTCATTGCGGCCCGGGGGTTACGATGAAGCGCATAAGGGCGAAAGACCACGGGCGGGCGCACCGTATTTTTAAAAGGACTTCAAACGTCGTTTTGGTCGTCAAAGAAGCGGAAGAGGCGAATTGAGCGCGGGTAACCGGCAAACAGTAAGGAGTTATCATAATGGGACAAAAAGTCAATCCGCACGGGTTAAGGGTAGGGATAATCAAGGATTGGAGTTCGCGTTGGTTCGCGGGGAAGAAAACTTTCGGCGACACGCTGGTGGAGGATTTTAAAATACGCGGGTATCTGCTCGGCAAAACGTATTCCACGGAAAAATCGTCGTCGCCGCTTAGACCGGGCATTTCCGACATTGAAATCGAGCGCGACGCGACTAAAATCAAAATTTTCATTCACACCGCCAGGCCCGGGCTTTTAATCGGGCAAAAGGGGTTGGAAATCGAAAAAATCCGCGTGGACTTGGAGAAAATCACGGGCGGAAAACCCGTCAACCTCAATATCGTGGAAAACAAGCAAATCGACTTAACGGCGCAGCTCGTCGCGGAAGACATCGCGCGCCAGCTTGAAATGCGCACCTCTTTCAGAAGGGCCATGAAATCCTGTATCAAAAGGACGATGGACGCCGGCGCGAACGGGATTAAGACCATGGTTTCGGGCAGGCTCGGCGGGGCTGAAATCGCGCGTTCCGAAAGCTATCACGAGGGTACCATCCCCTTGCATACGCTCCGCGCCGATATCGATTACGGCACGGCGAAGGCGAAGACGACCTACGGGATTATCGGGGTTAAGGTTTGGATTTATAAAGGCGAGGTTCTCAAAGGGGAAGCGGGGAACAAACGCGTTATCCCCGAAAGGCCCGCGCGCAGGCCCCGCCGCGACGACAGGGGCGGCGATTTTAGGGGCGAACGCCGCGGACAGTCGGGCGACAGGCCTTCGAGAACCGGTCAGCGCGGCGCGGACAGACCGGGCTTCGGCAGAGGGGACGGACCGGGCAGGGCGGCTTCCCCGGGCGGCGACAGGGCGGCTTCCCCGGGCGGCGACAGGGCGGCTTCCTCGGGCGGCGACAGGGCGGCGGACAGGGCGGCTTCCTCGGGCGGCGACAGGGCGGCGGAGGTTACGAAAAAAGAGGAGGAATAAGGTATTATGCTAATTCCTAAAAGAGTTAAATACAGGCGTCAGCAACGCGGGCGCATGAAAGGGAAGGCGACGCGCGGCAACGTCGTGAGCAACGGGGAATACGGCTTGCAGGCTTTGGAACCGGCGTGGATTACTTCCAATCAGATAGAGGCGGCGCGTATCGCCATGACGCGTTACATAAAGCGCGGCGGGCAGGTTTGGATTAAGATTTTCCCGCATAAGCCGGTTACGGAAAAGCCCGCCGAAACCCGTATGGGTTCCGGAAAGGGTTCGCCCGAATACTGGGTCGCGGTCGTAAAACCTGGCAGGGTAATGTTTGAAATCGCGGGCGTTTCCGAAGAAACCGCGAGGGAGGCGATGCGTCTCGCCATGCACAAACTTCCCATTAAGTGCAAATTTGTAAAAAGGGAAGAGATTATCGCGAACGAGGGGAGCGGTGAACAATGAGGAAGGATGCCGGCGAGCTTAGGGAACTTTCCGGGCTGGAGCTTGAGAAAAGAGCGTCCGACTTAAAACAGGAGCTTTTTAATCTGCGTTTCCAGTTGGCGGTAAATCAGCTTGAAAACCCCATGAGGATTAAAGCGGTAAAAAAGCGGATTGCCATAATCAAAACCATTCAGCGCGAACGCGAGCTTCGTGAACTTGCGGCGGGCAATAACTAAGGAGTGCTTTATGAGCGGCAGAAATTTAAGAAAAACGAGGGTAGGCAGGGTCGTCAGCAACAAAATGGACAAGACCGTCGTCGTTTCCATCGAGGATAACGTCCGCCATCCCCTGTACAAGAAAATCGTCAAACGCACCATTAAGTTCAAGGCGCACGACGGGGAAAACGCCTGCAATGTCGGCGACAAGGTGGAAATAATGGAGACCCGCCCCATTTCCAAGGAAAAAAGGTGGCGCTTGGTTCAAATCCTTGAACGCGCGAAATAATTGCAAATTGTCCGTTAAGGAGAGATTGAGATGATTCAGATGCAGTCGCGTCTTAAAGTCGCCGACAATACCGGCGCGAAAGAGATTATGTGTATCCGCGTATTGGGCGGAACGCGCAAAAGGTACGCCAATATCGGCGACGTAATCGTCGCCTCGGTGAAGAAAGCCAATCCCGGCGGCACGGTGAAGAAGGGCGACGTGGTGAGGTGCGTTATTGTGCGCTCCGCTTCCGGCGTTCGCAGAACCGACGGGACTTATATCCGCTTCGACGAGAACGCGGCGGTGATTATCAAAGAAGACAAAAATCCCAGGGGAACGCGCATTTTCGGTCCGGTGGCGAGGGAGTTGCGCGAGAAAGAGTATATCAAAATCCTTTCGCTCGCCCCCGAGGTTCTGTAACCGAAGGCGCCGGATTTTTGCGCCGGAAAGCGCCGGCGAAACTGTGAGGTAAAATTGATTATGAACGAGTTGCACGTAAAAAAAGGCGATACCGTCGTTCTTTTAACGGGGAAATACAAAGACAAATACGTTAAGGAAGGCGTTCGCAGAACCGGTAAAATCCTTGAGGTCAGCCCTAAGGAGGGCAAGGTTATAATCGAGGGCATAAACAAGGTTAAAAAACACGTTAAACCGCGAGGGCAGAAGCCGGGCGGCATAATCGAGGCGGAAGCCCCTGTTTACGCCTGCAAGGTGCAGCTTGTCTGCCCGAAATGCGACAAGCCCGCGCGCGCGGGGCGCGATTTTAAGGAAAAGGGCGGCAAAACCGAAAAAGTCCGCGTCTGCAAAAAATGCGGCGCGACCCTATAATCGGCGGTCCCTTTGCGTCCCCCGTCTTTCGGGCGGGCGGCATCCACGCTTCCGAAGGAGAGACAGACCATGGCGAGAATGAAAACGTATTACAGTGAAACGGTGCTTCCCGCGCTTTATAAAAAGTTTAAGTACAAAAGCGTGATGCAGGTTCCGAAAATCGACAAAATCACCATCAACGTCGGTTGCGGCGAGGCCAAGGACAACCCGAAGGTGATTGACGGCATTATGAGCGATATAAAGGCCGTAACAGGGCAAAAGCCGGTTATATGCAAAGCGAAGAAATCCGTCGCCAACTTTAAGCTCCGCGAGGGCAACATAATCGGCGTTAAGCTGACGCTTCGGGGCGGGGCCATGTACGAGTTCCTCGACAGGCTTTTCAACGTGGCGCTTCCGCGCGTAAGGGATTTCAGGGGGATTAACCCGAATTCGTTCGACGGTCGCGGGAATTATTCCATAGGCATAAAAGAGCAGTTGATTTTCCCCGAAATCGAGTATGACAAAATCGACGCCGTTCGGGGAATGGACATAAACTTTGTTACCACGGCAAAAACGGATGAAGAAGCGAAGGAGCTGCTCGCCTTGATGGGCGCGCCTTTCGCGAAATAACCGGATATAATAGGAGAACTGCTTTATGGCGAAAAAATCGATGATTGCGAAACAAAAGCTCGCGCCCAAATACTCCACCCGCGCGTATACCAGATGCAAACTCTGCGGGAGACCGCACGCCTATTTGCGCAAGTTTGGGATTTGCAGAATTTGTTTCAGGGAATTGGCGTATAAAGGGCACATTCCCGGCGTCAAAAAGTCGTCTTGGTAACGGATTGGTTCCCCGCCGTTTCGGCGGCGCGAACCCGGGATTTTCAAAAGCGGCGCGGACCCGGAATTTTCAAAGGCGGCGCGGACCCGGAATTTTCAAAGGCGGGCAAAACGCCGGTTAAACACAGGAGGAAAAATATGCAAACTACCGATACAATCGCGGATATGCTCACGCGGATACGCAACGCGAACGCGGCGAAGCACCCGATAGTCGATGTCCCCTGCTCCGGTTTGAAAAGGCAAATCGCGCAGATTCTTCAAGACGAGGGATATATAAAAAGTTTCAGAATTATCGAGGACAGCAAACAGGGCGTGATAAGGATTACCTTGAAATACGCCGAAAACAAGGCGCAGGTCATTACGGGGTTGCGCAGGGTGTCGAAGCCCGGTTTGAGAATCTACTCAAATTCGAGAGAAATGCCGAAAGTGATGAAGGGGCTCGGCATCGCCATCGTGTCCACCTCCAAAGGGTTGATGACCGACAAAAAGGCGAGGGCGGAACGCGTCGGCGGCGAAATCCTCGCGTTTGTCTGGTAATGAGTTTATTTCAATGTCAAGCGGAATTGCAATAAGAAAGGACGTATCACCATGCCGCGATTTTCGTTGAGCTTTGCGCGGGGTGAGGCGGCACGGTCGTAAATATGTCAAGAATAGGGAAAATGCCCATCCCCGTTCCCGCGGGGGTGGATGTGAGGATAGACGGCTCGACCGTTACGGTAAAGGGTCCGAAAGGTTCCCTTTCCCGCGAGTTTAAACCGTCGATGAAAATCGCGCTCGCCGACGGGGCGTTAAGCGTAACGCCCGAAACGCAGAGCAAGCGGGACCGTTCGCTTCACGGGTTGTCGAGGACTTTGCTCGGCAATATGGTAACGGGGGTTACCGTCGGATTTAAAAAAGAGCTGGAAATCAACGGCGTGGGTTACCGTTGCCAAAAGACGGGCAAAGAGCTTAACTTGGTTTTGGGTTTCTCCCACCCCGTGATTGTCAGGGATACCGACGATATAACCATTGAGGCGCCATCCCCCAATAAAATAATCATAAACGGCGTCGACAAGCAAAAGGTCGGGCAGTTCGCGGCGGAAGTGAGGGGGCTTCGCCCGCCTGAACCCTACAAGGGCAAAGGAATCAAATACGCCGACGAAACCATTATCCGCAAAGAGGGCAAAGCCGGCAAAGGCAAGAAATAACCAATCGCCGCGGTACCGGGGTCCGCCGAACAGGAGAATATTATGATTAAACGGATAAATAAAAACGAAAGCCGGCTTCGCAGACATAAGCGCGTGAGGGGCAAAATAGCGGGGACGGCTTCCCGCCCGCGCTTGAACGTGTTCCGCTCGTCGGCGCACATTTACGCCCAGCTCGTCGACGACGAAAAGGGCGCGACGCTTTGCGCGGCTTCCACCGCCGGGAAAGGCTTTGCCGATTACGGCGGAAATGTGGCGGCGGCCAAAAAAATCGGTCTGTTAATCGCCGAAAAGGCGAAAAAGGCGGGGATAACCGAAGTGGTGTTCGACCGTTCCGGCTACGTCTATCACGGCAGGGTGGCGGCGTTGGCCGAGGGCGCGCGCGAGGGCGGGCTGAAATTTTAACTTTTGCAGGAGGGGTTATGGCTTTATTGAACGCGGCGGATTATAAACTCGCCGAAAAGGTGGTAAATATCAAACGGGTGTCCAAAACCGTCAAAGGCGGGCGTATTATGAAGATTTCCGCGTTGGTGGTGGTGGGCGACTCGAACGGCGTGGTCGGTTTCGGGATGGGCAAGTCTAACGAAGTTCCCGACGCCATCCGCAAAGGGATTGAAGACGCGAAGAAGAATCTCTTTCGGATTTCATTGAAAGGCTCCACCATCCCGCATGAAATCATCGGGAAATACGGCGCGGGCGCGGTTTTGCTGAAGCCCGCCCCCGAGGGAACCGGGGTTATCGCCGGCGGTCCCGTCCGCGCGGTCGTCGAAGCGGCGGGCATAAGGGATATCCGTACGAAATCCCTGCGTTCCAATAACCCGTGCAACGTCGTAAGGGCGACGATGCAGGGCTTGCTGGCAATGAGGAACGCCGACGAGGTGGCTTCGTTAAGAGGGAAGACGGTTAGGCAGATTCTCACTGTTTAGGGGGTTAAAGGCGATGAGGATAAAATTGATAAAGTCTTTGATAGGGCGCAAGGATTCGCACATTGACACGGCGAAATCGCTCGGGTTAAAAAAAATCGGCGACGTTTCGGCGCAGCCGGATAATCCCGCGACCAGAGGAAAGATAAAAGAAATTTCTTATTTGATAGAAGTGCAAGAGGTGTAACCATGAAATTACACGAGTTATCCCCCGCCAAGGGCTCCAACAGGGAAGTGAAGCGGATAGGGCGCGGACACGGTTCCGGTTGGGGCAAAACGGCGGGCAAAGGGCACAAGGGGCAGTGGGCGCGTTCCGGCGGCGGCGTAAGGCCGGGCTTCGAGGGCGGTCAGACGTCCCTTGCCAGGCGTATGCCCAAAAGAGGGTTCAACAACGTTTTCAAAACCGAATACGCCGTCGTGAACGTACGCGACCTTGAGAAGCGTTTTGAAGACGGGGCCGTTGTGGACGAACGGGCGGTTATCGCTTCCGGGCTGATAAAAAAGCCGCTTGACGGCATAAAAATTCTCGGAACCGGCGAGCTTACAAAAAAACTTGACGTAACGGTTACGAAATTTTCCGGAACCGCCAGGCAAAAGATAGAATCCGCCGGCGGCAAAGCGCGGGAATTGCCCTTGAAAAAGAAATTCCTGCCCGATAACGCGAGAGTTAAAAAAGCGGGTGAAAATTAATGTTCGAGATATTCAGGAACGCGTGGAAAATTGCCGAACTGCGAAAAAAGATTCTGTTTACGATATTCATCGTGATGATTTTCCGTCTCGGTTCCCATATTTTCGTGCCTTTTCTTGAAGCGGACGCCATCGGAAGCATGCTCGGCGGCGACGGTACGCTCATGCAGTATTTTGACGCCATTACGGGCGGCGCGCTCGGTAAGGGCACGCTGTTCGCGATGTCGATTACGCCTTACATTAACGCGTCAATCATCATGCAGCTCCTCACCGTGGCAATCCCCGTGCTGGAGCGGCTTTCCAAGGAAGGGGACGAAGGGCGGAAAAAAATCAACAAAATCACGAAGTTTGTCGCTTTGGGCATCGCCATTTTCCAGTCGGCGGCGTTTTACTTCGGGCTTTTGAGAATAGAGGCGGTTAAATATACCGAAGGCTTCGACGGTTTTATAACCATGGTTACGATAATCGGCTGCTTTGTCGCGGGCGCGTCGCTCATTATATGGCTGGGCGACCAAATCAGCGACAAGGGCATAGGCAACGGCATTTCCATGATACTGTTCGCGGGCATCATCTCGAGGGTTCCGGAGGAAATCGTCGGGCTTTTCCGGCAGGTGAGCGCCGACAAACCGCAGAATATCGTGTTTGTCCCGCTCATTCTCATAATCTATATATTGATGATTGCGCTTGTCGTTACCATGACAAACGCGGAAAGGCGAATACCCGTTCAGTACGCCAAACGGCAGGTAGGGCGGAAGATGTATGGCGGGCAAAGCTCGCATATCCCGATTAAAGTCGCCATGTCGGGCGTAATGCCGATTATCTTCGCCATGTCCGTTATGAGCCTTCCGCAGACTATCTTGTATTTCTTCGGCGTCGACAACCAGTCTTCCGGATTTTGGGGCGATTTCGTAAGGGTCTTTAACTCTTCAAGCTGGGTTTACGCGGCGTTGTATTTCGTTTTAATCATCGCTTTCAACTACTTCTATGTGGCTATCCAGTATAATCCGGTGGAAATCGCCAACAACCTGAAGAAAAACAACGGCGCCGTTCCCGGGTACCGCCCGGGTAAGCCGACCTCGGATTTTATACACAACTCGCTTTCAAAGGTTACGTTTATCGGGGCGATTTTCTTGGGCTTCGTCGCGATATTCCCCATCGCTTTCTCTAAGGTAACGGGGTTGCACGGTCTTTCTTTGGGCGGAACGACCGTACTCATCGTCGTCAGCGTCGCGCTCGAAACCATGCGGACGCTTGAAAGCCAGATGATGATGCGCCATCACAAAGGATTCTTGGAATAGCTGAGGCGTTCCGAAAAACAAAACGAAAGAAAGGGCGCGTGTTATGAATTTGATTTTCTTGGGGGCGCCGGGGGCGGGCAAGGGCACGCAAGCCGAGTTCGTCCGCGAAAAGACGGGGATACCCGCTATTTCCACCGGAAATATGCTGCGCGAGGCGGTCAGGAACAAAACGTCGGCCGGCTTGGCGGCGAAGGAGTATATGGACAGGGGCGACCTCGTCCCCGACGAAGTGGTCGTGGGCATACTCAAGGACAGAATAGGCGAGGACGACGCCGGAAACGGGTTTATACTCGACGGTTTCCCCCGCAACGTTCGGCAGGCGGAAATTTTGGAAGAGATGGGCGTGGACATCGACCTTGTAATCGAGATTCACGTCCCCGACGAAAAAATCTGCGCGAGGATGAGCGGCAGGCGCGTCTGCGAAAAGTGCGGCTCATCTTATCACACGGAATACAAACCCGCGAAAATCGAGGGAAAATGCGATTTATGCGGGGGCGACGCCGTTCAAAGGGACGACGACAAGCCCGAAACCGTTTTGTCAAGGCTCAAGACTTATCACGAGAAAACCGCTCCTTTAAAGGATTTTTACGCGGGGAAAGGCAAGCTGAAAACCGTGGAGGGGCAAGAGCTCGTGGACGACACCAAACGGCTTACGTTTGAGGCAATCGGTTGTTGAGCCGCGTAAAAGGATGATTGTCGTAAAATCCCCGAAAGAAATTTCGATTATGCTCAAATCATGCGAAATTTCCGCCCTCGCGCTGGAACACGCGGGCAGTCTTGTCCGGTCGGGTATCAGCACATGGGAAATAGACAGGTCTTTGGGGAATTTTATAAAAAGCATGGGGGCGAAGCCGTCGTTCAAGGGGCTGTACGGGTTTCCGGGAAACGCGTGCATATCGGTTAACGAAGAGCTTATCCACGGGATTCCGTCGAAAAAGCGGGTTTTAAAGGACGGCGACATTGTTTCGATTGACGTGGGCGCGTTCAAGGACGGGTTTCACGGTGACAACACCGCGACGTTCGCGGTGGGGGAAATCGCGGAAAAGGCGAAGCGGCTTCTCGAAGTTACCGAGCAAAGCCTTTACGAGGGAATTAAACAGGCAAGAGCGGGGAACCGCGTCGGCGATATATCCGGCGCCATCCAGACCTATTGCGAAAGCAGGGGGTTCTTCGTCCCGAAAGAATATTTCGGGCACGGGGTGGGCAGGAGTTTACACGAGGACCCCAACGTCCCCAACTACGGGAAACCCGGAAAAGGGCCGCGCCTCACCCCGGGGATGACGCTCGCCGTCGAGCCGATGATAAATTCCACCACCGCGAAAACCAAAACGCTCCCCGACGGATGGACGGTGGTCGAGGCGAACGGGAATTTATCGGCGCATTTCGAGCATACCGTACTGATTACCGCGGGGGAACCGCTTATTATGACAGTGCGAAAATTATGAAAAACCAAACTTTCACGTTAGTTAAAAGCGTCGCCGGGCACGATAAGGGTTCGTGGTACGCGGCGCTCAGGGAAGAGGACGGGTTCGTGTATATCGCGGACGGCAGACGGCGCAAAGCGGAAAAACCGAAAAAGAAAAACGTAAAGCACGTTGAAATCACCCGCAAAACCGTTGAATTGAGCGGATTAACCGACAAAGCGTTAAGGAAGGCGCTGTGGGAATATAATTTCGGCGGCGCGGAGGGAAAAGACGGCGCGCCGGGCGGGGAGGAGTGATTTACTTGTCAAAAGAAGACGTGATAGAGGTTGAGGGCATGATTCTTGAAGCGCTCCCCAACGCGATGTTCAAAGTCGAGCTTTCAAACGGGCATAAAATCCTCGCCCACGTCAGCGGAAAATTGAGGATGAATTTTATACGCATATTGCCGGGGGACAAGGTAACGGTTGAGATGTCGCCCTATGATTTAACAAAAGGAAGGATTACCTGGAGAGCGAAATAGCGGCTCAAACGGCCGGAATTCGACGATTGCGGCGGCGTTTCCCCGCAACCGGGCTAAGGAGGGATTAACAGTGAAAATCAGACCGTCGGTTAAGCCTATGTGCGACAAATGTAAAATTATCAAACGCCACGGCAAAGTAATGGTTATCTGTAAAGAGCCTAAGCACAAGCAAAAGCAGGGTTAAAGCGGAAAGCGGGGGTTATCCGCTTTCACGCGGGGATATAAACGACAGGAGGATTATATAATGGCGAGAATTTCCGGTGTGGATTTGCCCAAGGAAAAGAGGATTGAAATCGGGCTGACATACGTTTTCGGCATAGGCAGGAAGACCTCGAACGATATTTTGGCGGCGGCGGGGGTCGACCCGGATACAAGGGTAAAAGACCTCACCGACGCCGAAGAAGCGAAAATACGCGAAGTCATCGACTCGGCGGGGTATCTCGTGGAGGGCGACCTTAGACGCGAAACCGCGCTTAACATAAAACGGCTGGTGGAAATCAACTGCTACCGCGGGATTAGGCACCGCAAAGGGCTTCCCGTCAGGGGGCAGCGGACGAAAACCAACGCGAGAACAAGGAAAGGCCCGCGTAAGACAATCGCCAACAAGAAGAAATAGGGGGATAACTGAATTATGGCTAAACAAAGCGGTAAAGGCGGCGGTAAAAAACCCGTTATCCGCAGGCGGCGCGAACGCAAAAACATCGAGAACGGTTCGGCGCACATTCAATCCACATTTAATAATACGATAGTTACCATAACAGATTTGCAGGGCAACGCCGTCTCATGGGCTTCGGCCGGGGGGTTGGGCTTCAGGGGTTCAAGGAAATCCACCCCTTTCGCGGCGTCGTCGGCGGCGGAAACGGCGGCGAAGGCGGCTATGGAACACGGCTTGAAGACCGTGGAGGTTTACGTCAAGGGTCCGGGTTCCGGGCGCGAGGCGGCGATACGCGCCTTGCAGACGGCGGGGCTTGAGGTGAGGATGATAAAGGACGTTACCCCCATTCCCCATAACGGATGCAGACCCCCGAAACGCAGGCGCGTATAGCGCGTCGATATTCGATAATCAACGCCGGGCGGACCGCGTTCGCCCGTCTGAGGAGGAACAATGGCAGTTTACAGAGAACCGATTTCAAAAAAATGCAAGTCGCTCGGAATAAGCCCCGCCGTTCTCGGCTATACGCACAAGAAAGAAACGAGGCGTAAATTCGGGGGGGGCAGTTCCCGCAGGAAAATTTCCGAATACGGTTTACAGCTCAAAGAAAAGCAGAAGCTGAAATTTATATACGGCGTCCTTGAAAAGCAGTTCTACCATTATTACGAGCTTGCCGTCAAGGAGGAGGGGGTAACGGGCGAAAACCTTCTCGCTTTGCTTGAATCCCGCCTTGACAACGTCGTTTTCAGAATGAATATGGCTATCACCCGAAGGGAGGCGCGCCAGCTTGTGGGACACGGTCATTTCACCGTGAACGGCAAAAAGGTCGACATTCCGTCTTATCGGGTTAAGACGGGCGACGTCGTCGCTTTATGCGAGCGCGGCAAGAAAAGCCCGAAATTCGCGCAGATTGCCGAGCTGACCCGGGGAAGGCCGGCGCCGCGCTGGCTGGAGGTGAACAGAGAAAACCAATCCGCGACCGTGGCGGGGAAATTTCAGCGAGAAGAGCTTGATTATGAAATTCAAGAGCATTTGGTTATAGAGCTGTATTCCAAATAGGGCGCGGACGCGCCCGCGGAAACGGGCGTTCGCTTTCGCCGCGCGCCGCCGTTTTATGACAATTTAATAATATTGGGGGTAGCATAATGCTTGAAAAAATAGAGAAATCGGAAATCAAAACCGATTTGAAACCCGACGGCAAGTATGGCAAGTTCTGTCTTGAACCGCTTGAACACGGGTTCGGCAATACGCTCGGCAACAGTTTAAGGCGCGTTTTGCTCTCTTCATTGCCCGGAGTGGCCGTAACCTCGATAAAAATAGAGGGGGTCCTGCACGAGTTCTCCACGATACCCGGCGTTAAAGAGGACGTTACGGAAATTGTTTTGAACGTAAAAGGGCTGGTCGCCAAAATATTCGGCGATTGCCCCAAAACGGTTTATATCGACGCGGAGGGCGAATGTGAAATAACCGCCGGCGACATAAAAACCGACAGCGAGATTGAGATTTTAGACCCGGGCACGCACATAGCGACGCTGGAACCCGAAGGGAAGTTAAGCATGGAGCTTACCTTTGATACCGGCAGGGGTTACGCCGGCGCGGAAAAGAACAAACTGTTTTTGCAGCCGACAATCGGCGTAATCGCCGTGGACAGCATATATACCCCGGTTTTAAAGGTGAATTACGCGGTCGAGAACACCCGCGTGGGGCAGCGGACGGACTTTGACAAGCTTACGATTGAGGTGTGGACGGACGGCACCATTTCCGCCAAAGAAGCGATTTCTTACGCGGCGAAGCTGTTGGGCGAACATTTGATGCTTTTCGTGGAGCTGTCCGACGACGCCGACCAGCCCGAGCTTTTGTCCGAAAAAGACGATAGAAATAAGGATAAGATTCTTGAAATGACCATTGAAGATTTGGATTTGTCGGTGCGTTCGTTCAACTGTTTGAAACGCGCGGGGATAAATAACGTGGACGATTTGATTGCCAAATCGCCCGAAGACATGATGAAAGTCCGCAATTTGGGCAAAAAATCGTTCGACGAGGTAAGGGCGAAGCTGAATTCGCTCGGTTTTGACCTTGCCCCCAGCGAAGAGGTTATGTGACGCCCGAAAACGGCGGTTGTACTTGACATTAACCATGTTAATGTCAAAGCGCGGGCGAAGACGCGTTTTGAGTTTAAACGAGATTTGGCGGGGGCGGCGGCGTATCGGCGCCCCGGCGGGAGGATACAAAAATGGCTATGAGGAAATTAGGCAGAACCGCCGCGCACAGAAAGGCGATGCTCCGCGGGATGGTTACGCATTTACTGGAAAACGGAAAGATGGAAACCACGGTTACGAGGGCCAAGGAACTGCGCGGCGCGGTCGAGAAAATCATCACGGCGGGCAAGAATGACGACCTTCATTCCAAGCGGCGGGTGTTCGCCTACGTAACGAAAGAATCGGTTTCAAAAAAGCTGTTTGACGAAATCGCGCCCCGTTACGCCGACAGGAAGGGCGGTTATACCCGTATAATCCGCGTCGGTCCGCGCAGGGGCGACGCGGCGGAAATGGCGATAATCGAACTGGTTTGACACGGGTTATACTGACCTTAGGGCGCGCTGGCCTCAGCGCGCCGTTTTAAGTTTAACCGGCGAACCGCCGGCGAAAGGACGCTGATATTATGGATAAAACTTTTTTGCTTTTCGACCTTGACGGAACGCTTACCGACCCGTTTGAGGGAATTAAAAACTCCTTCCGGCACGCGTTTGAAAAAACGGGAATGAACATCCCCGTTGACGACGGCTTACGCTGGGTAATCGGTCCGCCGTTAAGGGAAAGCATTAAAAGGCTCGGCGTGCCGGAAGAACGCGGGGAGGAAATCTTAACGGCGTTCCGCGAATACTTCGTGCCGACGGGCTTATACGAAAACAGACCTTACGACGGCATAGAAAGGCTTTTGCGGGATTTGAGGAACAAGGGGCATGTTTTAGCCCTCGCCACGTCGAAGGTAAAGGAATACGCCGAAAAGGTCTTGGAGCGTTTCAAACTGGCGGAATACTTTTCTTTCGTCGGCGGCGCGGAATTGGACGGGAGCCGTTCCGAAAAAGCCGAGGTTATAAAATACGTTATGGAAAACTTGAAAATTTCCGGCAAAGACGGCGTTTATATAATCGGCGACCGCGAACACGACGTAAAAGGGGCGAAAAAAACGGGAATCAAAAGCGTGGGCGTTCTTTGGGGCTACGGCGACGAGCAAGAATTGACGAACGCGGGCGCGGATTATATAATCCGCGACATGGACGGGTTAAGGGAACTTTTCAATGCCGGGTAAATTAAAAAAAACGCTCCGCGAAAAACGCGAGCTGTGCCTGTACGTCTTTTTCGGCGGGCTGACCACCGCGACGTCGTTTTCGACGTATTTCCTCGCGCGGTGGGTTTTCTTCACGGGGGAAAGCACCTCGCCCGCCGTGGCGTTTTCGTGGGTATGCGCGGTAACGTTCGCTTATATCACCAACAGGATTTGGGTGTTTGAAAGCAAGGAAAAGCGGTTTTGGCGGATAGCGCGGGAGGCGGCGCTTTTTTACGCGGCGAGGCTTTTCACGTTCGCGGCGGATTTGCTCATGATGTATCTGCTGGTTGACTTAACGGGCGTTTCAAACGCGCGGTACGAACTGTTCGCGCGGGTGTGCGTGAGCGCCGTCGTCCTTACGCTGAACTATATCTTGAGCAAATTGGTCGTGTTCAGAAAAAAAAAGGCGAAGTCAAAAACGGATAAGACTTCATAACCGTTTCTCACTTTAAGGAGTATATTGTGAAATGAAAAAAACGAAAATAATCGAGGGGCGGGCTTGCCCGAAATGCGAAAGCGTCGAAAATCAGATGAATTACGGCTTTAACAGGTCGGGCACGCAACGGTGCAAGTGCAAAAACTGCAACCGCTTATATACGCTCAACCCGAAAACGCGGGCGTTTTCGGACGAGATACGCCAAGCCGCAATCAAAACCCATTATTCCGGGGTCAGCGGGTGCGGCGTGGGAAGAATATTTGAAATGAACAAGGCGAACGTCTATAACTGGATTAAAAAAGCCGGAAAATAGCCGGTGAAAAATTTTCGGCGACGGGCGCCGCGTTGATTTGCCGGGAACCCCGCGCCCTTATACGCGTCAAAAACCCCAGCGTTCCCCGTCGCAGACTTCGGTCAGCCCGTACCGCATGGCGTCCATAAGGTGGTCGTAACCGCCGGACGGCGTGTTCGTCCTCGCCCCGGACGCGTTTTCCGCCCATGAATAGGCGGAAATCTCACGCAGAAAATTCACGCATTTGGGCAAAATGACGAGTTTATGCCCTTTTATGAACTGTATTCCGTGGTTGACGCTGTCCTTGCCTTTACGCGCTTTCCTTATACCGGACAGCCCCAGCGAATAAAGCTCGTCTATGCTCTTCGGCTCGGCGGAATCCGCGTAAATCCTTTCCTTCCCGTAGCCGAGGGCGCGGATTTTTTCGTAAATGTCGCGGTTTGAGCAGCCGAACTCGTACAGCTCGTCGAAAACATAAATGGTTTTATCGGCGGCGTCGACCATCATGCAACAAAGGGCGGTCGGGTCGTTCGTATAGCCGAAGTCCAAACCGAACGCGCTTTTCAGCGAACGGGGGTTTAAAACGCCCTTTTTCCGCTTTATTTCCTCGATTGAAAAATGCCGCTCCTCCCAATCCTCGAACACAAGCCCGTCTAAAACGCCCCATTCGCCCAATCCCGCGACGCGGTAACGGCGGGGGTTGGTTTTTTTCATGCGTTCAAAAAGCGCCTTGTCCGCTTCGTCAAGCCACTCGTTGCAGGTATAATCGGTGGTTAGCGTGAAAATATCGTCGTCGCGGGCGTCGAAAAATCTCTTTTTGAGCCAGTGGTTTTCATTCCACGGATTGAACGTGAGCGTCGCCTGTTTGAACAGGCCCCGCCCCACTTTCCCCCTGACGGTTTCGTCAAGGGTGTTGAAATCCTCTTCGGACGAAATCTCGAACGCCTCTTCTATCCAAATCCAGCACAGTTTGCCCTTATCCGCCGTTATGCTCGTCAGCTTTATGGAATCGTCCAATCCCCTGAAATAAACGTTCCCCCCTTTAAGATAATTCATTTCAAGCGGCGAGGTCTTGACCTTCCACAACCGCCCCGCCTTTAAACTGTCAATCGCCCATTTCAATTCCGAAAAGCATGAATTTTTCAGGGAATTGTAGGTTTTTCGGACGACGAGCAGATTGGCGGCGGGGAATTCCATCATGTTGTAAACGAACCAAAGCGCGGCCGTCCGCGATTTTTTCGAGGCTCTGCCGCCCTTGACGACGCGGTACCGCCCCTTAAAGTTCCAAAACCCGTCGTAACCGCCGCCGACGAGTTTGCTTAAACGCAGATTTTGTTCCATTGTTTTCCTTCCTTTTTTATAAAAAATAAAAAACAACCGCGTTTAAACGGTTGTTTTTCGCTTCCGGCATTTGCGCGCCGACGTTTTCGACGCGCTTTCCGGAACAGTATCAATTATACCGCGCGTTTTTCACGCGCAGTGCCAGATTGGCGGTTCGGCCAAACCGCCGCGTTTTTGTTTATTTCAGACATTCGCGGAGTTTTTCCATAACCTCGTCAAAATTGAGCGGCTTTCCTATATGCCCGTTCATTCCCGCTTCAAGGCACTTTTCGACGTCCTCGTTGAAAGTGTTCGCCGTCATCGCGATAATAGGCACGGTTTTGGCGTTCGGGACGCCGAGCGCGCGTATCCTCCGCGTCGCCTCGTAACCGTCCATTTCGGGCATTTGCACGTCCATAAAAATCATCCCGTATTTGTCCGGGGCCTCGCCGAACATCCGCACCGCCTCTTTCCCGTTTTCGGCGCAGTCGATTTCCAAAAGCGTATGCTCCAATAAAGACAGCACTATTTCGCGGTTAATCTCCACGTCCTCCGTAAGCAGTATACTTTTCCCCGCGAACAGGTCGGCGGCGTCCGCGCCCCACTCTTTCGCGCCTGAATCCGCGTCGCCGACGCCCTCCCCGCGTTTTACCCGAACCGTAAAGACGAACGCCGCGCCTTTTCCGAGCTCTGATTTTACGCGGATATCACCGCCCATCATCTCCACCAACCGCTTTGAAATGGCAAGCCCCAGCCCTGTGCCGCCGTATTTGCGGGTGGTGCTGTTTTCCGCCTGATGGAACGGCTGGAACAGGCGGGTTTGCTGTTCGGGGCTTATACCGATGCCGGAATCCTCGACGGATATCCGTATCACGCAAACGCCGTTCGTTTCTTCCGAAAGGGACGCGTCAACGGTGATTTTCCCCTCTTCAGGCGTGAACTTCACGGCGTTGCCCAAAATATTCGTAATAATCTGCGACAGTCTCTGCTCGTCCCCTATGAGCGCCTCCGGGATTTTCCCGTCTATTCGCAGGTCTAATTTCTGGCGTTTTTCCTCCATTCGCAAATATACGATGTTGACGACCTTTTGAAGCGTTTTCCCGAGGTTGAACGCCGACGGCGAAAGCTCAATCTTCCCCGTCTCAATTTTGGACATATCCAAAATATCGTTTATAACGCCGAGGAGGTGGCCGGACGCCTCTTCTATCCGGCCGAGGCAATAATTCTTGCGCTCCAAGTCGGCGGCGGACTTCCCGATATTCGTCATGCCGGTAATGGCGTTGAGCGGGGTGCGGATTTCATGGCTCATGTTGGCGAGGAACTCGGATTTATAACGGCTCGTCTGTTCCGCCAGGTCCTTGGCGGAAATCAATTCCGCCTCGAGGGCGCGCGTTTCGGTCAGGTCGATGCCGATGGCGGCGACTATGCCGTCCTTTATGGCGAAACTTTTGATTTCAAGGATTCGCCTTCCCCCGTCCTTGTTTTTCAGGTTAACCTCGTGGCACGCGCCGCTTGAAAGCGCCATGGGAATGAACATGTTTTTTATGTCGTCGGCCTCTTCCTTATCGAAGATAAGCTCCAGCCCCCCCGCGATGATTTCGCTTTCGGTGTAACCCGTGAGGGCGGCGATGGCGGGGTTCGCGTAGGCGAGGTTGCCGTCTTGAAGGGCGTATACTATGCTTACGGGGGCGTTTTCGACGACGGAGGTTTGCAACTCCATGGCTTTTTGCTCAAACACGCCGGACAAGATGCTGGCGAAGAGCGTCGAAAGGCTTATTTCGCTGTCGCTCCAGTTTTTCCCGTCGTCGTCCCTTGAAAAATCAATCACCGCGTACATTTTGCCTTTGACGAATATCGGCGTGGTTATATAGTTTTCAAAACTGACGCGGTAAGGGGCCATGGTTTTCTTGATTGCGGGGTCGTTGGAATGGAGGCAGGCGTCTTTCCCCACGCCGGGTTTCAGCTTGTCTATGAAAGAGTGCATTTTGTCGCCGAGCGGCATCTTGCCGCCTATGCGCGACGGGATGCCGAGTTCGGGATTTATGTACTCGTTGACGCAGACGAGGGTGCGCCCGTCGTCTTCCAACAGGAAGAGGAGCGCCTGCGGTATCCGCATAAATTCCCCAATCATGCGAAGCGTGTCGGTAATCAAAACGTTCATTTCGGTGTCCGACAGGAAAAGGCGCGCTATTCTCGCCATTAACCGCTGCTGTTCAAGCTCCTTTTCTATTTCGGAGGAATGTCTGCGCTCCGTTTTTCCCGAAACCAGCATGGAAATTATCGCCGCGGTTACGCCCAAAAAAGCCGCCAAGATGATAAGATACCCCATAACGCGCTGTCTTTCAAGCGAGGTGCCTATATCGACCCCCGTAAACAGGATGCCGATAACTTCCCCGTCGGTCATAACGGGGGAGTAGCAGGCCGCGTACATCCTCCCGAAAAGGTTAAGCTCGGTTATATGCTTGCTTTTCCGCCCCAACACGATTTCAGCCACGTCGTCGGGGGCTTCGGTCCCCACCACGCGTTCGCCGGAATAATCGGTAACGGTGGTGCTTATGCGTATGTTGTTCTGGAAGACCGTGGCTTCACAGCCGGTCCGCTCTTTGAATATGTCCACATAATCTTTTTTGGAAAGGTCGAAGCCGCAGTTTACGACGAATACCACCGCCCCCTCGTCGTAAACGGGCGCGCTCGCGCCGGCCGAAAGGAACCCGGTGGAAGGGTCGGTAAAGACCGCCCGCACGGCGGAACCCGCCCGCAGAACGGCTGAAATGTCCGCGCGCGCCGGAGCGCCCCTAAGACCCGCGGGGTCGCCGTCGGTTCTGAAAATCACGGACCCGTCGAGACCGTATACGCTTATATAATCCACGCTCGGCGCCAAATTGGTCAAATCGCTTTTAAGGCTGTCGTATTTCCCGCTTTTTAAGGAACCGAGGACGTTCGCGTCGTTGATTATCACTTCCGTCCATTGCAGGGCCCTTTCCTCAAGCTCGCCCAGATAATTGGCGAAAGAGCGGTTGGCCGTGTCCGCCTGTTTGAGCGTAAGCTCTGAAATCATATCCCCGGTTTCAAACTGAACTATAAGGATAACGGTCCCCAATGTAACGACAAACACAAGCGCGAGAAGGAAATAAGCCCTGTTTTTTCTTCTTTTTGCCGGCATGAGAGACACCTCCTTCCAGCGGGCGCAACCCCGCGATATAAGTGATTGTACTACAAAAACGCCGAAAAGTCAATGATTTTGTAAACCGTGCCTACAGGTTGCCTTTGCAACGGAATTTGGCACGGTTCGGCTTCGACGGGGGGTAATATTGAATTAAATTATTTACGTAAAGGAGCTGCGTTATGCAATTTGATTTCAGAAAAAAAGCTGACAGGGAATTTATCGGGCGGGAGATTTTGCGGTTCAAAGCCTCCGAAAAGCGGCGGCTGATGCTTTTGGGCGAGGATTATTTCGCGGGGCGGCACGATATCGTCTACAGGAAAAGGGCGGTCATAGGGGAAGCGGGGGAGCTTGAAACGGCGCGGAATTTACCCGACAATAAAGCCGTCGACAACCAGTACCGCAAATTGGTCAACCAGAAAGCCAATTATATTCTCGGGCAGCCGCTGACGTTTCGCGCGGGCGACGGGGATTACCGCGCGAAATTGGCGGCGGTGTTCGACAAGGGGTTTATGCGGATGATGAAAAACGTCGCGAAAGACGCTTATAACCACGGCATAGCCTGGATTTACCTCTATTACGAAAAAGGCGCGCTGAAGTTCAAAAGGTTGAAAGGCTGCGAGATAATCCCGGGCTGGCGGGATTTTGAACATACCCGGTTGGATTACGCAATCAGGATATACGAAACCGCCGATTGCTCCGGCGGGGACGAAAAGGCCGTCGAAAGAGCCGAGGTTTTCGACGGGGCGGGGGTGCATTATTTCAGGTTGGACGACGACAAGCCCGTAAGCGTCCCGCCTTATCGCGCGTCGTATATCACCGTCGCGGGGAACGGGTTCGCCCGGGAATATAACTGGGAAAAGATTCCGTTAATCGCGTTTAAGCGGGACGGGGACGAAACCCCGTTGATAAGCTCGGTTAAATCGCTTCAAGACGGGTTGAACCTCATTTTGTCGAATTTCTGGAACGCGATGGAGGAAGACCCGCGCAACACGCTGCTCGTTTTAGTCAACTACGACGGCGAGGATTTAAGCGAGTTCAGGCGGAATTTGGCCGCCTACGGCGCGGTAAAGGTTCGCAGCGTGGACGGCGCGGCGGGGGACTTGAAAACGCTCCGCGTGGAAGTGAACGCCGACAATTACCGCGCGATTATTGAGATTTTCAAAAGGGCGGTAATCGAAAACGGCATGGGGTTCGACGCGAAGGACAGCCGCGTTTTGGGCGGCGGCAACCCCAATCAGATGAACATTCAATCCATGTATTCCGATATCGATTTGGACGCCAACGAAATCGAAACCGAGTTTCAAGCGGCACTGGCGGAAACGCTGTGGTTTGTCAACAGGTCGCTCGAACACGGGGGGTTCGCGGGTTCAAAAAACGCCGAATTTATTTTTAACCGCGACATGATGCTCAACGAGGGGCAAATTATAGACAACTGCGTAAAATCGTTGGCGCTGCTGTCGGAAGAAACGGTTATCGCCAACCATCCGTGGGCGGACGACATTTCCGGGGAGATGAGGCGCAAATCCGCGCGGAGGATACCCCCGCTTGACCGATAAGGCGTAACGTGGTATAATGAACGCACATAGTCGTTTAAACCGACTTATCAAGCGAGGCGCCGTATGAACGAATCCACCCTGCTGTCAATCAAGGAATTTTCAAAATTTACGGGGGTAAGCCAATCCGCGCTCAGGTATTATGACGAAATCGGGCTGCTCCCGCCCGCCGCGCGCGGTGAAAACAACTATCGCTATTACGCGCCGATGCAGATAACGACGCTTAAGTTCGTCAACGTGCTTATCGAATTGGGCGTCCCTTTATCGACGATTAAGGATATGAACGCCGCGCGCGCGCCGGAAAAGGTGATGGATTTGCTCAAACGCCAGGAAGCGAAGCTGAACCGCCGGTTAGACGAGCTGAGGACGGCGTTTTCGATTATCCATACGCTGCGGGGCAATATCCAAGACGGGCTTTCGGCGGATAACCTTTTGAACGGCGGCGTTTCCGTGAAAATCGAAGAGCTTGACGAAACGCGTTATATACTGGGGCCGAAAACCCCCGAGAGCTTCAAGGCCGCCCCGACGTTCTACGAGGAATTTGTGAACTTTTGCAATTCCGCCGAAGAGAACAGGATAAACATACGGTATCCGATAGGCGGTTATTACGAGGATTTCGATTCTCTTTTAAAGTCGCCGGGCAGACCGGACAGGTTCGTCTCGTACGACCCGCTCGGAAACAGCGTAAATTCGGCGGGGAAATACCTTGTCGGGTACAACCGCGGCTATTACGGCGAATTTGGCGATTTGCCGCGAAAAATGGGCGATTACGCGGAAAAGCGGGGGCTGACGCCGAAAGGCCCGGTTTGCGTGGTGTATCTGCTGGACGAAATCAGCGTAAAAGACCCGAAATGTTTCCTGTTAAGGGTTTCGTCGGGAGTGGTTAAGAAGAAAAAGAATTAACCCTTTTCGCCGTTTAAAAACGGCGAAAAGGGTTTGCGTCGGCGCGTTATATCGGCATGATTTTGTTCGCTTTATCCGCGTGAACGTTGTCGATTCCGCACTGCCTGTCCAACCGCTTCTCGAAAAACTTTTCGGCGACCTGCCCGAACATGGCGTAACTCAAAACGTCTTCTTCCTGTTGAACCCACTTCGCCGCTTCCGCCTTGAGCTTCTCCAATTCCGGCTCCAGCAGGTCGGCGGGGCGGCAATCAATCGGTTCTTCGTCCCCGATAATCTTTTTGCGGAATTCCGGGTCGATTTTTTCCGGGGTGCGCCCGTATTCCCCGCGAACCAGCCCCTTGAACTCCTTTGTAACGGTTTTGTACCGCTCGCCGTTAATCACGTTGAACACCGCCTGCGTCCCCACAATCTGCGAAGTGGGGGTTACGAGCGGCGGATACCCCGAATCCTCCCTCACCCTCGGTATTTCTTTCAGCACGTCCTCGAATTGGTCGGATTTCCCCGCCTGTTTAAGTTGCGAAACGAGGTTGGACAACATCCCGCCCGGCACTTGATAAAGCAGCGTGTTCGCGTCGACGCCCATGATTTTCGGGTCTAACAGCCCGGAGTTCAAATATTTTATCCTCAGCGTTTCAAAATAATCGCGGACTTGGTTCAGCTTCGCCATATCCAAGCCGGTATCGTATTCCGTGCCGGCGAGGGCGGCGACCATCGTTTCGGTCGCGGGGTGCGAGGTGCCCATGGCGAGCGGGGAAATTGAGACGTCAATCCCGTCCGCGCCCGCTTCAATCGCCTTTAAATGCGACATGGAAGCCAACCCCGACGTGTAGTGGGAATGGATTTGAACGGGGATTTTCACCGCCGCTTTGATTGATTTGACCAAATCGTAGGTTACATAAGGTTTCAGCAGCCCCGCCATATCTTTGACGCAGATGCTGTCGGCGCCTTCGTTCTCGAGCCGTTTGGCGAATTCGACGAACTTTTCCGCGCTGTGAACGGGGCTCAACGTGTAGGAAATGCAGGCTTGAAAATGCGCCCCCTCTTTTTTCGTCGCCTTTATGGAAGTCGTCATGTTGCGTATGTCGTTAAGCGCGTCGAATATCCGTATAATATCGATACCGTTGCCGACGCATTTTTGCACGAAATATTCCAGCACGTCGTCGGCGTAATGGCGGTAGCCGAGCATATTCTGCCCGCGGAAAAGCATTTGCAGCTTGGTGCCGGGCATTTCCCTCCTGAGGATGCGGAGCCTTTCCCACGGGTCCTCGTCAAGGAACCGCAGACAGGCGTCAAACGTCGCGCCGCCCCAACATTCAACCGACCAAAACCCGATTTTATCCATCACGCCCAAAATCGGCAGCATTTCGTCAAGCGGCATACGGGTGGCAATCAGCGACTGGTGCGCGTCTCTGAGCGCGACTTCGGTGATGTTTATTTTCGGCATTGTGTTCTCCTTAAACGGTCATAGTCGCGATTAACGTCCCCGTGTTGACCTGCTCACCCTTCGCCACGTTCACGCTGACGATTACGCCGTCGGACGGCGCGGTTATGTCGTTTTCCATCTTCATGGCCTCGAGAACGGCGATAACCGTCCCCGCCTTGACGCTGCCGCCCGCCTTGCCCATAACCTCGACAATCGTTCCGGGCATGGGCGCGTTGATTTTTACGTCGCCTGCCGCGCCCGCCGGAGCGGGCTTGGCGGCGGGCTTGACCGGCCGCGTTTCCGCCGCCGCCGAAGCGCCGCCGTCCGCGCCGATTTCCTCGACCGCGACGTCGTATGCCGTTCCGTTGACCGTAATATTGTATCTTTTCATAGCGTTTCCCTTTCCTGATGAATAAGCGTTTTCGCGTTAAACGACGTGTTTTCGCGGCGGGGAACTCACCCGTTTCCCGCTTAACGCGCCAAGCGCGGATAAAACCGCTTCCCTCACGTTTTCGGGTTCGACGATTTTATCGATAAACCCCTCTTTCGCCGCGCTTAACGCGCCGGTCGCGCTTTCGTCGAAGCCGTCCCCCATAAAGGCGGCGGCGGCTTTCGGCGTAATCGGGAAGACGGCCGCGCTTTCATAAGCCATTATGAAATCACTCGCCGAAGACAGCGCGATATACGCCCCGCCGACGGCGTTCCCCGTAACGACGGCGATTTTCGGAATTGTGGCGGCGGCGTAGGTCTGCGCCAGTTTCGCCGCGCCCATGACGAAATCCGCCGCCGAGCTCAGTTCAAAGCCTTCGGAATCCGCCAGCGTAACCGCGGGGATTGAAAAAGCGTCGCAAAAGCTGACGAACCGCGCGATTTTCGCGCAGTCGGCGGCGCTTATCCTTTCCGAAACGGCTATAAAACCGACGGCGCGCCGGCTTATGCTCCCGAACGCCGTCACGGAGCTTCCGAAGCCTTCGCCTATCTCGATAAGGCTGTTTTTGTCCGCGATTGCGCGCGCCAGCGGCAAACCGCCCAAATCTCCGGTGACGACCGCGTCGTTTTCCTCAAAACAGCCGTCGCCGGGCAACTCGAGGTTATTGGGCGGAAGCGCCCTGATTAGCGAACGCGCCTTTTCCAGCGCGGCGGCTTCGTCCTTTTCCGTAACCGACGCCGCGCCCGACGGCGAAACCGCGGCGGAATCCTTCGACAAAAACGGCGGCGTCATAAAAAGTTCCGCTTTTTCCGTCGTGATTACGAAATCCGCCATAAGGCACAAGACCGCCGCCGCGCCCGCGCACAGCCCCGCGACCACGGAAACCTGCGGCACCACGCCCGAAAGTTCGGCGCACATAACGCTTATCTCGCCGTAAGCCGCGAGAACCGCGCGGCCCTCTTTTATGTCGCCGCCCTTCGAGTCGTAGACGGCGATTACCGGGGCGCCGTTCTTGACGGCGCTTTTGTACAGCTTTTTAATTTTATCCGCCGCCGCCTTCGTCATCCCCGCTCCGCCCTCGGCGAACGCGAAAGCGGGCGAACCGCCGATTAAACCGTAACCCGTCGCGACTTCCGGCGCGCAAAGCGCGTCGGTTTCGACAAAGCCGTCCGCGTCGAATAAAGCGGCAAGCCTTTTTGAAGCCATGCCCGGATTGTTTTCCACGCGCAAAACCCCCTTGCGGTATAATCTTTTACGGCAATTCCGCGTTTTACGCGCAACCGCCGCGTAACCGTTCCGTACCGGCATACTTGAATTATACTACGCCGCGGAAAAAATTACAAGTGGCGCGGCGTTTTTTTATTCGCGCCGCCGTAACCCAGCAGCTTCAGTTCGTCGGCGGTTAAATCGGCGTATTCCCCGGGCTTGAGCATCCCTAACCTCACCCCGCCGACGGAAACCCGCTTCAACCGTGAAACGGGCAACCCCGCCGCGTCGCACATCCGCCTGATTTGGCGGTTCTTCCCCTCGGAAACGGTTATCCTCAAGACCGACCTTTCCGCCCCGGACACAATTATCCCGACGTCGCACGGGCGCGTTTTCCCGTCGCCGCCCAGTTCCACCCCCGCCGCGAGGAATGCGGCCGTTTCCTCCGTAACTTCTCCCGAAACGGTTACCCGGTAGGTTTTTTTAATTTTGTTCTTCGGGTGGGTGATATGCTGCGAAAAAAAACCGTCGTTGGTTAAGAAAATCAAACCCTCCGAATTGACGTCCAGCCTGCCCGCGGGGTAAACGCGTTCGCGGACGCCGCCGAGCAGTTCGACGACCGGCTTCTTGCCGCGCGGGTCGAACAGGGAACAAATATAGCCGCGCGGCTTGTATAACTTTATATAGCGCGGCTTGTTCCCAAGGGTTAATTTTTCGCCGTTCACGGTGATTGCGTCTTTGAGCGGGTCCGCCTTATCCCCGATTTTAACGGGCCGCCCGTTTACGCGGACCTGCCCCGCCTTGACGTAAATTTCCGCTTTGCGGCGGGAACAGTAGCCGGAATCGGCTATAATTTTCTGTACGCGTGTTTTATCCAATTCAACCTCGGTAAAAATGTTCGCGGCGGCGAAGCCCTATTCGGACTCGGCCGCGGCGCCGCTTTCGCCCTTCTTTTTGCCTTTGGAAAAAAGGGCTTTTATTTTTTCGATGAACTCGGGGGCGGATTCAAAGATGCTTTCCATTATGTTGTTGTCCTTCGGCAGCGCTTCGAGGAGTTTTACGTCGCCGTCGGTCTTAATCACTATAAACGTCATCGGCTTAATCGTAACGCCGGCCCCCGCCCCCCCCGCGAAAACCTCTTTCGGCGCGGTCGCGGGTATGTCCGACCCCCCCGAAACGAATCCGAACGACACCTTAGACACGGGAATGATTACCGTGCCGTCGGGCGCGGTAATCGCCTCGCCTATAATGGTGTTGACGTCCACAAGCTCCCGGATTTTGTCCATCGACGTTCCCATCAAGCCTTCCAAATGCTGCGCCATAATATTTGCCCCTCCTTCTATTTCGTTTTCACGCTTTTGACCGCGTATTGAACCACGCTGACAAACGCCGTGAAAAGCCGCGTCCTTACCCTGCATTTAAAGCGCTGTTCCGTTTCCTCTTTCAAAAAATCCGCCGTAATCCTCACCTCGGCGATTTGAAGCCTCACGGTTTCTTTCAGCCACGCGAGGAACGCGTTTATCACCGCCGATTGCGCCCCGTAGGAAAGCGCGATTTTAGCGGCGTCGTCCCCGCCGACCACGCAGTTAATCCAAAGTTTCTCCACCCGCAGCTTTTGTATGAACCGTTTAAGCGGCGCTTTCGCGCCGTCGTAAGCCGCCTTGATTTTCTCAAAGCTGAAATCCCGTCCGCCCTTTTTTTTCACGTCGTCCGCGAATTTGTCAATCCCCGTTTTTTCCGCGGTTCTCGCAAGCAACGAACCGCCGCTCGAAGGGGGTGCTTTCCCGGCTTTGATTTTTTTTTGCCTCGGGGGTTTTTTCTTTTTTTCGGGGCGGGGGTAAAGGGTTATAAAACCGTACCTCACCCTTACCGTAAACCCGTTTTCGTACTCTATGTCCGCTTTTACCGAAAGCGACAGCAAGAGCGCGGCCAACAACGCAAGCCCTCCGACGACGCCGAGAATTATACATCCAATCATAAGGTTCCCTCCGGCGGGGCGGCGTCAAGCCCGTCGTCCGCGGCGGAATCGAAGGACAGCTGCACCTCTTCCCCCGGGAGGGGCGGCAAATCCTTAATATGGGTCAACCCGAAACACCGCAGAAAATTCTCGGTGGTGCGGTAAGCCGCCGGTCTCCCCGGCAAGTCCAACCTCCCCGCTTCTTCCGCGAGCCCGCGCTCGACGAGCGTGTTCACCACGCTGCCCGAATCTATCCCGCGAACCTGTTCCACGAACGCCTTTGAAATCGGCTGGTTATAAGCGATAATCGCGAGGGTCTCCATCGCCGCCGCCGACAGGGGCGTTTGGCGCCTCAATTCAACCGCGGTCTTTATGAACGGCGCGTATTCCTCCCGCGTCGCTATCTGGTAGGAATTTCCCAGCCTCAAAAGCGCGAGACCGCTCCCCGCGTCGGAATAACGCCGTTCAAGCCGCTCGAGGGCGGGCGTTATCTCGCGTTTGGTAACGCCGCAGGCTTCGGCAAGTTTTTCCGCCGTTAATGGTTCCCCCGACGCGAACAAAATCGCTTCCGCTATGGCGGTATAATTCATGTTTGTCGTTTATAACCCGTGAACGGGCGGTTCGCGGATTATTCTCCTTAATTCGCGTATTTCGAGGCTACATAAAGAACTGTCTTTCCAAATCGGCCGTCGCGAGCGGCTTTCCGTGGAAATACCCCTGCGCCTCGTCGCAGCCGAGCTGTTGAAGAATGTCCCACTGCTCTTGAGTTTCCACGCCCTCGGCGACCACGCGGAAATTCATCGCCTTGCCCATTTCGATGACGGCGCGCGCGACGTTTTCCGACGCGGGGTTTTCGCATATGTCGTAAATCAAGCTGCGGTCCACCTTCAACACGTCGATAGGGAGCTGCTTAATCGCGGACAGCGAGGAATACCCCGTTCCGAAGTCGTCCATTGATACGGAAACGCCGAGTTTCCTGACGTTCTCCAGCATTTTAATCGTATGCTCGATATCTTGAACGGCCATTGTTTCCGTTATCTCGACCTCCAAATATTTCGGGTCAAGGCCGGAATCCGCCAAAACGCGCTTGATTGTCTTGACTATATCGGTCTTATAAAGCTGAACCTTCGATATGTTCACCGAAACCTTAATCGGCTTGTAACCCTTAATCTGCCAGTATTTGTTCTGGTGGCAGGCTTGCTTTACGCCCCATTCGTCTATTTTCATAATAATGCCCACGTCCTCGGCGATAGGGATAAACTCGTAAGGCTGAATAAGCCCGCGCTTGGGATGGTTCCAGCGTATCAAAGCCTCAGCCCCGATAATTTCGCCGGTTTTGAAGCTGATTTTAGGCTGGTAATACAGTTCAAACTCGTTGTGCTTAAGCGCGGAAACGATTTCATATTCTATTAACTCGCGGTCGTGTATTTTCTTTTCGACGGAGTCGTCGTAATAGTGGCATACGGTCGCGCCTATCCCGTCGCTCGCGTAAAGCATGATGTTCGCTTTGTAGTAAAGCGTTTGAATATCGTCGGTTCCGCCGTAAACGCAGACGCCCGCGTCAAAGCGCACCTGGTCTTTCAGATTGGCGGGCAGAATGTTGTCGTCGCAGCAGTTCTCGAGGAAAAACAGCAGTTCCTTCGTAAGCCGCTCGATTTCGCGGCGGGGTTCCACGCAACCCATAATCAGCGCGAAATCGTCGGTTCCGAGCCTTCCTATCACCGATTTGTCCCCGGACAGCTTTACCAGCCCTTCCGCGTAGCATTTTATAAGGCGCTCCCACATTTCATTCCCGAAAAGCGAGTTGATTTTCATCATGCGCTCGATTTTCACCGAAGCCATGACCGCCTTTCCGCCGTCCTCGTCTATGGCGGAAAGCAACGCGCCCCCCTTATCCATAAACCCCCTGCGGTTCAGCAAGCCGGACATCGGGTCCGCGAGACTCGCGCCGTCGTAAAGGTTGTACCGTTCCCGCTGGTTGGTAACGTCTATAAAAGCCCCCGTTATCCGCGTTACATTGCCGAACCCGTCTTTGACGCCGCGCCACTTGAGCATGAAGCTGTGATAATCGTTGCTTTTAATCAGTATCTTTATTTCCGCCTCCAACGCGTCGCTTATGCCGTCCAAGAGATTTTTCAGCTTTATTTGGTAACTGTTCAAATCCACGCTGTAAACCTTTCGCGTAAGGTCGTCGAGAGTCAGCTCGTCATGCTCCGAAAAGCCGAGCATATTCCTGCCGCCCTCCGACATTTCAATACGGGGGAGTTCGTCGACGGAAATGTATATTATGCCTATTTCCGCGCTCTCCATCGCCATGTCGAAATTTTCCTCGGTTATATAATTGCGCCGCCGCTGTTCGTATAATTCGCTTTTGATATACCGCATCTCGGTTTCGTCTATCCCCTCGGAGATGATTACCGCCGCCGATTCTTTTATTTCAACGGTTTCGCTCCTCCATTTTATGTAGCAGACCTCCCCCCCGGCGGCGGTGAAGACGCTGTCCGTGCCGTTTTCGTTGAGGGCGGCGACAAGCAGGGCGGACGGCGCGAAATTCTCCGTCGTTTTTTCGTTGCCGAAAATGGAAAGGATAAAATCCGCGTCGGCGTTCCTGCCTAAGGAATACAGCTTGGTTTTCAAGGCGTCGTTGACGGTGATTGAGGTAAGGTCGGATTTCCATATGACGATATACCTGTTGCTCGCTTTTAAGAAAGCGGCGAGCCGCCTTTCCGACGACAGGGCTTTACCGCGCTGAAGCCAAGCCGCGGCAAAAGCCGCGCCGGCGAAAAGAAACGCGATTATCGCCAACAACCATTCCATGCCCGTATCCCCCGCAAAAAACCGTAGGGGCGGCAATCCGCCGCCCTGCCGCCCTGCCGCTCCGCCGCCCTGCCGCCCCGCCGCCCCCGTTAAACGCGTTATTCCGTTTTCTCCTCGATATATTTAACGACGTCCCCGACGGTTTTTATGGTTTCGACTTGGTCGTCGGGAATTTCCAAATCAAATTCCTCCTCGAAGCTCATCACAAGGTCCACCACGTCAAGCGAATCCGCGCCCAAATCGTCTTGAATACTCGCCGTAAGCGTAACCTTCTCTTCGTCGACGTCCAATTGGTCGATTATAATAGCCTTCACTTTTTCGAATACCATTTTGAAATCCCCCTTTGACAGTTATTTTTATTATTATAAGATATTGCGCCAAAATAATCAATAGTAAAAAGCGCGAAACGGTTACAAAAATTTTCAACTTCACAAAAGGCGGTTCGTTATTTTTGCACAAACGAAAACATCCCGATTTTCCTGAATTTCTCGTATCTGTTTTTGAGGAGGACGCCGACGTCGGTCTTGATATGCCTTTGAATCGATTCGTAAAGGCAGTCGGAGATGTTCTTCGCCGTAAGCTGCGGGTCGTTATGCGCGCCGCCGGCGGATTCGGGGATAATCCTTTCGCACACGCCAAACCCCAATAAGTCCTCGGCGGTTATTTTCATCAGCTCCGCCGCCTCGGTTTCGCGGGCGGGGTCTTTCCAAAGAATGGAGGCGAAACCGCGCGGCGATATTACCGAATACAGCGCGTTTTCAAGAAGCATCAGCTCGTCGCACACGGCGAGGGCCAAAGCGCCGCCGCTCCCGCCTTCGCCCAGCACGACGGAAACAATCGGCGTTCGCAGGGTCATAAATTCCATCAAATTTTTCGCAATCGCCTCGCCTTGCCCCCGTTTTTCCGCTTCAATCCCGCAAAACGCGCCGGGCGTGTCAATCAGGCAGATTACCGGGCGGCGGAATTTCTCGGCCTGCTTGGCCAACCTTAACGCCTTGCGGTAGCCTTCGGGGTGCGGCATGGCGAAGTTCGAGCGTTTGTTTTCGTTGACGTCGCGCCCTTTAACCTGCGCGATTACCGTAACGGGGATACCGGAAAACATCGCCACCCCCGCGATTATCGCGGGGTCGTCCCCGTAATGGCGGTCGCCGTGCAGTTCCGTGAAACTGCGGAAAATCATCGGGATATAGTCGTTGACGGTGGGGCGTTTTTTATTGCGGATTAGTTCGAGGCGCCCGTATGCGGACGCCGCGGGCTCGGGGGCGGTTTTCATTTTATTCCCCCTCCTTTTGGTAATTATGGATTTTCAATAACCTCGAAAGGATTTTACGCATCTTATGCCTGTCCGCAATCATATCGACGAAGCCGTTTTCCAGCAAAAACTCGGCGGATTGGAAATCGTCGGGCAGCTGCTGTTTGATTGTGTCTTGAATTACCCTGCGCCCCGCAAACCCGATTAACGCCTTGGGCTCGGCTATTATTACGTCGCCGAGCGAGGCGAACGACGCGGTTACGCCGCCGGTGGTCGGGTCGGTCAGAACGGTTATATACAGCTGCCCCGCCTCGTTATGCCGCGCAATCGCCCCGCTTGTCTTAGCCATTTGCATAAGCGAGATTATCCCCTCTTGCATTCGCGCCCCGCCGGAAGCCGCGAACACGATTACCGGCATTTTACGCTCTGTCGCGTATTCAAAAAGGCGGGTGATTTTTTCCCCCACGACGCTCCCCATGCTCGCCATCATAAAACCGCTGTCCATTATCCCGACGGCGGCGCGGTATCCCGAAACGGTACATTCGCCGGTAACGACCGCCTCGTTTATCCCGCGGCTTTCGGACAGCGCCGATATTTTCTTTTCATAATCGGGAAACCCTATCGGGTTGAGCGAAACCATCCCCGAATCAAATTCTTTGAAGCTGTCTTTGTCGGCGGTCATGTCAAGCCTTTCCCGCCATGTCAAACGCGAGTGATAATTGCAATTAACGCATATCTTACGGTTCTTCTCGAATTCTTCCATATACGCCGCCGTTCGGCAACGCGGGCATTTGAAAAGCAAATCACCCGGTATTTCGGGTTTGCCGCCGCGCGCGGTTTCCGCTTTCTCGTCTTTGTCCTTGAACCGCTCTTTTACCGTCTTTAAAAGGTCTTCAAGCCCCATTTTTATGACCGTGCCGCCTCACCTTGCACAAAATTCAATGAAAATTGCGGCACGGTGATTCGTCCTTTCCTGCATTTTATACCAAGTTCTTCAAATATTTGCTCAACAACCGCCTTACCCCGCACAGAATGACTATTCCCACCATTGCCGCCGCCGCCGTAACGACGCTTTTCGCGTCCGCCGCCAACCCCAGCGCCAACGCCGCCGCCGGCGGGTGAACCACCCCTTTCCACACCATCAGAAACATGGCGAACGCCGCCGCCGCCGCGCACCCGATTATAAGCGTAACGTGAAACTTCTCAAAATCGAGGACCCCCAAAGCCTTGTGCAAATACCCGAACCCAACCCCCGACACCGAGCCGCAGACGTATCCGCCGATTAAGTTAATCGCGCGCGAGGTCTGCGTGTGGGGCGTTACGAACAGGATAAACCCGCTCGCCCCAAGCGACGCGACCACTATTCCGCCGAAAAACTCGTACAGCGTCATTATCAGCCCTATTGAACCGAACACAAGCGCGCATTGCAGCAAGACGTGCTTCACGCCGTGGGGTTCGCCGCCGTCTAACCGCGTGGACAGCAGTTTCTTTAAATCGGGCATGGCGGCCTCCTTTCAAATTAAGCGGAGTTAGACCCGTCAACCGGCGGTATGCCGCCGGTTTTTCATGTTATCCCTTCCAAGAAGCCTATGTCGTACCTTCCGCCTATGAACTCCTTGTGCTCCAATATTCCGAGCTGGTAATCGATGTTGGCGACTATTCCCTCGATTAAAAACTCCGCCAGCGCCACCCGCATCTTCTGAATCGCCTCCGCCCTGCCGTCGCCCTTGACTATGACCTTCGCAATCATGCCGTCGTAGAAGGGCGGTATTACATACCCCTGATAAACCGCCGAATCAATCCTCACCCCGAATCCGCCCGGCAAATGCAACGATTTGATTTTTCCCGGGGACGGGCGAAAACCGTTCGCGGGGTCTTCGGCGTTTACGCGACATTCGACGGCGTGCCCCGAAAAATCCACGTCCTCTTGCTTAAACGGCAGCTCTTCCCCCGCCGCGATTTTAATTTGCGCTTTGATTAAATCAATTCCCGTAACGGTTTCGGTAACGGGGTGTTCGACTTGTATCCGCGCGTTCATCTCCATAAAGTAAAACTCGCCGT
>JAIRWC010000011.1 GCA_031253495.1 Oscillospiraceae bacterium | reverse complement strand
TGTATTAAACGCGCTTTTTAATATATACGTTCACGCACTTTCAAAAAATTTTCACATATTTTAAAATTTTTTAAAAGAGAATTCCATTTTTTTAATTTAAATTTTTTTTTCGCTTTTTTTTTTTTTTTTTTTTTTTTTTTTTTTTTGTGTATATTGCACAAATGGTGGGGTGCGGGAAAACGTTGACAAAGATAAATTATTATGATATAATGCCCGTGAGGAAAACATAAACAATCTTCAGCCGCACCATTAGCTCAGTTGGTTAGAGCTACCGGCTCATAACCGGTAGGTCCGGGGTTCGAGTCCCTGATGGTGCATAAAACGTCTCACAGGCGAATCCTTGGCGGGGTTGTCTGCGGGCGGGGTTGATTTTGGCGCGATAATCGAGAGGATACAAGTGCGCGAGGTGAAAAAACGGATACTGCTCGCGTCCCCCAGAGGGTTTTGCTTAGGGGTGGACAGAGGCGTTAAAATTTTGGAAAGCGCGATAAACAATGAAAAAGGCGTCGTGTATGTGCGCAAGGAAATAGTTCACAACGTTCCGTTGATAAACTATTTTAAGGCAAGGGGCGCGGTTTTTGTAAAAGAGGTTGACGAAATCCCGAATGGATGCGCGGTGGTTTTCTCAACCCACGGCGTAGCGCCGTCGGCGAGGGAAAAAGCCGCGGCGCGGAACCTTAAAGTTATCGACGCCACTTGCCCGTTGGTAACAAAAATTCATGAAGAGGCGGTTAAGTTCAAGAACCACGGTTACGCAATCGTTCTTATCGGTATTCCCAATCACCCGGAAATAATCGGGACATATATGCAAGCGCCCGATAACACCCATGTTATTCAAGATGAAAACGATTTCGGCAAACTTGACGGAATTGACGGTTCCCGCGTTGCCTGGCTGTCCCAAACAACATTAGACGCCGACGTTACCAAGCGGATTGCGGGGCGCTTGCGCGAGAAATTCCCCGCGCTTAAAGACCCGCCGCGAGACTGTATATGTCGCGCGACGAAAGAGCGGCAAGCCGCCGTAAAAGCCATTGCGGGCGAGTGCGATTTGTTCGTCGCGGTTGGTTCCGAAAAATCATCGAACACGCGGCGGCTCGCCGAAATCGCCCGCAAATCGGGGGCGAAACGGGTCGTCCGCGTTGATACGCCCGAAGAGCTTGACGGCATGGATTTTTCTTTCGTCAATACCATAGGTATTACGTCGGGCGCTTCGGTCGAAGAAAAGCAGGTGCGGGGCGTTGTTTCGCGCCTTGCGGGGGTCGGCTTTAATCGCGCGGAGGAAAGAGTTTTGGGGGAAATAACCGCGACGGCGGACGGGGAGATATAACTTGCCTATGACGCTGCCGAAGATAATCGCGATAACGGGCCCCAACGCGTCCGGCAAAAGTTCGCTGGGGATTGAGCTTGCAAAAACCTTCGACGGGGAAATTATCTCCGCTGATTCAAGGCAGGTTTACAGGGGGTTTGACCTTTGTTGCGGAATGATTGCCGACGAAGAGGCGCGGGCGGTTCCGCACCATCTGATAAAAATAAAAAACATAGGCGAATCGTTTTCGGTGTTCGACTATCAAAAAATGGCGTATTCCCTGATTCCGCAGATACTGAACAGAGGCAAGGTCCCGTTCGTTGTCGGCGGAACGGGACTTTATGTCCGCGCGGTCGCCAACGGTTACGTATTCCGCGAGGGGTCCGCCGATACAAAATTGCGCGACAGGCTGGAGAAACTGCCCATAAACGAGCTTCAAGCGATGCTGACGCCGGAAGGCAGGGATTTTTTGGCGTCGAACCGTTCTGATTCGCAAAATAAGCGGAGAATAATTCGGGTAATTGTAAAAACCGCTCTCGGCGAACCTTTGGACTACGAAAATTCCGCAAGGTACGACGTACTCCGGTTAGGCGCGAAATGGACCAAAGAAAAACTCGGCGAGCGTATCGACGAGCGTTTGACCGCAAGGATTGAACAGGGGATGATTGACGAAGTCAAAACATACATCAATAACGGCGGCAATCAAAAATACCTTTACGACCTCGGGCTGGAATACCGTTATATACTTTGGTATCTTACGGGCAAGTTTCAAACGTTTGACGAGTTCAAACTCGAGACGGCGAGGGCGATAAAACGCTTCGCCAAAAGACAGGCGACTTGGTTTAAGAACGACGAATCGATACGGTGGCTCGATATGGAGGCGGATTATCTGAAACAGGCGCGTTCGTTGATATCCGATTTCCTCGGACGGGGAACGGTTTCGGGGAATCGGCAAGGGAGGCAGGTTTGAACCGTAATTTGCTGGGGATAATAATTATTTTCGCTTTTGTTTTTTTCGTTTTGCTCGTTTCTTCGTTAATCGGCAAGAAAGTCAGCGGTGAAATTTCAAGAAAGATTGTGCATATCGGGGCGGCAAACTGTTGGTGGATTGCGGCGCGTTTCTTGGATTCGCCCGTTTGGGCCTCAATTCCGCCGATTTTTTTTATCGTTTTCAATTTTATCTCCGTGAAGTTCAACGTCGTAAAAGCAATGGAAAGGAAAGGCGGGAAAAAAGGGGCGGCGGGATACGGAACGGTTTTTTATCCCGTTTCGTTGTTGATTATATTTATTTTTTGCTTTAGCGGCTCGGTTCGGATGTATGTCGGTTCCTTAGCCGTCGTCTGCATGGGATACGGCGACGGATTCGCCGCGATTGTCGGCGAAAAATTCGGGAAGCGTAAGTTTAAGTTCCTTACCGCGCGAAAATCAGCCGAGGGCTGCGCGGCGATGTTCGCCGTATCGTTCGTTTCAAGCGCCGCCGTATTGTCGCGCCAAAACGTCGCTTTCGCGTTTGCCGGCGCCTTTCTCACGGCGACGGTCGCCACTTGCTTGGAAACGTTTACGCCCGACGGGTATGATAACCTTACGGTTCCTTTGGGCGTCGGGCTGTTCGCGCGCGCAGTTCTTTAAACGAATAATACCGTTTTGCGTTTTAATCGGAAATTAGTATAAGGGGTGCGCCAAATGATTGAATATATCGCGGGGGGGCTGTTAAGCGCGATAACGGCGGTAATCGCGGTAAAGAAAAAAAAACTCACGTTTAACGCGGGTTTGGTCGCGACCGTCGCGGGCGCTTTAACGTACGTATGGGGCGGCGGAGAAACCTGGGCCGCGTTAATCGCCTTTTTTATAAGCGCCGCGATAACCGCCCGTTTCAAGGAACGCGTCGACCCGGAGTCCGCGAACCAAGCCCGCAAGGTAAGCCAAGTGCTTGCCAACGGCTTCCCCGCGGTGTTGTTCGCCGCGATTTATTATTTTACGGACGACACGCTCTTTCGGCTGTCTTCCGTATCGGTCGTCGCTTGCGCGGCAGCCGATACGTGGTCGTCGGATATCGGCGTTTTGAGCAAACGGAAAACTGTTTCGATTTTAACCTTTAAACAAATCGAGGCGGGGCAGTCCGGCGGAATAAGCCCGCTTGGATGCGTTTCATGCGTATTGGGGGCGTCGTTTGTCGCCGGTATTTACGTCGCGGCGTTCTTTTTCAAAAACGGCGGCAAAACGCCGCTTGCCTTTTCGTTCGCCGCCGTCGTTTTGTGCGGGGCAATCGGTTCTTTCGCGGACAGTGCGCTCGGTGCGGGCGTTCAGGCAAAATACCGCTGCCGGAACAAAATCACGGAAAACCGCGCGGAAGACGCAAAATTGGTTTCAGGCTTCAGGATAATCGACAACGACGCCGTCAATCTGTTAAGCGGCTTTATAGCCGGCGGAATTTCCGTCGCCGCGCGCGCGGCGGAAATCCTTTTAAAATAAAAACTCTCGGGAGTTTTTATTTTAAAAGATTATGTCGGCAAAGGTTAAACAGGGCTTTCTTGTCCTCGGCAATCTCGCCGAACCGCGATATATACTCATGGGGATATTTGAAATTATAACGCTTTTTTATAAAGCCGTCCCCGATAATCCTCGTCGCTCCCGCGCACCCCGCCGCGAGGACGCTCGCGCTTTCGTCCATGGCGTAAACGTTGTACAAACCGATTTTGCCCGCATCGCGGGAATACCCTATGTTATCGCCGTCCGCCGCCGATTCGCGGAGCCTGTATAAATAATACGGAAAGTATCCGCGCCCTTTCAAAATCGTATAAGCCGTTTCCGTCAGCCCGTCGGCAAACGGCGCTTTTTCCAAAAGGGAACCCCGTTTAAACGCCAAGCTGTGAACGGTTATGTTATCCGGCTTTAACTCCGCAACCCGCTTTAAACTTTCCGCGAACCCGCTTTCGCTCTCGCCGGGGAGCCCGGCTATCAAATCCATGTTGATATTCTCAAAGCCGTACCCGCGTGAAAGCTCGAAGGCGCGCGTCGTGTCGTCCGCGCCGTGGTCGCGCCCGACCGCTTTCAGCACCGCGTCGTTCATGGATTGCGGGTTGACCGATATTCTGCCGGCCCCGGCGCGTTTGATTTCCCGCAGCGTTTCGGCGTCCAGCGTATCGGGGCGCCCCGCTTCCACGGTATATTCCCTAACCGCCGACAAGTCGAAATAATCGCCGACGGCGCCGTATACGCGCCGCTGTTCCGCAGCCGGAATGGCGGTGGGCGTCCCCCCGCCTATATAAACCGTGTCGGGGCGCAGACCGCGCGCTCTTGCGAAGCCGCCGATAATCTCAAGTTCGCGGATAAGCAGGTTTACATACTTGGGGATTAAGGCTTTTGTCTTCCCGGCCGTTTCGGAGACGAACGAGCAGTATCCGCACCGCGACGGGCAAAAAGGAATCCCGACATACAGGTGGAACGAGTTTTTCGGGGCGCCGCCGATAACGCTTTTCTGAACGCCTATAATCTCGTCGGCTAAGGCGAGCTTACCCGCGCTGATTTTCATCTTGGCGGCTAAGTCGCGGTTTTCCCTTATGTATTTAATCGGTCTTACCCCCGTGAAAACGCCCCATGACGGCGATATTCCGGTTATTTCACCGAGCGCGTCGTACAGCATGGAGCAGATTTTTATTTTTTCGTCGCCGCCGTAATTTTCGCTTAACGCGGCGACTTTATCTCCGCGCCTTGCCTCGACTTTAAAATTGCCGTCTTTTATTTCGGAAAACGCGTAGTCGAAACCGCCGCCGAAACTCCGTATCACCCTTTCGGCGGCATAACGGTAAGGGTGGTTGAAAATTAAATTCATAAACCGCGCAAAAACGGGTTAAGTTCGCGCTCCCTGCTGAGCGTGGTTTTGTTCCCGTGGCCCGGCAAGATTACGAAATCCTCTTTCAGTTCCCTTATCAGGTCGAACGACCGCCTTTGCGCCTCCGAATCGCCCGACCAGCCGTCCGTCCGCCCCGCCGAACACTCGAAAACCGTATCCCCGGAAAAAATAATCCGTTCGCATATAAACATCACGCTCCCCGCCGAATGTCCCGGCGTGTGCATTACGGAAAAGCCCAATTCGCCGATTTTGACGGTATCGCCGTCTTTTAACCGGAAATCCTCCTCGCACGGCGCGAACGCTTCCGGGAACATCGACGCGAACGACTTCCCCAAATCCGTAAGCATGGGCGCGTCGCTTCCATGGACGCTGATTTTCGCGCCAGTCGCCGTTTTTAAGGCGGCGGCGGCCCCCGTATGGTCGAAATGCCCGTGCGTCAATAAAATATCCGTCAGCCTTAAATTTTCTTTTTCAAGCCCTTTCAGTATGGTTTCGGCGTTGGCGGCAGGGTCGATAACCGCCGCCTCCCCCGCGTTTGAGCCCACTATGTAGGTGTTCGTCTCAAATATTCCGAGAATCATTTTTATTATTTTCATAATTATCACCCGCCGCCCCTATTTGCCCGCCCTTTCCGTGCTTATAACCCCTTGAACCCTGTTCAGTTTGCTTATGATACCGTTAAGCTGTTCCACGCCCGCTATCTCAATCGTTACCAGAACGCTCGCGTTGCCGTTTTTCAGCACCCGCCCGACAAGACCGCTTATCGAAATGTTGTTCGACGCTATGGCGACGGTGATGTCCGCGATTAACCCTTTGCGTTCCGTCGCGATAATGTCAAGCGTCGCGCTGTAAAGAATATTGCTTCCGTCCGCCCACTTCGTTTCAAGCCAGCGTTCTTCCCCGGAATCGGGTTTGCCCAGCCGGCCCTGAACGTTCACGCAGCTTTTTTTATGCACCGAAACGCCGTAACCGCGTGTTACGAAACCTATAATTTCATCGCCCGGGAGCGGGTTGCAACACTGCGCGAACTTGACGAGGCAATCCTCTATCCCCTCGACGATAACCCCGCGCGACTGCTTTTTCTTCCTTATCTCGGCGATATAAGCGTCGGGGTCGGTTTGCCCCGCCGTTTCGTCTTTCCTGACGAAATCCTCTTTTATCCAAAACGAGACCTTGGTCGCCGTTACCCCGCCGTAGCCGATTGCCGCGTAAAAGTCCTCCAGCGAGTTGAAACGGTGTTTTTCCGCCAACGCCGCCAGCTCTTCCTCCTTGACCTCTATATTGTCGCGTTTAAGCTCGCTTTCGACGAAAGCCCGCCCCGCCTCGATATTTTCGTCTCTGCGCTCGCGTTTGAGCCAGTTGCGTATTTTCGCTTTCGCCTCGCCTGACTTGGCGATGTTCAGCCAATCGGGATTGGGACCGTAATCGGCTGAATTCGTCGTCATTATTTCGACTATGTCGCCCGTTTTCAGGACATAGTCGAACTTGACCATTCTCCCGCTTACTCTCGCCCCCGTCATCTTATTGCCTATATGGGTATGGATTGAATAGGCGAAATCAATCACCGTAGAACCTTCCGGAAGCGATTTGACGTCCCCTTGCGGGGTAAACACGTGAACCTCGTCGGGCGCCAAATCCACCTTTATGGATTCGGCAATCTGCTCCACGTCATCCGATTCCTGCTGCTGTTCAAGAATCCGCCTTATCCAGTCAAACCGCTCGCCCGTATTCCTTTTCAGGCTGAGCCCCGCCTTATAGCGCCAGTGGGCGGCGACGCCGTGCTGCGCCGTGTTGTGCATTTCAACGGTTCTTATCTGCACCTCGAAAGGCACTCCCTCTTTCCCGAGAACCGTGGTATGCAGCGACTGGTAGCGGTTCGCTTTGGGGGTGGCGATATAATCCTTGAAACGATACGGTATGGGCGTGAACATATCGTGAATTATCCCGAGCACGTTGTAACAGTCTATATCCGACCTCACGATAATCCTGACGGCGTAAACGTCGTAAATCTCCTCGAAATCCTTGCCGTTTATATACACCTTTTTGTATATGCTGTAAATGCCCTTAACGCGCCCCTCTATCACCGGGGGCGGGTTCATGTCGCCCACGCGGTCGATAATCCTTTCCTTGATTTTTTCGATAAACTCATCCCGTTCTCTTTTGTGTATCTTGAGCTTCTCCTCAATTTCCTTGAACGCGTAAGCGTCGAGGTACGACAGCGAAATGTCCTCCATTTCCTCTTTCATGTCCGCTATACCCAACCTGTGCGCTATGGGCGCGTAAAAACTCATGGTTTCAAGCGAAACGCGCCTTTGCTTTTCCGGGTCGGTAAATCCGAGTGTCCGCATATTGTGCAGGCGGTCGGCTAATTTTATGATTATAACGCGAATGTCGCGGGACATGGCTATCAGTATTTTACGGATGTTTTCGGCGTTTTGCTCCTCTTTGGAGGTGTTCAGCGGGACTAATCCGATTTTCGTAACGCCGTCCACCAAAGCCGCGACGTCCGACCCGAATTTCTTGCGGATAACGTCAAGCGTGATATTTGTGTCCTCAACCACGTCGTGCAAAAGCGAAGCGGTAATCGTATCGGTATCCATACACATTTCCAAAAGGATAAGCGCGACGGCGACGGGGTGGGAAATGTACGGCTCGCCGGAACTGCGCGTCTGCCCCTCGTGCGCCGAACTCGCCAAATCATAAGCGGCGGTTATTTTATCCGCGTCATAATTTTTTTCCCCGATTTTGATTTTTTTCAGCAAATTGTCGAACGTGAAAAACATACGCCGCTCCTTCCGTCAGGGATTGGGGGTCAGGGCTTTTAATTTTATAAGGGTGGCCGACCGGGACAAATCGGCTTTCCGCCCCGTCTTGCGAAGGCGGACGCTCCCCGCGGCGCGGTTAAGCTCAATCAGCCCGGTTTCATGGAATATATCCGTGATTATTCGGGTAACGCAATAATTTATATTCTCCTTCAGCGCCCTTTGCGCTATTTCCTCGAGGCGGGACGCGTTTTTCGCAATATCGTAAACCTTCTTTATCTGCTCTTCGCCGGGGATAACGCGACCAATCAGCTTCCCGTCTATTTCCTCCCCGCGCGCGAGCCTTTCGTAAGTTTCGCCCGCCGCGAAATACTTTTCCTGATTTAATCCGGAAAGCCGCATATCGACGACTTTTACGCTTATATCCGTAACGCCGTTATACTCGTTTATTCCGAGCGACGCCATCAAATCGGCGCGGTCGCCCGCCTTATACCAAAAATCGGCGTAAGCGCGACCGAAATCCAGCGCTTTGAATCCGCGCCCGTCGTATTCTATGTCAAAAGCCGTGTATTTCCCGCTTTTCAGCGGGCGTTTGCCTTTAATCAGGCAGTTCGGCAAAAAAAACACGGGAACGGGGTTCCCCTCCCCGAAAGGCTGCAGCACGTCTAATTTTTCAACGTTTTCGACGGTTATGTCGTTCGCGCCGGGCCGACCGTCCGCGCGGATTTCAACATTCGGCATAATATCGTGATATTGTTTCGCGTAAGCCGACATTCGCTCTTTGAAAGCGCCGACGTTCCCGCTTAAAAGCGAAAATCCGCCCGCCCCGGCGTGCCCCCCGAATTTTACGAGCAAATCCTCGCAGAACTTCAGCGATTCGTAAGCGGAAAAGCCCGGAACGCTCCGCATGCTGCCCTTCGCCTCGCCCCCGTTTATCGAAACTACGGCGCACGGCTTCCCGAAACGCGAAACCATCCTCGCGCTGACAATCCCGATAATTCCGTGGTGCCAGCCCTCCCCCGCCAAAACGACGACACGCCCGTCCAGCGGCGACGGGTCGGCTGAAAGCCGCGCCTCTATTTCGGCGGTTACGGAACGCTCGGTTTCTCCCCGCAGCGTGTTCAACTCGTTCAACTCGCGCGCCTTGGCGTAAGCCGTATTTGCGTTTTCGCACAGCAAAAGCTCCGCCGCCTTCGCCGGATGGGCGAACCGCCCCGCCGCGTTAATTCGCGGGCAGAGGATATAAGCCGCCGTAACGGCGTCAATCCCGCCTGCCTTTTCGGAAAGCCCCGCCTGCCTCATCAAACAGTATAACCCGACGTTCTCCGAGTATTTAATGTTTTCGAGCCCCAACGAAACGATATGCCGGTTTTCGTCGACCAAAGGCACGACGTCGCCGATTGTGCCTATCGCCGCCAAATCGCCGTACTGTTCCGCGACGCCCGCGCCGTCGCTGTTCTCGAGGGCGGTTATCAGTTTGAAAACCACCCCGCACCCCGCCAAATTTTTGAAAGGGTACGGATCGTCCTTTCGCTTGGGGTTGATAATCGCCGCCGCTTCCGGCAGATTTTCGGGCGGGGTATGGTGGTCGGTTATAATGAGACCGACGCCTTTTTCTTTTATCAGCCGCGCTTCGTCGACGGCGGAAACCCCGTTGTCAACGGTGATAATCAATTCCGTACCGGATTTCGCTATTTTTTCAATCGCTTTTGTATTTAATCCGTACCCTTCCTCGCGGGAGGGAATGTACCAGTCGGCTTCCCCCCCCAAGGCGGTCAGATAACCGTGGAGCATTACCGTCGCGGCGACGCCGTCGCAGTCATAATCGCCGTAAACCGTTATCTTCGCGCCGTTTAAAAGCGCGGTTCTTATCAATTCAACGGCCTTGTCCATATCCTTGAGCAAAAACGGGTCGTGCGACTTATCGGCGTTAAAAAAATCATGAACCTTCTCCCCGTCGGTTATTCCCCTCGCGGATAACGCCAAGGATACGAGGGTTCCCAACCCTTGTTTCTCATTTAACGCAGTTAAATGAGAAACAGTATTAAGCGTCCATTTCTTCATTTTCTGCCCAATTCCTTTCGCGGAATTTTTGAAAGTTTTTTCATCAATACGGCAAATATGACGATAAGCATAAGGTCGGCCAAAATCCAAGCGGCGGGATTGGCGAAACAAACCGCGTTAAATCCGTATACCGTTACCAAAGACGCGACGCCCGCCCTCGCGACGAGTTCGCTCACCCCCGCGAGCATCGTTACCATGCCGTAACCCAGACCTTGCACGGAGTTCCTGATAATAAACAATACCCCCAAAACACAGTACAATGAGCCGTTCGCCGCGAGCAGCCGAGAAACATAATTCAGCGCCTCCGACAAATTTTCCTCGTTTTCGCTCACGAAAATCATCGCCATGTACCGCCCCGCGAAAATCACCAAAAGCCCGGCGGCCACACTGTAAATCAACACCATAATCATGCCGAGCTTTATCCCTTTTTTAACGCGGCGCAACTTGCCCGCGCCCAAATTCTGCGCGCAGAAAGTCGCCATTGTTATGCCGAGGGTTTCCATTGGCTGCATGAGGAAAACCTGTATTTTTGAAGCCATCCCCACGGCGGAAACGGCGACCTTGCCCAAACCGTTCACCGCGCTTTGCAAAATGACGCTGCCTATCGCGGTTATCGAAAACTGCAAAGCCATCGGAACGCCGTTGGCAATCAGCTTTAGGCAACGCTCCCGCGAGAATTTCAACTCCCCTTTTTTGAACAAAAGGACGGGATAGTTTTTTCTAAGGTACACCGCGCAGAGTATGACCGAAAATATTTGGGCTATGACCGTCGCCCAACCCGCCCCCGCCGTTCCCATGTTGAAACCGAGAATAAACACGAGGTCGAGGACCACGCTTATCACGCAGGATATAATCAGGAAATAAAGCGGCGTTTTGCTGTCGCCCAAGGCGCGGAGCAGCCCCGCGAAGACGTTATAAAGTATTATGGCGGTTATTCCGCCGAAAAGCACGATTATATAAGAATACGCGCTTTCTATCGTTTCGGGCGGCGTGTTCATAAACTCTAAAAGCGGGCGGGTGAAAACCATGGTGAGCGCCGTGAGCCCGACCGCGAACATTCCGCAAAGGTAAAACGCGTTGGCGGCGTAACGGCGCATTTCCGGGACGTCCCCCGCCCCGAAGGTCTGCGCTATCGGTATGCAAAAGCCGTTGGTCAGCCCCAGCACAAAACCTATTACAAGGAAGTTCAGCGAGCCGGTGGCGCTGACGGCGCCCATTTCGTCCATTCCGACAAATCGGCCGATTATCGCTATATCGGCTAAATTATAGGATTGCTGAAGCAGACAGCCGAGTAAAACAGGCAGGCAAAACCTTATAATAACGGGAACGGGCTTGCCTTTTGTCATGTCCCTGACCAAAAAATCACCTTGTTTCCATAATCTTTTAAACGACTATAATAAGCCATTATAGCATAATTTTTTTCAATTTTCAATCACTTTTTCCGTCGGAGGGTTTTAAACGCCCCCAAAAAACTTGCGCCCGCTTGACGTTTGGCGAAAGCCGTGGTATACTGATTATGTCAAACGGTCATATCACCCGAAAGGAAACGGATATAATGAACGATACGGACAACCTGCAATCCATGCCCGCGTTGCCCATGCGCGGGATTGTAATCTTCCCTCGTATGATACTGCATTTCGACGTGGGACGGGATAAATCCGTCAACGCGCTGAAAGCGGCGGCGAACGGAGCGCGGAAAATTTTTCTCGTGGCGCAAAGGGACGCGATGGTTATCGAACCCGCCATAAACGACGTCTATAAAATAGGGGTAATCGCCGAAGTCAGGCAGATGCTCAAAACTCCGGAAAACGCCACGCGCGTCCTTGTGGAGGGTCTTTGCAAGGCCAAATTGATTTCGTTCGACGCGGCGGAACCTTATTTAAGGTGCACCGTCTCCCCCGTCAACCCGTCGCCGCGCTTTTCCGCGCTCTCGGAAAGCGAGGAGGCGGCTTTGGTCCGCATGCTGACCGACACGTTTAAAAAATACTGTTCGTTAGCCCCCAAAATGCCGAACGAGCTTTATCAAACCATACTGACCGAAAAAAACATAGACAAGCTGTTCGACGGCATTGTGTTCAACATTTATCTGAAGCCCGACGACAAGCAGAAACTTTTGGAGATAAACGGTTCAAAAAAGCGGATAGAACGCCTGCTCGCAATCCTTGAAAGCGAAATCGGCATAATGGAGCTTGAGATAAATATTCACGAACAGGTTCGCGATTCGTTGGAAAAGAATCAGCGGGAATATTACATGAGGGAGCAAATGCGGATTCTGTCGCGGCAACTGGGCGAAAGGGACGACCCGCAGGAGGAGTTTTACGCTTACGCGGACGAGATAGAAGCCGCGGGGTTCGACCGCGAAACCGAGGAAAAGCTGATAAGGGAAGCGGAAAAGCTGGTTAAATTCTCGCCCTCCTCGCAGGAGGCGGGGGTGGTTCGCGCTTATTTGGACGCCGTGCTTGAAATGCCGTGGAAAACGTTCACCAAAGAAAAAATAGATATGGAAAAGGCGCAAAAACAGCTTGACAGAGACCATTACGGCTTAAAAGAGGTGAAAGAGCGCATACTGGAGCTGTTCGCGGTGCGCGCGCTCAAGCCCGACGTAAAGGGGCAGATTATCTGTCTGGCGGGACCGCCGGGGGTTGGCAAAACTTCGGTGGGGCAGTCCATAGCCAAATCGTTGGGGCGCAAATACGCGCGCATTTCACTGGGCGGCGTTCGGGACGAGGCGGAAATAAGGGGACACCGCAAGACGTATATCGGCGCCATGCCGGGGAGGATAGTGAACGCGCTCAAACAGGCGAAGTCTATGAACCCCGTCATTTTGTTCGACGAAATCGACAAGATGAGCAACGATTATAAAGGAGACCCATCCTCGGCGATGCTTGAGGTACTCGATTCCGAGCAGAACGCGGCGTTCGTGGACCATTATCTCGAAATCCCGCTGGATTTGAGCCGCGTGCTGTTTATCGCCACCGCCAACAATACCGATGAGGTTCCCCCGCCCTTGCTCGACAGGATGGAGGTAATAGAACTGGGCAGTTACACCCGCGCCGAAAAGTACAACATAGCGAGGAAGCACCTTATCCCAAAGCAGCTGAAAAAGCACGGGCTCGGCGCTTCAAACCTGAAAATAACCGGCGACGCCGTTTACGCGTTGATTGATTTTTACACTAAAGAAGCGGGCGTCCGCAAGCTGGAACGCAAAATCGCCGCCCTTTGCCGCAAAGCCGCCAAAGAAATCGTCGGCGGCAGAAAGCCGGACGACGCAAAAAAACCGGATGAAAAAATCACAGTCGCCGCGAAAGACCTTGAAAAATATCTCGGCGTAAAAAAGCATCTGCCCGAACACCTGCCCGACAGAGACGAGGTGGGCGTGGTCAACGGGCTGGCGTGGACTTCCGTCGGCGGCGTTATTATGCCGCTTGAAGCGGCGGTTATGGACGGAACGGGAAAAATCGAAATTACCGGCTCTTTGGGCGAGGTTATGAAAGAATCGTCCAAAATCGCGGTCAGCCTCGCCCGGTCGCTTTCCGACCGATACGGCATCGACCCCGAGTTTTATAAAAACAAGGATATACACATCCACGCGCCGGAGGGGGCGGTTCCGAAAAACGGGCCTTCCGCGGGCGTGGCTATGGTAACGGCGCTGATTTCCGCGCTGTCGGGGATAGCCGTTCGCCGCGACGTGGCGATGACCGGTGAAATCACGCTCCACGGAAAGGTGCTGGCTATCGGCGGGTTAAAGGAAAAAACGATGGCGGCGTATAAGGCGGGAATCAAAACCGTGCTTATCCCCAAAGAAAACGAGCCGTATATTTCCGAGCTTGACGAAACCGTAAGAAACAGCCTGCGCTTTATAACCGCGGAAAAGATTGACACCGTGCTTGAGACGGCTTTGGTCGGGCGCGGCTGCCACCGCAGGCGCAAAATCGCCGAAGACGCGGAAAAGATGATTGACGGCTTGGGGTTCAGGATAGGCGAACCGCCGGCGTTCAACGACGGGGCGATTCCCCAAAAGGTCAAACAGCCGCGATAATCGCGTTAAAAAAAAAGAGCCGCCGGAAGCGCATCCTCCGGCGGTTTGGCTTTAATATGTCAATAACCCCCGCCATTTCACGCGGCGGGTTTTGTTCACGCCCACAGACGCGGCGCGCCGTCGCAACGGCTGACCGTATCACGCGGCTTCGGCGCGGAGATAAGCCTTATCCCCGTATACGAGGCGGCTGTTCGCGTAATCGTACTCTATCTTTTCCGAATAGGCAAAACCGCCGTCAAGGTTGGTTCCGAGATAATATATGTCCGTCAGCGTTATCCTGCCGCTTTCCTCGCAGGTAACGGGTATGTCTTTCCAGATTTTGAGCAGGTATTCCTGTCGTTCGCCGCCGTCAATCGCGAAAGTCCCGTCGCCGAACAGCCTGATGCAACCCTTCTCCGAATCGCCGTCGAGAAAGAACAGCCCCGCCTCGACGCCGCCAAAACCCCCCTTTCCGGTTTCGTAGACGGCGCCGGATTTAGGCGGTTTCTTCCCGTCCGCCGAAGAAACGTAAGCTATCCCGGCCGCTATTATGGCCGCGCCCGCCAAAACGCATATCGCGCCCACTATCTTGTAGCCCATCTCCGCCCGCCTCCTTTCGTTCGCGGTTCTTTATATGTATTATACGCCCGCCGTTCCCGAAAATCAAGAAAAATTCGGTTACAATTGTATTACAGTTCGGTTACAGTCGCGGCGAAACGGTTACATATTGTAACCCGATTCGCCGCGTGATTTTGCGATGTTTTTACGAGATATGCAACAGGCTCACGGATGTGTATGACGGAACGGTTGACAATTGCCGCCGTTTATGCTAACTTAGAAATATCTTAACCTTTTTGAACACGCAACTTTGAAATGACGCCGTATTATTATACCAAAAAGCGAAGGAGGAACGGTTTATGAAACACACCATCCTTATATGCGACGACGACGAGGATATACTGTCCGTGCTTTCCATTTATCTCGAGGGCGAGGGCTATAACACGCAAAAAGCAAGAAACGGAAGGCAGGCGGTCGAAGCGGCGGAAAAAGGCGAGGTTCACCTGTTTTTGCTGGACGTGATGATGCCCGTTATGGACGGTATCCGCGCCGCCGTGAAAATCAGGGAAATCAGCAACGCGCCCATCGTTTTCCTCTCCGCGAAAGCGGAGGAAACCGACAGGATACTGGGGCTGAACATGGGGGGAGACGATTACGTAACCAAGCCGTTTAACCCCGCCGAGTTGTTCGCGCGGGTAAGGGCGGCTTTGCGGAGGTATTCCGCGCTTGGTGGCATAAACGGCGTTCCCGTTCCCGAAACGGGGGTTTACTCGACGGGGGGACTGGTTCTCGACGATAACAAGAAGCTGGTAACGGCGGACGGCGCGGAGGTCGCGCTCACCCCCGTCGAGTTTAACATACTCAAACTGCTTATATCGAATCCCGACCGCGTGTTTTCCTCGGAGCGCATTTACGAAACCGTGTGGGACGAACCCGCTTTCGACATATCGAAAACCGTTTCGGTACATGTGCGGCATATCCGTGAAAAAACGGAAATAAACCCGAAAGAGCCGCGTTACTTAAAAACAGTGTACGGCTTGGGTTATAAGGTGGTGGGCGTAAAATGAAAAAAATTAAGGAGAGGCTGCTGACCTCAAGGCTGTCGCGGTTTTTCGCGTTCGCGGCGGGCTTTGTGTCGGCGTATAGCCTAACATGGGGAAACTACGGCTATGGCGGCGTCGAAACAATCGCCGTATTCTCAGTTTTGGCGGCGTCGATGGCTTTTACCGCAGTTTCACTGTTACGGGATAAAAGGGGCGGCTTTGTCAAAAATATGTTAACCGACATTGATTACACGTTTTTGATAGCCGCAGTCGCGTTTACGTTATACGCGGGGAGCATAGGTTATCGCTTCGACGAGTTTAGATTAACCCTTTCTTTTGCCTTTTACGCGGCGCCTTATTTGCTGTTCGCGGCTACGGTAATCAAGGCTCGCGAAAAAAAAATCGTCAAAACCGTATACGCCGTTAAATTTTTTAAGACCTACCGCCCCAACAGCCGCGTCGGTCTGTGCGTAATCGTAACGGCGGCGGGAACGGCGGCGCTAATGTTAAACCTGCCGTTGTTACGGTTTTATGGCGCCGCAGTCGCGGCTGCGTTCGCGGTTTCGGCGGCGATGGTTTGCGCACTGTTTTATCTGATGTATTACCTTGCCGCGATTTCGGAACTGTACGAAAAAGCGAACGAGGAAAAATTAAAATCCGAGCGGATGAAAATTGAGTTAATCGCCAACGTGTCGCACGATATAAGGACGCCGCTCACCTCCATTATCAATTATGTGGATTTAATCAAACGTCTGGAAATCAAAGACGGGCGGCTTTCGGAATATTTAGGCGTGTTGGACGGCAAATCCCAGCGGCTGAAAACGTTGGCGGGCAGCCTGGTGGAAGCGTCGAAAGCGGGGGCGGGGGACGTTCGCGTGGAGCTTGAGGAGATTGACTTAACCGAACTGGCGGGTCAGCTTGCGGGCGAGTTCGACGACGCCGTAACACAGGCGGGGTTGATGTTCGTCTTCAAAACGCCGGAAAGGAAAGTCCGCGTGAAGGCGGACGGCGCGCATTTGTGGCGGGTGATGGAGAACGTGTTCAACAACGCGGTAAAATATTCGCAGCCGCAGACAAGGGTTTATTGCGGGGTGTGGACGGAGGGGAACAGCGCGGTCTTCTCGCTCAAAAACGTTTCGAGGGAACCGCTCGATATTTCCCCCGACGAGCTTACCGAACGGTTCGTGAGGGAGGATGCGTCAAGGACGGGCGAAGGTTCGGGATTGGGGCTGTATATAGCGAAGGCGCTGACGGAGCTGATGGGGGCGCGGTTCGTGATAAACATAAGCGGCGATTTGTTCGAGGCGAGGGCGGAGTTCGCGGCGGTTGAAGCCGCGCTTTGACAAAGCAGGGGCTGGTTTTCGCGGACAAGGGTTACATCGCGATTGTCGCTCTGTGTAAGGCTTTGGGGCTTGACCCGATGATTATTCTAAAGGCGAATATGAAGAATAAAAACCGCTATTTGGACAAGTGGATTTGCGGTTTGCGTTCGCCGTTTGAACGCACTTTTTCCAAGCAAAATAAGCGTGCGCGTTATCGTGGCGTGGTAAAAAATCAAGGCGCGGAATTTATGTTTGCCGCCGCATACAATTTAAGGCATGCGATTGTCCTTGACAAAGAACGCCGAAAACTTTGCGTGGCATAATTTACGGGATAGCCATCCCTAAAAGCGTGTAATACCCATGTTTTTGCGTGATTTTCGTCGTGATTTATCACGTTTTTATTTCGCCGCATGATTTTTCGATGTTTATACGAGATATGCAACGGGCTCAGTATTTGTTCTCTTACTGGTGAATAGTCCTTTAGTTGCTGTGAAAAAATTGAATACAGCATTTCCTCATCTTCGGAAATAAAAGCGTCAATTATTTCTTGTGATACTTCTCTTTCGATCTGCAAGTTTGACTTATGTGGTTCAACACGTTCAACTTCTTCGTAATCGGTTTTGTCGATTACAAGGAAGATTGCGAGTAATGATAGACAAACAAATAATAAAGGTATTGTTATATTTTTTTTAGACATATTTTCCCCACCACATAACCTATTTCCGGATGACCTCTTCGCATTACTTAAAACCCACGGTTCTCACGACTTCCCGCAATTTTTGCGGTACGCGATATAGTCCTCCAAAATCAGCGCCGCCGCCGCCGCGTCAATGGTGTCGCGGCGTTTTTTCCCGCGGCGATTAACCTCATTCATAATTTGATTAGCCACAACCGTGGTTAAGCGCTCGTCCCTGACAAAAACGGGAACATTCGCTTTCCTTTGCAGTTTTTCCGCGAACAAGGCGCACTTTTCGCTTTTCTCTCCTCTGCTTCCGTCCATATTAACGGGGTCTCCCACAATCACTTCGCCGATATTATTTTCCTTGATAATAGAAACAGTTTTCTCCAAAAGCCGACCGAAATTCTTTTCATGGACGGTGCAAAGGGGAAACGCTATGATTTCGCCTTCATCGCAAACGGCGAACCCCGTGCGCGCTTCGCCGTAATCGACCGCGAGAATTTTCATGGGCAACCACCGAAAACCTTTCTCAGACAACCCTTTCGCAGGCTGTCCATACAAATTTTCCCTTTTTGTCACAAAAAAACATTGAAAATAATAGACCTCCACGGAAACTAAACTAATCGCTTGCCGTTGAACAAATTGCACAAAAACATTCCACAATATATATATATATATATATTGACAAATTTGCCGAAAATCAAGGGAAATACTTGCTTTTTTCTGCAATTTATGATATTATTTAAATGGGCGAAATTATGAGTTTATTTGAGAAAACTCA
>JAIRWC010000043.1 GCA_031253495.1 Oscillospiraceae bacterium | reverse complement strand
GTCAAGCCCACGCTAAAAAATTTTTTGTTAATTTTTTGTGAACAAGCAAGCGGATACCTCAACGTGGCGTGAAAGTATCCGCTTTTGCTTGATTTTAGTTATGAGCCTTCTTCCGTCTTCCTGCATCAGCTTCTCTTTTTCGGGCAATGCCCGTTTTGATTTTCTTCGATATTTCTGCTTTGTATGTTCTTTCAATAGCTTTCGTGAGCCGTTCCTCTACTGTCAAGAACCTCGCCTATATCCATGCTATGTGCGGATATAGGGAGATACAATTCATTGAGGTAGACGAACCTCTTGACAGTGAAAACGACTTGCGGGCGGTTTTGGAACAGCTTGCCATGCAAAACAGGATTGTGCGGCGCGAGGATAAGTCCAAGTTTTCGCCGCTTGCCGCTCATTTCCGCTCATTGGATATAAGCAGAGTAACGCTTACATTTGACGATATCGGAAAAATCATAGGCGAACCGCTGTGCGTGTCAGCGCGAAAATACAGGGATTATTGGTTTAGACGCGGACATGACCGTATAAGCGAGAGTTGGCTCGCCAACGGTTATAAAATAAACAGCCTTGATATAGACAAGCAGAAAATCAGCTTTATACGCGCAGATGATAATGCCGCGATTGCTTTGCCTTCGTATTTGCAAGGCCGAATCCCTCCGAACTGTAAAGCAGAGCTTGATAACTTTTTTGCTTTTATGAAATCGAAATATGGGCTATAATTAGACCAGCCACTTATGGGAGGGCGAAGGTAATTGCGGCAGGAGGTGTGACCCCATGTATTTTGAATATGGAGATAGGGAAATTGAATATTTGAAGCGCAAAGACATTCGGCTTGGGAGCGCGATTGATATAATCGGCCACATTTACCGGGAGGTTGACGACGATTTGTTTTTGTCTGTAGTTCGCAACATAATCGGTCAGCAAATCTCGTCATCCGCATTGAAAACTGTGTGGGCGCGGTTAGCCGGTAAGCTTAACGTGGTCAATGCCGAAACAGTTTGCGCCGCTTCTCGCGAAGAAATCCAGTCTTGCGGCATATCTTTCAGAAAAGTTGATTATATAAAAGATTTTGCCAATAGAATCCACATTGGCGAGTTTGATGTTGAAACTCTCCGCACTCTGCCAGACGCGGACGTGATTGACAAGCTAACCGCGCTTAAAGGAGTCGGCGTTTGGACTGCCGAGATGCTGATGATATTCTGCCTGCAACGCCCTGATGTTGTAAGCTACGGCGACTTGGCGATACATCGCGGTATGCGTATGCTCTATCATCACAGGAAAATCGACCGCAAGCTGTTTGATAAATACGCCCGCCGATATTCGCCGTATGGCACGGTGGCGAGTTTATATCTTTGGGCTGTCGCGGGCGGCACAATACCCGAAATGCACGACTATGCGTCTGGAAAGGCGGCGAAATGATATATGGAACAAATCGAAACAGACCCTAATCGCAGGGAACGAGTCTATGCGCTTCTTAACGAACTTGGGGTAATATACGAGGTCGTCGAACACCCTGCGATGTTTTCGGCGGTCGATAACGAACTCCATGAGCGTGATATAAACGCGACGATTTTCAAAAACCTGTTTTTGCGTAACAAGGACAAGAGCCGCTATTACTTATACTCGCTTCCGATTATGAAACGGGCTGACCTCGTAACATTGGCAAGCCATATCAGCGAAACGCGGTTTAGCTTCGGCAATGAGGATGAGTTGTGGAGCAAACTGCGTATACGTCATGGTTCCGTTTCGCCGTTTAACATTATAGACGTGCCGGATACCGATGTAGAAATCCTAATTGACCGCGAAATTTTCGCTTGTGGGAGGTTCGGTATCCACCCGAACGACAATACTGCGACTGTAATACTATCGCCAAACGACTTAATGATAATTCTTGACGCCGCAGGCTGCTGTTACAGGATTATCGGGATATGAGAGAGACAGACTGGGAAAAAGCTGATACCATTTCTTAAATCTGTCCGAAAAGACCATTTTGTTTGTCGCCTGTCATGGGCGGTTAAGCGAGGTAATTGTCATGGAGCATATAACGACTTATATGGGCGAGGATTTTACCCCCATTACCCCGGACGTAAAACAAATCCATATTGAGGACATTGCTCACGCTCTGTCACAAATGTGCCGCGCCAACGGGCATTTTGTACGTTTCTATTCAGTCGCGCAACACTCTATTAACTGCGCCAACGAAGCGAAAGCTCGCGGGCTATCTGCCAGAGTTCAGATTGCCTGTCTGCTTCATGACGCAAGCGAAGCCTATTTATCCGACATAACACGTCCGGTAAAGGCGTATTTGTCAAATTACCTTAAAATCGAAAAGCGATTGCAAGGTATAATCTATGATAAATTTTTGGGTTCATCTTTGTCTGTTAGCGAAGCATCCCATGTGAGCCAAATTGACAATGCTATGTTAGTCTGCGAGTTTAACGCCCTTATGCGAAAGAAAGTTTTTGATGAATCGCCTGTTATTAGTAGCAATCCTTCCTTTGAGTTTTGCGCTTTTGCGGAAGCGGAAAACGAGTTCCTAAGACTATATGCAGATATGAACGCCTCAGTATCTTCAAAGACAAAAAACCTTAATACCCAAATCGCGGAAGTCGAAATCTATTTGCGTTCAAAGGATAAGGCTGCTGTGCTTGATTATGTAAACCACCACAGAGTTTCTGAAATACTCACAGAAAAATTGTATATTAAAAGGCTTTCGACTCAAATAGACGTTGCCATTCACGCATACGGCATTTTGCTTACCTTGTCAAAGATTTTGGATAAAGGAGAGGTTATAGAGTATCTGTCACTTGGCGCGGGCAATAAAGGCAAGGCGTTTGACGTGGCAACTTCAAAAAGGATAGCGGAGTTTAAGTTCGCAAAGTGGGATGGTGGCAGCAACACCATACGGAAGAACGGCATATTCAAAGATTTTCTTGAATTGGCGATAAACACCGATAGCGGCGGTAGAAAAAAGTATATTTATTGCCTTAGCGCCTCCAATATAAAAAATTTTTTTAAAAACAGCAAACGAAATATTGGTGGTGTGCTGTCAAGAAACTCTATAAATAAAAAATACCCGGAAATTCAAGAGCGATATAAAACTGTTAAGGAGTTTTATCAGGATTATATGAACGAGGTCGAGATAATAGAGCTGAGTGATTACATAGGCATAGAATAACATAACCGTATGAGGTCGGCTCCGCAATGAATATAAAAAACGAAACGGAGGAAAGCTCAATGGCAAAATTATTATATCAAGGCCACGGCAGTTTTCGTGTAACTGCCGACGACGGAACCGTCATTTACATCGACCCATACGCGGGCGAAGGTTACGACGTGCCCGCCGACATTATCCTCGTCACACATCAACACGGCGACCACAATCAGATTCAGTTGTGCGCCAAAAAATCGGACTGCCGGATAATCACAAACGCAGAGGCGCTCGCGGGCGGCAAGCACAATACTTTTGAAATAGGCGGTATATCCATCCAAGCCGTAGAAGCGAAAAGTCTTTTTCACAGCCCCCAAAAGTGCGTCGGGTATATCATCGCCATCGACGAAGTTAAAATCTACGCAAGCGGAGATACGAACAGGACAAAACAGATGGAAACTTTCGCCGCGCTTAAACTTGACTATGCCATATTTCCCGGAACCGGAATAATAAGCATGGGTCTCAAAGAAGCCGCCGAGTGCGCGAGGCTCATCGGAGCGAAACATAATATCATTATTCATCTGCAACCCGGAGCGTTGTTCAATCGCAAAAAAGCGGAAAGCTGGAACGCTCCGAACAAAATCATCGTTGAACCGGGGGAGGAAATTGCCTTATGAAAGTACGAAAAATAGTTTTTGCACCGGCCATAATTCTTTTGTTTTTATTTGTATGCGCCTGCTCAAACAACGGGCAAAGCAATTCGTCGTCTCCGCCGCCTGCCACACAGCCGCAAAACGAAGCGCCCGTTATTTCGCCAGACCCGCCGCAACAAACAAGCGGCGATTCCGAAACCGTCAAACCGGATATTGTATCGGGAGAACTCGTAATCTCTTTCGACTACGAAAGAATATCCGGCTCGGCAAGCAACCAGTATGTCTTTGCGTACATCTTCCAATTCGTACACCTCCTATTCCAAGTTTTCGCGCAATTTGGCGCGTGTTTTATTCGTTGCCGGAGCTTTCTGTACTTTTTCTTTCGCTTTTACGATACGCCCCAACAAATCCTTTTGCGGTTTGGCCGCCTTGCAAGCGCCGTATTCGGCGTTTTCGGCAAGATGCTTGGCGTCCTTCGGCAGATGTTCCGCTATGGCTTTGATTGCCGCGCTGAAATCCCCCAAGAAGCCCCAGCAGCTATCCTTTTCTTCGCCGTTTTCGTAAAACTTGAAGCCGTAGCACTCGCCGCGCATATAATAGTCGTAGTTTTCAACCTCGTCTTTTATAGTTTTGTACGCCTTTTCTATGCTTTTTGGGGAAACGTCGCCGTACCGCTCTTTGATGTCGGCGTAGCTTACAAACACAAAGCCCACTTGCCCGGAATCCCATTCGGCGTGTTGGGCGCGCCCATAAAACGACCGTGTTGAAATGCTTTGAACGCTGTGGTCGTACAGGTACAGCGGTTCAATCATGTACGCGGTTTCAGCGAAATGCCTTAAATCTTCTTCGCCCATATACTCCAGTATGTCGTCCGCGACTATGCCGCTTTCCGCGTCAAGGGGCGGGTCGTAGACGCGCTCGACGTACCAGCGGTCGGTATAATCGCCGTGAACTTGCAGTTCCCACTCGCGCTCGCTTCGGTTGTACGCGAGTTTTATGTTTTCCGCGTTCCCGTTTTTAACGTAGTCGATGATTTTCCCGTCATCTATGCCGCCGCCCCGAATCAGGCTGCGGTACAAATCTTCGGGGGCTTTATAATCGTGTTCGTCGCCGAGGCTGTATCTCTTATGCCAACAGACCATTGTGCCGAACCTTTCCCATTCGCGCGGGCTTATCGGGTCATAGTCGTGGGCGATTTCAAGTTTGTAGCGCCCGTCGCTTATTTCCGCTGCGTTTTGCATTTTCTGTCCTCCAATCTATAAAGTATTTTCGCTATGGATTCCCGCAGTTCTCTGGCGCGACAACAAAGCGTCGTTCCAGTCCTTGCCGGAGGGCGGCAAAGAGCGCGTTACCTTGCCGCCGAATTTCGCTTCGATGTCTGCCGCGCTGCGCCGCCCCGCTTCGTCGTTGTCGGTGCAGACCGTGATTCTCTCTATCTCCGGGTGGAGTTCGATGAAACGGGTCAATGCTACAACTGCCGTGCCGCCGAGCGACAGGCGGTAGCCGCCGTATTCCGGCTCGACCATTTTGTGGCTGAGCGCGTCAATGGGCGACTCAAATACCGCGACTTGGACGCTCCCGCCGTTTTCAGGCGGCAGGACGAAACCGAAGCGTTTGTCGCTCCCGTCCGCGTCGCGCTTGAAGCTGCCAAGCGTCCCGCGCATGGCAGCGAACCGCGCTTTGCCGTTTTCGTCGCGCCCTACGAATACCGCGTTGTGGTAGTCCGCGCTTTCATACAGGATATTTTGCTTTATGCACTCCTGTATCAGATTTCGGTCTATCCCCCGGCTTCGCAGGTAGGCGATGACGCGCATATTGTTTTCAAACCTGCGCGGAAGTTTGAGCAGCTGGCGTTTGGCGGCGGGGCGCTCTACTGTAGGCGGCTTTGCCTTTGGCATAGCGGTTCTGACTGGAGTTATTTCTTCGCCCACCAAATGCCGCACCGCGTCCACGAAGCCGAAGCCGCGCACTTTTATAAGGTAGTCCACCACGTTTTTACCGCCGAAGCCTTGACTGTGCCAGTTCCACAAGCCGTTTGATATTTCAAACGAATCGTGGTCTTTGAGGTACATGGCGCGGCCTACGCGCTTGAAGTTCTGCGGTTCGTGGGAGAGGATATGTTACCGCGGCACTGGCAGCGTAAAGGGGGGATAAGAAATGGCTAAGATTAACGAAACCGTCATAAACTTTCAAGTTTATGAAAACGCCACCGAATATTACGGGATGGCGGAAGTGGGCTTGCCCGAAATCTCAAACATCACGAACGAGGTTAAGGGCGCGGGCATAAGCGGGACGTTTGAAAGCGTTGTTTTGGGACACCTTGAAGCAATGACCCTTACGCTTAATTTCCGAACGCTTGTAAGGGACGCGGTGGCTTTACACGAACCCCGCGACCATCAAATTGACTTGCGCGTGGCGCAACAGGACAAAAACACGGTAACGGGGCAAACAAAGGTGGTTGCCTTGAAACACGTCTTTGTATGCAAGCCCAAAAAACTAAACCCCGGCAAAGTTGCCCCGGCAACCCCCGCGGACGCAAGCGGCGAATATGCCGTAACCTAAGCGGCAAGCCGCCCGTGTCCGATTCGGACACACAATAGCACACGAAGCGCCCGCCGGGGTTACAGGCTTCGGCGGGCGTATTTTATGGAGGGGTTCAGTATGGAAAACAATAAAAAGCGTTGGTTTTGCAGTTGCGAGAAAGAAGCGGGTTTGGATATTTGCGAAAAATGCCGCGAACGGGTAAACGCACCCGATTATGAAGATATTATCGAAAATTACGCTATTGAACGCAAACCGCGAAATATTACGCTAACAGCCAGAGAAGCTATACCCGTATCAAAAGAAATTGTTGAAAAATTATACAGCAACGCGAATTTTGATACAATTTACAACGAGCTTGAACGGTTTATAAAAATCGTTGAGCTCGTAAATGAAAAAAAGCCGGACGGAATAAACACAGATACGGCAATAAGTTATTTGACATACGCTTCAATCTATGCCGCAAATACGCGCCCGCGCTTAAACGAGCTTAACGGCAATAATTAAATTTGCGTCGTGGGATTCGTTGACGCACAGCTTAATTTTTCCGCTTGATTCCAATTTGCGGAGTTCGCGGCTTAAATCGTCCCTGTTTAGTCCCGATATTGTAAAAATATCGGTATATGCAACCGCAACGCCGAAATCGGCAAAATTTTCCGCTGGGATTGACTTAATAAGTTTAAGTAAATCCATAATCAACCCGCCTTTCCTGCCAACGATAACGCCCGCCGCTATTTCATATAGCGTCGGGCGTTTTTTCGTTCGCCGTAATTATCTATGAACAACTACCCCGAACAGCCCGTTTACAAAGATATAGCGGGGTTCGGATAGCGAATAATCTGGCGGAGAGGGCGGGATTCGAACCCGCGTGGGATTTCTCCCAAACTGATTTCGAGTCAGCCCCGTTATGACCACTTCGATACCTCTCCGCAAAAATCCCGGTTCTGTCAAATTCGGAAAAAAGATAGAACAACAGGATAGAACAAGCAAATATTTAACTCTCAAAGAACGCGGCGAACCCGCTTAAACACAGGGATTTTCGCACATCAAGGTCTATCTTGACTAACCCGATTTCGAGTTGGGGGAGATTAGTATATAAACGTAACCGTCAGTTTTCGCGCCGCCAGGCAAATTAATCGCCTCCATCCTCGTAAGAAAAGGCGACCCCCGCCCGTTTCAGCGCCTTTGCCGCCCCGTCGACGTCGGCTATGTTGAAAAAGGCGAGAACCCCGCGTTCGGGCGATTCGAGAACCCCGCCCTTTTCAAAATAATCCTCACCCATGTTAAACACAAAGCTCCCGTTACCGAAGAACCGCCGGGAAACCGCCGCGCTTTTGACCCCGTACAAGGGTTGTTGCGCGGCGATTTTGACTTTTGAACCGCTTATCCTCGCTATGACGACGCGTTCGTCGGTAACGGCGTAATATAGGTTAATCGTTTTTATGTACCTGATAACCTGCCTTACCCAAGCGGCGAACAGCATCGCTATGGCGGAAACCGAGGCGGCGGCAATCGCCGTAAACTCGGCGGGAAATTCGTCAACGCCCAGCACGATTACCGAAACAGCCGCGACAATCGCGATTACGGGAACGGCGGCGGCGGCTTCGCGAACATTAAACGTGGCGACGTAGCCGGGTCGCCCGCTCCATAAAAGGTTTTCCCGCGGGGCTAATATTCCCGACGCGGCTTTGTCGCTCCGTTCTCTTAAGCGGGCGCGCAGACGGCCAAACGGCCCGCTCATTCCCCCATAAGCATTACCATGACCGCTTTCTGCGCGTGAAGCCTGTTTTCAGCCTCTTCAAAAATCTCGGCGGCATGCTCCTCGAAAACGGCTGTGGTTATTTCTTCTTCCCTATGCGCGGGGAGGCAGTGCATTACCATGGCGTCCGGCTTTGCGAGTTTTAATATCCCGTCGTTGATTTGATAGCCTTTAAACGCCACTCGCCTTTTTTCCGCTTCGGACTCTTTTCCCATTGACGCCCACACGTCGGTTACGAGAACGTCCGCGCCCTCGGCGGCTTTGGCGGGTTCCGCGAGCAGTTCAAAATTTTCGTATGTTTTCGCGAAGTCAAGCACCTCTTCGGCGGGGTGATAACCGGCGGGGCAGGCTAAAGAAACGTCCATTCCGACTTTAAGGCATCCTACGGTAATCGAGTTCGCCATATTGTTCCCGTCGCCGATATAGCACATTTTCAAACCTTCAAGCCTGTTCTTGTACTCCCGGATTGTCATCAAGTCGGCAAGCACTTGACACGGGTGCGCGAAGTCCGTCAGTCCGTTTATTATGGGTATATCGCCGTATTCCGCTAATTTTTCCACGTCGTCCTGCTCATACGTCCTTATCATAATCCCGTCAAGGTACCGCGACAGAACCCTTGCCGTGTCCTGAATAGGCTCGCCCCTGCCCATTTGCAGTTCCTGCGACGACAGGAACAGCCCCTGCCCGCCGAGTTGGTATATTCCCGCCTCGAACGACACCCGCGTCCTCGTCGAAGCCTTTTCAAAAATCATGCCTAAGGTTTTCCCCTTTAAAAGCGTGTGCGGAATCCCGTGTTTAAGCTCGTATTTAAGCTGGTCGGCAAGGTTGAGAATATCAATAATCTCATCCGCCGTCAAATCCAGCATTTTCAATAAATTTTTCATTGTACGCGTTTCAGCCTTTCAGAATGTCGGTTAAGATAGACGACCCCTTGTCTATGCTTTGGTAATCAATCGTAAGCGGCGGCAAAAGCCGCAGCTTTTCCTTCGCGGTAAGCGTGAGCAACCCCTTGTCGAGAGCCGCTTTCATAACGTCCTTGGCGTTCATGGTTTTGAGCGTGACGCCGAGCATTAAGCCCATTCCGTCTATGGAAACAACTTCGGGTAACGCCGACAGCTTTTCCCTGATATAATCGCCCTTTGCCGCGACTTCGGCTAAAAATTCGGGATTGGCTGCCTTGTCGAGAACAACCTTTCCGCCGCTCATGACTACGGGGTTCCCCCCGAAAGTCGAGCCGTGGGTTCCCGCCGTGAGAACCCCCGCGCATTTTTCCCCCGAAAGGCAGACCCCGCCCGGAAGCCCCCCGAATAACCCCTTTGCCATCGTGGTAATGTCGGCTTTGTGCCCGTAATGTTCGCCGCAGAGGAATTTCCCCGTCCGCCCCGCGCCCGTCTGAACCTCGTCGGCGATTACGAGAATATCCTTCTCGGCGCAAAGAACGTAGACCAAATCCACAAACTCCTTGTCGAGCGGGCAGACCCCGCCCTCGCCCTGAATGTATTCGAGCATAACGGCGCAAACCGTCGAGCCGAGCTTTCCGGCGATGTCGACCAAGTCGTTGGGTTCGGCGTTGGCGAACCCGTCCAAGAACGGGAAAAAGTAGTTGTGGAATTCCTCCTGCCCCGTCGCCGAAAGCGTTGCAATGGTTCTGCCGTGGAACGAGTTTTTGAGGGTGATAATATTGTGCCGGTTTTTGCCGTATTTATCAAAGCTGTACTTTCTGGCTATCTTAATGGCGCACTCGTTTGCCTCAGCCCCCGAATTGCCGAGGAACAGGTTGGTGTAGCCGGTAACTTCGCAGAGCTTTTCGGCGAATTCCGCGCCCGCCTCGTTGTAGTAATAGTTGGAGGTGTGCTGTAGGGCTTGAACCTGCGCGCACACCGCGTCAACCCAGTCCTTGTCGCAGTAGCCGAGCGAGTTTGTGCCTATTCCCGACCCGAAGTCGACGTATTCCCTGTCCCCGTTCAAGGCGAGAACGCCGCTGCCGCTTTCAATCGCGAGCGGCAGCCGCCCGTAGGAGCGCATGACGTATTTATCGTATTTTTCGGTTGTGTTCATGGCGTAACCCTTTCCGCGCGTTATTTTACAATCATAGTGCCCGCGCCTTTGTCGGTAAGCAGTTCAAGCAAAATCGAATGTGGGATTCTCCCGTCGATAATGTTGGCTTTTTTCACCCCGCGGCGCACGGCTTCCACGCAACAGTCTATTTTCGGGAGCATACCGCCGGAGATAACCCCGCATTTCTTTAAAAGCGGCACTTCGTTCAGCTTGATATTGCGTATAAGCGTTGAATCGTCGCCCCTGTCATGCAGTATCCCCTTAACGTCGGTCATCAGTATAAGGTTGTCCGCGCCCGTGTCGGCGGCAATGCGTGAAGCCGCCGTGTCGGCGTTCACGTTATAGACCGCGCCGTTTTTGTCATTGGGAGCGGCGACCGTCGCGATTACGGGGATGTAGCCGTTTTTTAGGGTGGTGATGATAATTTCCGGGTTTACCTTCGTTATTTCCCCCACATACCCTAACTCCTCGCTTAACTGCTTCGCTTCCAGCAACCCGTTGTCAAGACCGCATAATCCTATGGCTTTTCCCTTGTGTGAACGCAAGAGCTCCACCAAATCCTTGTTGACCTTACCGCAAAGCGCCATTTGGACTATGTCGGCGGTTTCTTTATCGGTGTGTCTCAAGCCGTTGATGAATTTCGTTTCTTTTCCGATTTTTTTAAGCATCGCGTTTATTTCGGGACCGCCGCCGTGAACCAGCACGATTTTTATTCCCAAAAGGGATAAAAGCACAATGTCGGACATAACCGCCTGCTTAAGCGTTTCGTCGGTCATGGCGTTCCCGCCGTATTTAACCACGACGACTTTTCCGTAATACTGCTGAATATAAGGCAAAGCCTCGATGAGGACGTTAGCCCTTGTAATATTGTCAGTCATACCGCTCCCCATAAATTAAGACCGATAATTGGCGTTAATTTTCACATATTCCCCGGTTAGGTCGCATCCCCACGCCACCGCTTCGCCCTCGCCGGAACGCAAATCGACGTATATGCGTATTTCGTCCTCGGAAAGCAGTTTAAACGCCTCTTCCTCGGAAAAGGAAACCCCCGCCCCGTTTTTGCAGACCGTTATTCTCCCGTAAGACGAGGCAAGCTCGACTTCGGTCTTGCTTATGTCAAACCCGCCCTCGGCGTAGCCAATCGCGCATAATATTCTGCCCCAGTTCGCGTCAGCCGCGCTCATTGCCGCCTTAAAAAGATTGCTCGATATTACCGATTTCGCGACGGATTTCGCAACTTCCTCGTCGGGCGCGCCGCGCACAATACATTCAAGCAACTTGGTCGCGCCCTCGCCGTCGCGAGCCGTTTCACGCGCGAGGTTCACCATTACGGCGTATAAGGCGTTGACAAAAATTTCATAATCCGCGTCCTCCGAAACAATCTCTTTGTTTCCCGCCAGCCCCGACGCCATCACGCAGACCATGTCGTTGGTCGAGGTGTCCCCGTCCACGCACACCATGTTATACGTTACCGAATTTACCACGTTTAACGCCGTTTTAAGCATTTCAACGCTTATATTTGCGTCGGTTGTTATAAAAGCGAGTAGCGTCGCCATATTGGGGTTAATCATGCCGCTCCCCTTGCTTATGCCGCCCAAAGAACATTTTACGCCGCCAAGCTCAAACTCCACCGCGAACTGTTTTCTGAACGTATCGGTCGTCATAATCGCGTCGCAGGCGCTGTCGCCGCCCAATTCGCTGATTTCGGCGGCAAGGACGGGAAGCCCCGTTTCAAAAGGCTCGAAAGACAGCGGTTGCCCGATTACCCCCGTGGAAGCGATAATCACGTCTTCTTTCTCAATGCGGAGCGTTTCCGCCGTCAACTTGCATATCTTCTCGGCGATTTCAACGCCGTTGGGGTTGCAGGTGTTGGCGTTGCCCGAATTGGCGACAATCGCCCGCGCGTACCCCTTTGTCGATTCCAAATTCCTTTTTGTAACCGTAATCGGCGCGCCCTGAACCTTGTTAGTGGTGTAAACGGCGGCGGCGGCGCATTTCTTCACGCAGTAAACGAGCGCGAGGTCCTTTTTCTCGGAACCTTTTTTCACGCCTATATTAACGCCGCCCGCGGTAAAGCCCTTCGCGGCGCAGACGCCGCCGTCGGCGGGAATAAATCCGTCGAATGTAACCATTGTTTTCTCCTAATTTTTTCTCATCAGTTCAAAGCATTGAACCGCCGCGCCGGAAGCGCCTTTGCCGAGGTTGTCAAGCCGCGCGACCGACAGAATTTTCTCACCGTTGCCGAACGCGAAAAGCTCAATATCGTCGGAACCGCTTAACGCGTTAGACGCGAGGAACGCGCCGTCGTAATCCTCAATTACCCTCACCCGTCCGTTTTCGGGATAACGGGACTTGTACGCGCGCAGTATATCCGAAACCGAGTATTCTTTCGGCAGCGTTCGGATTTGCAAGGGTACGCACACGACCATCCCGCTGTAAAAATCGTCAATTATCGGGTTGAACATCGGGGTATGTTTTAATCCGCAGATTTTCTGCATTTCGGGGAGGTGCTTATGCTCCTGCGAAAGCGCGTACAGCCTCGCTCCGCTTAATTCGGGAGGACGGTCGGGGTTTTCGTACTCAAAAATCGCCGCTTTCCCGCCGCCGCTGTAACCCGAAACGGCATACGCGCTCACGGGGTAATCGGGCGGAATAATTCCGGCTTTAACCAATGGTTGAACCAACGCGATAAATCCCGTCGCGTAACATCCGGGGACGGCCACCCGTTTGGAAACGCGGATTTCTTTTTCCTGCTCAGCCGAAAGTTCCGGCAAGCCGTAAACCCAGCCCTTGCAGGTTCTGTGGGCGGTGGAAGCGTCAATGACGCGGGTTTCGGGGTTGTCGATAAGCGAAACCGCTTCCCGCGCCGCGTCGTCGGGCAGGCACAGGAACACAAATTCCGCGGCGTTGAGCAGGCGTTTTCGCTCGTCAACGTCCTTATGCAGTTCGGGCGGGATTGTGAGAAGTTCGACGTCGCCGCGCCGTTCGAGACGTTCGCGGATTTTCAAGCCCGTGGTTCCCGCTTCGCCGTCGATATAAACTATTGTTTTTTCCATTGCTCCAATCTTTCCCGCACCATTTCCGTTTGCTTCCTCACTTGTTCGGGGGCGGACCCGCCGTAGCTTGAACGCTTCGCCACGCAGGTTTCAAGATTCAAGGCTTCGTAAATGTCGCCGCCGAACAGTTCCGATTCCTGTTTATACTTTTCAATCGGCAGATTTTCCAAATCGGTGTTGTATTTAACGCAACGAGCCACAAGCTCCCCTGTGATTTTATAAGCGTCGCGGAACGCCATGCCCTTTCCGACAAGATAATCGGCGCAGTCGGTGGCGTTGATAAAGCCCTTAGCCGCCGCAACCCGCATATTTTCCTTATTAACCGTCATTGTTTTCAGCATCAGAGTAAATGTTCTAAGACACAAACACACCGTATCAACCGCGTCGAAAATCGCCTCTTTGTCCTCCTGCATATCCTTGTTGTAGGCAAGCGGCAACCCCTTCATGACCGTCAAAAGCGTCTGCAAATCCCCGAACACCCGCGCCGACTTCCCGCGTACAAGCTCGGCGACATCGGGGTTTTTCTTCTGCGGCATAATGCTTGAACCCGTCGCGTAGGCGTCGTCAAGTTCTATAAACTTAAACTCCCACGAACACCACAGAATAATCTCTTCCGAAAACCGCGACAGGTGAACCATTATAAGCGACAGCGCACCCGCGATTTCCACGCAAAAATCCCGGTCGGAAACGCCGTCGAGGGAATTGGCGCACGGCTTTAAGAACCCCAGTTCTTTGGCCGTCGCTTCGCGGTCGATTGGGAAAGTCGTCCCCGCCAACGCGCCGCTTCCGAGCGGACATTCGGACATCATTCGCTTAACCGCGTCGCCGAGCCGTTCCTTGTCGCGCACAAACATTTGGGCGTAAGCCATTAGGTGGTGCGCGAAGGTAATCGGCTGCGCCCTTTGCAAATGGGTATAACCCGGCATAATTGTTTCGGTGTGATTTTCGGAAATATCGCAAAGCGCTTTTATAAGTTCGGAAAGCAAAAGGTTTATAAACAAGCAACAAGAATTCAAATGAAGCCGCAAATCCGTGGCTACTTGGTCGTTTCGCGAACGCGCCGTGTGCAGTTTTTTCCCCGCGTCGCCAATCCGCCTTGTAAGTTCAGCCTCGATAAACATATGAATATCTTCGGCTTCGTCGTCGATTTTTAATTCTTTATTTTTTAGAGCCTGCCAAATTATTTCAAGACCGTCTATAATCTCTTTGCTGTCGGTTTCGGAAATAATCGACTGCTTGCCGAGCATTCTCGCGTGGGCGATACTGCCTGCAATATCTTCGTAAACCATTTTCTTGTCAAAAGATATAGACGAATTAAACGCGTCTACTTCTTTGTCGGTTTCCTTGGAAAATCGCCCCGCCCAAAGTTTATCAGACATTATTGCCCCTCTCTTTGTCCAACAACGCCTTAACCTTTAGCGGTAACCCGAATAGGTTAATGAACCCCTCCGCGTCTTTGTGGTTGTAAACGTCGTCTTCGCCGAAGCTCGCAAAATCTTCGCTGTAGAGCGTATGCGGCGAAGTTACCCCCGCGTTGATAATGTTGCCCTTGTATAGCTTTAGCTTAACCTCGCCCGTGACGGTTTCCTGCGTTTTGTCGGCGAAAGCGTCCATTGCCGCCCTTAGCGGGGTGTACCATTGCCCGTTGTAGACGAGTTCGGCGTACTTCAAAGCCATCAGCGACTTGTAATGCGCGGTTTCCTTGTCTAAGCAAATCGTTTCCAAAACCTCGTGCGCGTGGTACAAAACCGTTCCGCCGGGAGTTTCGTAAACTCCGCGCGACTTCATTCCGACAAGGCGGTTCTCCACCACGTCGAATAACCCTATACCGTTTTCGCCGCCGATTTTGTTGAGCGCGCGAATAAGCTTGACGCCGTTCATCTTTTCGCCGTTCAGCGATACGGGAACCCCCTTCTCAAACCCGATTGTGACGTAAACCGCCTTGTCGGGCGCGTTTTCGGGGGAAACGCTTAACTCAAGGAACCCCTCCTTGTTGTAATTCGGCTCGTTCTCGGGTTTTTCCAAGTCCAACCCCTCGTGCGATAAGTGCCAAAGGTTCATGTCCTTGGAATAGTTGGTCTCGCGGTTAATCTTCAAAGGAACGCCGCGCTTTTCGGCGTAGTCGATTTCCTGTTCGCGGCTTCTTATATCCCACAGCCGCCACGGCGCGATTATTTTAAGCTCGGGCGCCAACGCCTTGACCGTCAGCTCGAACCGCACTTGGTCGTTGCCCTTTCCCGTGCAACCGTGGCAAACCGCGTCGGCGTTCTCCTTTTTGGCGATTTCCACAAGCCTTTTGGCGATAACCGGGCGGGCGAACGACGTTCCGAGAAGATAACCCTCGTACTTCGCCCCCATTTTAAGCGTCGGAAAGATAAAATCGCCCACAAACTCGTCTTGAATATCCTCTATATACAACTTCGACGCGCCCGTTTTCAACGCCCGCTCCTCCAAGCCGTCAAGCTCGGCGTCCTGCCCGACGTTAGCCGCCATGCAGATAACTTCGCACCCGCCGTAGGTTTCCTTAAGCCACGGAATGATTATCGAGGTGTCAAGCCCCCCCGAATAAGCCAGCACGATTTTCTTTAACATTGTCAATCTCCCTTATAGCAGTCTATTTGTTTTATTATACGCGGAATTTCGCGTTTGTCAAGAAAAAATATTCGTCGCCCTGTATAATATGCGCTATATAATGCATATAAAACGTATATATGTATATTGTGCCGAATTTTTCGGGAAACATTGACAGAATGGCTGTTCACGCGTATAATATAACAAGAATGACGGGGTATATTATTATGACTTTATCTGAAAAACTTGAGATTCTCATACGCAGGAAAGGCATGAGCAAAACCGATTTCGCGGGGGAAACGGGCATTACCTACCGCGCCCTCGCGAATTACATTTCCGGCGCGAGAACCCCGCGGGCAAACATTCTGAAAAAAATGGCGGGCTTCTTATCGGTTGAGCCGGAATTTTTGCTTAACGACAAGCAAAATCTTATCCTTGGCAGCGAGGAAAGGTTTTTTTATTACGCCGAATCGGAAGGGCGCGGTTTGACCGAAGCCGCCGCGTTACTTGAAAAAGTCCGCGCGGTTTTCGGCGGCGCCGCGTTATCGGAAAAAGACAAACAGGCGCTTTACGCTTGCGTTACGGAACTGTATTTCGACGCGAAGGCGAAAGGCAACGGTAGTTAAGGATGTTACTTGACGAGGAATACATGGCAAAGGCGCTGGCGCTCGCCGAAAAGGCGTACGCGCTCGGGGAGTTCCCCGTGGGCGCGGTTATAGCAGACGATGAAGGCGCGATAATAGGGGAGGGGTATAATCTTAGGGAAGCCAACGCTTCCCCGTTGGGTCACGCGGAAATTACGGCGATAGAAAAAGCCGCCGGACTTTTAAAAAATCGGCGGCTTGATTTATGCACGATTTATGTAACGCTTGAACCTTGCCTGATGTGCGCGGGCGCGATTATGCAGGCGCGGCTTAAACGGCTTGTTTACGGCGCGTACGCCCCGAAAACGGGCGCAGTAACGTCGGTCGTCGGCGTTTACGACTTCCCTTTCGGATATAAGCCCATGGTCAGGGGAGGGGTTCTTGAAACTGACTGCTCCGCGCTTTTAAGCAAATTCGGAGAGGATTTGCGTTCGGACATCCGTGAAAATCCCCTTGAGGAAACAAATGGACAGGTATAAAAGACTCGCTTCAAATACAATGATACTCGCGGCGGGGCAGTTCAGTTCGAAATTCCTCGTATACGTCATGATGAGGTTTTACACGGGCGAATTGGGTACGTCCGGTTACGGCGCCATGGGTATTATCGTTGACGCGAGCGTCATTATCATGGCTGTTGTTACCCTTTCCGTAAACGATTCCGTCATACGGTTCGGGCTGGATAAAAAATACGACAAGTCGCAGGTTTTTTCGATAGGGCTCCTCACCACGGTAATAGGCGTGCTGATGTTCGCGGCGGTCGCGCCCGCCCTCACCCTGATTGATTTGCTTAAGGATTACGCGCTGCTGATATATTTATATGTGTTCACCGGCAGTATAAAAAGTTGTTGCGCGCTGTTCGCGCGTTCGGCGGGGTATGTGAGGCTGTACGCGCTGGACGGGATATTCACCACGGTGGTAAACATTATCTTTAACTTCATATTCATGCTCGGATTCAATATGGGGGTAACGGGCTACGTGCTTTCGGTGGTGGTCGCCGACGCGGCTTCGATTGTCTTTGTTTTTTATATGGCGGACTTAAAGAGGTATTTCCGCCTTTGGGGGTTAAACAAGCATTTAAGGCGTTCCATGTACAGGTTCAGCCTGCCCCTCATCCCCACTACGGTTATGTGGTGGGTAACAAACGCTTCCGACGGGTTCATCATAGCCGAAATACTCGGCGAACATTACACGGGGCTTTACAAAGTGGCTTACCGTATTCCCAACATAATCGTTTTAATCTCGCTTATATTCTCCCAAGCGTGGAATATGTCCGCCATAACGGAGAAAAATTCGCGCACTATATCGCAGTTTTACACGAACGTTTTTAATATTTTTCAATCGGCCATATACATTATGGCGGCGGGGATACTGCTCTTAATCAAACCCGCGCTCGACGTAATGACTTCCGAGGACTTCGCGGGGGTGTACAGGTATTCGCCGCTTTTGGTCGTCGCCGTGGTGTTCGCCTGTTTTTCCACGTTTATGGGGAGCGTTTATGTGGCGTCAAAAAAGACCGTCCGCTCTATGCTGACGGCTTTCGGCGGCGCCGTTTCAAACATAATCCTGAACTTTTTGCTTATTCCCGTTATGGGTATTCAAGGGGCGGCCCTCGCCACGGTTATAAGCTATCTTATAATTTTCGCCGCCCGCGCCGTCGACACCCGCAAAATCGTGTTAATGGACTTAAAACTCCCGAAAATAACGTTAAATATGGTCATAATAGCGGCAATGGGGATGGTTGTGATTTTCGCGGAGAATATTACGTTTTTCTACATAAGCCTTTCCGCGGGTTTTTTGCTTACGACAGTCTTTAATTTCAGGGCGGGGGTGGCGGCGATTTATATGCTGAAGCGCAAAAAAGAATAGGAACGCTTTATACCGTCCCTACAAGATTTTTTTTAAACTGTGTTCGCTGTTTTTAACGAGGCTTAAAAGCGCCGCCGCCTGCCGTTTATACTCGTTTTCCAGGCTCGCGGTGGTTATCAGCGGAGAATCGGCGGCGTTTTCGTTTGACGCCGCAACGGCAAGCCCTTCCGAAACGGAGCGCCCCGCTTCCGCCCCCCTTAACGCCAATTCTTCCTTTATACCGAAGATGTTGCCGTCGTTCTTGGGGTTGAAGCGGTAGGTAAGGCGGAAACAACTGTAAGCGGAAAGGGTGAGGAAATCGGACACCGCCGCGGTGAGCTTTTGGTTTTTTATCTTCGCCAAAAGCGAGAAAACGGTTTCAATACTGCTTATAATCATTTTCTTTGAAAGCGTCGCGGAAACGCTGTTCAAACCAACGCCGGCTCTTTCGACCGCTTCCGCTTCGGGAATATCGCTTTCCGTGATAAACGTGCCGTCGCTTAACGCCGAACGCCCCAGCAGATAATCGGTTGAAACGCCGTAATAATCAGCCGCTTTTACAAGAAAGTCCAGTCCGCACTCCCTTTTGCCTTTTTCATAATGAGAGAGCAGAGCCTGCGCTATTCCGAGGTCCTGCGCGGCTTGTTTCTGGCTTAGGCGGCGTTCTTTTCTCAGCAGGGACATGATGCGGGGAAAATCGTTATTCATCGGGGAAAGCTCCTGTTTTATACTGGTAATGTAAATTATATAATATTTATCGCGGAAAGTAAATCGGCAAATTCAACAAATTTAAACGATTTATTTATGAACTATTACGTTATACGGGGAGAAAACGAATGAAAAATTACAATATTTTTTTTATACGGCACGGAATAACCGAAGGGAATCTTAAGGGGGAGTATATAGGCTTAACCGACCTTCCGCTTTGCGAACAGGGCCGCGAAACGATAAACGGTTACGTCAAAGCCGGAATGTACCCGAGCGTCGACAAAGTCTATACCTCTCCGCTGAAACGCTGCGTCCAAACGGCTCGACTGATTTATCCCGATTATGAGCCGCGTCGGATAGACAATCTGCGCGAGTGCGGCATAGGCGAGTTTGAATGTAAGACGATTAAGCAGCTGGCGGGATTGCCCGAGTATACCGAATGGATAAAAGGCGGGATGGACGCCCGCGCCCCCGGCGGCGAAAGCCACGGCGAATTTACGTTGCGGTGCTTAGACGGATTGAACGAGGTTTTCACCGATATGACGCGTTCCGGTACGGGAACGGCGGCTGTTATTACCCATGCCGGCGTTATCGTAAATCTCTTGACGGGGTGCGGATTTCCCAAAGGCAGACCCGCCGATTTCGCGCCGGAGCAGGGTGAGGGATGGTTAATCGGCGTATCGGCGTATTTATGGCAAAAAGGGAACGTGTTTGAAATAATAGGCAAATTGACGGCGCAAAATCCCGCCTGATTATAATCCGCGGGCGCGGTGCGCCGTCGCAAACCCGATTCACCGTTTTTAAACGGTGAAAGTTTGATATGAAAGGAAACCGAAACCGTGGACAAGCCCTCGCTTTTGCTGCACAGCTGTTGCGCTCCGTGCTGTTCCGCCGTGCTGGAACGGCTCGCGGCGAATTACGGCATAACGGTTTTTTACTATAATCCGAACATTTTTCCCGAAGAGGAATATCGAAGACGTTTATCCGAACAAAAGCGCTTTTTGAACGAAGCGCGTTACGAAATTGCCCTGACGGAGGGGGAATACGCCCCCGAACGGTTTAAAAGCGCGGTTAAGGGGCTTGAATCGCTTCCGGAAGGAAGCGAACGGTGTTTCAAGTGCTATGAGTTTAGGCTCAGGGAAACGGCGAAAACGGCGAAAGCGCGGGATTTTGAGTATTTTACCACCACGCTTTCGGTGAGCCCGCGCAAGAACGCGGGGAAAATAAACGAGATTTCCGCGGCGTTGGCGGGAGAACTGGGGATTAAAAGCCTTTACGCCGATTTCAAGAAAAAGGACGGATATAAACGGTCGGCGGAGCTTTCGCGGGAATACGGCTTATACCGTCAAAAATATTGCGGATGCGGGTTATGACATTATGGCAAAAAGAGAAAAAGCCGACAAAATCATCGAAATACTAAAGCGAGAGTATCCCGAGCCGAAGTGCGGGCTTGTCTACGACCGCGAAAAACCGCACGAGCTGTTAATCGCGGCGCGGCTTTCCGCGCAATGCGCGGACAAACGCGTCAACGCGGTAACCCCCGCGCTGTTCGCGGAGTTTCCGGACATCAAAGCGTTCGCCGCCGCCGAAACGGGCGATATCGAGCGGATAATCAAACCGTGCGGGTTATACAAGACAAAAGCCGCCGACATAAAAAATATGTGCGTCGTTTTGGCGGATAATTTCGGCGGAACCGTTCCGGAAGAAATAAGCGAGCTTACCGCCCTTCCGGGCGTGGGGCGCAAAACCGCGAATTTAATACGCGGGGAGCTTTACGGAAAACCCGCCATAGTGGCGGATACCCACGTTATGCGGCTGTCGGACAAACTCGGATTAACCGCGAACTCAAGCAAGGACGCGCTCAAGACGGAAAAAGCGTTGTTAAAGGCGATACCGAGCGCGGAAAGCACGGCTTTTTGCCACCGCCTCGTTTTACACGGGAGAAGCGTATGCAAAGCGCGCAAACCCGACTGCGGGAATTGCGCGCTTAACGGTATTTGCGAATCCGGCAAGAAGCAAATTGCGCGATAATCGCTTTTATCAGACCTTCTCAAAACCCGAAAGGGTTTGTTAGTCGTTCTGATGGGTACCCTCCAATAACTCGGCGATTTGTTCCGGCGTCAGGTTCCCCCCGCTTTCCTCCGGCGGCTCGGGCTTGGAAGCCGCGCCGCCGCCAAGCAGTTCGGCGATTTGCTCCGGCGTCATGTTCCCCCCGCCGGAACTTTCGCCGCCCGACGGCGCGTTCGCCGATTCGGCGCCCGGTTCGCAGATACCGGCGGAAAGGGCCGCTATGTCAAGCGTGTTTTGCTTCAAAATGCTGCTCACGTCGTTTAAACTTGTGAATTCGTTGGATTTTTGATTTAAAATGCTGTCGATAGTGTGAATGGGGTCTAAATGTTCGCCGGCGCTCCCGTTTTGCCGGGAATAAGCGCCCGAATCCGCATGAGACGGCGATACCGGATTAACGAAATAAGAATTGAAATCCTCGGACGCCTTTTTGTATGAAAGCGTTTCGTCCGAGAATTTAAACCAATAGCGGTCGGCGGGAAGTATTCCGTGAGTCTTCCGCATAATCTCGTAAGGGTTATATTCCTCGATGCCGAAACGGTCGAGCTCGTTTCGCGTGAACGGCGTTTTATCCGGAAAAACCCTGCTTGAAAACAAAAAATAAATGTCGCGCATGTCAAGGGGACGGTGGGTGCTGGTAAGAACCTTGTCGTTGCTGGCGGGATTATAGCTGTAGTCGACCCTGCCGTCCTCGTTGATTTTATACGCGGCGAGGAGCGAGTTGCCGCAGAACATCTCAAACTCGAGCGGCGCAGGCATATCAAACGGGTCGGTGTTCACTACGTTATAAGTGTGGGATTTGATTACTTTCATAGCCGCGCTCCTTAAATACAGTGCGTTTAAGATATTATAGCACAATAATTTGAACATTTCAATACAATGAAAACCTTATTGTCGTTTTTAAACAATATTGATATAAAATATTGCTAAACGCATTACTTTTTTGTGGGATTTGTCAAAAATACAAATTGGATTTGCAATACTTATGAAAATATGGTAAAATTAACATAATCATAACAAGAAAGGAATACGCACAAATGTCAAACGCTGTAAACTATTGTGAAATTACGGAAGAAATCGGAAAATTTACGGAAAAATGCAGGCATAATATGCAAATCGACCCCGAACTTTACGGAAAATACGGGGTAAAGCGCGGGTTGCGGGACATCAGCGGCAAAGGCGTGTTGGCGGGTTTGACGAAAATCGCCGAAGTTAAGGCGTATACGATTGACGACGGCGAAATGATTCCCTGCGAGGGGAAGCTGTATTATCACGGATATGACATTGAGGAAATCGTAAACGGCTTCGTTAACGAGAAACGCCACGGGTTCGAAGAGATAACCTATCTTTTGCTTTTCGGGGAACTCCCTTCCGAGGGGCAGCTGCGGGCGTTCGGCGAACAGCTCGTGAAATATCGCGACCTCCCATCCAGCTTCACACGCGACGTCATATTGAAAGCTCCGAGCAAGGACATGATGAATTCGCTCGCGAGGAGCGTTTTGACGCTCTATTCTTACGATGAACTCGCGGAGGATGTTTCCGTTGAAAACGTAATGAGGCAGTCGCTTCAGCTTATAGCGCGGTTTCCGAGGCTTTGCGTGTACGGTTATCAGGCCTACAAGCATTATCACGAGGACCAAAGCCTGTTTATACACGCGCCGCTGCCCGAACTGTCAACCGCCGAAAATATCCTCTATATGCTTCGCCATGATAACAAATATTCCGAATTTGAGGCGAAAGTGCTTGACATCGCGCTCGTTTTGCACGCCGACCACGGCGGCGGCAATAACTCGACTTTCACCACCCGCGTGGTAACGTCGTCGGGGACCGATACCTATTCCACCGTGGCGGCGGCCATAGGCTCGCTTAAAGGACCCAAGCACGGCGGGGCGAACATCAAGGTTTCCATGATGTTTGACGATTTGAAGAAGAGCGTTAAAAACCGGGGCGACGAAACGGCGGTGGAACAGTATCTTGTTGACTTGTTGGATAAAAAAGCGTTCGACAGGTCCGGTCTGATTTACGGAATGGGGCACGCCGTATACTCGCTCTCCGACCCGCGCGCCACGATTTTCAAACAATATGTCGAAAGGCTGTCAAAAGATAAAGGCATGGAAGAAGAGTTTGAATTGTATTCAATGGTGGAGCGCCTTGCCCCGCAAGTAATAGGCGAGAAGAAAAAGATGTATAAGGGCGTAAGCGCGAACGTCGATTTTTACAGCGGTTTGGTCTATAAAATGCTGGACTTGCCCGAAGAAATCTTTACGCCGATTTTCGCGATTGCGAGGATTTCGGGTTGGTGCGCCCACAGAATTGAGGAACTCATCGGCGGCGGGAAAATTATACGCCCGGCTTATAAAACGATTGGCAAACACAGGGAATACGCGCCTTTAACCGACAGATGAGGACAAAAGCGAACAGTCAGACATGAATGATTATATAAAAACCGTTATCCAGGCGATTATACAAGGATTGACCGAATTTCTACCGGTTTCAAGTTCGGGGCATTTGTCGGTGGCGCAGCATTTCATGGGCGCCGGCGGGGAAAGCCTTTCGATGTCCGTGTTCTTGCATATGGGAACGCTCCTCGCGGTGCTCGTCTCGTTTCGCGAAGCCGTATTCGGCATAATACGGGAGTTTTTCCTGACAGTCGCGGACGCGTTTACCGGAAAATTTTCGTGGAGGGAGATGAACGGCGACAGGCGAATGATGTTCATGGTAATCATAGGAACGCTCCCGCTTTTTCCGGCGGTGTTCTTCAAGGATTACCTGACGGCTCCCGCCGCCGACGGGGATATTATTTTTGAGGGGTGCGCGTTTATATTCACGGCGATGGTTTTGTTTATGGCGGATTCCTGCGTGAAAGGCGTGAAAAAGCCGGAAAACATGAAAATCAAGGACGCGGTTACGGTAGGGGTTTTTCAGTGTATCGCGCTGTTTCCGGGGGTTTCGCGTTCCGGCTCGACAATAAGTTCGGGGTTATTTTGCGGGCTGTCGAGAAAGACCGCCGTAACGTTTTCGTTCATGCTTGGGATTCCCGCGATTTTGGGGGCAAGCCTGCTTGAAATGAAAGAAATTGCGGGCGGAGAATCGGCGGCGGAAGGGTATAACCCCGTTTCAATGGGAATCGGTTTCGTAATCGCCGCGATTGTCGGCATATTCGCGATTAAGTTCGTAAAGATGCTTATAAAGAAAGAGAAATTCAAGATTTTCGCGGTATATACGCTTACGCTGGGGATAGCCTGCGTAGGTTGGGGCGTATTCGAAACGGTTACGGGCATAAGCGTAAAGTTATAGCTGAAAAATTGCAATCAAACGGGGAATTTATAAAAATGGCTCAAATCAACCGTAAAACCGCGCGTCCGGCAAACGGCGGCTCCCGCCGGGAAAACGGGAAGAAACGCGAACCGGAAACCTCGGAAAAACGCCGCGGCGAAGCCGCCGGCGGCGGCGGGCGTAAGCGGCAAATCTATTCCGTCGTCCTGTTCGCGGCGGGTTTGTTGCTGATGGCGTTTTCGGCAATCGGCGACGCAAACGCCGAAACCAAGTCGGCGTGGGACTGGATACATATATTCTTACGCGGAATTTTCGGTTTTTCGGTATTTTTCATAGGTCCCGCCATGATTTACGCGGCGGTTATGATAGCGAAGGACAAACGAAAATCCGCCGTCGTCGTAAAACTAATTCAACTTGCGGCGATAATTCTTTTGATAAGCGGGGCGGTACAGATTCTGTTCGCGGGGAACGTCGGCGGTATCAACGATATGTTCGAGTCGGGGACAAGGCTCGGCGGCGGCGGCGTTATCGGGATGGTTTTGGCTTATCCGCTCATGTTTTTCGGAAGGGTGGGCGCGAGTATAATCGTGCTGTTAATAGCGTTTGTTTTTATAATGCTGATGGCGAACATCACGCTTGACGCTTTCTTGAAATTTACGGCCAAACCGTTTAAAAAGGCGGGCGACTACGCCAAGTCGCAGCGCGAACGGCACAGATTGGACGCGGAATCGGCGGAGACGGCCGACAGGCGGCGCGCCGAAGAGGAGGCGCTCGCGCGTATGAGCGCGGCGGAGCGCGATATTGAAAAAGAAATTGAAAAGGACACGTATTTCGCCGGCATCATGTCCGTAACCGATTCGGCGGCTAACAGGGGCGAATACGACGCGCCTTTCGATATTTCCGACACGGAAAAAACGCCGCGAACCGCGCAAAAACCTATCTACGTCCTTGATTCGCCCTTGCCGGAAACAGCCCCGGAAATGCCTTTTCCGGAAATACCGCCGCCTTTCCCGCTTGCGGAAAAATTGACCGAATTTAACGAGGAGAACGATTCCGTCGAAGACGCGTTTAACCGCGCGGCGGGCGACGCCGGAGAAACCGCCGTGAAATACGGCGGCGACGAGAGCAAATTAAGCGGGAACCCGTTTTACGCCGACGGGCTTGACGGCGAACTGCCCAAACGCGGCAAAATCGAGGCGGAGCTTGAAATTTCCGATATAAGCGCGATTGGGGAATATCGCCTGCCTTCCGTAAAACTGCTTGACGAGTTCAAGAAAAGGCGCTCGGAAAACGACATTGCCGCCGAACTGGAGATGAATTCAAATAAATTGGTTGAGACGCTGAAAAGTTTCGGCGTTATGACCAAAATCGTGGGCGTCGTGAGGGGTCCGTCGGTTACGCGGTACGAGATTCAACCCGCGCCCGGCGTGAAGATATCCAAGATTACGAGTTTAACCGACGACATCGCGCTTAACTTGGCGGCGGCGGGCGTCCGCATGGAAGCGCCCATTCCCGGAAAATCGGCGGTGGGCGTCGAGGTTCCGAACAGCGCCGTCGATACCGTGTCAATACGCGAGTTAATTGACAGCGCGGATTTCCGAGACACCGATTCCAATTTGGGCGCGGTTATAGGAAAATCCATTTCGGGGGATATTATCATTTCCGACATAGCGAAAATGCCGCATTTGCTGATAGCGGGAACAACCGGTTCCGGAAAGTCCGTTTGTGTCAACTCGATAATTATGAGCATACTTTTCCGTTCGACGCCCGACGATGTGCGGTTGATTATGATAGACCCCAAATCGGTGGAATTTATGATATACAGCGGAATCCCGCATTTGCTTACCCCCGTCGTCTCCGACCCGAAAAAGGCGGCGGGCGCGCTCAAGTGGGCGGTCAACGAAATGACGCAACGTTACGCGCTTTTCGCGGAAAATAACGTTCGGGACATCAGCGGGTATAACGAAGCCGCGAAGATTAACGAAGAGCTTATGCCCATGACAAAAATCGTGATATTCATAGACGAGCTTGCCGATTTAATGATGACGGCGGCGCGCGAGGTGGAGGAAAGCATCTGCCGTCTCGCGCAAATGGCGCGGGCGGCGGGAATCCACCTTGTCATAGCCACGCAGCGCCCCACGGTGAACGTGGTAACGGGGCTAATTAAAGCGAATATTCCCTCGCGGATAGCCCTTAAAGTCGCTTCGCAGGTGGACAGCCGGACGATAATCGACACCGCGGGGGCGGACAAACTCCTCGGGAAGGGCGATATGCTTTACGCCCCCGTAGGTATGCCGAAACCTGTCCGGGTTCAAGGGTGCTGGGTTTCGGACAAAGAAGTGGAGCGGGTAGTCGGATTCATCAAGGATAAATTCGACTCAACCTACGATGAGGACGTTATCAAAGAAATCGATAGGCAGGCGGAAGCCGTTTCAGCCGGAGATAAGGGCAGGGACGAAGACGATATCGACATGGACGACGATAAGCTGGAGGACGCTGTCGAGGCGGTGATTGACGCGGGGAAGGCTTCGACGTCGTATCTGCAGTTAAAATTAAAGTTAGGTTACGGCAGGGCGGCGAGATTGATTGATATTATGGAAAAGATGGGGGTTGTGGGCAAGTTTGAGGGCAGTAAGCCGCGCGAGGTGCTGATGACGAGGCAGGATTGGTTGGAGAGGAAGATGAATATTGGGAAATAACGCGTTCCTCCCCGTATCGAAACAGGATTTGAAACTTCGCGGTATCGAAGTCCTTGATTTCATCTGCGTAACCGGCGACGCCTACGTCGACCATCCGTCGTTCGGCATAGCGATGGTTTCGCGCCTGCTTGAAAGTGTGGGCTTTACCGTCGGAATAATCGCGCAGCCCGTTTCCGACGCGGATTTTGCCGAATTGGGCGCACCGCGTTATTGCTTTATGGTAAGCGGCGGGAATATAGACAGCATGGTGGCGAATTACACGGTTTCGGGCAAAAAGCGGCATAAAGACGATTACAGCGCGGGAGGCAAGGGCGGGAAACGCCCCGATTACGCCGTAAACGTCTACTGCAAAACGCTTAAACGGCTGTTTCCCGGCGCGGGGATAGTAATAGGCGGTCTTGAGGCTTCGCTGAGGCGGTTCGCGCATTACGACTTTTGGGCGGACAAGGTTTTGCCGTCGGTGTTGGTTTCGAGCGGCGCGGATTTGTTGGTTTACGGGATGGCGGAATTAACGCTTATACAGTTGGCGGAGCGGCTAAGGGCGGGCGAAGCGTTATCGGAAGTAACCGACCTTCGCGGAATCTGCCGCGTCGCCGAACCGAAAAACACGCCGCTCAACGCGGCCCAGTGCGACGGCTTCGAGTTGGTTTCCGAAAACAAAAAATGCTACGCAAAAGCCTGCGCCGTTCAGTATGAAGAACAGGATGAGGTTTACGGCAAAACGGTGGTTCAACGGCACGGAAATAAAATGTTGGTTCAAAATCCGCCGCAACGATGCCTTACCGAATCGGAAACGGATAAAATCTATGCCTTGCCGTTTATGAGGGCGTGTCATCCCGTTTATGAAAAAGACGGCGGCGTTCCCGCTTTGAACGAGGTGGAATTTTCCATAACCTGGACGCGGGGCTGTTTCGGGAGCTGTAATTTCTGCTCAATCGCGCTTCACCAAGGGCGCAGGGTACAGTCGAGGAGCGAAGAGTCGGTCGTAAGAGAAGCGGAATTGTTAATAAAAAATCGGGGCTTCAAAGGATATATACACGACGTCGGCGGTCCCACCGCGAATTTCGGGCAGCCGAGTTGCCGAAAACAGTTAAAAGACGGTCTGTGCAAATCCAAGAAATGCCTCGCGCCCGCCGCCTGTAAAAATCTTGAGACATCGCACGAAAAATATCTGCGCGTTCTTCGGCGGTTGAGGGGGTTAAAGGGCGTTAAGAAGGTTTTTGTGCGGTCGGGAATACGCTTTGATTATGTAATGCCGGATAAAGACGGGATTTTTTTAAAAGAGCTTGTCGAAAATCATGTAAGCGGACAGCTCAAAGTGGCGCCCGAGCATATTAAAGCCGGCGCGCTCGCCTGTATGGGCAAACCGCCGATAGAAGCCTATTTGGAGTTCGAGAAGGCGTTTTTCGCCGAAACGAAAAAAGCGGGAAAAGAACAGTACCTTGTCCCTTATTTTATGTCGTCGCATCCGGGCACGACGCTTAACGACGCGGTGGATTTGGCGGTCTGGCTGAAAAAGCGCAATATTCGCCCCGAACAGGTTCAAGACTTTTACCCCACGCCCGGAACGGTTTCGACGGCGATGTATTATTCCGGATTAGACCCGTTTACGCTGAAAAAGGTATACGTTCCGAAAAACGACGGCGAAAGGGCTATGCAGCGGGCGTTACTGCAATATTACAAGCCGGAGAACCGCGGGCTTGTCGCGAAGGCTTTGGCGGTTACCAAGAGGAAAAACTGCCTCGTTTCAAAGGATAACAGCGATGTCAAGAAAATATTACCTGAGCGAACACAGAAAGCGAAACGCGAAGTCGATAAAAAAAGCGGCAAGAAAAAGAAAAAACGGTAACAAGGTTGCGTTAGCGGTAATATTGGGTTTAATCGTTGTTTCGGCGGCGGTCGCGGTTTCGGTTTTTGTCGATTGGGACGATATTTACGTTTCTTTGGGATTGAAAAAAAACGTATATGTTTTTGACGAAAAAAACGACGAAAGCGTTTATGTCCATTTTATCGACGTGGGACAGGGGGATTGCCAGCTTATCGTCACCCCCGAATATTCCGTAATGATAGATTGCGGGGAAAAAACCGAAGCGGAAAAGGTGGCGGATTATTTAAAGCAACTGGGCGTAAAAAAACTTGATTATATCATAGTTTCCCATCCGCACGCCGACCACATGGGCGCGATGAGCCTGATAATAGACGAATTCAAACCCGACGCGCTGATTATGCCGAGGATAAAGGACGAGCTTGTTCCCACCACCGCGTCGTTCGTGCGGATGCTGGACGCGATTGAGCGTAATTCCGTGGGCGCGTCCTACGCCGAAGCGGGGCGGGTCGTCGAATTGGACGTGTGTGTGCTGGAAATTCTCTCGCCGGTAAGCGATTATGACGATTTGAACAATTATTCCGTCGCGGTCAGGCTGGTTCACGGGGATAACGCGTTTTTGTTCACGGGGGATATCGAGGGCGAGGCGGAGGACGATATTCTTGACAGCGGAGTGGTTTTGAAGGCGGACGTGCTTAAGGTCGCGCACCACGGCAGCGCCACTTCAAGCAAGAAGAAGTTTTTGAACGCGGTGGGGGGTTCTTACGCGGTAATCGGGGTGGGGTCGCCGAACGGCTATAACCACCCGAGCGAGAAAACGCTCGGCAGGCTTGCGGGTTTGGGTTATGAGGTTTACCGTACCGATACTTCGGGTAATATCGTATTTGAAAGCGGCGCAAAAGGGATAAAAGTCTTCGCGGAAAGGCGGGCGGCGGCATGATTATCATTGACAGATTTGAAGGTGATTTCGTTGTTTTAGAGGACGCGGATATGGAAAAGTTCTCGCGGGTGGACCGCGCCGTGTTCCCCGAGAACGCGAGGGAGGGCGACGTCGTTGAGGAAAGGGGCGGGGTTTATACCGTCAATTCCGAGGCTACGGCGAAAAGACGCCGGCAGATAGTCGAAAGACTTCGTAAAATGGGGTTATAGTTTAATGGAACCGATTATTAACATGATGTCGAGCGCGACAAAGGTAAAAGGGCAAGGGGTGGGTTCCGCGTATATAGAGCAGGTCAATTTGGTGAAAGAAAAGCTCGGCGGCAAGTTCAAGATTTTGGAAAACGCGCGGGTAAAGGCGGATATTACGCATTATCACACGATTGACCCCAAATTCTCGCTTACCCGTAAAAGCAGAACGAAGCGCGGAAAATCGTTGGGTTACGTTCACATGCTCCCCGAAACCGTCGACCAAAGTCTCAGTCTGCCTAAATTCGCCAGAAAAATATTTTACAAATACATGATTGCTTTTTATAAAAGCATGGATTACTTGGTTACCGTCAATCCTTATTTTATCGGGGAATTGGAGCGTTACGGCGTCTTGCGCGAAAAAGTCTCGTATATTCCGAATTACGTTTCGTCGGACGCGTTTTACCCGCTTCCCAAGGAGAAAAAAAAAGTCTTACGCGGCGAGTACGACATCCCCGAAGATAAGTTCGTCGTATTATCGGCGGGGCAGCTTCAAACGCGTAAGGGCGTCTTCACGTTTTTGGAAATGGCCGAGCGGCTTCCCGAGGTTCAGTTTGTATGGGCGGGGGGGTTCTCTTTCGGGAGAATAAGCGACGGTTACGCCAAAATCAAGAAAGTTACGGAAAATCCGCCCCCTAACGTGAAATTCTTGGGAATTATCGACAGAGAACTGATGAACGGCGTTTATAACCTCGCCGATATAATGCTGCTGGCTTCTTTTGAAGAGCTGTTTCCGATGACCGTCCTTGAGGCAATGTGTACGAATACCCCCATACTTTTACGGGATTTGGAGATATACGAGGATATATTGTTCGATTTTTATTTTAAGGAAAAGGATACCGCCGGATTTGTCGAAGCGGTGAGGCGGTTGGCGAACGATAGGGATTATTACGGACAAGGCGTTGAAATGGCGAAAAAAGGAAACGCTTTCTATTCAAAGGAAAGCGTGGCTGATATGTGGGAGGAATTATACGTAAAAATTTATAAAAATGAGAAAATCGACTAAAATCAGTTTGGCTTTTTGCGCTTTCGCGTTCCTTTTTATGGTTTTTTACCTTGTTTTCTTCGACGGGAAACAGGTTTATAACGCTTTGAGGAGCGTAAAGGTATCGTATATCTTTATCGCCGTGCTTTTTATCGCGGCATACTTGTTTTTGGAGTCTTTGGCGGTTCACGCCGTTACGAAAACCGTCCACCCCCCCCATAAACTGCGCCGTACCGTGGTTATTACGTTAATCGGGCATTATTTTAACTGCATAACGCCGTTCGCCACCGGCGGGCAGCCCATGCAAATCTATTATATGACGCGTTACGGGGTTTCCCTCGGGGGGAGCGTCGTCGCCTTGCTTTCAAGGTTCATCGTGTATCAGTTCGTGCTGACGGTTTATACGGCGGCGGTGCTGTTCGCGAATTTTTCGTATTACACAAAAGAATTAGGCGGATTGATGTTTTTGACGATTATCGGTTTTTCGGTTAATTTCTGCGTGCTGTTCGCGCTGATTACGCTGGCGTTTTTTAAGAAAACAGCCGAAAAAATTTCGCACGGAGCCATTAAAATCGCCGCGAAATTGAGACTGATAAAAGAAGTCAAAAAGAAAATCGCCTATATCGACGGGGAACTGGAACAGTATCACAAGAACTTTGAACTGATAAGGAAAAACCCGCTTTTGGTTCTTAAGCTGATGATTTTATCCGCGTTTCAGCTGACGGTTTTTTTCTCCGTTTCTTTTGTAATATACAGGGGATTGGGGTTAAGCGGCGTTTCCCCGTTTATCATAATATCCAACCAAGCGTTCGTGCTGATGATTTCGTCGTTTGTTCCGCTGCCCGGGGCAATCGGCGCGGCGGAAGGGAGCTACGGGCTGTTTTTCGCTCCGATTTTCGGGGAATCGATAACTTTTTCGGTGTTTCTGTGGAGGGTTTTGACGTTCTATCTGCCGATAGTAGCCGGGCTTATCACCACCGTTCTCGTAAGCGCGAGAAGAAGATAGAACGTCGCGGTTTGACGTTTCGCGAATTATTGCGCTTGATTTTACGCCGAAGATGTGCTATACTGAAAAAAACATAAGGGGGGGCGCGCGGATGCCTAAACTGCTTTATCAAGGACACGGGAGTTTTCGGCTTACTTCCGACAACGGGTTTGTGATTTACTTCGACCCGTACGCGGGGCGGGGGTATGACGTTCCCGCCGATTTGATACTCGTTACCCACCAACACGGCGACCACAACAAAACTTCCCTGTGCGCCAAGAAACCGGGCTGCGAAATTATCGACGAAAAGAAAGCCCTCGCCCGTAACAAGCACAACAGTTTTGAAGTCGGCGGCGTTTCGGTTCGGGCGGTCGAGGCGAAAAACGCCAACCATAACCCGAAACAGTGCGTAGGATATATTATCACTGTTGACGGCGTTAAAATTTACGCGGCGGGCGACACCTCCAAAACGGCGCAGATGAAAACTTTCGCCGCGCTTGAACTGGATTACGCCATATTCCCGGGCGACGGGATATTCAACATGGGACCGGAAGAAGCCGCCGAATGCGCCAAGCTCACGGGAGCCAAGCGCAACATCATAATCCACTTAGAGCCCGGCGCGCTGTTCAGCCGCGAGAAAGCCGAAAAATGGGACGCGCCGAATAAAGTCATAATCGAACCCGAGGAAGAAATAGACTTATGAAAAAGCGCGAATACGCAAAGGCAATTATCGCGGCGTTTTTGCTGTCGGTCGTTTGCGCCTGCTCAGGCGGCGGGCGGAACACGGAGACGGCCCCGAACGTTTCCGCGTCTGAAACGCCGCAGGTACGGTCAACTTCCGGGGCGCGGGATAATATCGGCGAACCTTCCGGGGGTAAAACCGCTTCGGGCGAGGTGGTTATCGCGTTTGACTATAAAAAAGTGCCGGGTCATGCAAGCAACCAGTTCGCGGTGTGGATTGAGGATATGGACGGCGGGTATATTACCGCGCTTTACGTTACGCGCTGGACTGCCGGCGGCGGATATAAAACCCGCCCCGATTCGGTCGCCCTGTGGGTCGAAAAATCCGGACTCGCGTTTATGGCCGAAGACGCGGTTGACGCCGTAAGCGGCGCGACGCCCAAAACGGGAAGCCTTTCGTATACGTGGGACTTAACCGACGGCAGGGGCGAAGTTGTTTTACCCGGCGAGTACAGGTTTTTCGTGGAGGGGACGCTGCGATGGAAAAACTATGTTCTGTTCTCGGGAGTTATAACGCTTGGGGACGTTCCTATAACCGCGCAAGCCGACGCGCGGTTTGTTTATGAAAAGTCGGACGGTCAAGCCGCGCTTATCGGCGATTCGCCCGAAACGGCGATGATTTCCGGGGTAACGGCAAGTTTTATCCCCGCGTAGATTATGCGCGCAGGATAAGCCGATTATAAAACAATAAGGATGGTTACAGATGATTTACGCGAGCGAAACGACTGAGAAAAACGCGGCCATGCGCTGCGCCGAACTGATGTCGGCGGCAGCGAGAACCGCGCCCAAAGCCTGCGGGGTCGATTTAATCCGAACCGCCGTCGTTGACGGCGGGGACAAAGACAGGCTTACCGCCGCCATGAGGGAAATAGGAAAAGACGACGACCGCCCTTTATTTATCCGCGACGCGGGGAACGTGGACGCCTGTCATTGCGCGGTTTTAATCGGCACGGGGGTCAAGGCGCGCGGACTTAACTGCGGCTTGTGCGGCGCGTCGGATTGCAAAACTGCGGAAAACGGCGGCATAGCCTGCGCCTTATCCGTCAACGACCTCGGAATAGCGGTCGGTTCGGCGGCATCGGTAGCGATGGATAATCGGATGGACAACCGCGTTTTGTTCACGGCGGGCATGGCGGCGTTAAGGTTGAAGCTGCTGCCCGGCGACGTAAATATATGTTTCGGGATAGGGCTTGCCACGACGGGGAAGAACATCTTTTTCGACCGCCCGACGACGTAATACGATTCACCGTTTTTAAACGGTGAATCGGGTTTGCGCCGTTGCGGCGGCGCACCGCGCCCACGGGCGCGAAATCCCTGTTTCGACAAACGGGCGAACCGCGTTCGCGCGTTTTTCTTTTTTTCTATTTTTTCCTGTTGTCGAACACCCTTTTCGCTTTTCCCAAGGAACGCTCAAGCGATTTCGGCTCGACAAGCGACACCTTAATATCCAGCCCCAGCGTTACGCGCAACTCATGCCTGATTTTATCGCGCAGCCCCTCCAACCGCGCGTAACTGTCCAACAGCGAACCGTCCGTAAGCTCGACCTTTACCTCGAGCGTGTCGCGGTTATTCTCGCGTTCGGCTATGATGACGTAATACGGCGCCACCTCGTTAATCGCCATAATGACGCTTTCAACCTGCGTCGGAAACACGTTCACCCCGCGGATTTTCAGCATATCGTCGGTACGCCCCGCCGTTTTCTCCATGCGGGCGTGGGTTCTGCCGCACTCGCATTTTTCATAAGTCAGCGACGTAATATCGCGGGTTCTGTAACGCAAAACGGGCTGCGCCTCTTTGGAAAGCGTGGTTATGACAAGCTCGCCCGTTTTTCCCTCCGGAAGGATTTCGCCCGTGGCGGGGTCTATGATTTCGGGAATGAAGTGGTCCTCGTTAAAATGCAGACCGCAACGGAATTCGCACTCGCCGGAAACGCCGGGCCCCATAACCTCGCTCATCCCGTAATTGTCGGTGGCAAACAAGTCGAGCGATTTTTCAATCTGTTCGCGCATTTCGACGGTGCAACTTTCCGAACCGAACAGACCCAGCCTCAGCTTCAAATCCTTTGAAACGCCGGTCTCGCCCGCCACTTCGCCGATGTGGAGCGCGTAAGAGGGGGTGGAAACCAGCACCGTCGTGCCGAAGTCCCTCATCAGCATCACCTGTTTTTCGGTGTTGCCGGAAGACATGGGAATTACCGCCGCGCCGATTTTTTCCAGCGCGTAATGCAGCCCCAAAGCCCCGGTAAACAGCCCGTACCCGAAAGCCACCTGCGCTATATCCTCTTCGCGGGCGCCGACCGCGACGATTAGGCGGGCGACGCAGTCGCTCCATACGTCGAGGTCTTTTTTCGTGTAGCCCACGACCGTGGGCTTGCCCGTCGTCCCCGATGAAGCGTGGAGCCGGCAAATTTTGCCCATGGGCGCGACGAACATATCAAACGGGTAATTATCGCGGAAGTCGTCCTTTACCGTAAAAGGAATATGCCTTAAATCGGACAGGGAAGTTATTTTATCGGGGGTAATCCCGGCATCGTCGAATTTCTTCCTGTATAACCGCGATTTTTCATAACACGCCGCCGCGTTCTCGCGCAGGCGCCGCAGCTGCAGTTCCTCAAGCTCGCCGCGGGGCATGGTTTCGGCTTTTTTATCGAAAAACATCGCTATTCTCCTTTATGGCACAAGAACATACTTTCAACGTCGTCTTTTTTCAGCTTCGGCGTGATAAGGCAGATAAGCGGGACGAGGATTAAATTCGCGACCATTATGAAAGCACCGAGATTAACCGACGAGGCGAAGCCGAACCCGAAAACGGAGAAAGTCGGCTTAAAAACCAAGTGCAGAGCCGTTAACCCCACCGCGAACATAAAGCTGAAATAAACCGCCGCCCTCGTCATCCACTTAAAAAACAGCCCGTACAGGAACGGCGCGAGGAACGCGCCCGCCAAAGCCCCCCACGAATATCCCATTAAATCGGTAATCAAGTTGTTTTTGTTCAGCGCGATAATTACCGACGCCAAGATGAAAACGCCTATAAAAAACCGCATAATCAACAGAATTTTTTTCTCGTCAAGCGGCTTTTTCGCGAACGGTCTAATCATATCGAGGGTGAGCGTCGAGCTTGAAGTCAAAACCAGCCCCGCCAGCGACGACATCGACGCGCTCAAAACCAGCACGACGACGACGCCCAACAGCAATTCGGGGAGCCGCTCAAGCATGGAGGGGACAATATCGTCAAAGCCGTTCACGGGGGCGCCCGCCTCGTTCTTTTGCGCGAAAATCCTGCCGAAAGAGCCGAGGAAATAGCACCCGCCCGCTATAATGACCGCGAACGCGGTGGAAATCACCATGCCCGGCTTGATTGAACGCTCGTCTTTAATGGTGTAGAACTTATGCACCATCTGGGGGAGTCCCCACGTTCCGAGCGAGGTGAGGACGGCGACGGCGACAAGGTTAATCGGATCCGGCCCGAACAGCGAGACGAACGCGCCGTTCATCCCCGCGAAGCCGCCTTTTTCATTTTCGATTTCGGATAATTTTATAATCGAGCCGGCAAAGCCGCCGTTTAAGTTCAAAATAGCGAAAACAATCGCGATAACGCTCACAATCATTATTATTCCCTGGAAAAAGTCGTTGTACGCCGTCGCCTTATATCCGCCGAGGATAACGTAGACGGCCGTTACAATCGCCATACCGATTACGAAATAATAATAACTCCCCTCGCCCGTTCCGAAAGCCATGGCGAACAGCCGCGAAAGCCCGTTATAGATGGAAGCCGTGTAAGGAATCAAAAACACGAAAACGATTGCCGCCGAAATAATTTTCACGGTTTTGCTTAAATAGCGCTTCTCAAAAAAATCGGGCATGGTGGCGCTTTTAAAGTGTCTTGTCATAGCGCGGGTTCGCCGCCCCATAACCGCCCACGCCGCCAAAGAACCGATAAAAGCGTTCGCAAGCCCAATCCACACGGCGGAAAGCCCGTAAGCCCAGCCGAAACGCCCCGCGAACCCGACGAACACCACCGCCGAAAAGTAACTGTTTCCGTAGGCGAACGCCGTAATCCACGGCCCGAGCGTCATCCCGCCGAGGACAAAGTCCGTAACCGTTTTCGATTTCCGTGTGAAATAAACCCCCACGCCGATTACAAAAAGGATATACAAAACGGTAATGGCGATTATACTCATATTTATTTCTCCTTAATGTTTGAGAATTTCCGTGATTTTTTTGAAAAACGTTGACAAAAAACAAAAAAAATGATAGATTTATGGATAAGCATTGACGCGACAGGAGGAATAACCATGCAAACCGTTCACGATTTTTTGAAAAAGACGGGCACGTATTACATCGCCGCCGTCGCAACGTTTTATACTTTCGGCGGAAAGCCGACGGTTTCGCGGTTTTGACGGGCGCCCGGACACCGGAAACGCGATTAAACTGGAAGCGGACGATGTGGATTTTATGGGCGGCGAATTTCGTTATCACAAGCGGAATGAACCTCGTCGTCCCTTTTTTGCCGTTTTATATCGAAACGCTCGGCGTTACCGCCACCGACGAGGTCGAGCGGTGGTCGGGGTGGATTTTCTCGGCGCAGTTTGTAACGTCCGTCGTTTTCCAGCCGATTTGGGGCAGGTTCGCGGACAGGCACGGGCGGAAGCCCATGCTCATCCGCGCCGCTTTGGGAATGGGAACCGTTACCGTGCTTATGGGTTTGGCCGGCTCCGTTTGGCAGTTGCTTATTCTGCGGCTGATAAACGGCGTTTTCTCCGGTTTTGTTTCGATGGCCATATCGCTGCAGGCGTCCGTTACCCCGGATAAGAACGCGGGGGAAGCCTTAGGGACAATGCAAACGGGAGCCATAGCCGGCGGTTTGATAGGACCGTTGCTCGGCGGCTACTTAGCTGAAATCATGGATTACACCCATATATTCTATCTGACGGGCGCGCTGCATTTCGCGGCGTTTATAGTCGTCGTTCTCTTTATCCGCGAACCGCGCGCCCATAAACGGGCGGAAACGCCGCGAAAAGGGGGCGCCGCCGATTTAAAGCTGCTCGTTCCGCTGGTTCCGGTTTATGTCGCGGCGATTATCACGCAGATAGGCATGATGTCCATCGAGCCGATTGTAACAATTTACGCGGAAACGATATACACCGGCGCAAACTTGACGGCGGTCGCCGGATTTGTCGTCGCCGCCACCGGAATAGCGAACTTAATCGGGGCGCCGGTTTTGGGCAGGATGGCCGACCGCGCGGGTCAGCGAAAGATTCTTTATTTTTCGCTTGCCGCCGCGTCGTGTATGTACATACCGCAGGCGTTCGCCCCGAATATATACGTGCTGCTGGCGGGGCGGTTCCTGCTCGGACTGTTCATAGGGGGTATGCTGCCTTCGCTGAACGCGCTCGTAAGGCATTTGGCGCCGAAAAAGATACAGGCGACGGCTTTCGGCTTCAATTCGTCGGCGATATTCTTAGGTAATTTTATAGGTCCTTTGATTGGGAGCGGGGTGGCCGCCGCCGCCGGGTTCAGAAGCGTTTTCTTCGCCACTATGGCAATTCTTTTGGTCAACGCCCTGATGATTTTCAAAAACAAGCATTTGGACGTCCCCCCGCAAAACTCCGTTTAAATTCAAAACGCAAGGCATTTTGAATTTAAACGGTCATAAAGCTTACGGTTTATCCCGCGACCCCCGTTCCCGTCAAAGCCATGTTCTTGCTCTCGGCGGTTTTTCTGAATTTTTCCTCCTCGTCAAGGAACAGGTCGACCAGCGTCGGCTCGAACTGCGTTCCGCTGCCTTCTTTGATTATCCTTACGGCCTCTTCGTGTGAAAAAGGCTTCTTGTACGGGCGCTCGGACACCAACGCGTCATAAACGTCCACAATCGCCATCAGCCGCCCTTCAAGCGGAATGTCGGAACCCCTCAGCCCGTGGGGATAACCCGTCCCGTCCCACTTTTCATGATGGCTTATAGCCATCGTTTTCGTATAGTTCAAAAACGCCTGCGACGTGGTTCGTTCTTGAATACGCTCAATAACCTTCCCGCCGAACAGGGTATGGTTTTTCATCTCCTCGAACTCTTCCGGCGTCAGTTTGCCGGGCTTGCACAAAATATTGTCGCTGATTGAAATTTTACCGACGTCGTGTAGCTGCGCCGACTGGATAAGCAGGTCTATATCCCAGTCTTTCGTCTCGTCGGAATATATGTTCCTCTCCCTTAATCCCTCCAGCAAAATTTTCAGATAGCTCTGGGTGCGCTCTATATGCCCGCCCGTAATGTCGTCGCGACATTCCACCAGTTCCGCCACCGTTTCAAGAACCGCGTTTTGCAGCTCCACTATCGTTTTGGTTTTTTCCTCGACCATTTCCTCAAGGTTGTCGTTTAAATTCTGAAGCTCTTTCTTCTGGTACTCAAGCTGCCTCTTTTGCTCTTCCACCAGCATATGAACCTCGATGCGCTTTAAAAGTAAGGGCGGGGAAAACGGCTTCGATATATAATCTATCGCGCCTAACGACAAGCCTTCAAGCTCGCTGCCCGTATCGTTCCTCGCGGTCAGGAACACGACGGGAATCCGCGCGGTGTCGGTTTCCGACTTCAGCTTCTTTATCGTTTCATACCCGTTCATATCCGGCATTTCCACATCCAGCAGAATAAGGTCGGGTTCCACCTTTTCAAGCAGTTTAAACAGCTTGTCCGCCGACGGCACGGTAAAAACGTCGTACGCCGTCGAAAGGACGTTCCTGCCTATCATAAGATTGGAAATCTGGTCGTCGACAAATATTATCTTTTTCCGTTCACTCATGGTTCATTTCTCCCGTTTTGCATTTATTTCGTTTAAGATGTCCGCCGCCTCGTCAAAATCAAAATGCTCGAACGCCCTGTTTAGGCTTTCGATGATTTTGTCGTTTTCCTCCCCGAAAGAGCAGTTCCTCAACTCGGAAAGTATTTCAAGAGAAAGCGCGCTGTCAAACATTTCCGCCGCCTCTTTGATTTTCGGGAGCGCACCGTAAAACTCGTCCGCGTCGCCGATTTTCTTTTCCTCGGGGGCGGCGGTCAAAGCCTCCAGCTCGGTTATAAGGCGGGAAATATCGTTCAAGAAATCCGCCGCCATTTCCCGGCAGGCTTCATGCTCGCCCGCCTTGGCGAAATTTTCAAGCTCCTGCGCCCTTTCCGCAAGCTGATAAGCGCCGATGTTGCCGAGCATATTCTTCAATCCGTGAACCTGTATCGCGTAAAGCGGCAAATCGGTGTCGATAAGACCCGGCAGTTTTTCCGCCTGCTCCGGCAGCATCCCCGCAATCATCCGGACGTTGCTTTCGCACATGGCTTCCGAGCCGCCCGCGTAAGCGAGCGCGCGTTCCGCCGAAACCCCGGAGATTTTCCCCATCATGTTCAAAAACTCGCCCGCGCTCTCGTTTGAAATCTCTTCCGCCGCCGCGCCCTCCAAAATCTTTTCGGGGGGAAGCCATTTTTTCAGAATATCGTCCAACTTAGACGGCTCAATAGGCTTCGCGAGGAAATCGTTCATGCCGTTTTCCAGAAACATTTCCCTCATTCCCGAAACGGCGTTCGCGGTCAAAGCGATAATAGGCAGGTTCTTGAAATAATCGCCGTCTAACTTCCTTATGCCGGACGTCGCCTCGATACCGTCCATTTCGGGCATCATATGGTCCATGAAAACAATATCGTAGACGTTGTTTTTTATCAGGTCAATCGCCTCCACGCCGCGTTTCGCGCTGTCGGACTTAACCCCGCGATGCGCGAGCAGCCCGTCGGCGACCAATAAATTCGCGGTGATGTCGTCCACAATCAGCGCCCTCGCTTCCGGCGCGACAAACGCTTCCCCGCTTTCGTTAAACGCCCCGTGCGATTCTTGAACGCCGTCCAACGCGTTCGCGACGGAAAGCACGTGCGCGGGTATGGTGAGCGTGTTCGCCCCGCGGAACACCACGTTTTCGGATATATCGGTGAAAAGCACGACTGCGGGCGGGTTCTTAAGGTTTTTCAGCTCCGCCGTGATATTTCCGTAACGAAACGACGGCAGAAAAATGTGCGTAAATCCCGACAGCTTTCCGCGCACTTCGGAAATGCTGTCCGTGCGTACATATTTTACGCCTAAGTTATCGAGCGAACGGATAATCGAGCCGGCGGTGAAACGCCGTTCCCCGTAGAACAGCACCAACTTTTTTTCGGGGTTTTTCACCTCCGCGAAAGGAACGTATTCGACGAACTTCTGCGGCAGCCTCGCCGTAAACGTCGAACCCTTCCCGTATTCGCTCTCGACGTCGATGTCGCCGCCCATCGCCCGGCAGAAGCTCCTCGTTATGGCGAGACCCAGCCCCGTGCCTTCCGCTCCCCTGTGCTTCGCCGTGTCAACCTGAACAAAATCGCCGAACAGCTTTTTCAAGTCCTCGTCGCGTATCCCTATGCCGCTGTCCGTAACCTTTACATACATCGTTACCGAGCCGCCGTTCGTTTCGCCGGTCAGATTAAAGGTGATAAGACCCTCTTTCGTGTACTTAACCGCGTTTGACAGCAAATTGAGCATAATCTGCCTTATCTTCACTTCGTCGCCGATTAACTTTCCGGGGATTTTCGGGTCTATGTCAATCATCAAGCGCACCGCCCTGCCCGTCATCCGCATACGAATAATGCCCATAACGTCGTTTATGACCGACGCGAGAGAATATTCGTCCTCGGCTATTTCAAGCGTTCCCGATTCTATTTTGGAAAAATCCAAAATATCGTTTACGATTGACAGCAAGTTGGCGCCGGCGTTCTTGATGTTCACCGCGTTTTCGTAAACGTTCGGCGGCAAGTCGCTGCGCAGCATAAGCTCGCTCATTCCGATGATTGCGTTCATGGGTGTGCGGATTTCATGGGACATACGCGCCAAAAACGTCGTTTTGCTTTGGCTTTCCTTGTCGGAAACCATCTTCGCCACGCTGAACCTCATCAGCAACAGTATCATCGCCGCCGCGAAGACCAGACCGAGCGCGGCTAAGGTCGCCCCCGTATAATTCAAGTCGCGGTTGTATGATTCACGCGGGGTGAAAATCCCCAGATAACAGCCGTTAAACAGTTTGCGGACGAACACTATGACCTCGACGCCGTCAACATCGGTTACCCGCAGATTTGAAACGTCCCCCCGCTCCCTTACGGCTTTGGCGATTGAAGGGTACGAACCGCCCGCGCTTTCCAAACTTCCGCCGACCAACCCCCTGTCGCGGTGCGCTATGACGTTTAAATCCCCGTCAAGCAATATACCGTACCCGCCGTCCGCGAACTCAAGCCCGCGAACGTATTCGGAAAGCGAGGTTATGTTTATGTCAACGGCGATAACGCCGTAAGCCGCGCCGCCGCCGCCGCCGACTTCCATTGAAGCGGATATCACCGTTTTCCCCGTCTGCGGGTCAACATAAGGCGGCGAAAAGCCGATTTCACCGTCCTTTGCCTCGACGGCGGCTTTGTACCAAGGGCGCTCCGTCGGGACAAAATCGGGATGTTCCCCGTACGGGTTCCACATCGTCCCGTCCAGATACTCGCCGTTTACATAACCGTATAAGCCGTTGAACCCCGAAACCTTTTCCCCGTTTTCCGTCAGCCACTCGGTAACGGCGACGAAATAAACCAACACATCGCCGTTCGCGCCGCCGTTTTCAAGTATATTCTTCACAATCGCGGAGGCGTTTACCAGCGTAACCTCGGATTCCGCAAGTTTTAAACGGATATTCGCGTCAACGTTTTGTATTTCGCTTTCGGTGCATTTCAGAAGCTGGCGTTGCAACATCCCTTGAAGCATCATAAAACTTACCGACACCATTAACGCGAACACCGCCAGCACGATGATTACCGATGTTAGGTTTTTCTTTATAATATCAATGATTCTCATGTGATTGCTCCATTTCTTGATTATAGCGGAAATTTACATGAATGTCAAGCGAATATTAACTATATTTTAACTATATTCCACAAAAAAATTACGCGCCGCAAACGCGCCGGACCCGAATAAAGGTCGGACGCGCCCACGGGCGCGGAATCCCCGCTCCTCATTTAACGCGATTAAACGAGGAGCGGTATCAGAAACGCTCGACGCGGTCGGCTTTGCCCCTGATGTTTGTGATAACCTCGTACCCGATTGTGCCGCACAGTTCGGCCATACGCTCTATCGTCATATTCACGTTGTCGAATATGGCGACCTCGTCGCCGACACGCGCCGCGGGGCTGATATCGGTTACGTCAATCATTGTGTAGTCCATGGTTATATTCCCCGCGATGGGGGCTAACTGCCCGTTGACGACAAACGCGCCTTTATTTGACAAGCCGCGCATCAAGCCGTCGGAATACCCCGCCGGAATTTCCGCGAGGCGGGTTTTCCTCGCGGTTACGAAGCTCCTGCCGTAGCTTACGCTTGTCCCCGCCCCGTATTCTTTGATTTGGGTTATCTTGGTAACGTATTTCAAAGCGGGGCGCAGCTCGATTTTACCTTTAATTTCTTCGCACGGGTAATAACCGCGAAGGATATACCCCGGGCGAACCATGTTGAACAATTCGGCTTTGGGGTTAAAGATTGCCGCGCCCGCGCAGGCGTGTTTATACCGGATATCCCCTATCGCGCTTTCCGCGATTTTTATCGCGTCTTTGAATTTTCGCGTTTGCGTTTCGGTAAAATCCAAATCTTCGTCGGAATACATATCCGCGCTTGAATAATGCGTGTAAATCCCCTCGACGGTCAGGTTTTTACATTCCGACAAAACGCGAGCAAGCTCCCCGCAACGTTCGACGGGCGCTCCAAGCCTGCTCATACCCGTGTCCACCTCGATATGTACCGCCGAACGCCCGCCGGCTCTCGCGGCGGCTTCGTTCAGTTTGCGGGCAAAGTCGGCGTCGCCGACGGACGCCACGACGTAATCGCGTTCCGCGACCCAATCAACCTCTTCGATAAACGGCTGGTACAGCACAAGGAACCTCGCGTTGGGCATAATCCGGTGAAACTCTTCGGATTCCCTCAAATCCGCGACGGCGAAAAAGTCGCATCCGCCGTAGATATTCGCCAACAAACCGACGCCGCTGCCGTAGGCGTCCGCCTTTATCACGGGCATGACCCGAACGCCGTCGCCAACATAGTTCCTGACAGCCGCATAATTGTGCTTGAGGGCGTCAATATCGACAAGGAGTTGCGTTTGCGCGGTTATCGCGCTGCCGCGTTCCAAAAGTTTGCGGATAAATTCATACTGCTCCCACAGTTTCACGCCGTTCGAGCCTTTGATAAGGACGGCGTCGCCGGGTTTTACGCCGCCGTTAAGAACGGCCGACGACAACGCGGAATTTAACTCGGCTTTCGCCGCGAAACAGTTTGAATCGCCCCTGCCCGCGAGAAACGCGTCGCGATATTCCCCGACGTAATAAACCTTATCGGCTTTGCCCTTGGTATATTCGGCGATTTGCCGGTGAAAAACGGCGCTTTGCCCCCCAAGCTCCAGCATATCTCCGATAATCGCCACGCGGGAGCCGCCGGCTCCCAATTCCGCGAGCGTGTCAATCGCGGCTTCGGTCGATTCGGGGCTTGCGTTGTAATAATCTTTTATGAACCTTATACCGCCGATAACCGCGGTTTCCAAACGCATCGAACTGCGCGGGTAGGCGCGCAGCGCGTCCGCCGCTTTCGTAAAATCGACGCCGAGTTTGACGCCGACCGTCAACGCCAGCAACGCGTTTTGGACGTTGTGCCTGCCGATAACCGGCAATACGCAGTTACGCTCTTTTCCTTGATAATGGGCGGTAAAACCGAGACCGAAACCGCCGTCGTCCCAAAATTGCCTTATATCGGAAGCGCGGATTAAATTACGCCCGTCGTCGTTCAGCCCGCTGAACACGATATTATGCCTGTCCGACCGGGTTTCGGAAAGCATATCGTCGTCGCCGCACAGCACGAGCGTCCCGTTTTCTTTCAACCCTTCGGCAATTTCCATTTTCGCGTCGTAAACGTCCCGGCGGGTTCCGCCCAAATTGCCCGCGTGCGCGGAGCCGATTTTGGTTATAACCGCTATATCCGGCTTCGCCATATTGGTCAACGTCCGAATTTCTCCTTTGTGGTTCATGCCCATTTCAACGACCGCCACATCATGCGTTTCGTCAAGATTTAACAGCGTTTGCGCGACGCCGATTTCGTTATTGAGGTTTTTTTCCGTAACCATCGTTTTGTATTTAACCGACAAAACGGCGGATAACATGTCTTTGACGGTCGTTTTCCCGTTGCTCCCCGTCAGCGCCACCACGACGGTGGAAAACTTGCCGCGGTAAAAGGCGGCGATGTCTTGATAGGCTTTCAGGGTGTCGCTTACCGTTACCGTCGGGACGGCCGCCCCGACGTCTTTCGACACAATCAAGGCAAGCGCGCCTTTGCCGACCGCCACGGAAACATATTCATGCCCGTCGCCCTTGTCGGTTACGAACGCCGCGAACGCCGCGCCTTTCATATCGAGGCGCGAGTCGAACCTTATCCCCGTCAGCGCGAAATCGTCGCCTTCGTAGGAAGTCGCCCCGCCCGTGCAGGCGACCAATTCAAAGAACGTTAAATCCATATCGCCGTCCCCTTAAAATCAGCGGTCTATAATGCGTTCAAGCAGTTCAAGCGGGGAAAGGGGCGGGTCTTCCTTCGCCGCCTGCTGAAATAAAACGGTGGACGGGGAGAGACCCGGCAGCGTGTTGACTTCAATCACGATAACTTCGCCCGTTTGGTTGTTGGCGAACATATCCACGCGGCAATAATCCCCGACCTCGCATTTTTCGGCGACGCGCTCCGCGAAATACCTTATGCGGTCTTTAAGCGCGTCGGGTATGACGTTTTGCGGCGGGGGCGTTAAATTTATCCCGACCCCGCCCTGAAACTTTTCCTCGACGGAAAGTATGTCGTTTTCGGCAATCGAGACGCTCGGGTTAAACGCGTGAAAACGCCCGCGCTTTTCCAGCACGCCGACGGTTATCTCGACCCACCCGGTTTCGCGGTTATAAACCACTTCCCCGTTTCTGGCAAATATCGGGTCCGTCCGTATGTACTCCTCAAATAAAATCTTTTCGCAATTTTGGGGCATTGCTATAATCTGCCTGTTCCCGAACAACCGCTTGGGAATATCCTCCCCTTTGCCGCAAAATTTTAAATATTCGGATAATTCGCCGCCGCCGCGCAGTTTCACCACGCCCGTCGAACAGCCGTCCCCGTTGGGTTTCGCTATTATCGGCTCCCCAAGTTCCTCCGCCAGCCGCTCCCAGGTAACGTCAAGCCCGCCCAACGCTTTTTTACAGGCGCGTAACAGGGGCAATCCCAGTTCCGTTACTTTAATCCCCGTTTCGTATTTGTCCATGCACAAAGCGGAAGCGCCCGCCCCCGAACCGTTATAGTCGACGCCTTTTTCATCAAGCAACGCCTGTATTCCGCCGTTTTCGCCGAAACCGCCGTGAAGACCGATAAAAACATAAGCGCCGCCGTCTTTGGCGTCTTCGATAAATCTTTCCAAAGGAACCCACCTTGCTTTGTCCTTTAACTCCGTGCGCGGCAATCCGAGACGGTCGCGGATTTCGGCGATTAAACCGGCGTCGCGCGAGCCGTTGTCTATCCGGTCGACAATTTCTTCGGTGGTGTGCAATAACGCGAGCGAATAGGGTATCTCGCACACTTTCTTGTTGTTTGCGCCGTCTTCGGTCAGTATGTACGGCACGGGCGAATATTTTTCGGAACGCGCCAGCTTCATCCAAACGTTGACGCCGCTGAGCAAGGACACCTGCCGTTCGGACGTCGTACCCCCCAATAACACGTTTACCGCGCGCTTAACGGTTGCGGGCGGTTTTGCTTCGCCGTATGCCGCGTTATGTCTTTCGCAGGCGTTGCGGAGTATGTATTCCAAAAGCGCGCCGTGGGTAAAGCCGACTTCGGCGGCCTGCTGGAAGACGAAGCTGTTTTGCTCCATTCCGCTGATTGGGTTAAAATCGGAAAAATATATGTCGCCGCCTTCAAGAACCCATCCGTCTATGCGCAAAAAATCCCTCGCCCCCGCAAATTCAAAAAGCTCTTCGGCTTTTGAGCGTATCGCGCCGATAACGCCGCCGGAAAAACGCGCGGGGCAGTGATAACGAACCTCCGTCGTCGGCATATACTTGCGCCTTCTGCTGAACGCGCCGCCGTCCGCTATTTCAATCTCGGTGGGTATAAGCGCGACGGGGCGGCCCCGGTTTTCCAAAACGATAACGGTAAATTCTTTGCCGGCGCACCTTTTTTCGACCACGATTTCACCGTATTCTTCCGTAAGTTCCTTAGCGGCGTCGACCGCGCCGCGCTCCGTATCGGGCAGACGGACGCCGAAAGACGAGCCGCCCTCAACGGGTTTGACGCACACCTTCCCGTGCGAGGCGGCAAATTCCGCCACGGCGTTTTCAAAATTATCCGTTTCGCCGGAAACAAATATCTTGGGAATATTGCGCATCCCGCGGGCGTCGAGGATTTTCTCGCTGGCGTTGCGCTTGTTATACATCTTCAGGCAGGCGTTCGACGGCGAACCGATAAACTTAACGCCGGAACTCTCCAGCGCGCGCTGAATCTCCCCGTCTTCCCCGCCGACGCCGTGGATTAACGGGAAGACAAAATCGCAATCGGACAGCCGTTCGCCGAAATCCGCGCCGCTCATGGGGGGGACGGACTTCAACAGAAACCGAAAATCGTCGGATGTGTTGGAATACAGGTATCCCTCGTCAATCAAGTATCTCCGCCCGTTCGCGTCAAGGAAAACGACGGTCGGCGAAACCGCCCTCAACCCTTTTATGTGGTCGTAGACCGAACGCGCCGAATTAAGGGAAATATCGCGCTCTTTTCCTTTGCCGCCGCAGAGCAGTAAAATTTTCAGCATTTATGTTTCGCCTTCCGAACGGTTTTATAATCACCATTATACCATTGACCCGCCCGTCTGTCAACCGCCCCGCGAACACGGCGACGCCCGCCCTTTCCCGTTTAGGGAAAGGGCGGGCGGTACTTTTTTGTTTTCAACCCGCCGGTTCGTAATTTGTCAGCGCGGCCAAATCCTCTTCCCCGGTGCGGACGCGTATAACGCGGGAAACGCGCTCCACGGAAATTTTTCCGTCCCCCGCCTCTTCCGTCTTCAGCGCGCCGACGGCCGCCTTAATCACGTCGTCGACGGGAATCTCGCACACCACGGTTTCGACAAGCGTTTTGGCGTATGAGTGCGAAACACGCCGCACCCCGCGATACTGCATTTCGTAACCCATCTGCGCACCGTGCCCCTCCGCCGACGAAACCGTTATCCCCAGCACCCCGATTGCGTACAGGGCGTCGCGCAACTCGGCGACTTTGTCATGCCGCGCCGTTATGCTGACAAGGTACATTTCGTCTTTCATAATTATAAACGTCCCCCTTAACGGCGCTATTCCTCCGCGTCCACGAGGGCGGCGCGCCCTTCCTCCCCCGTTCGGATTTTAACGACGCGCAACTGCTCCGAAACGAAAATCTTGCCGTCGCCTATCCCGCCGGTTCGCAACGCCTTAACCGCCGCGTCGATTACCGACTGCACGGGAACCTCGCAGACTATCATTTCCACCTTAACTTTCGGCATAAGCCTGATTTCCTCTTTCACGCCGCGGTATATCCGTATCGTGCCTTTTTGAATCCCGCTGCCCTCGACCATCGTTACCGTCATCCCGGTAATCCCGATTGCGTTTAGGGCATCGCGAAGCTCGTCAAACTTTTCGCGACGGGTAATTATTGTTACTTTGCTGATAATGTCCGCCATTGCGTCATACCTCCCTAATATTAGTCATGCAAAACAAATTCGGGATAAGAAACGGCTCCGTGTTCCTCTATGTCGAGACCTTTCAGCTCCTCCGCCGGCGACACGCGCAAATGAGCGAATTTCTTCAGCAGCGTGAAGAGTATGAACGCCATTGCCACGACCCAAACGAACACCGCGAACGCCCCGAGTATTTGGATGCCGAGCAGTTTTAAACCGCCGCCGTAAAACAGCCCCGACGCCCCGTCGTGAACGCCGTTCTCCCCGCCGCTGGAGAACAGCCCTATCATCAGCGTGCCGAACACGCCGCAGGTTCCGTGAACGGTCGACGCGCCCACGGGGTCGTCGATTTTCAAAATCCTGTCGATAAACTCAATCGAGAATATCACGAATATGCCGGCAAGCGCGCCGATTATCATCGCGCCCCACAAATCCACGAACCTGCACCCCGCCGTTATCCCGACGAGCGAACCGAGGACGCCGTTGATAACCAAGGATAAATCCGGCTTTCCGTAGCGCGCCCACGAGGTTATCATCGACGTTACGGAACCGCAGGCCACGGCCGCCGTCGTCGTTATGACCGTATGCAGCACGTTTTCGTTGAAAGCCAGCTCGCTCCCGGGGTTGAACCCGTACCAGCCGAGCCACAGCACGAACATTCCGAGGCATGACAGGAATATGTTATGCGCGGGAAAGCTGTTTACCTTGGTCTTGCCCGTTTTGGGGTCTTTCACATACTTCCCTATGCGCGGACCGACAATCGCCGCGCCCACCAACGCCGCCCAACCGCCTACGGAGTGGACCGCCGTCGAACCGGCATAGTCCATGAACCCGATTTCCGACAACCAGCCGCCGCCCCAAATCCAGTGCCCCGAAACCGGGTAAATGACAAGGCACATCACCGAGCTGTAAATCAAATACGCCTTGAAATTGGTGCGTTCCGCCATGGCACCGGTTACAATTGTCGCCGTCGCCGCCGCGAACACGAGCTGGAAGAAGAAGAACGAACCGGGCATCAGCCCCTCAATCTCAAAATTCTTGACCGGGTTGCCGAAATTCGATGTCCCGAACAGACCGGAAGCGGAAGCGCCGTACATTATCCCGAAACCGATAAGCGTGTAGGATATGGCGCCTATCCCGAAATCCAAAGAGTTTTTCATCAAAATGTTGACGGTGTTCTTGCTGCGGCAAAGACCCGCCTCAAGCAGGGCGAACCCCGCCTGCATGAAGAACACGACAATCGCCGCCATAAGCACCCAAAGCGAGTTAATCAATATTTCTGGTTCCATCTGTCTGACCCCCTTTCAATACAGTTCAGTCTACCTCAAAACTGTTGCGTTATAAAGACACAGTTAGCGCATTTCTTTAATGACAGTACGCCTTTTCCCCGTGACAGCCGCGACGCGGGAATCGTTTTTATCGAAAATATCACAAAAACCGCAATGCGTTCGCGATGGAAACTGTTTATCTTCACAAAAAAACGGGGGCATAAAATCTTTTTCTTGCAAATGACAGTCGTTTGTGATATACTTTTTGAAAAAGTCGGATAACCGTATCAAGGGAGATACTCTGAACAAGGGTGTCTCCCTTTTTTCAAGACCGATTAAACGAATTTTACGGAGGCGTCGCGCTGTATGGTATACCTCGATTCTGAAAGCAGGGAACCCATGTACGAGCAGTTGTACAGGATACTGAAGGAGGACATAGCGACGGGTCGGATTCCCAAAGGAACGAAGATGAAGTCGTTGCGCGTTATGGAGAAGGAACTGAACGTCAGCCGCAACACGGTCGACAGGGCGTATTCCCAACTCCTTGCGGAAGGGTACGTTACCGCCGTTCACGGAACGGGGTATTTTGTCGAGGATATTTCCCGCGATTTTTTTGAAGAAGCCGAAACCGTTCGGTCCGAACCCGTTTTTGCCGCGGTTTCGCCCCGAAAGCCCAAGGTTAAATATGATTTCGAGTACGACAGTATAGAATCGGGGCTTTTCCCTTGGACAAAATGGAAAAAGTGCGTGGACGAGGCGTTGCTGACGGAGGCGTGCGGGCACGAAATATCATACGAGAGCAATAAAGGCAGTTTAGCCTTGCGAAAGGCGCTGTGCGGCTTTTTGTTCCGGCACAGGGGGGTGAATTGCGTTCCGGAACAGATGATTATCTGCGCCGGAACGCAGTACGCCATGGAAATCCTGACGTCGCTGCTCCCCCCGGGGAAGAACCGGTTCGCCTATGAGGAACCCGGATACGTCGCCATGCGCCATTATATCGAAAGCAAATCATACGCCATAACGTCCGTTCCCGTAGTGGAAAGCGGCGTGTCCTGTGAAATACTGAAAAAAAGCAGATGCAATTTACTGTACATCACGCCGTCGCACCAGTTCCCGACGGGAACCGTAACTTCGATATCGACGCGGAACAAGCTGTTAAAATGGGCGGACGGCAAAGACGCCTATATTATTGAAAACGACTATGACAGCGAGTTTCGTTACGGCATGATTCCCATTCCGTCGCTCCAGTCTTTGGATAAGCACGGGCGGGTAATCTATATGAACACGCTTTCAAAAATACTGTCGCCGTCCATTCGCTGCGCTTTTTTGGTTTTGCCGAAAAAGCTGGTGGAAAGGTACGAGAAAAAATATCGGTATTTTAACTCGGCGCTGCCGAGTTATCACCAAAACGCGCTCGCGCGCATCGTCGAAAACGGGACGTTAGAGCGCCACCTGAGGAAAATCGCGGCGCTGAACGAAAAAAAATACAACATACTGGCGGACGCGATTAAAACGCACCTCCCGAACAGCGTGCGGATTGTGCGCTACCCCGCCGGCGTTCACACGCTGATAAAGGTTATAGGCTGCAAAGACCAAAACCGCCTTATCGGCAGGTTGGAACAGGCGGGCGTACGCATATACAGCATCAAGCCGCACTGCCACGAAACTGAAAAGGCTTATGAAAACACGTTTTTAATGGGGTTTAACTCAATGTCGGAAGAGGATATCCGTTGCGGATGCCAAAAAATGGCTAAGGTGCTGCGCGAGGAAGGTTTTTGACTGTCACCTAAAAAACACATCAACTGTATCTTTAATAAATGTCATTATCACATTATAATTATCACCAAGTTAATCAATGGGAGGCGACACGACCATGAAGCCGAAAGAAATCTTCAAAAAGGCGATTAAGCTCGAACCCACCCCGCGAATTCCCGTAACTTTGCTTTCGGGCGGCGTGTGGGTTTACGCGCGGCAAGGAAAGTCGTTGCAGGACTCGTTTGATATGCCCCCCGAAGAATCGGCGGCTTACACAATCGAGGCGCAGAAGGAAATACGTTCCGACTTGGTTTGGTGCGCGGCGGGCTGTAACAATTTGGTCATGCGGGCGGTCGGGACCAAAATCAACTTCCACAACCCCGGCGTGGCTTCGGACGTAGCCGAACCGCTCTTCGACAACCCCGCCGACATTGACAAAATCAACCTTGACGACATTCCCAAAGACCCCGGCATACAGGCAATGCTTGAGAACACCCGCATTTTAAAGGAAAAAATCGGCGGCGAGGTCATGCTCGGAATAAGCCAGTGGGGACCCTTGACGCTTGCGGGGCTGATGTTCGGAACCGAGCGGTTCATGAAGATGCTTATCAAAGACAAGCCCGCCGTTCACGCCATGATGGAGGTTACGACGCAAATGGTGGCGCGGTACTGGGACTTGTTCTTGGACGCGGGGGCCGAGTACGTCGCGCAAGCCGAACCCTGCGCTTCGGGCGACATGATTTCCAAAAAGCAGTTTATCGAGTTCGCGTTGCCCAACTTGAAAAAAACCAACGACCTAATCGGGGATAAGCCCTTCGCCAAACAACTGCACATTTGCGGCGATACAACCAAATTCCTCGACATAATTCCCGAAACGGGGACAAGCGCGATGTCGTTTGACTACAAGGTTTCGCTTGCCGACGCCCGCGCGGCTCTCGGCGGCAAAATCGCCTTCCTCGGACACATGGACCCCGTCGGAATCATGCAGCTCGGCACCCCCGAACAGGTTCGCGAGGACTGTATCCGCTGTATCAAGGACGCCGAGGGCGAAAAAGGCGGTTATCTGATGATGCCCGGCTGCGACATTCCGCCCGCCGTCCCCATTGAGAACATCAAGGCTATGGTCGATACGGCATACGCATACTCGGGATAGGTGAATTTTTTGCCGAATATGCGGGAAAGCTATTGCCAAATCGCTTAATGTATGCTAACATATACTTAACATATCTGTTAAGGAGGAATAAAAATGGCCGTATCAAAAGAAGAATTATACCAAAAGATGTCCGACGCGATTGTCGACATGGACGAGGATTTGGTGGCGGAGTTGTCGAACGAGGCGGTAGCTCAAGGATTGGACGCGTTCGAGGCGATTGACAAGGGTTTGACCCCCGGAATGGAGCGGGCGGGGCAGCTTTTCGAGGAGGAGGAATACTTCGTCCCCGAGCTTCTCATGTGCGCCGACGCCATGAACGTCGGAATCGACATTCTGAAACCGCACATCAAGTCCGACGACACCAAGGTTAAGCGCAAGGCAATCATCGGCGTAATCGAGGGCGACACCCACGACATAGGAAAGAACTTGGTCAAGCTCATGCTCGAAACGGGCGGGTTCGACGTAATCGACGTGGGGCGCGACATTCCCGCCGCCGAGTTCGTCGAAAAGGCGAAAAGCGAGGGCGCGGAGCTGATTTGCATTTCCACGCTCATGACGACCACAATGGACGCGATGGCTGACGTTATCACAATTTTGGAGGAACAGGGAATTCGCGACAAGTTCAAGGTTGTGGTGGGCGGCGGACCGATTTCGCAGGGGTTCGCGACCAAAATCGGCGCTGACGGGTATTCTCGGAACGCCGCCGAAGCGGTTCGCTTGGCGCATAAGCTGTTCGAGGAATAAAGAAATCAAGAAAGGCGGCACGGTAATAAAAGTATGTCAGACACTATTTCACCAAAAGAACGGCTCGCGCGAAAGCTCGGCGGAAAGACTTCCGACAGACCGCCGGTAATCTGTCCCGGCGGCATGATGAACGCCGCCATTGTGGACGTTATGAACGCGACGGGGCATACGTTGCCGGACGCGCACCATTCCAAAGAGCTTATGACCGAGCTTGCCGAGGACGTGAGCCGCATGACGGGGTTTGAGAACTTCGGGATTCCGTTTTGCATGACGGTTGAAGCGGAGGTTCTCGGCAGCGAAATCAACTACGGAACGCTTGAGTGTGAGCCGAAAATCCAAAAGGAAAAATTCGCGACCGCCGCGGACGTCGTTTTCCCGGAAATGAAGGCGTTCGACGACAACAAGCGTATTCAAGCGATTGCGGACACCATACACGCCCTGTCGAAAAAGCACCCCGACACGCCGGTTATCGGAAGTCTTACGGGACCGATAAGCACGGCGGGTTCGATAATCGACCCCATGACGTTTTTGAAGCAGCTTCGCAAGGACAAGGAGAACTCCCACAAGGTTATCGACTATGTAACCGACTGCCTTATTCACTACGCGGGGCTAATGGCGGAATCGGGGGTTGACGTTATATCAATCGCCGACCCGACGGCGACGGGGGAGATTCTCGGTCCGAAGATGTTCGACGAGTACGCGGTGTTCTACCTGAACAAGCTGGTTGACGCGATTCACAAAATGGGCAAGCCCGCGATTGTTCACATCTGCGGCAAAATGGAAGCGGTAAAGCTTTCGGTGGCGCAGCTGCGCTCCGACGCGTTAAGCGTGGACGCTTTCGTGAGCTTGAGGGATATCAAGAACCTTTTCCCGCATATTAACACCATGGGGAATTTAAGTACAATCATGCTTGAGTTTGAAGACGCCGAAAAAGTCAAAAAAGGCACGCGGGTTCTGTTGAAAAACAACATCGACATTATCGCGCCCGCCTGCGGGTTGTCAACCTCCACCCCCATCGCGAACATCAACGCCTTCACCGAAACGGTGAAAAGTCCGCAATAAGTTTAAGCTAAGGAGTGGTTTTTTCCATGCCCCGAATTACCTTTTTACCCGATAATGTCTCTGTTTCGGCGGAACAAGGCGCGTCGCTTCTGACGGCGGCGAGAAGCGCGGGCGTGGTCATAGAGGCGCCCTGCGACGGCATGGGTACCTGCGGCAAGTGCAAGGTTCGGGTAATCGAAGGGCTTGACGCGCTGGTTATTACCGACGACCGGCATAAGGTGTCGGGCGAGGAGTCGGCGGACGGGTTCGCGCTCGCCTGCCAAGCGGCGGTTCACGGCGACGTAACCGTTGAAACCGTTTCCACGGAAAAACACAACAAAACGCTCAAAATATTAAGCGACGGGCACAGTTTCTCGTATGATACGGTAAATTATATCACCAAAGTTTTCGACGGCGGGAAAACATCCGTCCTCGCGGACGGCGCCGTTATCGGAACGGAAGACGGCGACACAACCGATAAAAACTACGGTCTTGCAATCGACATAGGAACCACGACCTTGGTGTGCGCCTTAATCGACGCGCTGACGGGCGAGGAGCTTGATTCAATCTCCGCGCTGAACCCGCAGAGCCTTCACGCGCAGGACGTTTTAACCCGTATTAAGTTCGCGTCCAACCCCGACGGCTTGAAAGAGATGTACGAAATCATCACGAAGCAGTTCCGCGGTATGATAAGCGAGCTTTGCGAAAAAACGGGCGTTAAACGCAAATTTATATATGAGGCGGTATACAGCGGCAACACCACGATGATTACGTTGGCGGCGAACGCCGACCCCGCTTCTTTGGGCAAGTACCCCTACATACCGAAGCTCCTCGGCGGCAACCACATAGGCGCGCCGGAATACGGGCTGGATATTTCGCCGTTCGGGCTGATTTACCTGCCTCCCGTGATTTCCGCTTACGTCGGACCCGACATAACTTCGGGGGTGCTTGCGGCGCGTCTGCACGAGAGAAAAGGCACGACGCTGTTTATCGACATAGGCACCAACGGCGAAATGGTAATCGCCCGCGACGGAAGCCTTTCGGCGACTTCGACGGCGGCGGGTCCCGCTTTTGAGGGAATGAACATCACCAACGGAATGAGGGCGGGAGTCGGCGCGATTGAATACTTCAGCATCGGCGAAAACGGCGAAATTGAAATACGCACCATCGGCGGCGCGGCTCCCGTCGGAATATGCGGGAGCGGTCTGTTCGACATTGTGGGCGAGCTTGTGCGGGTCGGCGTAATCGGCGCGAACGGCAAGTTTGTTCCTCCCGAAAAAGGCGGCTACCCCGCCGCTTTGGGCGAACGCGTCGTGTCTTTCGGGGGGAAGCCCGCGTTTTTGGTCGCGGACGGCGTATATCTGACGCAAAGCGACGTCCGGCAGGTTCAGCTTGCCAAAGGCGCGGTGCGTTCGGGGGTGGAAGCCCTGCTTATAAGCGAGAAGGTCGGTTACGACGACGTAACGGCGGTGCAAATCGCGGGTTCTTTCGGATATCATCTGCAAGCGAAAAGCCTTATAAACATCGCGATTTTACCGAGGGACTTCGAGGACAGGATTGAATTTGTGGGCAACACGTCGAAATCGGGCGGCAAGGCGTTTTTACTCAATATGCCCTGCCGCGCGGAAATGGAAAAGTTGGTGAAAAACGTCAACTGCGTGGAACTTGCCAACCAAGAGGGCTTTGACAGGCTGTTCGTAAAATCAATGAGTTTTTCGTAAATTTTAAAATAAGGAGGCATTTTTAATGACAAAGGAAGAGATTTTGGCAAAACTCAAGGATTCCATCACCGAAATGGACGTCGACCTCGCCGAAGAGGCGGCCCGCGCCGCCGCCGAAGCGGGGATAGACGCGAACACGGCAATCACGCAGGGTCTTTCCCTCGGAATGGCCGAGATGAGCGATTTATTCGACGAGGGCGAGGTTTTCGTGCCGCATCTTCTGGTATCGGCGGAAGCGTTTGAGAAAGCGGTGGCTATCCTCACCGAGGGGATGTCCGACGAAGAAAAAGCGGCGTCGTCAAACGGGCGGGTTCTCGTTCATACGGTGCAGGGCGACATTCACGACATCGGCAAGAACATCGTGAAAACAATGTTTTCGGCGAGCAATTTTGAGGTGTTTGACTTGGGGCGCGACGTTCCCGTGGAAGAGGTCGTGGCGAAAGCGAAGGAGTACAAGGTGGATATTATCGCCGGTTCCGCGCTTATGACCACCACCATGCCCGCCCAAAAGGATATTTTGCGTCTGCTCGAGGAAGAGGGCATACGCGACAAGTTCATCGTTATTTACGGCGGCGCGCCCGTTTCAAAAGAATGGTGCGACGAAATCGGCGCGGACGGTTACGGCGACACCGCCCCCGAATCGGTCGAAATCGCGAAGAAGCTGCTCGCCGCGAAAAGGGGATAAATTTTTTAAGAAAGAAGGGATTAAATTGAAAACAATAGGCAAGCGGGTAACCGTTTACGACGTGTACGACCGCGCCAAAACAGGTCAAAAGGTTGCGGAAAACGACTGGGACTATAAAATCGTTCCCCAAGCCGCCACGGCATTAAAAAAGAAATACGACGTCAAAATCGACAAGACCAAGATGATTCCCGAAGACCCGAAGCTGATAGACAGTCTTTGGCAGGCGGGGCTTGAAATGCTCGAAACGACGGGAATTTACTGTATCGACACGGGCAGGGTGGTCAAGTACACGCGGGACGAAATTCTTCAGGCAATCGCGGGTGCGCCGGACTCGTTTATATACGGCGAAGGGAAAGAGGCGATTAACGTCGTTCCGAGGGCGCACTCGGACTCGAAGGCTCCGATTATCCAAGGCGGCCCGACGGGTTCCCCCTGCTCCGAGGAACTGTTCCTGCCTATTCACCAAGCATACGCGCAAGAACCGCTTGTGGATACGATTGTAGACGGCGTTTTGCAAACGGTTATGGGGAAAGACCCCGTCCCGAACAGCCCGTGGGAAATTATGGCGGTTCGCTCCGAAGCCCTGTTTGTGCGCGACGCGCAGTGCAGAGCGGGACGAAGCGGCATGGGGCTTTAGGGGAACGAAACTTCTTTATCGCCGGCCGGTGTTATTTCAGCGGATTTTCCGGGCGGTATGAGGCAGTCTGACAGCCATGAGGTGTCTCAGCTGAACGAGCTCAAGATTGACGTAGGCGCGTTGGTCGTTGGCGCTCACTATGCTTTGGCGGGGAACGTCGTTATGGTGGAGCAGATGCCGATTTTCGGCGGCTATGCGGGCGGGCTTGAGGAAACCGCGATTATTGACGTCGCGACGACTATCAACTCGTTTGTCATGCTTGGCGCGACGTGGCACCTTGACGGGCCCATTCATGTGCGCTGGGGCATTACGACCGCGAGAGAGGCTCTCGCCGTTGCCGGGCACGCGGCGATGGCTGTTGAGAAACACACGCGTTTTATACTTGGAAACCAGTATTACACCTTAGCGGGGCCGTGTACCGTGATGTGCCTTTTGGAAACGGCGGCGCAGGCTATAACCGACACCGCGAGCGGGAGGGAAATTCTGTCCGGCGTAGCGTCGGCGAAGGGCGTCCTTACCGATATGTTCACGCCGATGGAAGCGCGGATGATGGCGGAAGCGGCTTACGCGGTCGCGGGGATGCCCGTTTCGGAGGTCAACGTTCTTTTAGACAAGCTGGTGGCGGGTTACGAGAAGGATTATAAGACCGCGCCGAAAGGCAAGACGTTCTCCGAGTGCTACGACGTGAAAACGCTGACGCCGACGGACGAATATGTGTCGGTTTATGAGGAAGCGGTCGGGGTACTTCGCGGATTGGGCCTTAAATACTGGGACAAATAATTTTTTCCTTGTGATAAAGACGGGGAGACGCGTGCTTGGTTTGGTATCCTTGCGCGCGTTTCCCCATTTTTCGGAGGATGAATCGGAGCGATTACGCGGACTCTAACTCCGCGCAGCCGGGTGCGACTCCCGGATTCTCCGCATTTTCGGGAAGGGGGCGTTCGTATGGTCAATCTGTGCGCGGTTACGTTTTATCCCACCGGGATAAAACACGAGGTCGCCCGCGGAACAACCATACTGAACGCCGCCATAGAGGCTAAGGTTTCGGTGAGGTCGTCCTGCGGCGGTTACGCCAAAACCTGCGGGAAATGCAAGGTTCGCGTGATTACGAAAGACGCGGGCGCGACTTCAAAGTTAAGCGGGGAGGAAACTCGGCTTTTAACCCTTTCCGAACGGATTGAAGGCGTAAGGTTGGCCTGCTGCGCGAGGATATACGGCGACATTTCCGTTTTCGTCGCGCCGGAGAGCCGCGTGGATTTACCCCGAATACTTTCAAGCGACCGCGCTAAGAGCAACGCGCTTAAACCCGCCGTCGCCGCCTATCGGCTGAAATTAGAGCCGCCGTCGCTGAACGACAACCGCGACGATTTTACCCGCATTAAAGACGCGCTTTACTCCGTCGCGCCCTACCTTTCGGATTTGCGCGTGGACTACCGCGCGGCGAGACGGATTTCTCGGATTTTGCGCAAGTCGAAATGGGACGTTACCGCGCTTGTCCTGTACGGCGACGAAATTATCGCGGTTCGCCCCGGCGACGCCCCCGGCGTCTACGGTGTCGCGGCGGATATAGGAACGACGACCGTCGCCGCTTATCTTTGCGATTTGAAAACCGGGAGGCTGCTTGGGACTTCATCCGCTTTAAATGCGCAGATAACCTATGGCGAGGACGTGGTTACAAGGGCGGCTTACTGTATGTACAACGAAAACGGGCTTGAAACGCTGAACAACGCGCTGAAAGACACCGTGAACGGTCTTATCTCCGAAATGGCTTCGGCGGAGGGTATAAGCGCGGACGACATATGCGAACTGACGCTGGTTTTCAACACCGTGATGCACCACATCGCCCTGAATATACCGCCCGATTTCATCAGCGTGTCGCCGTTTATATCCACGTTCTTGGAAAGCACGGATATAAAGGCGCGGGATTTGGGCTTTTCCATCCTGCCCGGCGGGAACGTTCACTGCCTGCCGTCCGTAGCGGGGTTCATCGGTGCCGACTGCGTGGGCGCGCTCATTTCGGAAGAACCGTACAATCAGGATAAAAACCGCTTGATTATCGACATCGGTACCAACAGTGAAATTGTTCTTTCCTCAAAGGGCAGGTTGTACGCGACATCCTGCGCCACCGGCCCCGCGCTCGAAGGGGCGCAGATAACCTGCGGAATGAGGGCGGAAGCGGGAGCGGTTCAGTACGTGAAAATCGACCCCGTAACGCTGGAACCCGCCTTATCCGTGATAGGGGAAACAACGCCGCGCGGCTTGTGCGGTTCCGCCGTTTTGGACATAACGGCGCAGCTTGCGGTTACGGGCGTAATCGACGCCGACGGGAAATTCGTTTCAGGCTTGGGTTCAAAACGCGTTCGCGTCGGCGCCGACGGGAAAAGGCTTGAGTATGTCCTGCACTTCGCGGAAAGCCCGAACGGGCGGGACATTGTTTTCACCCAGAAAGACGTCCGCGCCGTACAGTTGGCAAAAGCGGCGCTGTACAGCGGAGCGCAGGCTCTGCTCGCCGCGGCGGGGCTTTCAAAAGCCGACGACGTGGTGCTGACCGGCGGGTTCGGGAATTATATAGATAAGGAAAACGCCTTAAAATTGGGTCTGTTCCCCGATTGCCCGCTGTCCGACGTAAGCGTCGCGGGGAACGCGGCGGGCGGCGGGGCGCGCCTCGCGCTCTTGAACACGGACAAACGTCTCGAAGCGAGCCGGATAGCCAAAGAGATTACCTTCGTCGAAAACGCGACGCGCGACGACTTCGGCAAATACTTTGCCGCCGCGATAGCCATCCCCCACGCCAAGGACTTGTTCACCGCCAACCTTACCGGAAATTTTCAGTGCGGCGGGTTGGATACGCGGTTTGTCCCGGAGGAGTTGACGCCTTTCGCGAACTGCGACGGCGCGATGCCGCAATCTGTGTTTTACGCCGCGAAAACCATTTCGGAGACCGAGGGCGTTTCTTATCTGCGTCTGCCGGTAACGCAAACGGCGGAAGCGCAGGCCGTCGGCGTCGAGTTCAGCTGGAAAAACGGCGCTCTCGCGGCGGCGGATTATCCATATCAGAGGGTAAGCGCCCTAAAAAGGCTCCCCGACGCGAACGGGCTTGTGTTAAGCCGCCCTGTCCAGACCGCGCTGGCGGCATTGCGGTTCGCCAAAGGGAAACGCGTTATATTCGACGTTTCGGGTCCTTTTTCCGTGTTGGCTTCCGCCGTTGAGCCGACGCGCTTAGTGCGCGGAATGATTGCCGACGAAGCGACGGTTAAGGAGGCTTTGGAAACGGTTTCCGAATTTTTGACGATTTATATAAAGCAGGCGCTCGAAAGGGGCGTTCAGGTGGTTTCGTTCGCGGATACCGCCGGAACCGCCGCGCTTTTGGGTGAAAGGCTGTACGGGGCGTTAGTGGCGCCCGCTATTTTGAAAATCCTTTGCGATACGGAACCTTATCTTGAAAAGAGCGTGGTGCATTTATGCGGAAAGACGTCTTCTTCCCTGCAAAAATGCGGGTGTTTGCGCCTTTCGCCGCGCCGCGTTCCCGTCGGTACGGATTACCGCGAATTGCTGTTCAAACTCGCGGACGAACCGAAAACGCGGTTTATCGGGGGCGGCTGCGCAAATCAAGGCGATATGCCGATTCCCATCGTTTGGGTCGGCGCGCTCATAAAACAATGACCGAAGGAGAAAACGCATGAACTTCACCGCGACGCAAAGGGAGCGGCTTTTGGAATTGGGCTGTCCCAAGGCGGAAACCGACAGGAATTTTTTGGACGCGGGGACAAGGAACAAAACCTTCGCCCTTTTGGAAAAGCAATTCGCTCGTGAAACCAAGGAGCGTATCCGAAGCCTTTTTTCGGGGGAGCGGCAGCCGTCGCTGTCCGTCCTGCGGGAACGCCTTTCCGCCGAGCTGATAAAAAACGGCTTCACAAGGGTGGAAACGCCCACGGTGATTTCAAAGGAATTTCTGCGGCGAATGTCGCTTGACTCGGAACACCCGCTGAACAACCAAGTGTTTTGGATAGACGCCAACCGCTGTCTGCGCCCCATGCTCGCCCCGAACCTGTATTATATCTCAAAAAGCCTGCTCAACGTCTGCGAAAAGCCGTTGCGGGTGTTTGAAATCGGCTCCTGTTTCCGAAAGGATTCAAGCGGGGCGGCGCACATGGAAGAGTTTACCATGCTGAATTTGGCGGAGTGGGGAACCGAGCTTGAAGCCCGGCAATCCCGAATAAGGGAACTTGCGGCGTTGGTTATGAAAGCCTCGGGTATTGCGGATTACGCGTTTGAAACGGAAGAATCGACGGTCTACGGCGAAACCCTTGACGTAATGTGCGGCGGCTTGGAGCTTGGCTCGTCGTCAATGGGACCGCACCCGTTGGACGCGGCGTGGGGAATAACCGACAGCTGGGTAGGTATAGGGTTCGGGCTGGAACGGTTGCTCGCCGCGCGTGAAAAAAACGGGACAATCCGCGCTTACGGCAGGAGCATAACGTATTTGGACGGCTCGGCGCTGAACGTTAAATAAAATCGGGGGTCGCGTGAAAATGACGCGGAAAATTTTGGAGAAACTGCGAAACGGCGCACCGTCAAATGAGGAAATCGTATACCTTCTGACAAGCGGCGACCGAGAACTCATTTTCGCCGCCGCCCGCGAAACCCGCCAAAAGCATTTCGGGAACAAGGTGTTCTCATACGGTTTCGTCTACTTTTCCACGCACTGCCGCAACGATTGTGCGTTTTGCTGCTGCCGCCGCTCCAACCGCGCCCTCGAACGCTACCGCAAAAGCGATTCGGAGATTGTCGAACACGCGGTCAATCTTGAGAAATCCGGGGTTAATCTGATTGACTTGACAATGGGAGAGGACGAGTTTTACACCGAACAACCCGCGCGGCTTGCCGCTATTATCCGCGAGGTCAAGAACACCACGGGACTTTCGGTGATGGTTTCCCCCGGAGTTATAAGCCGCCGCGCCCTTGAAATGGCGGCGGAAAGCGGAGCGGACTGGCTCGCGCTTTATCAGGAAACCCACAACCGCGAATTGTTTAAAAAGCGGCGTGTGAGGCAGAATTTCGACGAAAGAATGAACCTGAAAAGGCATGCCGCTTCACTCGGAATTCTTGTGGAGGAGGGAATTATGGCGGGGATAGGCGAAAGCCCCGCCGACCACGCCGTTTCTTTTGGGGAAATGCGACGGCTCAACGCCTTTCAGATACGCAGTATGCGCTTTGTTCCGCAGGAAGGCACTCCAATGGCTGAGTTTTCTTCGGAGTTTTCTTTGGGGAACACGGAAACCGAGCTTCTCGACATTGCCGTAATGCGGCTGCTGTTCCCCGACAGGCTGATTCCCGCGTCGCTCGACGTCGAGGGGTTGGAGGGGCTTAAAGCGCGGCTGAACGCGGGCGCAAACGTGATAACTTCGCTCATTCCGCCCGACGCGGGGCTTATGGGGGTTTCGCAGCGCGAAAAGGACATACGGAGCGGTTGCCGAACATTGAGGGCGGCGACTCCGATATTGGAAGAGTTGGGGCTTCGCGCCGCCGCAAACGCGGAATATTCGGCGTTTTTGGCGGCGGCGAAAGCCGGCGTGAAATATAATTCAAGGGTTGCGGCGATATGAGGTTGCTTATTGCTGGGGGGCGGCTTCAAGCCGCGGAAGCGGTTTACTTGGCTAAAAAGGCGGGGTGGACGACGATTGTCGCCGACCGCCGCGAAAACGCCGAAGCGTCGCTCATGTGCGACGAATTCCACTGCGTTGAAATTGAAAACGAGGCGGCGACGCTCCCGCTTGTCGAGAAAGCGGACGCGGTTCTTCCCGCGCTCGAAAACCTGTCGGCTGTTTCGCGGCTTGAGGAATACTGCCGAAAAAGCGGAAAGCCGTTCTTATTCGACCTGAACGCCTATCTTTTATCCTCGTCAAAGCTGAAGTCCGACGACTTCTTCCGCGAGAACGACATTCCCGCGCCTTTGCATTACCCGAAAGCGGGGTTCCCGCTTATCGCGAAGCCCGACGGTCAAAGCGGAAGCGTCGGGGTCAGGCTCATTCTCAATCAAGAAGAGCTTAACAAAGTTGATTCGGGGTGGGTAATACAGGAATACCTGTCGGGTCGCTCTTATTCTTTGGAAGTGGTCGGCGACGGCAAAAGCTTCAATTTACTGCAGGTTACCGAGATTATCACCGACAAGGACTACGACTGCGAATGTGTGATAGCGGGCGGCGACATTCCCGCCTGTGTTGAAAGGGAATTTTACGCGATAGGGGCAAGGCTTGGGGAACTTATACGGGTTAATGGGGTGTTTGACATAGAGGTAATCGCTTCGGGGGGCGGGCTTCGGGTAATCGAAATAGACGCGCGGCTTCCGAGCCAAACGCCGATAAGTGTGTATCATTCAAGCGGCGTAAACATATTGGAGCTTATGCTGAATTACCGCGATTTCGCGGCAAAAATCCAAAGGAAAAAAACCGCGATATACAGGCAGATTCATGTTTCGGAAAAGGGGATAGTTTCAAAAGGCGAGCGTATTTTAACGGGGCGCGGTCCCCTGCTTATAAAGGACGGGCTGTTCGGGGCTGAAAGTATGATTACCGACTACGCGCCCGACAAAAAGGAATGGGTCGCGGCGGTTATAGTTACGGGAAAGAGCCAAAGCGACGCCGAAGAGAAGTTCCGCGTTTGCGTTGATAACATTCGCGGCAATTTTACGGAAAGGGCGTTTTCATGTCAAGGCTCAAACCCGAGGAAATCGCCGATATAGGAAGCAACATAGCGGCTTACGACGCGAAATTCGCGTCATTAACCGGTGAAACAATGCTGAACGCCGCGAAAATCGACTTCCCTTTTTCGGCTGACTTAAAAGGCGTAACCGCCGCCGTTATCCCCGTGACAAGCGGGCTGGGAATTATTGCCGGTTTCGCCGAAAGCGTTCGGGCGATACTGAACCACGTCGGCTGTAACGCGTTTGTCGCGGAAAAGTCGGACGTCGCGGGGTTGGGCATTGCTCACCGAAAGGGCGCGGATGTTGTTTTTATGGCGGACGACCGCGAATACGCGGCGATTTCCCTGAACAGCCGAGCCGCGAGCTATAACTCCGACGTTACGGGAATCGCGTTCGCGCGCGCGCTCAATCTTGCGGCGGGCGGCGTTTGCGGCGGGGAAGTTTTGGTTTTGGGGTTGGGTCCCGTCGGACTTTCGGCGGCAAGACACTTGTTATCGCTTGGCGCAAGGGTTAATGTTTTCGACAATAACCCGTCGGTTCTGTCGGCGGCAATCGCGGCTGAACCGAAGCTGCGGGCTTTTCCCGATTGGCGGGAACGCGGGTTGATGTACATTCTCGACGCGACGCCCAAACCCGACATTCTGACGGAGCGCGACATAGCAAAAGGCGCGGTCTTGTCCTTACCGGGAATCCCCTTGGGCGCGAACGCGCGGGTTATCGAAAAATGCGGCGCGGCAATCGCCAATCCGCTTGAACTCGGCACAATCGCCATGCTGGCGTGTGTTTTATATCTAACCGAAAGGTGAATTTTATATGGAAAAGAAAGAACTGACCCGTTACGTCAGCAAGCACCAACCGCTTTTGAGTACGCTTGAAAAAATCAAGCTGTGGCCCTCGCGTTCGGGGGTTCTGCACGGAATACGCGAAATCGACCGCCGCGGGTGCCTTGCCGTCGTGACGACCCATTGCGGCGAAAAGTTCACGGTGCGTGATTCCCGCAACAGCCGCGCGGCGAGGTGGCTCCGCAGCCGCCGATATTCGGAGAGTTGCAAGGCTTGCGCCATTCCCGGCTGGAAACTTTCAAAATACGCGGCGACGGTATTTTCGGACAGGAGATGAAACTGTGGGGCGAAAGATATTCAATATTTGCGAAATGGACAAGGCGAGCGGCGCGGCGGCTCACAAAATTTACAACGACTGCATAAGAAGCGGCGAATACGCCTTCGCGGCGGAAACGGCTGATTTTGAAAAGTGGTACGCGGGGTTCCTTCCGAACAACCGCGCCGTCGCCAAGGAAAACGGGAAAGTTATCGGGTTCGCCGCGCTTTCGCCGATTTACAGAGCGGAATACTTTTCGGGCATAGCCGCCGTAAGCGTCTACGTTGAAAAAAGCCGTCGGCGTCTTGGGGCGGGGCTTGCCCTGCTCAACACGCTGATTGATTCCGCCGGGGAACACGGGCTGTGGACGCTACACTCGTATATTTTCACCGAAAACCTCGCAAGCGTTCGGTTGCACGAGCGGGCGGGGTTCCGCGAGGCGGGAATGTTTATTGAAGCGGGGACGCTGAACGGCAAATGGAAAGACGTGTTCGTTTACGAGTTTACATTAAACAAACATAAAACGAGGTGATTATGCGCGAACTTTTTAAGCGGCTGTCAGACGCCGTTTTGGAAACCGACGAGGACTTGGCGGTTGAAATCGCGGAAGAAATCCTCGCCGCAGGGCTAAACCCGCAAGAAGCCGTTGAAATCGCGCTTACCGACGGAATGGCGCGGGCGGGCGAGTTGTACGAAAAAGAGGAATACTTTATCCCCGAGCTTCTCGGAAGCGCGGACGCGATGTACGCGGCGTTGGAAATTCTGAAGCCGCACATTCCGCGCGGCGAAGGGCTGAAAAAGCACCGCGTCGTCATAGGTTCAATCGAGGGCGACACCCACGACATAGGCAAGAACATTGTCGCGCTTATTTTGGACAGCGCGGAATTCGAGGTGCGCGACTTGGGGCGGGACGTTCCGCCGAAAGCGTTCGTGGAAGGCGCGGTCGAGTTCAACGCCGATATAATCGCGGTTTCGACGCTCATGACCACGACAATGGAGCGCATAGGCGGAGTTACCGCGCTTTTGGAGAAAAAGGGGCTTCGCGGCAGGTTCAAGGTAATGGTGGGCGGGCGACCGCTTTCAAAGGCTTTCGCCGACCGAATTGGCGCGGACGGTTACGCCTCCGACGCGGCGGGCGCGCTCCGCTTGGCGAGAAAATTGACGGAGAGGTGAAATAAACGATGGATAAGCCGTTAATCGGGGTAACCCCGCTGTGGGACGAAAAAAAGAAAAGCATATGGATGCTGCCGGAATACTTGGATTGCGTCCGCGCGGCGGGGGCGGTTCCCTTTATTTTGCCGCTCACGGACGGCGAAGAGGAAACGCGGCGGCTTTCCTCCCTTTGCGACGGGTTTTTGTTCACCGGCGGGCAGGACGTTTCGCCCGCGCTGTACGGGCAGGAAATAAGCGAAAAATGCGGGGAAATTTGCAAGGTAAGGGATAAAATGGAGGCTTTTATCTTCAAAAAAACGCTGGAAACCGACAAACCCGCTTTGGGAATATGCAGGGGAATACAGCTTTTCAACGCGCTTCTCGGCGGAACACTGCGGCAGGACATTACAACCGACGGCGTTTTGCATATGAAGGGAAAAAAGGGCTCGGTGTTCCACACGGTGAGCGTTTCGGAACCGCTCAAAACAATCTTGGGAATAGCTCGACCAAAGGTGATAAGTTATCACCACCAGTGCGTTGACAGACTTGCCCCCTCGCTTCGCGTCGCCGCTGAATCGGGGGACGGGGTAATCGAGGCGGCGTATATGCCGGACAGGCGGTTCGTCTGGGGGGTACAGTGGCACCCGGAACTCGCCGTTTCCTCGCCGGAAACAAAAAAGCTGTTCGCGGCGTTCGTCGGGGCTTGTTCAAAAAGTGCCGGAAACCCGTAAAAGGTTCCGGCGCTTTTTCATATCATTCCCCGTTTTAATTGGAAATTAGATGCTGTTCACACTAATTTGCTTGACAAGCAGGGAAAAATATGATATATTTTCCCCATGAAAATAACAAAAGAACAATTTGCGATAATCGCGCCCTTGCTGCCAAGGCAGCGGG
>JAIRWC010000001.1 GCA_031253495.1 Oscillospiraceae bacterium | reverse complement strand
CACCCGGCACGAGAACTCGGGATTTGCCCTTTAATCACGTTTGAATTAAAGGGGTCTGCGGTCAGAGCCTTACAAGTAGCTTTTTAAGCTATGCGTAGGGTTCTTTTATTTTTGCCTTTTATTGCTCCGCTGATTAAATATTGAATCTCGCGCAAGCCGACACCGCATAATTACGTGGGTTTCGTGGCTACCCGTATGGAAAAACATTCAATGTTTGATTAGCTAATCAATAGCTTAAAAAGCGGAAAGGCAAAAATGAAAAGCCATTACAGCCAAGCCATAGCGCGTTACCCCCGTAAAATCTTTCCCGCCAGGTAAAGCGAGCCGCTTATCAGAACGGTTCCGTCGTCTCCCGCCAATTCCCGCGCCAATGAAACGGCGCGGTTTTCGTCGCTTTCGGTAAGTACCCTCTTTGCGCCGTATTCGCGGCAAACGGCGGCCAATTCCCCGCAAGGCGCGGCTTCGGTCGAAAATCCGTCCGTCAGGATAACCGTGCCGCCCGGAACAATAAGCTCTTTTAACCCGTCGCGATAATTCTTTGTTTTTAACATTCCCGCGACGACGACCTTTTTCCCGGGTAAGCCCTCGACCGCTTTCCTCGCGGCGTGAAGCCCGTCGGGATTGTGCGCTCCGTCAAGGATAACCGCAGGGTTCTCCGATATTATTTGCAACCTCGCCGGAATACGGGCTTTTGCAATCCCCGCCGCGTTTACGCCGAGGACGCTCAGCGCCTCCGCGGCGGTTACGGCGTTATAAATTTGATGTTCCCCACCCGTTTTTATACGGAACTCCCGCCCTTTGTAAAAAAAAACGTTCCTGAAAACCGAGCTTTCAGAAATATCCAAAGCGGTTAAATCGGGAATAACAAGCGGGGCGTTTAAATTCGCGGCGGTTTCGGCCATAACGTTCATGGTTTCGGGATACTGAAGCGGGTAAACGACGCAGGGGACGTTCGCTTTTATGACGCCCGCCTTATGCCGCGCAATTTTTTCGACGGTATCGCCGAGAATATCGGTGTGGTCAAGCGAAACCCGCGTTATAACGCTTACCTCCGGCATAATGACGCCGGTGCAGTCCAAAAGACCGCCTATTCCGGTTTCGATAACGGCGTAATCCGCTTCAACCTCGCTGAAATACATAAGCGCCGACGCAGCCAGAATCTCAAACCGCGAAAACCCCGCGCACCCCGAATCTTCCGCCGCCCTGTCCGCTTTTTCGCATAACCGCGCCAAATCGGCTTTGGTTATGTTCGCGCCGTTTACGGTAATCCGCTCGGTTATGTCGGCGAGGTGCGGCGAAGTGAATTTTCCCGTTTTTTTCCCCGCGCAAACAAGCGCGGAGGCGATAAACCCGCAAACACTGCCTTTGCCGTTGGTCCCCGCCGCGTGAACGTATTTTATCCTTTTGTCGGGAACGCCAAGCAAAGCCGCGAGTACCCCGAACCGTTCCGGCGCTTTTTCTTTTTCGCCGGATTTGCCGTATTTATCCGAAACCAACCCCCCGCGCCCCTTAACCGGTGGGTCCCGCTATCGGTTTATACTCAATTTCGCCGGCGTTGTTCATGTAAACGCGGCAACGAACGTTTTTGTTTTCCACTTTCATCTGCAATGTGCCGATACGTATGACGACGTTGGGCCAAATCTCTTTACGGGCTTCGATATACAGATTATACGAGCTTAATATGCTCGTGTCTATTTCCTCTATTCTCCTTTTAATCAGTTTTATGTCGTTGGAGTATTTAAACCGCGTCCTTATCGCGGATGAAAGCATATCCTCGCGTTCGGACGAAAGGCTCCCCGCCTGCTTTTTGTGCGCGTTCAACATATCGATTATCTGAATCAGCTTGCCTATCTGTTCGGTGAGATTCGCCTCCTCTTTTTCAAGCGACAGCTTTTCCTCGGATAAAATCGCGTCGTTGCCCAAGGTGAGCCTGGTTTTCAAGAAAGACTCGGAACCGATTGTATTCGCCGATATTCCTTTGAGGCTGGTCATTCTGCCGCCCACTATAACCCCTTTGCCGGTAGTCGCGAAAACGACGCCGTTGCAGAATATGTCGCAGGCGACAAAACTCGCCGACGACAGGTCGCCGCCGCACTCAATTTTTGAATTTTCGCAAAATCCGATTTTGACGTTGCCCTTGGCGGAGATACTGGAATTTATGCTCCCCGTTTTTATTTCCACGCTGCCGTCCGCTATGATTTTCGCGTTCGTCGCGTTTCCGCCGATTGTAACGTTTTTCTTAGAAACGACCACAAAATTTTCCATGACGTTGCCTTTTACGACGACGTCGCCGATAAAATCGATATTTCCCGTTGAAGAACCCACGTCTTCTTTTATGGTAATGGTATCCTCGACGGTGAACCGGTCTTTTTGCCAGGTGATATTGCCGTCTATTTCGGCTATAATCTGCGTTTCGTCCTCATTGAGATACGTGCCTTTCCCGACGGCATATTTGGCTTTTTGCCCCGGGGTCGCCTTAAGCGCGTTCCCCCTTATGTCAAAACCGTCCTCGCCCTCCGTTTCCTTGGTAATATCGGCGATAACCGTACCGGCGACTATGTTGTGGACAAGACCGAGGTTCTTGTAATCCATCGCGCCCTTCTCGTCTTCCTGCGGCGCCAAAACCTTGAAACGGTCAAAGCGGTAACTCACCGTGCCGTGCAACCCGTTTTCGGGCGGTTGACCCTGAACTATGCAGATACGCTTATTGTATTCCTTATTATTTATAAGGCTGACGATGGCGTCGCGCTCAAATTCTATCAGGACGGAACTGTTCCTCACCGCTTCCATGGCGTCGGAGACGGTGATTTCTTTCCCGCCGCGGACGGGTCCCGATATGTTCATGTACGCCGACATAAAATCATCCCCGACGTCAATGCGGATAGCGCCGTCGACCGAATCGCCATTGCTTTCCGGCTTTATGTTAAAGCTGTCCATATCACACTCTCCTTAGTTCTCCGGGCTGAAATACGCCCCAACGCTATTATAGCACAGTTTCGGAAATATTTCCAGTGTTTATTTTAAAAAATTAAAAATTATATATGGTTAAACGGCGCGAAAGAAAAAACTTGACATTTTAGACGGGGTGTTATATAATAGCGTGTGTGGACTGCTAAAGTAAGTTAAGGGAGCGTTATGGCGGGCAAGAGGAATGTAAAGGTAATAACCGACAGCGGGTGCGATTTGCCCGCGGGTATGGAAAACAAGAGCGGTATCGATATAATGCATTTTGAAATTATGCTTGACGACGTTTTGTACCGCGAACGGTTCGACATTGCGCCGCGCGAATTTTACGCGCTTATGAACAATTCGTCGTCCATACCGACGACCAACCAGATTACCGTGCCGCGTTTTGAAGCGAAGTTCCTCGAATGTAAGGCGGAGGGCGAACGTGAGGTAATCGTGGTTCTGATTAACTCCCGTGGTTCGCAAACCTACGCCAACGCCGTTATGGCGAAAAAAAACCTTGAGGAAAACGGCGGGCTTGACGGGGTGAAAGTCCATATCGTTGACAGCAGGACATATTCGGTGGGATACGGCTATCCCGTTGTTGAAGCGGCTAAAAAACTTGACATGGGGCAAAGCGCGGAACAGGTTTTGGCGTACCTTGACGATTGGTTTTCATGCGCCGAGGTTTATATCGTCCCCATGAGCCTTCGCCATATGAAGAAATCGGGGAGGATTACCGCCGCCGCCGCTTTTCTGGGCGAACTGATGGGTTTAAAGCCTGTAATTTCACTTATTGACGGGGTCAGCGAGGTTCAAAAGAAAGTGCGCGGCGAAAAAGCCGTTATCGATGAAGCCGCGAGGCATATTAAATCCCGGATAGTGCCGGAAACGCCGTGGCTGGCGCTTTGCGGCGACAATTCCGGCTTTTACGACGCTTTGGTTAAACGCTTATCCAAGGAAATAGGCGCGCCCCCCTCGATGGAATCGTTCGTGGGGTGCGCCGTCGGCGCCAATACCGGACCGAATATGGGGGCGTTCGTGATAAAAGGCGCGAACAGAGGGAAAATGACGTATGGCTGACAATTATTTTAACAATAATTATAAATTTTTAAGGAGAGTAAAAGGAGAATAAAAATGTCGAAACTTAACAAAAAAAATGTCGAAAATCTGCGGGTGAAAGGAAAACGCGCGCTTGTTCGCTGCGATTTCAACGTGCCGTTGAAAGACGGGGTTATTACCAACGACAACAGGATTACCGCCGCCCTGCCCACCATTAAAAAACTGATTGAGAACGGCGGGCGGGTTATACTCTGTTCGCACCTCGGCAAACCCAAGAACGGTCCCGAAGACAAGTTCTCGCTTGCCCCGGTGGCTAAACGGCTCGGCGAGCTCCTCGGGAAAGAAGTCGCGTTTGTGAGGGACGACGCGGTTGTGGGCGGGAACGTTCGCGCCGCCGTCGAAAAGATGTCGGACGGCGATGTAATATTGCTTGAAAACACCCGTTTTCGCGCGGAGGAAACCAAGAACGGGGAAGCGTTCAGCAAGGATTTGGCTTCAATCGCCGACGTTTATGTAAACGACGCGTTCGGTTCGGCGCACCGCGCGCATTGCTCGACGGTCGGCGTTACGGGGTTTATAACGGCGAAAGGCGGCGAAACCGCCGTCGGTTACCTTATGAACAAGGAAATTGAATTTCTCGGCAACGCGGTGGAAAACCCCGTTCGCCCGTTTGCGGCCATTCTCGGCGGCGCTAAAGTCGCGGACAAGCTGGCGGTCATTTCGAATTTGCTTGAAAAGTGCGACACGCTGATTATCGGCGGCGGAATGGCTTATACTTTCGTTAAGGCGCAAGGTTACGAAGTCGGAAAGTCGCTTGTCGACGATGAAAAAATCGATTATTGCAGGGAAATGATAGAAAAAGCCGAAAAATCGGGCAAAAAGTTGCTCCTCCCCGTTGATACGGAAGTTTCCGGCGGTTTCCCCGACCCGATTGACGCGGTTATCGAGATAAGGAACGTGGATATTGATAAAATTCCGGCTGACACCATAGGGCTCGATATCGGGAAGAAAACGCGGGAATTGTTCGCCGACGCGGTTAAATCGGCGAAAACCGTGGTTTGGAACGGACCCATGGGCGTATTCGAGAACCCTGTTTTAGCCGCGGGAACCATAGCGGTCGCGAAAGCGGCGGCGGAGGCGGACGCGACGACGGTAATCGGCGGCGGCGACAGCGCGGCGGCGGTTATGCAGCTCGGTTTCGCGGACAGGATGACGCATATTTCCACCGGCGGCGGCGCTTCTTTGGAATATCTTGAGGGAAAAGTCCTGCCGGGGATAGACGTTATACAGGACGCGTAACGCGGGGCGCGGCATTCCCGCCGCGTTCAACGGAAAGGGGAACACAAATGAACAAGGATTTACGCAAAACCGTTATCGCCGGAAACTGGAAGATGAATAAAACCCGCCCCGAGGCGAAGGCGCTGATAGACGAGATTAAGCCGTTTGCGGCGGGGAGCGGTTGCGAAGTGGCGGTATGCGTGCCTTTCACCAATATTGAAACCGTTGTCGAAGCGGTTAAGGGCACCGATATAAAAGTAGGGGCGCAGAACGTTCATTTTGAAAAGTCGGGGGCGTTCACGGGGGAAATCAGCGCGGATATGCTTGTCGAAACAGGCGCGGAATACGTTATAATCGGGCACAGCGAACGCCGTCAATATTTCGGGGAAACCGACGAAACCGTGAATAAGCGCGTTAAAGCGGCGCTGGCGGCGGGGCTTGTTCCGATAATGTGCGTCGGCGAACTCCTTTGGGAGCGCGAGGCGGGAATAACGGAGGAGGTTTTGGCGCGCCAAATCAAGTTGGATTTCGCCGGGTTTGCCGCCGGCGAGGTTAAAAGAACGGTAATCGCCTACGAGCCGGTATGGGCTATCGGAACGGGTAAGACCGCCACTTCCGAACAAGCGGGGGAGGCTTGCGGGTTAATCCGCTCCGTTATCGCCAAGCTTCACGGAAAAGCCGCAGCCGACGCCGTAACCGTTCAGTACGGCGGTTCCATGAACGCCAAAAACGCGGCGGAATTATTGGCGCAACCGGACGTCGACGGCGGTTTAATCGGCGGCGCGTCGTTGAAAGCGGCGGATTTCGGCGAAATAATAAAAGCGGCGGGGAAATGACGCGCGAAAATTGTTCGCGACCGCCTCGGACGGGAGATATTTTATGAACGGTGGTAATTTGGTCGAAATAGCGGGGATTCTCAGTAACGACAACCCACAGGCGGTCGCCGACGCCGAACTGTTGGCGAAAGGGTTCGGCGCGTTTTACGCGGAACACGCCGAATGGTGCGGCGAAATGGGGTGTACCGTCGAGGTGCCGAACATTATTCCCATAATTTTCGCGTACTGGATGTCGGGATACGGCAATGAAAGGGACGAATACGGCGGCTATTACGACGGCAGGGACGCCATGGACGACGTGCTGGACGGGCTTGAACCGGTGATAAAGAACCTCGGATATCCCTTGGACGCGGGCGAAATCGAGTATGGCGGCGACGAAACCATTACCGAGGCTATGGGTATCATTAACGAAAATTTCAACAGAAAGGGCTATACGCTCGTTTCTTTGGACACGGACGGCGGTTGCGCGCATTTGTTTATCGTGCGAAGCGCGGATTATGACAGGCTTGTCGGTTTGGGGGAGAAAATAAATTTTAAGTTTTCGACGGAATGGAAACAATAAAAAAGGAGAATACATGAAACCTATCCTGTTAGTGGTAATGGACGGCGTCGGCTTTTCAAAAACCGGTATCGGCGACGCAGTAACGATGGCGAACACGCCGGTGCTTGACCACCTGCTTAAAGAATACCCAAACGTCAGATTGCGCGCGCACGGGCGGGCCGTCGGTTTGCCTACGGACGACGATATGGGGAACAGCGAGGTCGGTCATAACGCGCTGGGTTGCGGGCAGGTTTACTCGCAGGGCGCGAAGCTGGTGAACGAATCAATCGCTTCGGGTAAAATGTACGCTTCCGACGCTTGGAAAGAAGTCGTCGGAAACGTAACGGGCAACGGTTCGACCCTGCATTTTATCGGGTTGCTGTCCGACGGGAACGTACATTCCAACGTCGCGCACCTGTTCGATATGCTTAAACGCGCAAAATCCGACGGCGTCAAGAGGGCGCGGGTACACATCCTGCTCGACGGAAGGGACGTCCCCGCGACGTCGGCGTTGGAATACGTCGAACGGCTCGAAGAGGTTTTAGCGGGATTAAACGGCGGCGGCTTCGACGGGAAAATCGCTTCCGGCGGCGGGCGAATGAAAATCACGATGGACAGGTACCAAGCCGATTGGGCTATGGTGGAACGCGGTTGGCAAACCCATGTAAAAGGCGAGGGCAGGTTTTTCGGTTCCGCTAAAGAGGCGATTGAAACGCTCCGTTTAGAGCATGAAAACATAATAGACCAAGACCTGCCGCCCTTCGTTTTAAGCGAAAACGGGGAAGCCGTCGGCAAAATCCTTGATAAGGACAGCGTAATCCTGTACAATTTCCGCGGGGACAGGGCTATAGAGATTTCCATGGCGTTTGACGACGAGGATTTCAATAAGTTTGACAGGAGTTCCGCGAACGGACCGCTCAACGTGGTCTACGCCGGGATGTTGCAGTACGACGGCGATTTGTGTTTGCCTAAGCGGTATCTCGTCAATCCGCCCGACATCGAGGATACGCTTTCGGAACTTCTTGTCAAGAACGGCGTCAGGCAGTACGCCGTTTCCGAAACGCAGAAATACGGGCACGTAACCTATTTTTGGAACGGCAACAGAAGCGGCAAATTCAACGAAGAGCTTGAAACGTACAAGGAAATCCCTTCCGATAAGGTTAGCTTTGACGAACGCCCGTGGATGAAGTCGGCGGATATAACCGACGACCTTATCGCGGTTATCGAATCCGGTAAATATGATTTTATCCGTTGCAATTTCCCGAACGGCGACATGGTGGGGCATACGGGAAACCTTGACGCTACGGTTACCGGGGTGGAAGCGGTGGATTTGAGTTTGGCAAGGTTAATCCCCGTTTGCGACGAACGCGGCGTAACGCTGATTGTTACCGCCGACCACGGCAACGCCGACGAGATGCTCGAAAAAGATAAGAAGGGCAATTTGGCGGTGAGGACGGCTCATTCGCTTAACCCGGTGCCTTTCATACTCCGCGACGGCGGATATCGGCTTAAATCGGGGGGCGATTTCGGGTTGGCGAACGTCGCGCCCACGGTAGCCGAACTGCTGGGGATTACCCCGCCCGGTTGCTGGGAGGAAAGTTTGTTGGAATAACGCGGAAAAAGCTCGTCTTATCGGAAAAATACACTTGAGATTGGAATACGGTCGGAACGGTCGGTTCGCTCCGGCTTTTGGGGGTGCGAAGCATGAACGATTTGAAATGGATAGCCTGTCAGGGCGTGAACATGAACCCTTATAACCTGTCGGCGTCCGAAAGGCTCCAAAACTTCGGGTACGCTTTGGTGTTCGACGAATTCGGCGGCGGAAAAACGGCGAAAGCGCAACTGTGCATACATGACGTCGTTTCTTCCGAGGATAAGCCGAGCATACTCATAATTTGCCCCGAAGCCCTTACGCAAAGTTGGTACTCTACCCTGCTGTCGGAATTGGGGGCGGACTTTAAGCTTGTTTCCGGTTTGGGGGACATGGTCGCGTTTTATTCGGAACACATTTCCAATCTTTATATAATCAGCGAGGAGCATTTGGTTTCGGCATCGGACGGATTTATCGGCAACGCGAGCGTCGTGTGGGATTTAATGATAATCGACGCCGGTTTTTCCGCAGACGGCGTAAACTGGGAGCTTTACAGGAACAGTTGCAAAAACAAAGCGCGGGAATTGCTTATATTCGCCCCGTCGCCGTTTCCGTATAACGGGGATAAGACGGCGGTTTTGAAAGAAACCGTTAAGGGCATCCTTTATAACGACGCCCAAAGGGAACTCGTGGACGACTTGACAATAGACCAGAACATTATATCGTTTGACAGGGGGACGCCGGTTATGCGGTATTACAACACCGCGAGGGGGGCGCGCAACGTTATAACGCTGGAATATGAAATAGACAAAAATCTGACGGCGCCCGGCAGGCGCGTTGTTGATATGCAGACCGGAATGCCGCTGTATATCCACGGCGGGAATGTTTTTGAGGAATACAACCTTGACAAAAAGCATATTTACCTTCGCCCGTATTACGGCGAGGACGACATAAAAGCCCTTCGGGAAACGGATACCAAGCTCGGCGTGTTTTTGGATAAACTAAGCGAGATTTTGCAAAAACCCGGCAACAACGTTGTAATATACTTCGCCTCGCATATTACCCTGAAGTATGTTTTCAAGGCGCTGAGCGCGGTTTACCCCGATATGGCGGGGCAGATAATAACGCAGACGGGTTCCGCGATTGACGGCGCGTTCCTCAAGCGTTATTTCAACGGGGAAGACAGCGCGGACGCGCGCGTTATACTCGCCACGGACTTTATCGGGGAACGTTATCACTCCCTGAAAAAGGCGACCCACATAATCAACTATGAATATCCCGAGACCACCGCCGCTTTGGAACGCCGGTATTTCAGGAGCGGTATGGAAAGTATGTCCCCGGAAGAATTCATCCTTTTCACCGACAGGCATATGATGTTTGACGGCAGAATTTTGTGTAAGGTTATGGCGTCCGGTTTGTACAAATGTTTCAAGGTTAAAATCCCCTCCCAAAACGTGCTGTTTTGGATGCCCGGCGTGGAGAGGTACGTTACCGATATGCTGCTTGATTTGAAGTTTACGGTGGAAAACGCCAAGGGCGCGGGCACGGATTTCGCGCCGAGGTTTCGCGCGGAATACAACATCGTTGATTTTGAGCAGGTCTCCACGGCGCTGAAAGCGAGCGCCTGCGCCAAGCAGATGCTTGGCGGTTTGGCGGCGCTGTTTCAGATATCCGACGTTATGAGCGAGGGGGACGTAAAGAGGGACGACCTCCTCAAAGCCGTGAAGGAGTGCGTGCAGGTAATCCGCGACGGCTACATCTTTTATGACGACGAGATGAAGCCGGGGTTAATCAAGAACGAGAACAACCTTGACGCCATAGCGCGGGCGTACGAAGGGAACAAATACGTCGCGGGGCTGAAAGCGGCGGAGGAGGTGCTTTCGGCGCTGCCGGCAAACCCCAAGCCCGAAGCCGCCGGCTACCCGTACATAAGGGACGCCGTCGAATCGCTCCCGGACGGTTTGAAAGCGCCCGTATTGTATAACGTGTGGAAGTATTTCAGAGTAAAAAAGGGCGTCAAAAAACCGCTTAGGGAATTTATAGGCATGTACAACAAGGGGGTGATTTAGTTGGCCGAATACGTTGAAAAACCGGTACAGCAGCTCATAGGGGATTTTTACGAGGCCCACGCCAAGGGCGACGAGGAGGGGATGAGGTATCCCCTTGAAAAACTGAAAGGCATGATATTTACGGGGGAGCTTAAAAGCGAGCCGTTTATAGAGTATTACAACTCGATGTTCAGCGGGAGAACCGCGTTCAACGCCCTTATCAGCGTCAACGATTATCCTTTTGAAAGCATATTCAGGGAGCTTTTGCAGAATACTTTCGACTGTTATTACGACACCAAAGACGTAAAGATAATGGTGAATTTCCGCGATAACGATGAAATATCGCTGTCTTATAACGAAATCGGATTCCAAATGGACCACTTTTTGTATTATCTGGCGTTCGGGCGCAATAAATTGGATAAAAACAAAGAGGGTCGTTTCGGCGTCGGCGCCAAGAGCGTTTTTATGAACGTCGAGTGGCTTTCCATGCATTCCAGAAATTTCAGCTTTAAAATCCAAAACAACGGCGGAACGTTGAAAATCACCGAGCTTAACCTGCTGGGTTCGCTTTTCAAGGGCACGGAAATCGTCGTCAAGGTTTCAAGCGAGCAATACGCCCGCATAAAGGATAATTTCCTCACTTTGGCGGACAAGAAAGGCGATTTTATCAACCTTGTCGAGCTTTGTTTCGCTTTTAACCGAAAAAAGGTGATGAACGCCCCGGAAGCGAATTTTGAAGAGCCGGAGCGCACTTTCAATATCGCGGTTATGGAAAGGGGCCGGATTGTTACGCTTTATAAAATCGCTTATTTCCAAAAAGACGATTCCGACATGAAGACAATCCGTTTTATGCAAAACAACAAGAGCGTCGTTGATTTTATCGCGCACGAACAGGACGGGTTCAGCTATCTCATTCCGTTCGCGGTCGCCACGGCGAAACGGCAAAGCATCGTAAAGGTGTTTTTGCAGAAATATAACTTCTTTTCGACTTACGAGCTTACGGGTCTTATAAAAGCCGACGCCGCGGAAAAAATTATAGACGAAAAGCTGTCGGCGTTTTTCATCAGCGTGTCAAACGATTACATCACCTCGTTCAGGACGGGTATAAGGGTCGATTCCGAGCATGTCGTCATGCAGAAGGTCGAGCAGGGCATAAAGGATTTAATCGAAAACTACAAGGATTATTTCATATTGGACCTGCAGCCTATTCCCGAAGAGGAGAACCGTTGGATGTTCCGCCCGAAATCCTACGCTTTTGAGTTTATTAAGAACTTTATCCTTACCTCAAAAATGGCGTCGAACTTAAAGAACAACTTTCAAGAGAGCATTTCAATCAATTTCCCGAACGAGCCCGCCCCCGTGGGGTACGCGGAATTGAAGGAAACCGCGTTTTCAGTCGCTAAAAGCGGTATAACCGAGGAGGCGCACAGGAACGGTTCGGCGTACGGGAAATACATTCAAAAAGAGCGCGACAACATGGTCGATAAGCTTACGCAGTACGCCGTAAAAACGATTTATCTCTCCTATAACTGGGAAAGTCAGGACGGAACGGGCGGACGGCAGTTTTACTATGAGTTTATACGCGAAAACAAAACCTATATAATCGAGAATAAAACTAAGGCGGGTTTGGCGGATTATAACCTTTACGTTCATTTTAACAGCATGGTCAGCCTTATGTTGGACAGGTTCGTCGGAAAGGACAACCTTATCGAGGACGAGGACGCGCTTGAAAGTATGCTGACGTTCTTCGACGACGCGTACAACGAGGATTATAAAATCCATATGCGGTATTATCAGCTGTACATCTCGCACGGCGAGGAACAGTACACCGTCGATATTTCAAAAATGAAAATCAATAACATCAAAAACGCCATGGAAGCGGTTCTTAACCGCCGCCACCGTTTTGATACCAGCCAGGCGTATAACGAAACCAGCAAGATGATTCTTAACGTCTTTACGCAAGGCAAGGAAACCATTGAATTTCTTAAAGAAATGAAAGCTCAGGGCGGTCAAATTACGCTGGCGCTGGACATCAACAAAAAGTACCGATTTTCGGCTTACGGCAACCAGTTTTTAATCCCCGGCAAAACCACCAACGCCCAAATGCTTGAAATCATCGGCGATATGGGTATGCTCATCGCGGCGGGTATGCTTAACGGGCGCAAGTTCGACTTTCCGTACTCGCGCGGAAGGTATTCGTTCGACAAGAACGCGGTGTACAACCTGTTAAAGAGCGACAAAATCAGCGTCGATTACGTCGGCGAGACCCTCGCGAAAATATACGCCTGCGATTTGAAGGTTGACAGGATAGCCTTAATCGGCGAAGGCGATAAGATTATCGACATTGTCGACGCCAAAACGCCGATTAACGAAAAATATCAAAAAGATATAACCAAATATATTATTTTGCGGGATGACTTCACCAAACCGGAAACCGCCGACATAATCGAAATGATTATAACCGGCGAAAACAACGGCGCCGTGGCGAAATCGTTCGTCAAGTTTACCGAACCCAATATCGTTATCCCCGACCAAATGCCGTATTATAACAAGGCGTTGCCGACAATCAGTCGCGAGGAGTTCAATTATTTGCGCGCCGGGTGCAAAAACCTCGATAAACTTAAAAATCAGAAAGCGTACAAGAACTATTTCGCTAAGGACGTCAATTCAAAACTGTTCGGTTACGGCGGTTGCTGTCCCGTTTGCGGAGTTGAAACCGAAACCGTAAACAGCTTCACGGTGAAGGAATTTGAGGTGGAACTGCTTGCCGGCGACAGGGAAAGGGTGTTCGTAACCACCCTGTATATGTGCGCGAACGACTTTTTCGCGGCGGACGGTTGGATTATCGAGGATATAAGCGTGGGCGGAATGCCGCCGTTTATGTGGGTGGAAGAGATTTCGGCCGCCGACGTTATTTACCCGGAGTTTCTTCATTGCAGTATGCGCCTTTCCACCCAGGTTTCTTTCGACGTCCCCGCAAGGGATAAAGTGGCGGTTCGCGATGGAATCACCGCGGCGGGCAGGATGGTCGATTTCGTGCTGACGCCCCTTATGGCGGCCAAGTGGGCGGAGGATAACGCGACCCCCCCGTCCGAGGAAGAATTTGCCCCTGAGGGGAGCGTTTCCGACAATATAAAAAGCGCGTAATCATCATATGGTGTTATGTTAATTAAAATTATACAATATTTAGAAAAGCCCTCTAAACGAGGGTTTTATTTTGTGGAAAATGCACAAAAATTTGTCAAAAAATTCATTACTAAAATATGAAATTACCCCTTGCTTTTTATTTTAAACCTATGTATAATAGTAAGTGGTTGAAAGTGGTATAAATTTGTATAAAGTGGTTTTATACGGAAAACTATGTGGAAAACGCTTAAAACGAGGTTAATATGATATATAAATCCACATTGGACGCGAAAGGGCGCATCAATATTCCGACAAAACTCCGCGAGGAGCTTGGCGACAGCTTTCACATAACCATGACGATAGATAAAAACCCCATTTTAACCGTATATTCGGACCAAAACTGGAACGAGCTGACCGAGAAAATAAAGGCGATGCCGCAAATTAAATCAAGGGATTTAAGCCGCATAATCATAGGGAGCGAGTGCCCCGTTAAATCCGACCCGCAGGGGAGGGTTTTGATTCCCCCGTCGTTACGCGATTACGCGCGGCTGGAAGGCGAAATCGTGTTAATCGGTTTGGAGGGGAAAACGGAAATATGGAGCAAAGCGGTTTGGGATAATTACAGGGAAGCCACCGACATGAACAACCTTATTGAAATTGCGGTGGAACTCGGGTTGTAATGGAATATTCACATCAGCCGGTTTTGCTCGAGGAAACTGTTCGCGCCTTAAACATAAAGCCGGACGGGGTGTATATAGACTGTACCGTCGGCGGCGGCGGACACAGCGCAAAAATAGCGGCAAGGCTTGATTTTACGGGGGGCGGCGGGCTAATCTGCTTCGACAGGGATACGGACGCGATTGGCGCGGCGCAAAAAAGGCTTTCGGGATATCCCGTCAGGCTGATAAACGGCAATTTCGCCGATATGGCTGATTATGGCATAACGGGAGCGGACGGTATACTGATGGATTTGGGCGTTTCTTCCCATCAGCTTGACAGCCCCGAAAGAGGATTTTCTTTTCATATGGACGCCCCGCTTGACATGAGAATGGGCGATTCGGAGTTAAGCGCGTATGACGTGGCGAACGGTTATTCCGAAGGGGAACTGGTGAAAATCCTTTTCGAGTACGGCGAGGAAAAATACGCGCGGGGCATAACAAGGGGAATTATCGCGGCGAGGGAAAAGGCGCCGATAAAATCCACCCGCGAACTCGCGGAAATAATAAAGCGGAACGTGCCGTTGTCGGTTCGCGGCGGGAAGAACCCGTGCAGGAAGACATTTCAGGCGATACGGATTGAAGTCAACGATGAACTGCGTTCTTTGGCGAAAGGGCTTGAAGCCGCGTTTGGCTTGCTGAATATCGGTGGCAGAATGGCGATTATAACCTTTCACTCGTTGGAGGACAGGCGTGTCAAGAACGCTTTCGCCGAACTTGCGGCGGGTTGCGATTGCCCGAAAAATATGCCGCTTTGCGTATGCGGGAAAACGCCGGCGGCGGCGTTAATCACGCGAAAGCCGATAACCCCCGGCGAGAGGGAATTAAGCGAAAACCGCCGCGCCAGAAGCGCTAAGTTGAGGGTTATCGAAAAATTAAAGAGATTATGACAAATATTTTGTATAATGAAAGAAATTATAAACGAAGGGATTGGCAAGGGGCGTCGCGCGGGCGGCGTCCCCGGAGAGACGGAAATGTATTTGTACAGGACTAATTTGGCTTATGATTTCGCGACGTTTGACGTCGAGGAAATACGAAGCAAAAGGGAAGCGCGGGTTAATATAACCCCCGTGAATACGTTGGGTTCGGCGGCGGCGAGATACGGCAACTGGTTTGTTCTGCTCCTCGGGTTGGGCGTCGCCGTCGCTATGGCGGCCATGCTGATTTCAAGCAAGGTAACTTTGAACGAGATTGCCGCGGAGAACAGCGCGGCGACCGTTCAATATGAGGCGGCCGCCAAGGAAAACGCGCGCCTTCAGGCAAAACTTGACGGTATGATTACCCCCGCTAAAGTGGAGGAATACGCGCAAAACGAGTTGGGGTTGCGTAAGGCGCAGACCTCGCAGGTCAGTCGCATCGCCGTCAATATCGAAAAAATTACCGAAATCGCCGCGACTGACGACGGCGACGTGTTCGTGAGAATAAACAACTGGTTTGACGAGTTCTTGGAATATTTGGGTTTTGAGTAAATTAAATCTTTTTTCGTATCGAGGTAAAGTTATGCAGCAAGTTCCGCAATCCGCAGGAAACGCCATGAAAATAAAACTGTCGTTGGTATTTTTGGTTTTCCTCGCATCGGCGGTTTATATAGGGGTTAAGCTGTATCAGACGGCGGTGGTTAATTCCGAGTATTATCGGGCGAAGGCGAACGGTCAGCAATTATACGGCTCCGCGATAAACGCCAACAGGGGAACGATTTATGACAGAAACGGAAAAACCCTCGCTAAAAGCACTACGGTTTGGACGGCGGTGCTGTCCCCCTACGACATAGCTTTGAACGGGGACGACGCCGTGGCGGTATGCGGGATGTTGTCCGACGTTCTCGGAGCCGATTATGACAAGTTGCTTAAAATCTGCGAAAACACCGACAAACGTTATGAAGTGGTCAAAAAGAAGGTGAGCAAGGAGCAGCGCGACGAAATCAACAGAATTAAAGCAGAAAAAGGCATAAGCTATTATTCGGCGTATCTCACGGAGGATTCCATGCGCGTCTATCCGGGCGACGACCTCGCCTCCAACATAGTCGGTTTTACCGATTACGACAATGTGGGAATTTACGGTGTGGAGGCGACCTATGACGATTATTTGCAAGGCAGGGACGGCAGGCGCGTTACGCTCAGGGACGGCGCGGGAAGGGTGATGGATTCGGAATTTGACAGCCGCTATGACGCCGTTGACGGAAACGACGTTTATATGACCGTGGACACGGTTTTGCAGCATTATCTGGAAAAAAATCTGGAGGTTATAATTTCGCAGCATAACGTGGCTAACAGAGCGACGGGAATTATGATGAATCCGAATACCGGGGCCATCCTCGCGATGGCGACGACAAGCGGTTACGATTTGAACAATCCCGCCGTTTTGAGCGAGAAAGACCAAAAAACGCTTGAAGAGATGAGACTGCGGATGACGGACGCCGCCTTGCTTGAACACGACGCCCTCACACCCGAAATAACGGCGGAGATAGAAAAAGAGGTCGACGCCGCCGAAGCCAGGCTTAGGGAGATTCAATGGCGTAACAAAGCGATTACGGAACTGTATTATCCGGGTTCGGTGTTTAAAACGATTACCTGCGCGTCCGCTTTGGAGGAAAAGGTCGTCGATTTTGATTCCGCGTTTTTTTGCGGCGGGGAAGTTACGGTGGCGGACAGAGATATAAGCTGCTGGAACAGCGGAGGGCACGGGGTCGTCAATCTCGTCGAGGCAATCGCGAAATCCTGCAACCCCGCGTTTATCGATATAAGCGCGCGTTTGGGCAAGGAGAAATTCTGCGATTATTTCGAGGCTTTCGGGTTCACGGAAAAAACGGGGATAGATTTGCCGGCCGAGCAAAGCCCGCTTTATACGGAGCGCGGCAAAATGGGGAAGGTGGAACTCGCGATGTCCTCCTTCGGGCAAAACAATAAAATCACGCCCTTACAGATGATTACGGCTTATGCCGCTTGCATAAACGGCGGTTATCTCGTTACGCCGCATGTGGTGGATAAAATCGTGGATACGGACGGAAACGTCGTCAAGTCAAACGACGCGCAGATAAAACGACAGGTTCTAAGCGGGGAAACCTCGGCGCAAATGCGGGAAATCCTTGAAGAGGTCGTAAAATTTAACGGCGGCAACAACGCTTATATGTCCGGTTACAGGATAGGCGGAAAAAGCGGCACAAGCGAGAAAACGGACGATTACGGCAAGGATGAGATGCGTTATGTCGCGTCGTTTTGCGCTTTCGCGCCGGCGGACGACCCGCAGGTGATTATGCTTGTCATAGTAGACGAACCCAATCCGGGCGGCGTGCCTTATTACGGAAGCACTGTCGCGGCCCCCGTCGTGTCGGCGGTGTTTAAAGAATGTTTCGGTTACCTTGAAATTTATCCGCAGTACACCGCCGAGGAACAAGAGGCCATGGACGTGGCGACGCCTTATCTGACGGGGCTTTCCCCCATCGAGGTTACCACGAGGCTGAATACCGTCGGGCTTAACGCCGATTTCGTCGGGGACGGCGGCAAAACGCTCAGAACCGTTCCGGCGGCGGGGCAGCCGATTGCGAGGGGCGGCACGGTGTTGGTTTATCTTGAGGAGCTGGAAAACGTAAAAGCGGTTGTTCCCGACGTCCGCGGACTGACGGTTTCGGAAGCCAATCGGCTGATTACCGACGCGGGACTGAACATAAGGCTTTCGGGCGGGGCGGTTGACAACGAAAACGCGAAAGCTTACTGGCAGAGCGCGGAACCGTATGCGGAAATCAACGCCGGAACGGTTATAGAGGTGGTTTTCTCGGTTGACGAGGGTTTCGGCGGCTGACACCGAAGGGGGTTTGGTTGAAATTGCACGATATATTCCCGGCGGCAAAAGAACACGGCTTTGAAAACCTCGATATAACCAATGTTACCGATGATACGCGCAACGTCCGCGAAGGCAGCCTTTTTATCGCGATTAAGGGCGAAAATTTCAACGGGGAGGAAGCGTGCGGACGGGTTTTTGAGAAAGGCGCGGCGTTGGTGGTAACCGAGCGGGATTTGGGCTTTTCGCGGCAGGTTGTCGTTTCCGACGCGCGGCTGACGTTCGCGGAAACGGCGAAAAAATCATGCGGAAATCCGACGGACAGGATGAAATTGATTGCGGTTACCGGAACGAACGGAAAAAGCACCGTCGCGTCGCTGATAAAAATGATTTTGGAGCGTTTCGGGCATAAGACGGGATTTATCGGGACGACGGGCTACGACGTGTGCGGTTCGGAGGTTTATGAAGCGCGGCTCACCGTACCAAAACAAGACGAGTTATACGGGCTTTTCGCCGAAATGGAGCGCAACGGCGCCGAATACTGCGTTATGGAAGCGTCTTCGCAGGCTTTATCGCAGCGCAGAATAGCGGGCGAACGCTTCGAGTGCGGGGTTTTCACGAATTTAACGCGAGACCATTTGGACTGGCACAAAACGATGGAAGCCTATTATCAGGCGAAGAAAACGCTTTTTAAAATGTGCGCCGCCGCCGTGATAAATACGGACGGCGAATACGGAAAGCGGCTCGCGGGCGAGACGGAAAGCGAATTTAACATCCGCGCGAGGACATACGGAATAAACGGCGCCGCCGATTTTTGCGGGGTGAATATAAAATCGTCGAGTTCGGGGAGCGCTTACTGGCTTTTGGATAATCCGGCGGAAAAGTCGTTTTACGTTAAGTTCAATATGCCGGGGCTGTTTAACGCCGCCAATTCAATCGCCGCGATTGCCGCCTGTAACGCGGTCGGGTTTGACGCGGGAGAATGTGCCGGCGCGTTGGAAAAGTGCGGCGGGGTGCGCGGCAGAAGCGAAGTTATATACAACGGCGATTTTACGGTGATTTGCGATTACGCGCATACGGAAGACGCTTTGGTGAAAATCCTCGTTTCGGCGCGGGAATACGCGAAAGGGAGACTGATTTGCCTTTTCGGGGCGGCGGGGGAACGCGACGCGGAAAAGCGCCCCGCGATGGGAGCCGCGGCGGCGCGACTGGCCGATTTCCTGATAATCACTTCGGACAACCCGCGGTTTGAAGACCCTTCCGCGATAATCGCGCAGGTGGAAGAGGGGTGTTCAAAATTGGCGACCCCCTACAGGACGTTCGTTGACAGGAAAGAGGCGATTGAGTTCGCGCTGGGCGAAGCCGGAAAAGGCGATACGGTCTTGTTGTGCGGAAAAGGGCATGAAACCTGTCAGGTTATCGGGAACGACCGCCAGCCTTTCGACGAAAGGATAATCGTGAAAAATATTATGGGGGTAATCGGTTGAATATATGGGAAAGCGCCGTCGCGGCGGCGATTGCCGCCATAATAACGGTCGCGGTCGGTTTTCCGTTGATACCGGCTTTAAAACGGCTTAAATTCGGGCAGACCATCCTTGATATAGGACCCGCCTGGCATAAGGAAAAAAAGCAGGGCATCCCCACCATGGGCGGGTTTATGTTCATTATCGGAACCGCCGCGGCTTTTACCGCGGGTTTGTTCATGCTGTGGAAAAACGGGGGAATAAACTTCGTTTCACACGGCGGGCTGAATTTTTTCAGCGCGGTTTCCGGTTTTATAATGGCGCTGTGTTTCGCTTTTATCGGTTTTTTAGACGATTTAATCAAAGTAAGAAAAAAGCGGAACGAAGGTCTCGGCGTCAAACAGAAACTCGCGATGCAAGCGTTGACCGTAACGGCGTATTTCGCTTCCCGCGCGTTGGCGGGCGATACCCGCACGAGTATAGATTTCCCCCTAACGGGGCAGCTTGACTTATGGTATTTTTACTATATCGTAACGGGGTTGGGAATTATTTATATCGTAAACGCGGTCAACATAACCGACGGGCTTGACGGCTTGTGTTCCTCGGTAACGCTGGTGTACTGCGCGGCTTTCATGGTCATATGCGGCACGCTTATGTTCGGCGAGACCGGCGTATTGGCGGCGGCGGCGGCGGGGGGCTGTATCGGCTTTCTTGTATGGAATTTCCCCCCCGCCAAAGTATTCATGGGGGACACGGGTTCGATGTTCTTGGGTGGAGTGGTCTGCGCTCTCGGCTTAGGCGCGAAGAGCGAGGTTATAATGGTAATCGCGGCGGCGGTTTATATTTGGGAGGCGCTGACCGTGCTTATCCAAACGGCATATTTCAAAATCACCGGGGGAAAACGCTTGTTTAAGATGACGCCCATACATCACAGCTTTGAGTTGCGAGGCTGGAAAGAATTGAAGATAGTGATTGTCTTTTCATTGATAGCCGCCGCGTTCGGCGCGGCGGCGACCCTCCTTACAATCGCCGACGCGACAGGATTTAATTTTTAGGAGCCGTAAATGTCTGATGCAACCCGCAGGAACGGGACCGCTTCGCCGTCAAGGCAAAAACGTCCGCCGCTCAGGCGTCCGCCGACAAGACGCGTCCCCGTAACGGGGAGTGCGCGGTTCAACGACGCCAACGCGCGTTTCGGCGTTCCCGCGGCGTTGCCGTCAGCCGCCGTTTTAAGAAAAACGAGGGTCAAACCGAGAAAGCCCGGCGTTTCATCCGCTCCCCCGAAAGTCAGGGAGCGCTTCGCTAAGTTTGACATACCCTTTTTTACGATTACGGCCGTTTTGCTGGCCTTCGGGATAGTGATACTGCTTTCATCAAGCCACGCGTTCGCTTTTCGTGAGCACGGCGACAGTTATTTTTTCTTCAAGCGGCAGTTAATGTGCATAGCGCTGGGTTTAGCCGCGATGATTGGGCTGTCGCTTGTTGATTACCACATTTTACGGAACAAAAAAATAGTTACGGTCGCGGCGGCGGGTTCGATTGGTTTAATGCTTATGGTGCGCCTTACGGGGGCGGGGGTAAGCCAAGGGGGAGCGGAACGGTGGCTCAGGCTGTTCGGGATAACGTTTCAGCCGTCGGAAATACTGAAATTCGCGGTGATAGTGGTATTGGCGTATGTAACTCACAAAAACGCCGGCGTTATAAAGAGCTTTTTCAAAGGATTTGTCCCGTTCGCGGCGTTCTTGGGAATAGCCTGCGGACTCACCATGATACAGCCCCACATCTCGGGAACCATCATAATTTTTTTAATCGGACTCACCATGATGACGGTCGGCGGTTGCAAAATATCCCACATTTTATTTATGTGCGCGTGTTTGGGCGTAATGGCTTTCATCGGTTTTGAAATTCTCAAAGCGCGGGGGTACACCTATTTTGACGACAGGATTTTAAGTTGGCGAAACCCGGAAGCCGATATAACCGGAAGCACCTATCAAACTTATCAATCGCTCGTTACAATCGGTTCCGGCGGTTGGCTGGGCTTGGGGTTGGGAAATTCCCGAGGGAAACTCGGTTATCTCCCCGCGGCGCATAACGATTTCATATTCTCGGTTATGTGCGAGGAAATAGGGTTTGTCGGGGCGCTTTTGGTAATTTTGCTGTTCGTGATATTCGTTTTCAGGGGATTTTACATCGCCTCACGCGCGAGAGACCTCTTCGGGACGATGATTGCCGCGGGCATAACCGCTCAAATCGGTATTCAGGCGTTGCTGAACATCGCGGTGGCGACCAACAGCGTTCCGAATACGGGGATATTGCTGCCGTTTTTCAGTTACGGCGGAACGGCGCTTATAATGCAGATGGCGCAACTTGGAATACTTTTGAACATATCGAGAAAGGCGGCTGTTAAATGATGCGCGTTATTCTTGCGGCGGGAGGAACGGCGGGGCATATTAACCCCGCGTTGGCAATCGCCGATAAAATCGCCGAAACCGTGCCGGACAGCGATATTCTGTTCGTCGGAACGCCGACGGGGCTGGAAGCCAAGTTGGTTACGCGGGCGGAATACGCGTTCGCCCCGATAAAGGCGGCGGGGTTGCAACGCGGGTTTACCCCGAGGAAAATTGCGCGCAACGCCAAAGCCGCGTATTATTTCATAACGGCGGCGCGGACGGCGAAAAGGCTGATACAAAACTTCAACCCCGACGTCGTAATCGGAACCGGAGGTTACGTAACCGCGCCCGTCTTAAGGACGGCGGCGAAATTGGGATATAAAACCGTTACCCACGAAAGCAATTCCCTGCCCGGCGTCGCCACGAAAATGCTTGCGAAAACCGCCGACAGGGTGTTTGTCGCGGACGAGGACGCCGTAAAGCGTTTGCCGCCCTCTGAAAACCGCAAATATACGGTAACGGGAAATCCGTTGCGCGGCGTGTTCCGCGCGGAAAATCGCGGCGACGCCCTCGCCTCGTTGGGGTTACCCGCCGGAATGACGGTTTTGTCATTCGGGGGGAGCCTCGGAGCGAACAGGATTACGGAAGCGGTTATACGGCTCTTATCGTGGGAGAACGGGAAAGGCGACGTCAACCATATTCACGCTTACGGCGGCAACGGGAAAGCGGTTTTCGACAAGCTGCTCACCGATAACGGCGTGGTTTTAAACCCCGAACGGACAATCGTCGCGGAATATATCCATAATATGTATACTTGTATGGCGGCGGCGGATTTGGTGATTTCACGGTCGGGTTCCATGACGCTTACCGAGTTGAAGGCGTTCGGGCGGGCGTCGATACAGATTCCGTGGGCGGGAGCGGCGGAAAACCATCAGTATTACAACGCGCTCACCATGAGCGAAAGAAACGCGGCGATTTTGATTAAAGACGCGGAACTTACCGGGGAGATATTGACAAGAACCGTGGAAAAACTGTATAACAACAGAATTTTAATCCGCGAAATGGAGGGAAACGCGGCGAAAATGGCTTCCCCGAACGCGGCGGACGTCATCGTAAGAGAGATAATCGAACTTGTAAATAACGGATAACGGCTTGTGCGGTTGTTTCGCTTTAAAAGCGGCGGTTAAAAAAAAAAAAAAAAAAAAAAAAAAAAAACCGGGGGAACGGGGAAAAATGCCGGAATACAACGCAATAATGAGAAAACGCAGGAACAGAACCGGTCCCGCCGCCGCGCCGCCCGCTTCGGGGGGTTCGGAACGTTTTGCGCGTTACGAATGGGTCGAACGCCCCGAAGTTACGCGCCCCGAAGTTACGCGCCCGAAAAAATCAAGCGCCCCGCGCGCCGTTCAAAAAACTCGCGGCAGGAAAAAAATCCGCAAGAATTATATAATCCATTACGCGATGTTCGCGGCGGCGGCCGTTTTGGTTATGGCTGTTTTGTCCGTAACCGTTTTGTTCGGTACGCGGGACGTCGTTGTAAACGGCGAAAGCGTTTACACCCGCGAAGAGATAATTGCGGCGGGCGGGATTGCCGAGGGTGATAACCTTTTAAGGTTTAACCGCGCCGAGGCCGAAAGGAAGATAATGAACAGCCTCGTTTTGCTTGACGGGGTGAGCGTGAAAAAGAAGTTTCCGGCGACGCTGACCGTAACGGTTAAGGGCGCGGAAAAGAAACTCAGCGTATTGAGCGGCGGGTTGTATTATTCCGTTTCCGAAAAAAAGCGCATAATAAAAATTGACGAAAACCCGCCGTCCGACGGGCTGACCGTAATCGGTTACGAACCGTCAAAACGGGAAGAGGGCGCTTATCTTTCCTGTGAGGACGACGAAAAAACAGAGTTGATTTTCACGCTGGCGGATTTAATCGAACGCGGGGAATTCTATTCCGTAACGGCAATAGACGTAACCGACAGACTGGACGTTGTGCTGTACTGCGGGAAGAGGCTTGAGGTTAAATTGGGCGCGCCCGTCGAGTTGGAAGAGAAAATTAACGTGGCGAAGGAAATAGCGGAAAATCACATTGATTTAAACGAAAAGGGCGTGTTAAGGGTTTCAAACCCCCAAAAGCCGACGTTCAAGCCGGAATTAAGCGGGAATCCGCATATTCCCGAATATATCCCCGAACCTCCCCCCGCCGGCGCAACCGAATCCGTTACCGAACCGGAGCCCATTACCGAACCGGAGCCCATTACCGAACCGGAACCCGTCGCCGAACCGGAACCCGTCGCCGAACCGGAACCCGTCGCCGAACCGGAGCCCGTCGCCGAACCGGAACCCGTCGCCGAACCGGAGCCCGTTACCGAACCGGAACCCGTCGCCGAACCGGAACCCGTCGCCGAACCGGAGCCCGCCGCCGAACCGGAGCCCGCCGCCGAATCGGAAGTTGCCGATATTGTCATACGTTGACCTATATGTAGCGATATTTTTTTAAAAACGATACAAAATGTAAATAATTTTTAAAAAAAGTATTGAAAATGCTTTTTAAATT
>JAIRWC010000021.1 GCA_031253495.1 Oscillospiraceae bacterium | reverse complement strand
CGGTAACATCGTTCATAGGATTATCGGTTGCATAGTATTCGCAAACTAATGTTTCAATATATCTGTTATCATGTAAACGATAAAACTCTTGACCCGGTTTAGGTAATTTACTCACGAATTTTTCGGCGTCGATGTCATCATTAAAAGTATACGCATTGCCGTATGTTTTCTTGCCGTTAACGAAAATATCTGTTTGCGGAATATCAGTTGACGGAGCATTTGCGGCAGGGATAGATTTTAATCCTTCGTGAATTTCACAGTTAACCGTGCAAATAATTTCGTTTTTGATTATAAGAGTAACCCCACTCTTTTTGTTAATGATTTTATCCATTACAACCGGTCTCCTTTAATAAAATACTTAAAATACTGACATAGTTTGATTAGACCTCCTCGGAAACTGTGCGCGAGTGAGGTTGCGGACAGATTTTTCAACCCTTGCAAAAAATAAAATTGTTACTATTGCCCGGTCTTTTTAACATTCGCCTTGACACGGCGGCGTTATAACTGTATAATATTCCTATATCGGAGGCTGACAACCATGAATTTAAACGCGGTCTTATCGGAAAAGGGGTATATATTCCCAGCGTTCGACATAGAAAAGGTAAAAGCGGCTTCGGTCAAGGAACCCGAATGGCTGCATTTCGGCGCGGGGAATCTGTTCCGCGCTTTTCCCGCCGTATTGCAGCAGGGGCTGATAGAACGCGGCTTATCCGGCAAAGGCATAACCGTCTGCGAGGAATTCGACGGGGAGATTATCGAGAAAGCCTATACCCCTTTCGGCAATCAACATCTGTCGGTAACTTTGGGGGCGGACGGCTCTTGCGTCAAGCGGGTGGTGGCGAGCGTGGCGGAAGCCTTTACCGCTTCGGGGAACTATCAAAGGCTTGCGGAAATCTGCGCGTCGCCCGCGCTGAAAATAATAAGCCTTACCGTAACCGAAAAGGGCTACCAAAGCCGCAATCTTATAGAGCTAATCGCGAAGCTGTGCAGGGAACGCTATTCGGCGGGGGGGGAGCCAATCGCTTTGTTGAGCCTTGACAACTGCAGCAAGAACGGCGACGTTCTCAAAGCCGCGATTGCGGCGATTGCGGAGGAATGGAAAGACGGCGGCTTTTGCGATTATCTTAATGATTCAAGGCGGGTGAGTTTTCCGCTGAGCATGATTGACAAAATAACGCCGCGCCCTTCGGAGGAAGTAGCGGCGATGTTGGAACGCGACGGGTTTCCCCACCGCGAAATCTTCAAAACCGCCAAGAACACCCACATAGCGGCGTTCGTCAACGCGGAATCGGCGCAATACCTCGCAATCGAGGACAAATTCCCGAACGGCAGACCGCCTTTGGAACGCGAGGGCGTAATTTTCTGCGACCGCGAAACGGTTGACCGCATAGAGGCGATGAAGGTGCGAACGGCGTTGAACCCTCTGCACACGGCAATGTCGATATTCGCGCGGCTGTTCGGGTACGGGTACGTTTACGAAGCCATGCGCGACGGCGGCATAAAGGGGTTTATAACCAAGCTGGGGCACGACGAGTTAATGCCGATGGCGGTTAATCCGGGTGTAATCGACCCGTCGGCGTTCATGGACGAGGTAATTAACGAGCGGTTTCCGAACCCGTACATTCCCGATATGCCGCAGAGGATTTTGTGCGACACGTCGCAGAAAATGCCGGTGCGTTTCGGTGAAACCCTCAAAGCCTACGCCGAGAAATCACCGGAAAGGCTTTCCGATTTAACCCTGATACCTTTGGTAATAGCGGGGTGGCTGCGGTATTTGAAAGGCGAGGACGACGCGGGCAATCCGATTGAGCTGAGCCCCGACCCGCTGTTGGGGGAACTCAAAGGGTTAAGCGCGGATGAAATCCTCGCGCGCGAGGACATTTTCGGGATAAACATACTCGCCTGCCCGCTTGCCGAAAAGGTCAAGGGAATGTTGGGCGAAATGAGCGCGGGGAAAGGGGCGGTAAGGGCGGTTTTTGAAAGAACCGCAACGGGCGCCTTCACGGTTAAAACAGCTTTTTCTTTTTGATATGCTTATCCACTTTTTTGAGCAGAACCTCGTTTTTAAAAGGCTTTATTATATAATCGCAGGCGCCGGATTTTATCGCGTTTGAAAAATGCTCGTCCGCGTTCATGGCGGTAAGGAAAATGACCGGGGTGCTCTCGTGTTCCCTGTGCGCCCTTATGATGCGTATTAAATCAAGACCGCTCATTTCCGGCATTTTATAATCCAGCAAAAAAAGCTCCGGAACGACGTGCTCCAAAAACATCTCCACGACGGTCGGCTTCGTCAGGGTATAAACCCTGTACTTTTCGACGAGTACGGAAGATATGCTTCTCAGCATAAACGCCGCGTCGTCGACGGCGAGTACCTGCAGCCTCCGCGTTCCTTCCTCCTTATCAAGCTGTTCTAAGGCGCGCGGGAGCTTTTCTTTCAATAAATCGACGTAGGACTGGTCGAAAGGACCTCCCCCGCCAATCAGGGATTTCGGCACGTTTTTGACTTTTAAAACCCGGTCGTAAAAAGCCGCCAAATCGACGGCGAGCTTGCGAACGGCCTCTTTTGAGGACAGGACGCTCAAAACGCCGTCAAGCTCCCGGGAGAACTTTTGGCAGCCCAGGCTTTCCAGCCCCCTCTTCACGTCGAAAAGGCAGTTCATGTTATCCACTTTGTTTTTTCCGTCCGCGATTTCGGTCAAAGAACCCAACGCCTCCGGTATCCGTTCGAGAAGCTCGTTAAGCCCGCTTAAATAATCCTCCGCGGTCCGCGAAGCGTTTCTGTCGGCCGCCCTGCGAATATCGAAATAACCCAACCGCATCAAAGTCGGCAGATAAAATCGGTTATATTCCTGTTCCATGCTCAAAATCTCCCTAAAAGGCGCCGCGCATAAGCGTATAATGAACGCACGCGTTCATTATACCATATCCGCAGGATATGGTATAATTGCGCATCAAAAAGCCGGTTGCCCCAACGGGGCGAGGCGTTGCGCATAAGCGTATAATGAACGTACGCGTTCATTATATCATAACGGCCGTCAAATTGCAATAAATTTTTATCGGCGGCGTTTTCAAGGAATTTTTCCGTCGAAACCGGCGCCGGGATTTTTTTTAACGTTTTTAAATTCTTCCGCCGCCTTAACCGCCAGTTTGTCGCACCTTTCGTTTTCCTTGTGCCCCGCGTGCCCTTTTATCCAGTCGAAGGTTACGTCGTGGATTTCGCACAGCCGCAGCAACTCTTCCCATAAATCGGGGTTCAAAGCCGGCTTTTTGTCGCTTTTAACCCAGCCGTTGCGCTTCCACGACGCCGCCCAGCCCTTCGTCACGCCGTCCGTTATATAGCGGGAATCGGTGCGTATAACCACGCGGCAGGGATATTTCAGCTTATTCAGCGCGAATATAACGGCGGTAAGCTCCATGCGGTTATTGGTGGCTTCGGCTTGCCCGCCGGAATATTCCGCCTCTTTTTCGCCGCACCGCATAACGACGCCCCATCCGCCGGGACCCGGATTTCCCGAACACGCCCCGTCCGCGTAGATAAACACGGTTTTTTTGCCGCCCATAAAATCGCTCCCCATACCAAAGCTTCTCGTTTAATTTTCGTCGGTCGGACTCCACGCCGAACATTATACACCATTTCCGCGCCGATGTAAAGAGGATTGCCCGCGCCGAAAACATCCCGTTTCTACCGGTTGTATTATCGGGGTTTTTGCCGCGATAACCGCTGAAAACGGGGAAAACTTCCGTTTTTCGCGCTTTTTTCGGCATTTGCCGCGATGTTTTCGCGTAAAACCCGGTGGAAAAAGTTTAAAGCCCTTGATTGCGCCGTGATATACTATATGTTGTTTTTGTGATAAATATTACTTATAGTTATACAAAGTCTTTACAAATTGTAAAAACGCGGTTTTCAACAAGTTTTCCCATTGAAAACGAGGAAAATTCCCCGTTTTTTACCGAAACCGGCCGCATTTTTAACTTTGTTGTTGAAAATTCCGTTGAAAATGTTGGAAATCGCATAACAATCACCCCCGCTTTATCATAAGAAAACCAATGTGATGTTGAAAGATTTTTCCTTGCAATCGGTTGTTATTTATGTTATAATTACGGCGGCGGCAACGAAGAAACGCAAGGTGGAAATTATGCTTTTTACGGTAACGACAGAACAAATGAAAAACGCGGAAGCGAACGCCGTCCGCAGGGGAATCCCGCTGACAAAGCTCGCGGAAAACGCCGCCGCTTCCTGTTTCGGCTATATTTCGTCGCTTACGGGCGGCGTGAAGGGCAAAACCTTTACCGTGCTGTGCGGGCACGGTCTTAACGGCGGCGACGGTCTGATTATCGCCGGCTTGATACAAAAGGCGGGGGGGGAGGCTTTGTGCGTTTTCGCGGCGGGCGCGCCCTCCGGCGAGGCGGCGAAGGAAATCTATGCCAAATACGCGCCGTCGCTGGTTACGGCGCTGTATTCCCCCGAAAGTGAAAGCACGGTTAAAACCGCGCTTTTAAACAGCCGCGTAATTTTCGACTGCGTTTTCGGCACGGGGTTCAGGGGCGAGCTGGAACCGAAAGTCGCCGAGCTTTTCAAGTTCGCGAACGACAGCTGCCGCGCCCTGAAGGTTTCGGTGGACCTGCCGAGCGGCATAAACGCCGATACGGGCGACCGCGCCCATTATTCCTTTATACCGGATATAACGCTTGTTTTGGGCGCGTATAAAAAGTGGCAGCTTTCCCATCCCTGCCGCGATTATTGCGGGGAACACGTTTTGATGGACATAGGGCTTATCCGTGAAGACTTCGCGCGGTTTGAGGCGCGGTTCACGGACGAGGCGATACTGTCCTGCCGGCCGAAGCGCAAAAAAACCGCCCACAAAGGCGATTTCGGGAAACTGCTCAACATAGCGGGGAGCGAACGGTACATAGGCGCGGCGTTGCTTTCGTCGAAATCCGCGCTCAAAGCGGGGGCGGGGAAGGTGATATTGGCCTCGCCCAAGCAGACGGTTTTCGCGCTTGCCTCCGCCTGCCCCGAAGCGGCGTTCGTCCCCGTCGAGGCGGACAAAGACGGCTTTATGAACGATTCCGCAATCAGGGCGTTCAAGGACGATATGCTGGAAGCGACGGCGGTTTGCGCGGGATGCGGCTTGGGCGACGCCCCCGCCACCCGGAAAATCACGGAATACGTCATAGAGAACGCCCCCTGCCCCGTAATTTTGGATGCCGACGGCATAAACTCCGTCGCCGACAACGTAAGCGTTTTGAAAAACGGCGGCGACTTGATTATCACGCCGCACCCCGCCGAATTCGGCCGCGTAACGGGCATGTCCGCCGCCGACATACAAAAAGACCGTATAACCCACGCGAAAAACTTCGCCGGGGAATACGGCGTCATAGTGGTTTTGAAAGGCGTCAACACCGTTATAGCCGCCCCCGACGGGCGCGTCGCGGTCAATTCCACAGGTAACGCGGGGCTTGCCAAAGCGGGTACGGGCGACGTCCTCGCCGGGGTAATCGCGTCGTTCGCCGCCCAAGGGGTAAAGCCTTTTGAAGCCGCCGCGTTAGGCGCTTACCTGCACGGCCTCGCCGCCGAAAAGGCGGCGGAAACCCGCCCCCTTTCGGGCATAACGGCGAGCGACGTCGCCGATATGATAGGCTGCCTGTGATTTTATCGCGTTCACGAAAACAAAATTTAACGCAAACCGGCTTCTTCGCTTTTAACTATGGCCTCCCACAGCCCGTTTAAGTATTCCGCGCCTATCGCCCTGTCGTATAACCCGTAACCGGGCCGCCCGTTCTCCCCCCAAATCATTCTCCCGTGGTCGGGGCGCATATACCCGTCAAACCCCGCGTCGCGCAACGCCTTCATGATTTCGTACATATCGTAGCTTCCCGACTTCGACAGGTGCGCCGATTCGTGGAACAGCCCCGCCTTGATAATCTTGACGTTCCTCGCGTGGACGAAGTGTATTCGGTCGGCTAAGCCCGCTTCCCCGAAACGCCGTATTATCGCGGGAAGGTCGTTGTCCGGGTCGGAGCCGAGCGAACCCGTGCAGAGCGTTAAGCCGTTGTAAGGGCTGTCAACCGCCCGCAGGATTCTCTCGATGTTTTTTTGATTGTTGACTATTCGCGGTAACCCGAATATGTTCCAAGGCGGGTCGTCGGGGTGAACCGCCATTTTAATGTCGCACTCCTCGGCGACGGGAATGATTTTCCCCAGAAAATAGGCGTAATTCTCGAACAGCTTTTCCCCGTCCACGCTTTTGTACAGCTCGAACAATTCGATAAGCCGGTCTAACTTTTCCGCGTCCCAGCCCGGCATATACGCGCCGCCCGAGGAGCGCTTCATGTCCTCGGCCATTTGCCGCGGGTCGGTAACCTTGTCTATCTCGCCCTGGTCGTAATACAGCACCGTCGAGCCGTCCGGCAGTTCATATGCCAAGTCGGAGCGCGTCCAGTCGAACACCGGCATGAAGTTGTAGCAGACGGCTTTTACCCCGAACTTCGATAGGCGGCGCAGGGTTTCGGCGTAGTTTTCTATGTACAGGTCGCGCTTGCCCGCGCCGAGCTTGATGTCCTCGTGAACCTCCACGCTTTCCACAACTTCCATCGTTAAGCCGCCCCCCCGGACGGTTTTGTGGAGCGCGGCGATTTTTTCTTCGTCCCACGCTTCCCCGACGGGAAAGCCGGGCAGCGTTACCACAACGCCCTCCACGCTCGGAATTTGGCGGATATGCTTTAGGGGTATCGGGTCGTTCTCGGGCCCGAACCAGCGGAATACTGTTTTCATGTGCTGTCTCCTTTTCGGGTGAAATCCTGTTTTAACCAGTATATCACAGCAAACGGTCAAGGTCAATACGTTAATTTGTCAAGCGGTCTTTTCCAAATTCCGGAACAAAAATTTTTTTCCTTGACTTACCCGGCTGAAAACGGTATAATGAGGGTATATAATCATTTAAATTCAAAATGCTTTGCGTTTTGAATTTAAACGATTATGGCGGGCTGTTCAAGAATTTGCGGAGGAATTAGCTCAGTTGGTTAGAGCGTCGGATTGTGGTCCCGAAGGTCACGGGTTCGATTCCCGTATTCCTCCCCATTACGGTATCCGTAGCTTAGTTGGCTAAAGCGCTTGACTGTGACTCAGGAGACCGCGGGTTCGAGTCCCGTCGGATACCCCGTTTTTAATTGATTATGGAAGAAAGAGATATTATGAGCGATAAAGCGATAATCACGTCGGTGTCGCCGGGATTTATGGAGCTGCTTCCGGAGGAGCAGCTTGAATTTGACCGCATCAAGTCCGTCATAGAAGAAACCTACCGCGGCTTTGGTTTCGTTCCGCTCGACACGCCTGTCATCGAAAGGAGCGAAGCGCTGTTTGCCAAAGCCGGCGGAGAAACGGAAAAACAAATATATTTCGTCAACAAAGGGAGAGAAGACCTTACTTCCATGGCTTTGAGGTTTGACTTAACCGTTCCGTTGGCGCGGTATGTGGCCGACCATTTCAACGACCTTTCTTTCCCTTTCCGGCGTTACCATATTTCAAGGGTTTACCGGGGGGAACGCCCGCAAAAAGGGCGTTTCCGCGAATTTTACCAATGCGATATCGACGTTATCGGCAAGGACGTCCTCAGCGTCAAATATGACGCGGAAATTCCGAGCGTCATATACCGGTTGTTTAAGAAGCTGGACTTCGGGGCTTTTACCATCCGCGTCAACAATCGAAAAGTGCTGAACGGTCTGTTGCGGTCGTTCGGCATGGCGGACAGGGCGGCCGACATTCTGAGAACCGTTGACAAGGCCGAAAAATTCGACAGTCAAAATGATTTTATATCCGCGCTGAAAGAAATCGGTTTGGGGCAAGACCTCATTGAAAAAACTCTCTCCTTTATCTCGATTAAAGGCTCTGTTTTTGAGGTCGTGTCCGCCTTGCGTAATCTCGGCGTAAATGACGCCTTGTTTGACGAAGGCGTCGGCGAACTTGAAACGGTAACAAAAATCATGACCGAAAACGGCGTTGACGAGTCATATTTTATGATTGACTTGTCGATTGCGCGCGGGCTTGATTACTACACGGGCACGGTCTACGAAACGCGGTTCAATGACTATCCGGAACTGGGTTCCATATGTTCCGGCGGGCGTTTTGACGACCTCGCCTCGCTCTACACGGAGCAAAAGTTGCCCGGCGTGGGCATTTCGATAGGGCTTACGCGTCTGTTCTCAAAGTTGCGGGAAATAGGCGTAATTGACTGCGCCCGAAAAACGTCGGCAGACGCCGTCGTCGTTCCGATTTCCGAAAACAATTCGACCGTCGCCATGAAATTGGCGGGCAAGCTCCGCGAGGACGGTTTCGCGATTGACGTACTGTTGGAAGATATGAAAGTTAAGCAAAAATTCAGGTATGCCGGCAAGAAAAACGCGAAATTCACCGTGGTGATAGGAGACGAAGAGGAAGCGGCGCAAACCGCCGTTCTTCAGTATGCGGTCAACGAGTCTCTCGTAAAAGAAAACGTCCCTTTCTCCGAACTGGCGGGGCGCATGCGAGAGATACGCGCATAAGAAAGGCGGTGAACGCCGCGTTGGAATATCAATTTCAAATATTCAGCCCGGGCGGAAACGATACCGCTTTGGTGTTCGGTCTTGATTTTGACAAAGAAACCGAACGGAATATAGATTTCGACATACGCAGCAGCCATGAAACAGTCGAGCAAGTCGGCTTTGTCGGCAAAACCGACAAGGTTTACCGTTTGGAAATGGCCGGCGGAGAGTTCTGCGGAAACGCCGCAAGATGCGCGGCGAGTTATTTCCTGAAAAACACGGCGGGTGAAATAGATATCCGTGTTTCAGGGGTAACGCGAACGTTAAAAGCGGGAGTCAGGCGGATTGATACCGCTTGGGCCGCGATGCCCGTAAATCCGAACTTGGATTCGGTATCCGTCAGCGACGAAGGTTTTTGCCTGGTGGCGTTGGAGGGGATTGTCCACTTGGTGATACCTCCGGATAAGTCGGGGCGGTTTTTGTCCGCCGCGCGTTCGGCGAATTCTTTTGAGGATGAGCTTAAGTCGATTGCCAAAAGGCTCATGGATAAGTATTCGCTTACGAAGCACCCCGCTTGCGGCGTTATGTTTCCGGAAGATACGGCGGACGGTTTGTTTCTTCATCCTTGCGTGTTTGTTGCGGGCGTCGAATCCTCCATGTATTACGAAACCGCCTGCGGCAGCGGCAGTATCGCCGTCGCCGCGGCATTTTCCTTTTTGAACAAGGACAGTATTAAACTGTCCGTTATCCAACCGTCAAGGCGCGTCATTGCCGCCGTCGTCGAGCTTTCCGACGAAAGGACGGTCGCCGGCGCTTATATTGACGGCGCGGTGGTAACGGACGGGCGAATTGTTTCCGTGTGTTAAAAATATTTTTTCGAGGAGGTTTAACGTTGTGGAAACAAATCTTTCCGAAATCAAAAATCAAATGAACGCACTCCTTGATGAGGCATACGCCAAATTGGAGCGCAGTTTCGTTACGTATTCGGAACTTACCCGCGTGGTCATACTCAATACGGACGCCGACAAAGAGCCGTTTACGGCGATTCCCGTCGTGGGGACCGGCGTCATAGGAAGATACGAAAGCGCGTGGAACGATATGGAGGGCGAGTCTCCGAATATTATCGTAAGGGAAACCGTTTATAAAAAACTCTGCAATGTGGACAAAGCGCTCAAAGCCAAAAACCCCAATTGGCAGTTGGTTGTCGCGTATGGCTACAGAACTTTGAACATACAGCAAGCCGCATTTAATCGCAAATACGAGGAATTGAAGCCCAAATACGAGGATAAAACCGAATTGCGCGAGGCCGCGCATCGTTATTACGCCGTCCCGGAAGTCGCGGGGCATCCGACCGGCGGCGCGGTTGACGTGACGGTTTATGATTTCGCCGAAGGGAAATATTTGGATTTCGGAACTGAAATTTTGGATTTCAGCACACGCCGTATTTATTACGGCGCGATTGCCATCGAACGAAAATACGGGCGCGAGGCAAAAGACAGCGAAGCGGGGAAAAACCGAGAAATGCTTCGCGGTCTTATGGGCGCCGAAGACTTTGCCCCGTACGAAGGCGAATGGTGGCATTTTTCTTACGGCGACAAAGAATGGGCGTATTATCGTTGGCGGACGCTGGCAAGGAAAAAGAAAGAACAGGTTCAATTCGACGATATCGAATATTTATACGGGCAAAAGAACTTTGCCGACATAACTTATACCGAAAAATACAAATCGGCCGCCGAGGAAAAAGTCGACGCCGAGTTTGTAAAGTTCGCCGTGCAGAAAAGCGGCCGGCTTACCGACGAGACAATCAAATTGCTTGAAAGCTCCGGTATCGACGTCGTCGCCGACAAAGGAAAGTTTTTCGGAAAATGCGAAAACTATCCCTTGGAGCTGCTCTTCGTCCGGGACGACGATATACCGGGTTTGGTCGCGTCGGGGGCGGCGGATATCGGCGTCGTCGGCGAAAATGTGCTGATTGAATCCCGTTGCGATTGTTTGCGCTTGCTTGACCTCGGTTTTGCCAAGTGTTCTTTGGCGTTGGCTGTTCCGACCAACTCCGGAATAAGGACGGCCAAAGATTTGGAAGGAAAAAAAGTGGCCACGTCTTATCGCGTTACAACGGAGAAGTTTTTCAAAGATATGGGCGTTAAGGATATAAAAATCGTCGAATTGTCGGGGTCGGTCGAGATTGCGCCGATTATCGGTTACGCGGACGCGGTGGCGGATTTGGTTTCCACGGGTAACTCTTTGCGCCAAAACCGGCTTAAGCCGCTGCACACCATTCAGATTTACCAGTCGGTTCTCATTGGGAACGACAAGGCGGTGAACGGCGATAAAAAATTAAAAATCGAGAAATTGATACAACGTTTCGCAAGCTGTATAAAAGCGAAAAAATTCAAATCCCTGTCTTTCTCGTTTCCGACTGAGGACGCCGACAAAATCCGCGGACTTCTCGCCGCTTGCGGCCGCGTTACGCTTGAATCGCAAAACCCGGCCGCGGGGGAGACTTTGGTTCAGTTCCTTGTTGAAAAAAGCAAGCTGTGGGACGTGATAGACGAGTTGAAAATCTTCAATGTATGCGGGATTGCCGTATTTGACGTCGAGGGTTATATCCCTTGATGTCAATTCGGACGGGGCGGACGGTTAAAGTCGCGGCTTTTCTGTTTTGAATATTTTCAAAAAATACTTGACAAGCGGGTTAATCTGTGCTATAATCCGTTGTGTGAAGTAGCAAAGGCGCTGTGGGCTTTCCGTCCGCGGCGCCTAATTTATCAACGAAAGGGTGTATGAGAATGAAAGATATCTCGGAATTGTTCGGCAGTATGGTATTCAACGACGCGGTTATGCGGGCGCGGCTGCCCAAAGACACTTACAAAGCCTTGAAGAAGTCGGTTTCCAGAGGGACGCATTTAGAGCTTGACGTCGCCAACGTGGTCGCCAACACCATGAAGGATTGGGCTGTCGAAAGGGGCGCGACCCACTTTACCCACTGGTTCCAGCCCATGACCGGAACCACGGCGGAAAAGCACGACAGCTTTATCTCCCCTTGCGGCGACGGGAAAGTCATTATGGAATTTTCCGGCAAGGAGCTTGTCAGGGGCGAACCGGACGCTTCAAGCTTTCCGTCGGGCGGGTTGCGCGCGACTTTCGAGGCGAGGGGGTATACGGTTTGGGACACCACCTCCTACGCGTTTATCAAGGACGGGACCTTGTGCGTCCCCACGGCGTTCTGCTCTTACAGCGGGGAGGCGCTTGACAAGAAAACGCCGCTTTTGCGTTCGATGGAAGCGCTTGACAAACAGGCCGTCCGCATATTAAGGCTTTTCGGAAATAAATCGGCTAAACAGGTAATCACGACGGTTGGCCCCGAGCAGGAATATTTCCTTATCGATAAGGAAATGTACTTAAAGCGCCCCGATTTGATTTACACGGGGAGAACCCTTTTCGGGGCGCGCCCCCCGAAAGGGCAGGAGCTTGACGACCACTATTTCGGAGCGTTGAAGCCGCGTATCTCCGCCTTTATGAAAGAGCTGGAGGAAGAGTTGTGGAAGTTGGGCGTTTACGCCAAAACCAAACATAACGAGGTGGCCCCCGCCCAGTATGAAATCGCGCCCGTTTTCTCGACGACGAATATAGCGACCGACCACAACCAGCTCACCATGGAGCTTTTGAAGTGCGTCGCCAACCGCCACGGTCTCGCCTGCCTTATCCATGAAAAGCCGTTCGCGGGGGTGAACGGCAGCGGCAAGCATAATAACTGGTCTATTTCCACCGACACCGGCGTCAATTTGCTTGAACCCGGCGAAACGCCTTATGAGAACGCGCAGTTCCTGCTGTTCTTGGTAGCGGTCATAAAAGCGGTGGACGACTATCAGGATTTGCTGCGCGTTTCCGTCGCGAGCGCGGGCAACGACCACAGGCTCGGCGCGAACGAGGCGCCCCCGGCGATTGTTTCCATATTCCTCGGCGAGGAACTGACGGATATTATGGAAGCGATTGAGTCCGGCGCGGACTATCACAACAAGGAAAAGCTCCAAATGGAAATCGGCGTGAACGTGCTGCCGCATTTCCCGAAGGACACCACCGACCGCAACCGCACCTCGCCTTTCGCCTTCACCGGGAATAAGTTTGAGTTCCGTATGCTCGGCTCGGTGTTCTCGGTGTCGGGGCCCAACATCGTGCTGAACACCATCGTCGCGGAATCGTTGAGGCAGTTCGCGGATATTTTGGAAAAGTCGGCCGATTTCAAGAACGATTTGGCCGCGTTAATCAAGAAAACTTTCTGCGAACACAAGCGGATTATCTTCAACGGGAACAACTACGCCGAAGAATGGGTAACCGAAGCGGAGAAACGCGGGCTTTCAAACTTGAAGACCACCGTCGACGCGCTCCCCAAGTTCATCACCGAGAAAAGCGTGGAATTGTTCTCGGCCCACCGCGTTTTCACCGAGCAGGAAATCCATTCCCGCTACGAGATTCTTATGGAAAGCTACTGCAAGACGCTCCATATAGAGGCTCTGGCGATGGCGGGCATAATCAAGGCGCAGATTATCCCCGCCTGTATAGACTATCAAAACGATTTGGCGAAGCTGCTCAAACGCAAAAAGGAATGCGGCGATTACGACGCTTCCCTCGAGGAACACCTGCTTAACAACGTTTCCAAGTTGTCGGGGTGTCTGCTGAAAAAGCTGACGGCGCTTGAGAACGTGTTGCTTGAAACGAAGGATACGCAGGAAATTCTCGACCAGGCGTTTTTCTACCGCGACAAGGTTTACGCCGCCATGTCGGAATTGAGGGCTGTCGCCGACGAGCTTGAAACGATTGTGGCGATGAAGCATTGGCCTTTGCCCACCTACGCGGAACTGTTGTACAGCGTGGTTTAGGCGTTTTTGAACCGACCGGAAAACCCCCCGCCCTTTCCTTTCCCGGAAAGCGGCGGGGGCATTGGCGTTTCGGCTTTTTTTCGGCGGCTCCCCCCCGAACCGGGGCAGCCTTTTTTATTGCTTTGCTTGATTATTTGATTTCCCGTTTTTTCACGATTTCCTTAGCAATCCCGTTTTTAACGTCCCACATCGTGAACTTCAAATAGGTTTTCCCGCCGGACTTGACGATTTCCACTCTATCGAACACACAGTACGTGTCCTCGTCTGTAGGAATTTTAATACCCGCGGGGCGTTTGAGCTTCTTAAATGTTTTCTTTTTGATGTCGTAGCAATATAAGTCGAAACCGCTGTGGAAATACACCTTCCCGTTATATGACCCGATCTTTACGCTCGGGACATACCCTTCGTCCGGCAAGTATCTAAATTCGTTCATTACGGACTTTTTCATGTTATAAACGCGCAACACAAAGGCGTGCTTGAACTCAGACTCGCTCCACTCAAACGAACATAAGAAAGCCAAATCCCCGTCAGCACCCAAGAAAGTCAGTTCTTCGTCTTCCCTTATCGTTATTTTCAGGTTTTTTTCAACATTGTACAATTCGTTGTCGAAATCGCCTTTCTTTTCATTGAAACGTGAGTATGTCAGATACCCGTCGCGCATACCGTCGAATCTGTAGCCTTTTCCTATTGTTACCGTTTTTCCGGTCTTCAGGTCGTGCCTCCTTATCCGCCCCGAACCTCCACGTAACAATGGAGTCGTATATCCTCCGTCAAATTCCACAAAAACGACAGCGTCGTCAGTCATAATAAGTTCGTAATCGTTCCAAATCTTCCCCAAAATCTTCGTTTTACCGATCTTCACGTCGTATTTCGCGATACGCCGTTTTTCCATGTGCCCCGTTCCCGTTTCCAAGCTCACGACCGCGTTATTCAGATAATATCGAGATTTGTCGGCGACTTGATTTTCCGCTTTATCAAATGTGATACGAAAGTCTTTCGGCACACCGTAAGACCGCCCGGAGTTTTTATTGTAATAAGCGTCCGTCAACGTATGGTCACGCGACATTTCCTTGTCGGAGAGAAGGAAGTAGTTCCATTTCCCCCCTGTATCCGTAACGCCCCACGTAGTGTCGCAGTGATACCATTTTCCGTCCAGCTTTACTTGATTCCACGCGTGACCCATTTCCATCGAGACCACCATGATGCTTTCCACCCCGACTTTGTCAAGTAAAAGTTTATATCCCTCCGCGTATCCTTCATTCATCGCCAGCTTCCCCACCAACGCGGCGGCCGCGTTGTCCTCACCGTACGGATTTACATAATCCTTCTCGTCACTATACGCGTTATAATACGCATTATAGTCATATTTGACATTTTCCGTCATCCACTTATAAAGTATTCTTATCTTTTCATAATCCGACGCGCCCTTCGGCACAAGGGCGGTTATCTTCTTCACCGCCGCGTCGAGTTCCTTTTTTATTTGCGCGGCGGACTTGGTCGCCGCCTCCGCGTTCGGCACGAACACGGTCTCGGGCGCGAAAACCACGCCGATTACCATTGACGCCGCCAGAACCGCGCTTAAAAGCCTTTTCTTCATGGGAAAATTCCTCCTTAAAATTTGTTATGCCGTATTACACATACGTTCCGCGGTATACGCGTGTTCGGTTTTGAACCTTTAAAAAGCTATACGCTATTCAAATATTTTTATCTCACATTCCAAAGCAATCCCGGTTCGGGCGTAAACCATGTCCCTTACCTTTTCAATCAGCCCGGTAACGTCGCCGAACGTCGCGTTGTTCTTGTTTATCACGAACCCGCAATGCTTCTCGCTCACCTGCGCCCCCCCCGAAGAAAAGCCGCGAAGCCCGCACTCGTCTATCAGTTTCGCGGCGAAGTTGCCGCTCGGGCGTTTGAACGCGCTGCCGGCGCTGGGATATTCAAGCGGCTGTTTTTCCCGACGGCGGGCGGCAATCCCGCCCATCTTGCCTTTTATATCCGCTTTGTCCCCGCGTTCGAGCTTGAACCGGATTTTTGTAATCACCCAATCCTTTTCCGAAAAGACGCTTTGCCGATAAGACATCGCGGCTTCGGCGACGCCGATTTCCCTTTCGGCGCGGTTCTCGTCGAGGTAAGCGCAGGATTGGACGACGTCTTTCATCTCCCCGCCGAAAGCGCCCGCGTTCATGTAGACCGCGCCGCCCGCGGAACCGGGTATCCCGTAAGCGAACTCCAACCCCGCGAGCGAGTGTTTTGCGGCGGCTTCGCAAATATCCGAAAGCGCCGCGCCCGCCTGACATTCCACGAGAACGCCGTTTACGGAAATATCCGAAAAATCGCTCCCAATCAATAAAACCGCGCCGCTTAACCCCTTATCGCTGACCAAGGCGTTGCTCCCCCTGCCGAGGATATGGTAAGGAACGCCGTTCTCCCCGCAATACAGTAAAACATCCCTCAAGACCCCGACGCCGTTGACTTTGACTATATTGCAGCCCCCGCCGATTTTAAAGGTGGTATACGGGGCGATTTTCTCGTTCGGGAGGAACGCCGCCCCGTAACCGCCGCAAACGGATTTTATCCCGGCAAGCGACCGACCGTTAATAAAACCAACCCCCAACTTTTTGTTAATTTCAGCCGTTACTTGTCCCCCCAGTCCTTAACCGTGTTGGTTCCCTCCATATTCAAACCGAGCTGATCAAGCAAATCCTGCGCCGCGTTATACCCCATCTTTTTTTGCCTGTTGTTCATCGCCGCGACTTCCAGAATAACCGCGAGGTTGCGCCCCGGCTTCACGGGGATGGTCAAATGCGGGATTTTAACCCCCAAAATGGACATATAATGGTTGTCCACGCCCATTCTGTCATAAATTTTTTCCGGGTTCCAAAGCTCAAGCTCGACGACCATGTTGATTTTTTCGGAAAGTTTTACCGCGCCCATTCCGAAAAGCTGGCGCGCGTTGATAATCCCTATTCCGCGCAGCTCGAGGAAGTGGCGGATATTATCGGGGGAACTGCCGACCAAAGTGATGTTCGACGTTTTGCGGATTTCAACGGCGTCGTCGGCGACCAGGCGGTGCCCGCGCTTGACAAGCTCGATTGCCGTTTCGCTTTTGCCCACGCCGCTCTCCCCGAGTATAAGCATACCCTCGCCGTACACTTCGATAAGCACGCCGTGCCGCGTTATGCGGGGGGCTAACTTTATGTTAAGGAACGCTATCAGCTTCGCCATAAAGGTGGAGGTGCTCTCTAAGCTGCTTAAAACGGGAACCTCGTGTTTATACGCAAATTCAAGAAATTCGGGATAAGGCGGTATTTCCCGCGTCAGTATAATCGCGGGCGGCTTGGTGGCGAACAGCTTTTCAAAAATCTTTTTCTTCTCGTCGGTGGGATAATGTTCCATATAGGCGACTTCCGCCCTTCCGACTATTTGAATACGGGTATTGTCGAAATATTCATAAAACCCCGCGAATTGCAGCCCGGGGCGGTTGATGTCGTTGTTATAAATGAATATGTCGGACGGTTCGGCGGGAACGTGGAGCGGCTCAAGCTCGAACTCTTTCATGATAACGTCAAGCGATACGCTGAACTCATTTGCCATCGTCAATATTTCCTCTCCGCGCGCGCGGCGGGCGTTGCCGCGACGGCGCAAGTACCATTATACTACCAACAACCGCGAATTGTCAACCGTCAATTGTCAGCCTTATCCCGTCGTAAGCCGCCTCGGATTTGGGGAAAATCCTTTCGGCGATTTTAACGCCGTCGCGGGGGCGCTCCAACGCGGGGCTGTAATGGGTCAGCCATAACCGCTTCGCCCCGCTTTTTTTCGCTAACTCCGCGCTGTCCGAAAACAGCATGTGGTTCTTTTCCTCCACCTTTTCGCGCATTTGCTCGTCGAAATACATTCCCTCGCCGATAAGCAGGTCGACCCCCTCGGCGAAGCCCGCCAGCCCGGCGAAAGGGCGGGTGTCGGTAACGTAGCACACGGTTATCGGTTTGCGCGCGCCGTCAAGCACCTGTTCCGGCTTAATTGTTTCGCCGTCGTCAAGCGTAACCGTTTCCCCGTTGTGCAGGGCTTTATAAAAGGTTACGGGTATATTTAAGGCGGCGGCTTTTTGCGGGTTAAACACCGGCTTGCGCTTTAACTCGACCTTGTATCCGAAGCAGGTCGTTCCGTGCCTCAACGGCGCGGCATAGACCGTCAGCCCCGCTTTTTCCAAGGGAACGGGGTTGTTCTTGTCCAACTCGATTATCTCAAGGGGGAACGTCAGGCGCGGCGCGATTATCGTAAGCGACGAAACCACCCTGCGAAGCCCGGGCGGTCCCGCCACGGTAAGCGGTTCGGCGCGCGAATGGTTGCAAAGGGTAAGGAGCAACCCGACCAGCCCCGCCACATGGTCGGCGTGGAAATGGGTTATAAGCAAAACGGCGAGGCGCGAGGGCTTGCACCCCGCCTCTTTCAAAGCGATTTGCGTCCCCTCGCCGCAATCGATTAACACCGCGCTCCCTTGATATTCAATCCAACAGCAGGTGAGCCATCTGTCCGGCAGGGGAATCATCCCCCCCGTCCCGGGTAAGCATACGTCTATCATTTTCCTCCCCGCGCCCCCATGACGCCGATTAAATCCTTATAACGCCTTTTTTATGCAAATTCTTAATCGCCGCCTCGCCGTAAGAGCCGCCGTCCTCGCCGTCCAGACACCACGCCACGGGTTCGCCGCCCGAACTGACTTTCACCTCCTCGGTTTTCTCGAACAGAACGTAACGCGGGTCGAACCTCTGCGCCGACAAATCCATAATCAGCTTGCTTAAGCGCACGGGGTTCTTGGGGTCGCGCACCAAAGTAACCTCGAACTTTCCGTCGTTTAGCTTTACCCGCGCCTTATTCAGCTTGAACATCCCCGCGACGGAGGTGGAATTGGTTACGGCGCCCAAAACGAAATCGTCCCGTATAACCTTGCCGTTGTATTCCACCGTGAGACGGCGGCTGGGAACGTCAATCGCCTGCTTCAGCCCCTCCAGCAAATAAGCGAACTGCCCCAAGGTCTTTTTCATGTCCTGCGGCACGGTATAAGACACCGACGTAAACAGCCCGAACGCCGCCACATATATAAAATACCTGTCGTTGAACCTGCCGAAGTCAAGCGAACGGTTTCTCCCGCCGATAATCGCCCTCGCCGCTTCTTTCATACCGTTCGGCATGCCCACCGTATTGGCGAAGTCGTTGGCGGTTCCCGCCGGGACAAAGCCGAAAGGTACGCGCTTTCCCCTCGTTTCGGAAATCCACGCCAAGCCGTTTACGGTTTCGGAAAGGGTTCCGTCGCCGCCGCAACTCACTATTAAATCATAGTTTCCGCCGTGATTTTTAACCCTTTCCTCGGCGTCTGATTTTTTTGCGGTGGGGAATACGGTTACGTCGTACCCGCCCCTCGAAAATTCGCTTATAAGGTCGAGCAGCACGGTTCCCGCCTTCATTCTGCCCGCGTTCGGGTTTACGATTAACAACAGCTTTTTAGTCATAGACCGCACCCGCCAAATCGGTCAGTTCCGCGTAAAGCTCGCGAGCCTCATGTCCGCCCTCGAACAGATAACCGTCCGATTGGGCTGAAAGACGCAGAGTTATCGACCCGTCCCCATATAACCTTAACTCTTTTATTTCCCCGCCCGTATCCAGTTCGGCGTAACGCCCGGAAGCGCCGCCGGGAGTATGCGCGGTCATTTCGGCGTAACGCGTTTTTTCGACAAATCGTTCCGTGTAACCGCCGGGCAAAATAATATAGTTCGTCTTGTATTCCCCGTCGTGATACCTGAACGCGCCAATCGAAAAGTCGTCGGGCAAATAGGCGTTAAGCCCGTAATCGGCACCGCTCCAGCCGCTTTCATCCAAAACCTGCTGCGTTGAAAGCGCGTTATCGTAATCGGCATTTTCGCCGTCGAGCGCGAAGTCCGACATTTTCCCGCCGTCGAGCGCGGAATCCGACATTTTCCCGCCGCCGTCGCTTGCGGAATCCGACATTTTCCCGCCGCCGCCAATGCTTATTATCGGAACGGCAAACACGCCCGCCACCGCCAAAACGGCGGCGGCGGCCAACGGCGCTTTGGGGAAAACGCGCCGCCTCGGTTCAAACGCCGCGTTTTCGGCGGCCGCCGCCTCGCGTTTCATCTTTTCGGCTAATTCCTCAATAAACGAGGGTTCGGGCGCGATTAACCCGTTATCTTCTTTGTAAAGCTCCCTAAACATCGAAACCGACCCCCTTCAACTTTTCCCTCAACGCGTCCCTCGCCCGCTTTAACCTTGATTTTACCGTGTTTTCGTTTAATTTCATAACCTTTCCGATTTGCGCCGCCGTCATATCCTCATAATAAAACAGATGAACGACCACGCGGTATTTTTCAGAAAGGGAACGCACCGCCGAATAAACCGCCGACCGCGTTTCAATACGGGAAAGGTTTTCATCCTTTTTTCCTTCGTTTTCGCTCAGTTCCCCGCCGGAATGTCGCTTCCACGCGGATTTGACGGTGTTAACCGAAGCGTTGACGGTCGCCCGTATGAGCCACGCTTTCCTGTGTTCCTCGTCGTTAAAGGTCTTTTTGGCGCGTACATAGCCGAAAAACACCTCCTGCGTTACGTCTTCCGCGTCGTGGGAGTTTCCCGTTCTGGCGAACGCCAATCGGTACACCATATCGGAATAACGCCGCATGACTTCCTCAAAGCCGTCCATATCGAAAGTTCCTTTCAACGGTAACACAGTGCGAAGACGGGAAAAGTTGCGTACATTATAACATAAAAATTAAATTTTAGCAAGAAAAACGAAACATTCCGCGAAAGTTGACAATTATCGCGGGATATGGTATATTCATTAAAGCCGAAGCGCGGGCGGGAATTCGCGCGCGGCGGCGATGTCAGAATAAAGGAGCGACAAGAAAATGAAAACACGTATTTTATTGACAATCATCGCGCTTTCCCTCGCGCTCTCCCTCGCCGCGTGCGGAGGCGGCGGAAGCACTTACGAGTCGGAACCGGAAACCCGCAGAACGGCGACATCGGACGCCGCGCCTACCACCACGCCGTCCGCGCCTACCGCCGAGCCGCCCGCGACGACTACCGAGCCGCCGAGGGCGGACCTCTCAAAACTGTCCGAAAACCCGGAAACCGATTTTGAATTCAAGTTAAATCCGGAAACAGACGGCATTGAGATTATCAAATATATCGGAACGGAAACAAAGGTGAGGATACCCGAGACAATCTATGAAAAGCCCGTGAAAATCATTGCCGCCGGCGTATTTTACGACAACTGGACGATTGAGCAGGTTTATATCCCCGATACCGTGACAGAATTAGCGGACAGTGCGTTCTACGGGTGCGGCGGCTTGACGGACGTAAGGCTCCCCGACGGGCTGACAAATATAGGCAACGAAACGTTTTACGGGTGCAAGAGCCTGACGGGTATCACAATCCCCGATAAGGTAACAAGTATCGGCAACGAAGCGTTCAGCGGTATACCCGACATTACGGTTTCATACAAAGGGGCGGTTTACGGCGGCAACGGCGACCCGTCGATTGTTCTTGCGGCGGTGATAAACACCGGGAGTGAAATAATCAATTTCGGCGGGTACGACTGGCTTGTCCTTGAAAAAAAGGACGGCAGGGCTTTGATTTTAAGCTTGTATGTGTTAGAATACAAGGCATACAACGATGAATATACAGATGTAACATGGGAAACCTGCACTTTAAGGACGTACCTTAATTTCAATTTCTACAACAGCTTCGGCGCGGACGACAAAGCAAAAATAGCCGAAACGCGGGTAATAAACAACGATAACCCGAATTACGGCACATCGGGCGGCAACGACACGACCGACAAAATCTTCTTGTTAAGCATTGACGAAGCGAACGAATATTTCAGCGACGGTAACGCAAGGGTCGCCTATAATTCAAAAGGAAATGCGTCCGATTGGTGGCTTCGGTCGCCGGGCATCAATAGTTACTACGCCGCCTACGTCTACGACGACGGCCTTGTCTACGTCGACGGCATCCGTGTCTACTACTCTTACGGCGTTCGTCCCGCTTTGTGGCTGAATCTGTAAGGGTGATGCGCCCGTTATGGCGAAAAATCAACCGCAACCCCTCGTTTACCCGCGCAACTCGATTATCGCGTCCCGATAATACGCCGCCTGTTCAAAGTCAAGCAGTTTAGCCGCTTCTTTCATAAGGGCGGTGTATTTTTTTATCAACGCCTCTTTTTCCGAACGCGTCAGCCTCTTTAGTTTCGCGCCGCCCTTTTCGTCCTCTTTTTTGGTAATTTCGATTATCCCGCGCACTTCTTTTACAATCGTTTGCGGAACGATATTGTGCTCTTTGTTGAAACGTTCCTGTATTTCCCTGCGGCGGTCGGTTTCGCGGATTGCCGCCTCCATCGAGCGGGTTACGGAATCGGCGTACATGACGACCTCGCCGTTCGCGTTCCGCGCCGCCCGCCCTATGGTTTGAACCAGCGAGGTTTCGCTCCTCAAAAAACCTTCCTTATCCGCGTCAAGAACGGCCACCAAAGAAACCTCCGGCAAATCCAACCCCTCGCGAAGCAGGTTAATCCCCACGAGAACGTCAAATTCGCCCAGCCTTAAATCCCGTATAATTTCCATGCGCTCCATCGTATCGACGTCGTGGTGCATATAGCGAACCCTCACGCCGAACTTTTCCAGATAAAGCGTTAAATCCTCCGCCATACGCTTGGTCAATGTGGTTACGAGAACGCGCTCGTTACGCTCGACGCGCCTGTTTATCTCGCTTAACAGGTCTTCCACCTGCCCTTTTGCCGGCTTAACCGTAACCTTGGGGTCTAAAAGCCCCGTCGGCCGTATAACCTGTTCGACCAAACGGGCGCTCTTTTTGCGCTCGAACTCCGACGGCGTCGCCGAAACAAATATTACCTGATTGATTTTTTCATAAAACTCGTCGAAGTTCATGGGGCGGTTGTCGTAAGCGGAAGGCAGGCGAAACCCGTAATCCACGAGGTTTTTCTTCCTTGCCGCGTCGCCGCCGTACATTCCGCGAACCTGCGGGAGCGTTACGTGGCTTTCATCGACCATAAGCAGATAATCCTTGGGAAAATGGTCAAGCAGCGTAATCGGCGTGCTTCCCGGTTCCCGCCCGCTTAAAATCCGCGAATAGTTTTCCACTCCCTTGCAGGCGCCGATTTCCCGCAGCATTTCAATATCGTACACGGTGCGCTGGGCTATCCTCTGCGCCTCAATCAGCTTGTGCTCTTTGGTGAAAAACTCCACCCGCTCTTCCATTTCGCGCTTAATTTCGCGCAAAGCGGTTTCCAAAGCGGGCTTGCTTATTATGTAATGCGTCGCCGGAAATATCGCGGTATGACTCATACTCCTTATCGGGGTTCCCGAAACGACCTCTATTTCGGTGATTTTTTCAATTTCGTCCCCGAAAAACTCTATCCGCAAAGCCCGCTCGACCGGATTCCCGGCGGGGAAAACCTCAAGCACGTCGCCCCTGACGCGGAATTTGTTCCTCGTGAAATTTATGTCGTTGCGCTCGTATTGAATCCCGACAAGCTTCCTCATGACGTCGTCGCGGGGAATTTCCATGCCTTGGCGCAGGGAAACGACGTTGGCGCGATACTCTTCCGGTCCGCCTATACTGAAAATGCAGGAAACGCTCGCCACGATAATCACGTCCCGCCGTTCCGCCAACGAAAGCGTCGCGGAATGGCGCAACCGGTCAATTTCGTCGTTAATCGCGCTGTCTTTCTCTATAAAGGTATCGGTGCCGGGAATATAGGCTTCGGGCTGATAATAGTCGTAATAGCTGACGAAATACTCGACGGCGTTGTCGGGGAAAAATTCCCTGAACTCGCCGCACAACTGGGCGGCGAGGGTTTTATTGTGCGCTAAAACGAGGGTGGGGCGGTTGACTTTTTCAATTATATTCGCCATGGTGAAAGTTTTGCCGGAGCCGGTAACGCCCATTAGGCATTGCTCCCTGTCGCCGTTAAGAACGCCGTTCGCAAGCGCGGCGACGGCTTCGGGCTGGTCGCCCGTGGGTTTATAATCGGATTTCAGGATAAATCTGTCCATCGCTCCCACTCAATAGGTTGTGGCGGTTAATAAATCCCGTAATATCGGGGTTTGCCGCCTGTCGATACGGAAATGTACACAAATTTGTACACAAAATGATTTTTTATCTGCGCTTTTTTACAAAATCGAGCGGGAAAAAAATCATCTATTGCCCTCTGTCTTTTTCGATTCGCTTAATTCAAGGCGAACCGCTTTTCTTTGCGTAATGCTTCCATAGTTTTTTCCGCTTCCTCGACACGCCTTTTGAAATCTTGCGTGGCTTCTTCGGGCGTCATTCTGCCGTATCGCTCGGCGGTTTTCACGCGCATATTGTGTATTTCATCGACAGAGTATAAATTCTTTTTGGGTGTATCCATTTTTATTCCTCCTCACTCAATAGCATTGACGGCGATAATATACGGATATTTTTATACCTCATTTGGAAGTTCACAGTTTCAACGGCGGTCATTGCCCGGAGGTTTACAATGTGCTTGAAATTCCATGACAGAATAACATCACAGTCATAAACAGACGCAATAGCGATATGCGCCGCGTCCTCCTTGCTTTTCGGCGGCAGACCGCCAACCTCGAAATACAACCCGCTTAACTGCTTCGCTCTCTCGTCTTGAACAACACGAGTATACTTAAGGCAACCTCTAAAAACCCTCTTGACCCGTTCGTCAAAATATGGTAGAATGAGTGGGGGTGAAAGAAATGGGAAAGCAAATGATGATGTATGGGGCGGACACGCAACTTGAGC